>CAVQUW010000018.1:0-402687 GCA_963716785.1 uncultured delta proteobacterium | reverse complement strand
AAATACCCGAACGTGGAGCAGGGCATCATCCGTCTGTGCGCGATCCGTGCCAAGGTCAAGTCCGAGTCGCTGTCCGACATGGCCCGCAGGGGCGAGCGCTACAAGGTCCCCGTCAAGATGAGCGTTGAAGTGCTCTCATCGGGAAATGGCGCCGCGGAGATGATTTTGAACGGATACACGACGGACCTTTCCGTTTCCGGGCTCTCTTTCACCGCCGAAATCGACGCCATGGAAGAATCGATCGATCCGTATTTGAGCCTTCAGGACGCGGTGTCCCACCGGGTCCTTGTGACGCTGCCGAACGCCGGGCTCTCGGTGACCATCGCCGGGCAGATCATCCGCTGCCGCAAGGTGATCGTCGACGGAAACAAAACCCTGGCGCTCGGCATCCAGTTTGCCGGAGTACCGCCCAGGCTGCGAGGGGCCTTTTTCAGCATCGCCGGATCGAGCGGCCCCCTCCCGGACCCGCTTCCCGCCTGAGCCCCTTCCCTGCCGGGGAGGACGCAAACCCCGGTCATCTGAACTGCCCGCCGCACGGCCTGCGCGTTTGCAAAAGATATGCACGGTGGTAAGACGCTCCCATTTTTGTTAGAAGCGATTCATGGCGCGCAGCGCCACTTTATCAGCAAGTAAGTCTTGTTTTTGTGGTAGCGGCGTCCCGCCGCGATCATTTCGCGGCAAGATGCCGCTCCCACCAAAAAAGATCAACTTACTTGGAAGTGGTTCAAGGACCCCGAACCGCAACAGCGGGCGCTTTCCCGGCGGCTTGCAACGGGGTGAACGGGCGAGTCCGAAAAAATCCGGATACCTTTTCGAATCCCCTGCAGGGCTCGGTGAGAGGGCGCAGGCATGTTGGAAATAACCGTCATTACGGTCGTGGGCCAGGTCATCCTGCCGGTCGTGATGCTTTTTTGGCTTTGGCGCAGCCGCGGCGCAGGTGGGGCCGAGCGGCTTTGGAAGTGTTTGGCGACGGCCGCCTATCTCGCGATGATTGTGGTGGCCGGGGTGTGGCTGCTGCTTCCGTGGTATCTGCCCTATGGCTATGCGATCGTGGGGGTGGGGGCGGCGTTCGCAGCGGGGCGCGAGCAGAGTCGCCGTGCCCGCCGCGACGAAAAAACGCTCAAGTCGTTGCTGCGCGGCGCCTCCTGGGTGCTGGTCGGTCTCCTCTGCGCCGGGGTTGTGGCGCACGCGCTCTACGGTCGCCGGCCGCCCACCCGGCCGTTGGCCGTCATTGCCGCGCCGCTGCGCGGCGGAAACTATCTAGTGGTCAACGGCGGGTTCTCGATCCTGATCAACCCCCACATGAAGACCCTCCACCGTGGCTCGCTGTGGCCCTATCGCGGCCAGAGCTATGCCGTGGACATCGTCAAGCTCGATGCGTTGGGGTTTCGTGCGCGCGGGTTCTGGCCGGCCGACCTTCATCGCTATCACATCTTCGGGGAGACGGTTTATGCCCCTTGTGACGGGCAGGTGATCCGAGTGGAAAACCATCTGTCCGACCTGTCGCCACCGCTGCGGGACCGCGAACACCCTGCCGGCAACTTCGTTTATCTGGAATGTCTCGATGCCTCCATCCTGTTGGCGCACCTCATGCACGGCAGCCTTGCGGTAGCTGCCGGCGATCGGGTCCACACCGGTCAGTACCTGGCCCGGGTCGGGAATTCAGGGTACTCGACCGAGCCCCATCTTCACGTTCACGCGCAGCGGCGCGCGGCCGCGGGCGGATTCATGGCGGGTGAGCCGATCCCTTTGCAAATCGAAGACGGAGTTCCGGTCCGGAACACCCGCCTGACCGTGGTGCGTTCGGAGTCGGAGCAAATTACTCCAGCGCTTCTTCCTTGAGGGAGGTGTAGTAATCGAAGACCTTGGAAATGAAGAGCCGGGTTTCCCGGTAAGGCGGGACGCCGTCGTGGCGGAGCACATTGCGCGAACCCGCGTTGTAGGCCGCGAGAGCGAGTTTTACATTGCCTTCGAAACGGTCGAGGAGTATCCTGAAGTACTTCACACCGGCTTGAATATTCTCCCCCGGGTCCGAGAGATTAATGACCTCCAGCTCGTTGGCGGTGATCGGCATGAGCTGCATGAGACCCACCGCCCCCTTGCTGGAGGTGGCGTCGGGGTCGAAGCGGGACTCGGCCATGATGATGGCACGGATCAGGTCCGAATCCACGTCGTAGCGACCGGCGGCCTCGTGGATGAAAAGGTCGATCGGCTCCAGAACGGGCTCTCCGGTGGGAACAAAAACAACGGCCGACAAGTCCTTGTCGACGTTCGTTTGCGCCATGCCGCTCGCTCTCGGCGGCGAATCGGCGGGGATCCATTGCAAGGGCCGCGTCAGCGGCGCTTCTATGGTCTCAGCAGGGAGTTTGACGTCGGCAACGGATATCAATAGCCCTATGGCCGTCGCAAGAACCCAGCCGAAAGGGGTTTTGAAATATTTTCTCCAACGGCCGACATCTTCCGTATCGAAAGACATCTCGTTCACCTTTTTGGCAGCGCCGGACTTTGTTGAAATTGGTTTGCGCTGACTCTGCCTTGAGCCTGGTCGGCTAAAGCGGTTCAGCGGTCAGAATCGTGGGATGATACTCTGAAATCATCAGAAAGCCGATACCTGTCGAGTTGCTTTGGCGTTCGGGGTCGGTTCCAGTAAGACGGCCCTTACCTTAGCCATGATATCCGATAATGTCAATCTTAGCGACCGAACGACGACCGCTTGACTTGCCTTCAACTCATCGCTAAGTTTCCCACCATCCGGGAGCTGGCAGGGAAGTCGCGCGCGGTCTGACCCGCGGAAGCCGATTGCCGTGCAGCTAAACCACATGGGGGACCGATGCGCTGGGAAGAAGGAAGAGAAAGCGGCAACGTGGAGGATCGTCGGCGACTGCGTCTCCCGGGCAAGGCACGGGTGGCGGGCGGGGGCCTGGGAACCATCGTGCTGGTGCTGGTGGCGCTCTATTTCGGATTCGACCCCTCCGTGTTCCTGAATCAGACTCAAGTGAGCGTTCCCGAATCGGGGCAGCCGTCGGCCCCACGTCAAAGCTCACCGGCGGAAGACCGGCTGGCAAAGTTTGTTTCCGTGGTGCTGGCCGACACCGAGGACACTTGGCGCATGCTGTTTCGCAGCATGGGTCAAACCTACCAGGAACCGCGTCTGGTGCTGTTCTCCGGGGCAGTCGAATCGGCTTGCGGTTTCGCCTCGGCTGCGGTCGGGCCGTTTTATTGTCCGCAGGACCGCAAAATCTACATCGACTTAGGCTTCTACCAGGATCTCAAGTCCCGCTACGGGGCGCCCGGGGATTTTGCCCAAGCCTACGTCATCGCCCATGAAATCGGGCACCACGTGCAAAACCTCCTGGGGATCGCCGACAAGGTGCACGCGCTTCGCGGCCGGGTGAGCGAGGTCGAGTCCAACCAGCTCTCGGTCATGATGGAGCTTCAGGCAGACTGCCTGGCCGGCGTCTGGGCGCACCATGCGGACAAAGCGCGGCAGATCCTTGAAGAAGGGGATATCGAAGAAGCGCTCAACGCGGCCAGCAGCATCGGCGACGACCGCATGCAGCAGCGCTCGCGCGGCTACGTGACTCCGGATTCATTCACCCACGGGAGCTCCGCTCAGCGTGTGCGCTGGTTTCGAAAAGGACTCGAAACCGGGGACGTGGGGCAGTGCAACACCTTCGCATCCTCGCGGCCCTGATGGTCCGCCCCTCCGCCCCATCCGAGCATCGCACGGGTTCGAGACGCCCCGCACCTACTTTGAACCGAATGATTCCCGAACCTTGGCGGGCGGCCGCACTCAACCCGCCTTGCCTCAGCCGCCCGGTACTCGGCCACAAGGAGATTGACAAAACCAGAGCCTGAATATAGTCAACCTGTCTGAATGTGCGGCATTAGCGATTGGCCGTGCCGCAGACGTCGCCACCGTGACCCGCCGGCAAAAGGAGGTCTTCATGAACATCCTGAAAAGTTACGTGATTTTCGTCTTCGCCCTGTGTCTGCTCGCTGCACCCGCTCCCGCCCAGGAAATCACCATCGCCCTCGGCTCCGAGCCGACGACCCTCGACCCGCAGATCCGCGAAGACGGCGGAGAGCGGGCCGTCAATGACAACATCTACGAAACCCTCATGTCGCGGGCGCCGGACGGAAAACTCAAACCGGGCCTGGCCGCCGCCGAACCCAAGCTGGTGGACCCCAAGACCTGGGAGGTGAAGCTGCGCCCGGGGATCAAGTTCCACAACGGCGAGCCCTTTAACGCGGATGCGGTGGTCTTCAGCGTGAAGCGCATCATCGACCCGGGCTTCAAATCGGAACAAGTATCTTTTTTTTCGACCATCAAGGATGCCGGGAAGGTGGACGACCTCACGGTGCGGATCATCACCGACGGCCCGGACCCCATCCTGCCCTCACGCCTGTACTGGATGAAGATGGTCCCCCCGGGGTATGCCAGGGATGCCAAATTCGCCGAGGCACCGGTCGGAACCGGCCCTTACAAGTTCGCGGGGTGGAACCGGGGCCAGAACATCCGCATCGAAGCCAACCCGGCCTACTGGGGCGAAAAGCCCCAGGTCCAGAAGGTCACCTATCGCTTCGTCTCGGATTCCGGGACGCGGCTGGCCGGGCTGCTGGCGGGTGAATTCGACGTGATCACGAACCTGCTGCCCGAATTCACCAAAAAAGTGCCCCAGGCGATCCACATCCTTGGCTTGGAGCACCCGATCATCATCCTCAATGCCGACAGCGGACCAACCAAGGATTTGCGGGTACGCCAGGCGCTGAACTACGCGGTGGACAAAAAGGCACTGGCCGAGGGGTTGTTTGAGGGTTTCGCCCAGGTAGCCCAGGGGCAGCTGCTGAGTCCTTCGTTTTTCGGATTCAACAAGGAGGTGACCGCCTATCCCTATGACCCCGCCAAGGCCAAGGCCTTGCTGAAGGAGGCCGGGGCGGCGGGTGCCAGCATCGAAGTCATCGGAACCGCGGGCCGCTGGCTCAAGGACCGGGAAATGGTGGAGGCAGTGGCCGGCTACTGGGAGGCCGTCGGCTTGAAACCCAAAGTACGGATTTTCGAGTTCAACGAATATCTGAACCGGCTCTTCGACCGCAAGACCCGCGCGGATGCCATTTTCGTCGTGAGCTCAAACGAGCTCATGGACGCCGACAAGAGCTTTTCGGCCTACTACAAGGCGGGAGGGATCGGCTCA
The DNA here is from genome assembly GCA_963716785.1 of uncultured delta proteobacterium. Lineage (GTDB taxonomy): Bacteria > Desulfobacterota > Desulfobacteria > Desulfobacterales > SpSt-501 > SpSt-501. The sequence goes on along the minus strand of CAVQUW010000018.1, from coordinate 397,492 downwards.
TCCAACTCGGACAAGGAGCTTGCGACGCTGATCGACTCCGCCCGCGGCGAAACCGACGCGGCCAAGCGCACGGCCCTCTACCACCAGGCCGTCAAGCGCGCCCAGGGCCAGGCTTACTTCGTGTGGCTGCTCAACATCGAGGACGTCTACGGGGTCAGCAAGCGTCTGAGCTGGGCGGGCCGGGTGGATGCCAAGATGTTCGTCAATGAAATGAAGGTTAAATGACAGGCGTCCGTCCCGTCAGCCGGTCGCCGGTCGGCCGGTCATCAATTCACACGGGGTTTTTGGAAACCGGCTGACGGGCCGACGGGCGACTTCAATCCCATGGGCCGATATTTTCTCAAACGCCTCTGGCACGGCGCGGTGGTGATCTTCGGTGTCACGGTCCTGGTCTTCGTGGTGACGCGGCTGGTCGGCGATCCGGTCAAGGTCATGCTGCCGCTCGAGGCCACGGTGGAACAGCGGGCGGCCTTCGAAAAGCAGCTCGGCCTGGATCGTCCCATCTGGATCCAGTTCGTCGATTTCGCGGGCGGCCTGACCCGGCTCGACTTCGGCGACTCCCTCTGGCAGCGGCGGCCGGCCATGCGGATCGTCTTTGAGAAGTTGCCTCTGACCCTGGAGCTGGCCCTGCTCGGCATCGGCCTCGCCTTTGTCCTGTCGCTCCCCCTCGGCATCATCGCGGCCCTGCGCCCGGGCGGCCTCTCGGACCGCGCGACGGTGGTGGTGAGCCTGATCGGGCTCTCGGTTCCCCAGTTCTGGCTGGGACTACTGCTGATCGTTCTGTTTTCCGTCCAGCTCGGATGGCTGCCCACCTCCGGCATCGCCACACCGGCCCACGCGGTCATGCCGGTTGTCACGATGGCGCTGCCAGCCTTGGCGCGGTTAGTGATGATCGTGCGCTCCTCGATGATCGACGAGTTGAACCAGCAGTATGTCAAGACCGGCTTCGCCAAGGGGCTGCCCTTCCGCCGCGTGGTCGGCGTTCACGCCCTGCGCAACGCCGCCGTACCGGTCGTGACCCTCTGCGGCTGGGAGCTCATCCGGGCGGTGGCCGGGTACTCGGTCGTGGTGGAGACCGTCTTCGCCTGGCCCGGGCTCGGGCTCACGGCCATCCAGGCCATCGAACGCGAGGATCTGGTCCTGCTCCAGGCCATCGTGTTCACTGTGGCCGTCCTGGTCGTGCTGATCAACATTTTGATGGACATCGTTTACAGGCTCATCGACCCGCGTCTGAATCTGAAATGACCATGAGCGCGAAACCCATCGCCGAAACGAACGAGCGCAGCGGCGCCGTCCTCATCAGGCAGTTGGCACAGGAGCTGTGGCGCGACAAGGCCGGATTCACCGGCGTGGTCCTCGTAGCCTTTTTGCTCCTGACGGCCGCGGCCGCGCCGCTGATCGCGCCCCACGAGCCCACCGCCCAGGATCTGCGCGCGCGGCTCGCCCCTCCGGCCTGGAGCGAGGGCGGGGGCTTAAAGCACCTTCTCGGCACCGACCACCTTGGGCGCGACGTGCTCTCCCGCCTCATCTACGGCTCCCGGATCTCCCTGGCGGTCGGCGGCGCCGTGGTCCTGCTGGCCGGCGTTTTCGGCGTCGCCGTCGGGTTGATCGCCGGCTACCGCGGGGGGCGGACGGACAGCCTCATCATGCGCTGGATCGACACCCAGGTGGCCTTCCCGGGGCTGCTCATCGCCTTGATCATCCTGGCCGTCATCGGGCCAAGCATGGTGACGGTGATTCTGGTGCTCGCCTTCAACGGCTGGATGGTCTATGGGCGCATGACGCGCGGGGCGGTGCTTTCGGTGCGCCAGACCGCCTATGTCGAAGCCGCTGAAGTCGTAGGCTGCAGCGCGCTGCGGGTGATCTTTCGCCATATCCTGCCCAACCTCACCTCGCCGCTGCTCACCCTGGCCATCCTCGAATTCGCCCGGATCGTTCTGGCCGAGGCAGCACTCTCTTTTCTGGGGATGGGCATCCAGCCCCCGGCCACATCCTGGGGGCTGGATGTGGCCGCCGGCAAGGACTACATGTTCCGCGCCTGGTGGCTGGTGACCTTTCCGGGCATCGCCATCGCGCTGACCGTTGTCGGCATCAACCTCGTGGCCAGCTGGATGCGGCTGGTCTCCGACCCTCAGGAGCGCGAAAAGCAATTTGCCAGGCAGATGCGGGCACGTCGCCAACGCGGCACCGGCGGTGCCCCCGGCGGGGGGAAGAGGCTCGATGAGCGCGCACCCGGCGAGCCCCTTGCTCGAAATCGAGGGCCTGACAGTCCACTTTACCACTCGCAACGGCATCGTGCAGGGGGTGCGCGGCGTCAACTTGGCGGTCGACACCGGTGAAACCCTGGGGCTCGTCGGCGAGTCGGGCTCGGGTAAAAGCGTCACGGTTCAGGCCGTGATGGGACTGATTACCCCCCCCGGTGAGATCACGGCCGGTCGCATCCGCTGGAAGGGCGCAAGCCTCCTGGGGGCCGAAGGCCGCGATCTCCTCGGCCGGGTCAGGGGCCGGGAGATCGCCATGATCTTCCAGGACCCGATGACGTCCCTCAACCCCCTGTTCAGCATCGGCACTCAAATCACCGAAGTCCTGAGGCACCACCTCGGCATGAGCAAAAAGCAGGCTCGGCAACGGGCCGTCGAGCTGCTGGAAATGGTGGACATCGGCGCCCCTGAACGACGATTTCGCCAACACCCCCACGAGCTTTCGGGCGGGATGCGCCAGCGGGCGATGATCGCCATGGCGCTTGCTTGCGAACCGCAGCTCCTCATCGCCGACGAGCCCACCACGGCCCTGGATGTGACCATCCAGGCCCAGATCCTGGAGCTGCTGGCCGAGCTTCAGCGTCGACTTAAGCTCTCGGTGATCATGATCACGCACGATCTGGGGGTCATCGCCCAGATCTGCCACCGGGTGGCCGTGATGTACGCGGGCAAGATCGTCGAGGTCGGACTGGCCGAGGACCTCTTCGAGCGTCCGGTGCACCCTTACACCCAGGGGCTGCTCCGGGCCACGCCGCGGCCGGACGAGATCACCGAACGCATGGTCTCCATCGACGGGGCCCCGCCCAACCTGATCGCCCCCCCGTCCGGGTGCGCCTTCGCGGCCCGTTGCAGCCGCGCGCAGGCGGGCTGCGGCCGTCAACCGGAGCTCACCCCGTATGAGGAAGACCGGCTGGTCTCATGCTGGTGCGCGGGGCGGCTCATGCCCTGACCGGCAGACGGAGGGTCGGGGCCGGTTCGCCGTTTGCGGAGCGGATTGAAGAGAGGAAAACGGTTGTTTTAATGGACAAGGATTCCCATCAGACGGCGGCGGCGCCTGAGGATCAGACGCCCCTGTTGCGGGTGGAGGGGCTGAGCGTGCGCTTCAATGTCGGGCGCAGCGGTTTTTGGGGCCAGCACCGACTGGTGGTCCATGCCGTGGAGGACTTGTCCTTTGATATTGCCCCCGGTGAGACACTGGGCCTGGTGGGCGAATCGGGGTCGGGGAAAAGTACGACCGGACGGGCCATTTTGCGACGGGTGCCGGCAACGGCCGGCCGCATCTTCTTCCAGGGGAGAGACATTACCGATGCCGACGTCGGGGCGCTGAGACCTCTGCGGCGCCACATGCAGCTCGTCTTCCAGGACCCTTATGCCAGCCTGAACCCCCGCATGCGGATCAGCGACATCGTGGCCGAACCGCTGCTTGTCCACGGTCTGGCGGCGAGCTCCCGGGAAGCGGGCCGGCGGGTCGCCGACCTGCTCGAGCGGGTCGGTCTACCACCCGACGCCGGCAGCCGTTATCCGCACGCCTTCAGCGGCGGTCAGCGCCAGCGGGTGGGTATAGCGCGGGCCCTCGCCCTGAGCCCCGAATTCATCGTTGCCGACGAGCCGGTTTCGGCCCTGGACGTCTCGATCCGTGCCCAGATCGTCAACCTTCTGCAGGACCTTCAACGCGACCTCGGCCTGGCCTACCTCTTCATTGCGCACGACCTGGCCGTAGTGCGCCACATCTCCCATCGCATCGCCATTATGTATGCCGGGAAGATCGTTGAGATCGCCGGCCGCGACGAGCTTTACCAAAGCCCGCTGCACCCTTACACGCTGGCATTGCTTTCGGCCGTGCCCGTACCCGACCCCCGGGTCCAACGCGCCCGGCGCCGGATCACTTACGCCGGCGAGCCCCCCAATCCCCTCGATCCGCCGCCGGGCTGCCGTTTCCAAAGCCGCTGCCCGCACCGTACCGGTCAGTGCCGGCACCAGGAGCCGCCGATGGAAGAGCGCCGTCCCGGCCACCGCGTCGCCTGCTGGAACTGCTGATCGCGGCGCTACTTTCACTGAAGCATCCGGCAGCAATCCGCCGCCGATGCGCTCGCCTTGGAGGGTCTATAGTGGTTGTCAAAATAACGTTCCGGTTGCCGGACGTTATTTGCTTACCACCACTGATACCGCCATCCTCATTTTCGGAACGTTAATATGACAAGCGGTATAAGCGGTCTGATCCGCGAAACTTCGGAGAGGGTCAGCGGCCGGCGAATATGCCGGCAAGCCCGGCTTGGCCCACTCGCCGCTCGATGGCGACCGTGTCGGTCGTGTACAAACCCGTCGCATGCATGCGGTCGAAGTAGACCGACCCGGAGAAAGTGTACTTGAGGCTGAGTATGCCTTCCTCCTGCATCTGCCGCCTCACGAACCGGATGGCGTCGCCGACCGCTAGGGCCTCGGGCAGGACAAGCGGTTTCTCCCGGCGGACCGACCTCACGGCGTTGTAGCCGGCAAGGGTCCCCGTGCAGATGGCCTCGGTGTGTCCGACCAGCAGGCCCGCTTTTTCACCAGCGCAAAAAAGGTTTTCCACCCCCTCGACCTTGAGGGCATCGTCCCGCGGGGCCATACCGATGTAGCGGATGGAATTGCCGAACCCGCCGGCGTACGGGTCCTCGTAACGGGCGTTTTCGAAGCCCGGAATCTCCCGCAGCAGTTCCAGGGGAAAATAGGGGGTCATGAGCTTGGCGTGTCCGGTATCGAGCAGGACGAGGTTTTCTTCGAATTCGGGGATCGCGTACTGCTGGCAGCATTTGAGGTCCAGTTTGCCTTTCAGGATCTTGGACGCCGGCATGGGGATGACCGCCACCCCTTTTTGATCGAGCACCGCTACGATCTGCGGGTCGAGTGATTCCTTGAGCAGCTTGCAGGAGCCGCTCATGGCCCCGACCCGCTCTCCCTTGCGGCCGATCATCTCCTTGACGCCGGCCTTGGCGGCAACGCTTACGCGGCCGCCGAAGGCATGACACCTCAGCACGCACATGGCGCAGCCGTTGCCGTACTTGTTACAGTTCGCGGGGCCTCCGGCGGTGCCGGTGGCGTCCACAAAAACATCGCCTTCGAATCTCCGGGACTCTTCTCCCTGCCTGGCGAGAACCGCGCGGATAACCCCATCCTTGGTTTCGACATCCGTGACCCGTGCCTGACAGTGGATGAAAATCCCCATGGACAGGAGCAGGCTGCGCACCATCGGCTCCATGCGGGCGACGCTGTAAAGGTTGGCATGGCGGTGGCCCGGAAAGTCGATCTCACGGTGCAGCGAATTGCGATCGGTCAGATGGAAGATCTCACCGGCCCCCATGGCCGTCATTTCCTCCGCTGCCGTGAACCGGCCGTTGTTGCGCATGATGCCGCCGACCAGGCCGGTGCCGAGCAGCATGTCGGTGCGCTCGATCAGCACCGTCTCCGCCCCCGATTTGGCGGCGACCAGGGCGGCCGCACAACCGCCCCATCCGCCGCCCACGATGATGATTCGCATGGCGTGCCTCGCTGTATTTGATGTCCATGTAGGGGTCCGGAAAGAAATCCCTGCCCTTGAACGAAAACTCGGTTCGACGGTTTCCCGGAAACGGATCACCGTGTCGGAAATGCCCCGGAAGGGTCTTTGCATGAACCCGACCCCCCCCCCGACATTGCCCGGGAGAGCCCCTTTTGTCAATACGCCGCAAACGGCCCTCAATACCCGCGCAGCAGATCGAAAATGACGCTATCCGAAAAACCGCGGGAGCGCAGAAAGCGCTGAATGCGCATCTTCCGCCGCCCGGCATCCGGCTCGCGGTCAAATGCGGCGGCCCGCTTGTCGAGCACCTGGAGGGCCAGCCTCAACTCCTCGGCGACCGGAAAGCATTCCCGCAGCAGTCCGGTGTGCTCGGACCCGGCGAGACCTTTTTTAGCCATCTCGCACTGAATGCGTCGCAGACCCCAGCCCCTGCGCTTCAACTGATCGATGAGCCGCCGTGCCGTGCGTGCGTCATCCAGGTAGTTCAGCCGCCGGCATTCGCCGAGCACTTGACGGGTGACGCTCTCCTCAAAACCCCTGCGTTGCAGTTTCAGGCCGAGCTCGTTCTCGCTGTGGTCGCGCTGTGCGAGAATCCTGAGCGCGCTGTTGAGTGCTCTCCGATAGGGATCCTGGCCACCCGGCTTCGAAGTGTTCATCGATGAGGCTTTTTTGGAAAATGCAAAAAATTGTGGAAAAAAAACTAAAGTTCACGGGAATTGAGGCGATACTATCATCAACGGCACATGTTTGACGACCCCCAATGCTTTTGATAGGATGTGACCAGTGACCGGGCCTCATCGGTTCGGTGGTGCGATTAAGGAGAAACGATATGGAAATCAATACTAAAAATCAGACATCAGCCATCGACAGCTACGTCAGTCAGGTTCAGGCCAAACAGAAAATCGAGCGGGTGGAGGAGCAAGCGTCCCGCGAACGGAAAATGACGGGGGACACCGTGCATATTTCCGATACGGCCAAGCGCATTCGCGAAGCCCAGAACCGGCTTCAGGAAATCCCCGATGTGCGCTCCGAAAAGGTCGCGACGCTCAAACGCTCAGTCGAAGACGGCACTTACGTCGTCGAGCCGGATGCGATTGCCGGCAAAATGATCCGCGAATCCCTGCTGAACGATTTGCTCAAATAGCCCCAAAGCGGGATCGCCGACGCACTGCAAAAAAGCGGCTCAGGATCCGGGAGACCCTGAACCGCTTTTTTTTTCAGAACCCCGCGAGTATGCCCCAAACGATCTCCCCCCCGCCGTCACACCTCGGTCCCGGTAAAGTGGAAGATCGAGTTGCCCTGCGACGACTCGCGCCCGGTCTTCTGAAGGTCACCCGAATAAATCAGATTCTCTCCCTTCTGGGTGAGCCTCAGATTTAAATCGGGGCCTTCGGCATATTCGATCAGGCCGACCGCCGCCAACTCCTGAACGGCTTTCTTGAACAGTTTCTTTTCGTTACCGGTGAGCTTTTTCAGGTATACGAATTCCAACCAATGCGGGGGCAGTGTGTCGCCGTTTTCTGCCTTGAGGAGCCGAAATTTCCCCAAAATGTCCCGCTTGATCGTCTTTTTGTCCTTCATCGAAACCTCCTGCCTCACGCTGCCGATTGGGGCGTAGGCACCATCTAAAACCACAATTGTCTTATTGTGCTACCAATTCCAGGCGTCGGCCAAGGGTTCGATACAGGTCGGGCAGTAGGCGTAAAGCCCGCGGGGATCGCTCAACGGAGCCAGAGCGCTGATCCGGGTCGCCGCTTCGAAGGCCGCTAATTGCGGCCATGCACTCGTGATCAGTTTGCCGATCGGTATCCGCACGAGCTCGTTGACCCGTTTCAAAAGCTGTTCCCGGCGGGTGAGCTCCTGTTCGAGAGTGACCGTGCGGTACTGTTCGAGCCCCGCGTGCCGTGCCGCCGAAGCGACGGCCTCGTGCAGGTACCCGAGCTTGTCCACCAAACCGAGTTCCTGCGCGGTTTTCCCGGCCCAGATACGCCCCTCGGCGACAGTGGCGACGTCTGCGACGGGCATGTCGCGGCCCAGGGCCACGGTGCGGGTGAACACCCGGTAGCTGTGCTCGACGAGCTGGGTCATCGACTCGGCCACGAAGTCGTTCAGCGGCCGGCTGGGGTTGAAGGCATCCGCCATGCGGGTGGTGCCCACACCGTCGTTGGAGATTCCTAAAGCCTTGAGGCTTTTTTCGAATGTCGGAAAGGCCCCGAAAACGCCGATGGACCCCGTGATCGAACTCGGATAGGCCCAGATCTCATCGGCGGCCGAGGCGATCCAGTAGCCACCCGAGGCGGCGACCGAGCTCATCGACACGATCACAGGTTTGCCGGCCTGGCGGGTCAATTCGATCTCACGCCGGATGCGCTCGGAGGCAAAGGCGCTGCCCCCGGGGCTGTCGATGCGGACCACCAAGGCCTTGATGCCGGCGTCCCCTCGGGCCTTGCGAATAATGGCACTCAGAGAGTCCCCGCCGATCGTACCGGCCGGCTGGGCGCCATCGCGAATCACCCCCTTCGCCACCACCACGCCCACCTTCTGTTGCCCGTCCGTGTGCTTGTCTTGCCGGGCGGCGGCATAGTCGACAAGCCTCACCTGGTTGAAGCTCTTTGCTCGGGCGTCTTCGCCCACGAGCTCCGTCAATTCCTGTCGCACCTGGTCGCGGCTCTTGAGGCCGTCCACGAGGTGCCTCTCCAGGGCCAGCTTCGCCGCGTCCCCGCCGGCGGCCGCCAAGTGGTCTGGAAACCGGTTGATGTAGTCGTCAACGACCGCGGCCTCCACCCCCCGGAGCTGGGAGACCCCGGCCGTGTATTGGTCCCACAAGACGGACAGCACCGCGGAGCTGGCCTCGCGGTCCGAGGTCGACATGTCGTTGCGGGTGAACGGATCGAGGGCCGATTTGTAGCTGCCGGCCGTGAAGACGTGAAATTGGACCTGAAGCTTGTCCAGGGCGCTCTTGTAATAATTCCGGTAGACGCCGAACCCGGAGAGCATGACGACCCCCATCGGGTCGAGATATACCCGGTCCGCGTGCGCCGCCAGAAAATAGGCTCTTTGCGAGTAAATGTCGGCGGCGGCAATGACCGGCTTGCCGCTGGCCCGGAACCGCTTCAGCGCTTCCCCGATTTCCTGGAGTTTGCTCAACCCGGCGCTCTCCAGCTTGTCGAGGTCCAGCAGGATGGCTTGAATACGGTCATCCGTGCCGGCGTGATCGATGGCGCCCAAGAGGTCCTGGAGGAGGGTTTCGGCCAAGGCGGTCTCGCCGAACAGCTGGTTGGACAACAGATTCTCGGCTTTTTGCTCGACGATGCTGCCGACCGGGTCGATCACCAGGACCGCACGCTCCGGCAGCCGGGCCTCCTTGTCCCTGAAGAGAACGGCCACGGCCAGGATGACCAATGTCAGAATCACCAGATTGGCGACCACACCGCGGGTGATAGTCAGTGCTTTCCAGAGTAAAATCAGCGGGATGAGAACGATTTTGAGGGTTTTTCGCATTTGGCGAGCTCAAATCTGTTCGAGTTGTCGATCACTTGTGGCGTCTCAGACCGGAACTGGCCACCTGTCAAACACCCAATTATAATACGTTTATTTATTTTGACAATCTCGGTGAAACGGATTCGGCGATGAGACCGCCCGAATCAGGGCACCGGCCCTGGGTCGCCATTGGCCCGGGCAGGCCGCGAGGGACCCGTCCTGGATCGCACCGGCGCCCGAGCCTGCGCCGAGAAAGAGAGGGTCGATGCCGGTTGACTCCGGTGCCTCCATTGGTTAGAGGTGGGTTCAGAGGGCGCTGCGGTCCGCGCCCTCATCCGCCAACCCGTGCAACGCAGGGGCACTGCTTTTGAAGCGGCTTGTGTTCATCGTCGGTCTTTGTGGTCTGCTCCTTGCGGTGGGCGCGTTCCTGGCCATCACCCTCAGCCTGCCCGATGTCAATTCCCTCAAAACCCACAACCCCAAAACCACCGCTCTGATCGACCAGCGCCTTCGGGAAGCGCGACGCGACGGGGCGCCCTTCAAGCGTCGCCAGGTCTGGGTCAGCTTTGAAAGCATACCGGAGCTGCTCAAAGACGCAGTAAGGGTGGCGGAAGATGCCCGTTTCTACGAGCACGAGGGGATCGACTACGAGGAGGTGCAGGAAGCGGTCCGCAAGAACCTGGAACAAGGGCAGATCGTTCGCGGGGCAAGCACCATCACCCAGCAGCTGGCCAAGAATCTTTATCTGTCCACGGAGCGCAGCTACACCCGCAAGGTGAAGGAGTACCTCATCGCCCGACAATTGGAGCAGAAGCTTTCCAAGAACCGGATTTTTCACCTTTATTTGAACGTGATCGAATTCGGACCGGGAGTTTTCGGGGTCGAGGCCGCCGCACGGCATTATTTCGGCAAGAGCGCCGCGCAGCTCAACCTGGAGGAGATCGTGCGGCTCACGGCCGTCATCCCCAAGCCCCTGTCGGAGAAGCCTACCCGCAACAGCCGCTGGCTCAATTGGCGGGCGCGCTGGATCCTGTCCATTCTGAGAAAAACGGGGCACGTCCACGCCGATCAGTACCAGCAGACCCTTGTCCGGTTCAAATAAAAAACGGAGAGGGCCTCTCGACCCCCTCCGTACCGAAGGAATGCTCCACCGTCAGTGAACCGTGATTTGTTTGGGCCGGCTCCCTTCCGGCTTGGGGACCTCGATGCTGAGAATCCCGTCCTTGAACTCGGCCGCGATTTTCTCGACCTCGACATCCGCCGGAAGGGCGAAAGAGCGGACGAATTTTCCGCTGGTGATCTCCTTGCGATAGAACTTTTCCTCCTTGACCTCCTCCTCGTGGCGGCGCTCGCCTTTCAGGGTCAGAACGCCGTTGTTGACATCAAGGCTGATGTCCTTCTTCTCCAGTCCGGGCAGTTCGGCCTTGATCACCACCTTGCCGTCCTTCTCGTAAACATCCACGGCCGGATGCCAGGCTTCCAGTCCGCCGCCAGGCTCGAGCCAATCGGAACCAAGCAGGGGCAAATCAAAGAACCGGTTCAGCTGGTGGCGCATGTCCGCCATTCCTCTCCAGGGATTCCATCGAATCAGATCCATCATGGGGTACCTCCTCTGATTTTGGTGTTGTTTTGTTTGCGTTTTGTTGTATTATTGATTTACGCTCTTGGCATATATAATAAGATATATCATATTAATGTCAATATAGTCACATTACTTTTTTATATATCTTTATAAGATAATGGATTTGGGGCACTAAAAGGTAGGTACGGATGCAAAAAAAAGAAGGCCACTCGTTTCTCGACGGAATCGATCTGCCTCAGCCCAGCCCGGAGGATCTCAGGGGCCGGCAGTCGGTCAGGGCCACGTTCAAGCTGTCGTCGCGTGCCATTGAAGCCCTCAGCGTCGCTGCCGTTCATCTGGGCATCAAGCAGAAATCGCTGTTCGACCACCTGATCGAAGATGTCGACACCCTCAACACCATCGCGCGGGAGCTCGAAGCCGAAGAGTTCCGCTCCCTGGACCGCGTGCAGAAAACCTTTGTCATCAGCCGCCGGACCCTGATCTGCCTGGAGGAGATATCCCGGGAGCACGAAGCCCCACGGGACGCGCTCGTGGAGTATTCGATCAAGCGCCTGTTGCCGGTGATCCAGCGCGAGCGGCTGAAGCACCGCCGGCGCAAGCAGCTGGTCGTGGAAATCGGCCGTCATCTGCAGGCGGGGTTGGAGTTGGTGGCGAGGTCCAAAGGCCTGCTCGGTGCGGACGACCCGGTCCTCTCGCGTCTTCAGGGCGCCATGAGTCACTATGCCGGCATTTATGCGGCCATGGAGCACCTGGTCGAACGCGGGGAAGGCATCGAAGAGTTCTGAACCTCACCTTGGCAGGGCCGCCAGAACACCGGCGATGAACGCCTCGGTATTCCACGCCGTGCGCACGGAAGTGGCACCGAACCGCACCAGCACGAGCTTGCGCGAGGGGACGACGATGACCTTCTGCTCCTGGAACCCCTGGGCGGCATAGGCATCGGGTGACACAGACGGCCAGAGACGGTCGGCCGGGTCCGAGGCCGCGCCGGCGTTCAGCCAGAACAGGGCCCCGTACTCGCCCTTGGGTGCTTTGGCGGTGGGGGTGGTGGTGTACGCGACCCAGCCTTCGGGCAAAATCCGCTCGCCCTGCCAGATCCCGTCCTGAAGGTACAGGAGTCCGAACCGGGCCCAATCGCGGGCAGTGGCCAGCGTGTACGAAGAGCCCACGAAGGTGCCGGACGGGTCGGCTTCCATCACTGCGCTGGTCATCCCGATCTTGTCGAACAGTTCCGAGCGCAGGAAACCGTAGTAGTTGGGGGTGTCCTGCTCCACCGTCCGGCGGACGATGCGGCTGATGATGTTGGCCGTGCCGCTGGAGTAGTTCCACCGGGAGTCCGGCGCGCCGGCCAGGGGTTTGGCGGCGGCGTAGGCGGCGAAGTCGGCGCTTCCGTATAGCATCCGGGTGGCGTCGGTGAGGGGCAGGTACACCTCCTCGAACTCGAGACCGCTGCTCATCCGCATCAGCTGGTCCAGGGTGATGGCCCCGCGCGGGTCTCCCGCCGCCCGCCACTCGGCGACCGGGGCCGGGTCCTCGAGCCGCAGCTTGCCCTTTTTGACGAGAATCCCGACCAGGGCGTTGGTGACGCTCTTGCCCATCGACCAGCCGAGCAGCGGCATCCGGGCGCTGAACCCGGGCGCATAGCGCTCGGCGATGAGCCTCCCGTCGTAGATCACCACCACCGCCCGGGTCTTGCGCAGATTCCGCGGGTCCTCTTCGGCGAAGGCGGCATCCAGGGCTTTCTTCAGCTGCGCGGCGTCGATACCCGGCGGCAGCGGTTCCAGAATTTCCCGACCGGCGATCGGCCCGGGAAAGTCGTCGAGGCGGCTCTCCCGGATCGCTGGGGCGGCGATGGGCTGGCTGCGAAGATCGGCCTCCGTTCGGCCCACCGCGAGCGTGCAGCCGCACCCTTCACGGTAGATCGCCGTGGCTTCGGCAAAGCCGTAGGCGTCCGCGGTGACGGACCCGGCCTTGCGGTCGACGCGATAGGAGACGAGACGGGAGAGGGGGTTCACCGGCCGCACGTCTTCGCGAAAGGTCGCGGCGTCATCGCGGCCGGAGACGAAGACGCTCGAGCAGATGTACTTGGCCGCAAACCCGGTGCCGATGGGCAGGGCCTTGGCCAAAAGCCAGCCGGCTCCGGCCGCGGCCACCGCCACGACCACCGCCAGACCGGTGACGCTGCGTTTCACCCAGGGTTTCATGGTCGTGCCCCTTTATTAGGTCTCCGGCAATTGAATATGCCGATATTGGTCATTCCGGCGGGTTCCGGATCAAGTCCGCGAGGAATCCAGGCCGAGTGTGGACGCCGGTTCAAGTCCGGCATGACGACCTTTGCCTATTTGGCTGCCGATCTAATAACCTGCGGGTTCATTTCTTCTTCGTCTATTCGACCAGCTGCAGCGTATTTCGCACCGACGACAGCGTTTCCTCGGCGGCCACCAGCAATGGGTCGACGATTTTCTGTCCGTCCAGGTACTCGTTGAGGAAGAACTCGCTGCCGTCGAGCTTGGCGAGTTTGCCGCCGGCCGCCTCCAGGATCACCCGCGCGGCGGCCAACCCCTGAAAGGACTCGTTGGCGATCAGAGCGGCGTCCGCCCGGCCCATGGCCACGTAGCAGATATGGGCGGAGGTGCACCCCAGGCTGCGGATCTTGCCGGGAAAGTTGGTGCGGTAGTGCTGGTGGAAGCGGGAAAAGGTCAGGAGCACGCTTTCGTCGTTGAGGCCCTCGGCGGTCGGGATTTTGATCGACCGCCGGCCCCAGAAGGCGCCCTCGCCGGCCTTGGCGTGAAACAGGTCGCCGGTGGCCGGCATCAGGAAAACGCCGAATATCGGCCAGAAGTTCTCGAGCAGTGCCAGTGAGAGCCCCCAGATCGGGATCCCCGCCTGGAAATTGGCCACCCCTTCCAGGGGGTCGAAGGTCCACAGATAGCGCTTGCCCTCGTGGGAATACTCCTCGTTGACCGCATCGTAGCTGAACATCTTGTGCTCGGGAAAACGGCTGTGCAGCTCGGCCTGGAAAAACTCGGTCAGCTGCAGCTCGGCCTCGGTGACGACCCCCTGGTCGAATTTTACCTGGGGCTGCCCCTTGCCGTAAAACGCCATGGCTTTTTCGCCGGCCTGGTGGATGAAATCCATGGCAAATCCTACCAGCTCGTTGATCTCCAGCTTTTTCTCCGTTGTCATTGGCTCTCCTCAATTCGAGTTATTCAAAGCTGCCTACGCCTGTCGTATCCACGATCTTGATTACGATCAATGTCTCGTCGTCTTCGCTCTGGGCCGGCCCCTGGAACCGCTCAAGGGTCTCGAGGCAGGCGGCCACGATCTGCCGAGCCCCCGCGGTGCGCTTGCGGCGGACGATTTCGCAGAGCCGCTGCCGGCCGAACATCTCCCCGGCCGGATTGCGCGCCTCCCAGACCCCGTCGGTGCCGATCACGAAAATATTACCGGGCACGAGGCCGTCGCGGCGGTTTTCCGAGTAATCCCAGTGCGCATGCATCCCGAGCGCCGGTCCTGCGCCCCGCAGCTCATGGAACACGTCGGCCGCCGGATCGTAAAAGAGCGCCGGTTCGTGGCCGGCCCGCACCCAGGCGAACGAGCGGTCCTCAAGGCTCAACTTGAGAAAAAAAAGGGTTGTGAAACTGCCCGAGTCCTCCACGTCCTGAGCCAGCTGACGGTTGACATCGCCGACGATGGCCCCCGGGGAACCGCCCGCGGCCGCCCGCTGGCGCAAAAAGGCACGGCAGCTCGTCATCAGCAGGGCCGCGGAGACCCCATGGCCGGAAACATCGCCGACCACCACGCTGAGCTCCCGCGGCTCGGGGCGGCCATCGAGCAGGTAGTCGAAATAGTCCCCGCCGGTCTCGTCACAGTAATGGCTGGTTCCGGCCACGTCCAGGCCCCTGACTTGCGGGGGCCTTTTTCGGCAAGAGCGCCTGTTGAACCTCCTTGGCGAGGTTGAGCGACCGCTGCAGCCGCTCACGCTCGATCAATCCGGCCGCCATGGCGTTCATGGCGTTGCCCAGCACCCCCAGCTCATCGTTTGAAACCACTTGGACGCGACTGTTGAAATCGCCCCCGCGGATCTTTTGCGCCAGGGCCAGCATGCCGCGGACGGGCTCCAGGATGGATCTTCCGGCCAAAAAATTCAACCCCAGGGCCACGACCACGAATATTCCGTAGAGCACCAGCGTGAAGATCAGGATGTCGCCGACCAGCGCCGCGCCCGGGTCCCCGTGGTCGCGGGCCTCCCAGAGGACGAAGGCGAGGGTGCCGACCAGCAGCAGCATGGGGTTGATCGTCCCGGAGCCGTAGAGCAGGCGGATGCGCCTGGCGATGGACACGCGGAAGGTCTTGGGGATATCGGTCGGGCTGTCCTCCTGAAAGAACAGGGGCATCAGACGGCTGCGGTAGAGCATCTCGATAGAAAAAAACGACAGCGAGGAGGTGATCAGACCGACCATCACCCCGCGGAAGATGAGGATGACGGTCAGTCTCAGGGGCGCCT
This sequence comes from uncultured delta proteobacterium, assembly GCA_963716785.1. Classification (GTDB taxonomy): domain Bacteria; phylum Desulfobacterota; class Desulfobacteria; order Desulfobacterales; family SpSt-501; genus SpSt-501. The sequence goes on along the minus strand of CAVQUW010000018.1, from coordinate 382,124 downwards.
CCCTGAAATATTGGAAAAAAAGGCCGATGATGCCCGCGACGGCGATCCACATCGCCAGGTTGATGGCGGCCATCGCGAAAGGCAGGTTGAGCAGGCGGCGGCGGACCGCCAGCCGGGCGGCCGGCTCCAGGGGCTCGCCCCTTGCCTTGCGCGCCAGTCCGACGGCGACCGTGTGCTGGACCCGGCTCAAAAGGAAAAAGCCGGCCCCGAACACCACGGGGAAGAAGACGAGGACCAGCATCCAGCCCTGCTCGAAGATGAAGGCGCGCTGGGTTCTGAAGATTTCGAGGGGCGTGAACCGATTGATCAGAAACATCATCAGCACCCCGATGAGGTTCGCGGTGCAGTAGACGAGGTAGGTCAGGGGGAGGCGGGGGCTCTGTCTGGCCGGGTGCGCCATCGTCAGCGTGTGCCGGATGTGGGGGGGCGGTTGGGCATGGGGCCCAATCTAACCGGCGGCCGCAAAAGTATCAAGACAAAAAAGAGTGCCGCGGAAGCTTGACAGGCGCGCGGCGATCATCTTAGAAGTAATTTCATAACCCCGTCTGACGTCTGGGGGCGGCGTTGCGGATCTCTCGAAATGCTCACAACCGAAAAAGGTTGCTGCGCTTTCGAATCGGTCTGCGCCTTGCCCGCAAACGTGATCCGAGGTTTTGAAACCACTTCACCCGTTTTCCTTATTTTTCCCGGCCGAACAGGCAGTTACACTGAAACCGGGCAGAAGGAGACCTTTCCATGAGCCCTGCCGCCCCTACGCGCGAAGAGGCCTTTCAACTGCTGACGGAGTTCAACCGCAGCGAGAGTCTGATCAAGCACGCCCTGGCGGTCGAGGCGGTCATGCGCCATTTCGCCCGCCAGCGCGGTGAGGACGAGGAAAAGTGGGGCGTCGTCGGCCTCGTCCACGATCTGGACTACGAGCAGTACCCGGACCGGCACTGCAAAAAGACCGAAGAGATCCTGACCGGGCGCGGCTGGCCCGCGGAATACATCCGCGCGGTGGTCAGCCACGGCTGGGGGATCTGCTCGGAGGTGAAACCCGAGTCCGAAATGGAAAAGGTCCTCTATGCCGTCGACGAGCTGACCGGGCTGGTGACGACCTCGGCCCTGGTGCGGCCGTCGCGCAGCATCATGGACATGGAGGCCAAATCGGTCAGGAAGAAGTGGAAGGACAAGCGCTTCGCGGCCGGCGTCGACCGCGGCATCATCGAGCAGGGGGCCGCGATGCTGGGCGTCGAGCTCGCCGACCTCATCGCCGACACCATCCAGGGCATGCGCGCCGTGGCCGAGGAGATCGGCCTGAAGGGCAGCGCGGCCTGACCCGCCGGCGGTTCCTCTCCGTGGAATCGTCCATCCACTGTTTTTTCCCCAACCCCGCCATCCCCCCAAGGCCCCTGTCCGCCGTCCGGTCCGCGCAATGAGCGCTAAAGAAGCCGTCGAATCCGGTCGATAACTTAAGGAGCGCCCCTGCCATGTGGTGACGCCCGGCAGGCAGCGCCTTTTCCCGGCACCCAAACGACGGATTCCAAACGGTACTCGGTTTGAAAGAGACCCTCAATCATCCCGCGGGACACGGGCCCGGGGTCCGGCCCCTCCCGCCCGTCCGGAGGGCGGTCCTGTGGGTGACCCAGCGGCGCGGCTTCACCCTGCTCGAGGTCATGATCGTGGCGGCCATCATCGGCACCCTGGCGGCGCTGGCGTTTCCAAGCTACGTGGCCTTCCGCAACAAGGCCAAGATCAGCGCGGTCGTCGCCGATCTGAAGTCCATCGAAAAACGAATCTACGGTTTTAACGCGGAGAATGGGCGGTTTCCCGACACCCTGGCAGAGGCCGGGCTGGACGGGTACACGGATGCCTGGGGCAACCCCTTCGACTATTGGCCGATCACCGGCGACAAGCACCAGAAAGTGCGCAAGGACCTCAGCCTCCACCCGATCAACACGGACTTCGACCTCTCCAGCAAGGGCGCCGACGGCCAAACCAATTTCCCGCTGACGGCCGACGAAAGCCGTGACGACGTCATCCGCGCCAACAACGGCAGCTATTACGGGCTGGTTTCCAGCTATTGACCAGGCAGGGCGGACATGCGCAACGCATCTTTTTTCACCAACACCCGGCTCTCCCACCGCATCCTCATCCTCTTCTTCTGCTGCGTCATGCTGCCGCTCGCCACCATTATCGCCTTTTCTTTTTTTCAACTCGAAGGCGAGCTCAAAAGCGTGAGCTACCGCCAGATGCGCCAGCAGACCAAGAGCCTGAGTCTGTCCATCTACGAGCGACTGCTGCTGCTGGAAACCGAAATCAAGCTCCACGCCGCCCACGACGCGACACTCCCCGCAAACCCCGGCCGGACCGGAACGCGTCCGGTGGACCCGTTCCGACAACGCCGTTTCGAAAGCCTGTGCCGGTTCGGCCCGCAAGGCGGCCGGCTCCTGCTGGGCGACGACCCCGGCCGCTGCGCGGCGACGCCTGAAGAGCTGAAGACGAAGGACCGCGATCTGAGCCTGATCTTCAAACGGGAGCGGGGCGGCGATACCCCGCGCCTGTTCATGGCGGTCCCGGTCGGCGCCGAGGAGTGGCTGGTCGGCGAGATCGACACCGACTATCTGTGGAGCGTCGACACCGACTTCAACCTGCCGCCCGGGCTCGATCTGTGCGTCGCCGACCAGACCGATCAGGTATTGGTCGCCTCCGTGGCCGAACCCTTGCGGCTGGTCGCCGAGTTGCGGGCGGCGGCCCGCAAGGAGAGCCTGTGGAGCTTCGCCTGGCGCGATGGCGGCGAGGAGCAATGGGCCACGGCCCACCATCTGTTCCTGGCGTCCCGTTTCGCGGTCGATCGCTGGACGATCGTCCTGACCCAGTCCAACAAGACGGTTCTCGCGTCGATTCGCGATTTCGAGGCGGTGTTCGCACTGATCGGCCTGCTGATCCTGCTGATCGCCCTTTTTCTGAGCTCGGTGTCGATCCGCCGCAGCATGGCCCCGCTCAAGAAGCTGACCGACAGCACCAGGGCCTTTGCCGCGGGGGATTTTTCGGGCCGCGCCCCGATCCAGGGCAGCGCCGACCTGCAGGACCTGGCGGACGCGTTCAACCGCATGTCCGAGCGGATCGCCCGGCAGTTCCGGGAGCTCAGCCTGCTGGCGGCACTCGGCCAGAGGCTTTCCGCGGTGCGCGAGCTGCCCGATCTGTGCGAGGCCCTGATCGATTCGATCCGACGCTATTTCGACTACGACCGCGTGCTGGTCCTGTTGGCCGACGGTCCCTTGAGCGTGCCGTCTCTCGTCAGGGGGTCGCGCTTCAGCCCGGATGAGATCGCCGAGTTCGGCCGCATGTTCGCCGGCCACCGCGACCTTGCCGGCCGCGATCCGGCCGCGGCGGCGTTTGAGACCCAGAAAATCATCATCTGGGAGGACCCCCAAGGCCTCGGTCTCTTCGACGACGGCAAGGTGCCCGCCTTCTACCGCCGCATCGACACGCGCGCGCTTGTCTGCGTCCCGATCGTGCACGAGAACATCGCGCTCGGGATTCTGATGCTGATCTCGACCGGCGCGGCGCGGGGCGTCTCGGACAGCGAGCGCGAGCTGCTGCGCGGGATCGCCGCCACGGCCGCCGTGTGCGCCGCCAGCATCGATTCCTACTGCCGGATGCGGCAGAGCGAAGAGCGCTTCCGCAAGGCCTTCGACCACTCCGCCGCCGGTATGGCCCTGATCGCCCCCGCGGGGCGATTCCTGCAGGTCAACCCCTACCTGTGCGACATGCTGGGCACCACGGAGGCCGAGCTGCTGTCAAAAACCGTGCACGAGGTGACCCACCCCGACGACCTGCAGAAGACGGATGAGGTCATCGAAGGTCTCTTGAGCGACACCATCGGCGCCGCCACTTTCGAAAAGCGGCTTCTCTGCAAGGACGGGCCCGCCGCCTGGGCCCTGGTCAGCAAATCGCTGCTGAGAGACACGGCCGGCGTCCCGCTCTATTTCATCGCGCACATCCAGGACATCTCGGCCCAGAAGGAGGCCCAGCTTGAGAGCGCCCACCTGGAGGGACAGCTGCGGCACGCGCAGAAAATGGAGGCCATCGGCACCCTGTCCGCCGGGATCGCCCACGACTTCAACAACATCCTCTCGGCCATCATGGGCTACACCGAGCTCGCGCTGCTCGATGCGCCCCCGCAGACCGAGAACAGCGGCCGGTTGGGAAAAGTGATGCAGGCCTGCAACCGCGCCGCGGGCCTGATCAAACAGATCCTGGCCTTCAGCCGCCAGGACGAGGAGAAGATGGAGCCCGTGCAGTTGAGCTCGGTGATCAAGGAGGCCCTCAAGCTGCTGCGCTCCACCTTTCCGCCGCAGATCGCCATCGTGCAGGAAATATCCAATGCACCGTACGTCGTTCAGGCCGACCCCACCCAGGTGCACCAGCTGGTCATGAACCTGTGCACCAATGCCTACCACGCCATGATGAACCGCGACAGCGGCACGCTGACCGTGTCGCTGCAGCCGGAGGCGTCCGGGGATACGGGCGGGGAGGACGCCGGCACCCTGCTGAAGCTCACGATCACCGACACCGGTTCCGGGATGACCCCGGAGGTGCGCGAGCGCATTTTCGAACCCTATTTCACGACCAAGAAAAAGGGGCTCGGCACCGGGTTGGGGCTTTCGATCGTGCACGGGATCGTGAAAAAACACGGCGGGCGAGATCCAGGTGCAGAGCACCCTCGGGGTGGGGACGAGCTTCGAGATACGGCTGCCGGCAACCCTGCAGACCGACTGTTGCCAAACCGCCGCCGCCCAGGTCCTGCCTTCCGGCAAGGAGTGCATCCTGGTCGTGGACGACGAGAAGGAAATCACGACGATTTACCGGGAGGTGTTGACACGGCAGGGCTATCACGTCGAGGCCCGCAACGACCCCCACGAGGCCTTGGACGAGTTCCGCCAGAACCCCGACCGCTATCAGCTGGTGCTCACCGACCTGGCCATGCCCGGGATGAGCGGGGAAAAGCTCGCGCAGGAGATCGGCCGGATCGCGGCCCCGGGTCCCCATTGTCCTGTGCACCGGGTATTTTGAGGATTTGCAGAAGAAGGACCAGGGGGCGGGCTTCAGGGAGTGCCTCATGAAACCGATCAACCTGGGCGTCCTCATGGAAACCGTTCGCCGGGTGATCGACCAGCCCGCCCGAAATGAATAGACGGGGTTATCAAACCACTTGCTAACGCAATTGCCCGCGCTGCAGCGACAGCACGATCCCCACCCCGCACAGGCCGGTGAAGACGAACATGGCCGCCTGCACGCACCGCCCCAGGAGGTGGGTGTTGTCCGGGCCGAGCGCCTCGCGACCGATGAAGACCGTCAGGAGCAGGGTGACGACGCCCATGCTGAGCATCTGGCCCAGCAGGCGCATGGTGCCGACCGACCCCGAGGCGATCCCGTAGTGGCGTTTGTCCACCGCGCTCATGATGGCGTTCATGTTGGGCGAGGAGAACAGGGCGAAGCCGAACCCGAGGGCCATCAGACAGGCGATGATCAGCCCCAGGTGGCTCTTGGCGGTCGCCCCCGCCATCAGGACCAGCCCGAGCGCGGTGATGCCCATCCCGAGCGAGGCGATCACCCGCGGCTCGACGCGGTCCGAAAGCCGGCCGGCGAACGGCGAGAACACGGCCATCATGACCGGCTGGGCGATCAGCACCAGGCCGGCCTGCTGGGGTGAAAGCCCCTTGACGTATTGCAGATAAAGGCTCATCAGGAAGGTCACGCCGAAGGTGGCGCTGTAGTGGACCAGCGCTGCGGCGCACGAGAAGGCGAACACCCGGTTTTCGCGAAACAGCCGCACCTCGAACACCGGGTGCGGCACCCGGAGCTCCCACCACACGAAGAGCGCCCCGGCGCACAGCCCGGCGGCGATCAGCGCCGCGCCCCGGGGGTCCGGAAGCCGCGAGATGCCGTACATGGTGGCACAGACGGCCGCGGCGTAGACCAGCGCGCCGCGCAGGTCGAACGGCTCGCCTCGGGCGCCGGCCCACTCGCCCTTGAGCTTCCAGAGGATGAGCACGATCACCGGCGCCCCGAGGGCGGCGTTGATCAGGAAGATGCTGCGCCAGGAGAGGTGCTCGGTCAGCCACCCGCCGATGAAGGGGCCGCAGGAGAGGCCGCTGTAGACCGCCGCGACCGTGATGCCGAGCACCCGGCCGCGTTCGGCCGCCGGGAAGACCGATGTCAGGATGGCGATCCCGGTGGCGAAGACCATCGCGATGCCGAACCCCTGGAACACCCGCAGCACGATCAGCATCTCCGCCGACCAGGAAAGCCCCGCCAGGGCCGAGGTCACGGTGAACACCGCCATGCCGAACAGGTGGACCCGCTTGCGGCCGTGGATGTCGGCCAGCTTCCCGAAGGGCACCAGCGACACGGCGGCTGCCAGGATGTAGGAGGTCGCCACCCAACTCAGCACGACCGCGTCGGCCTTGAACTCCCGGCCGATGGTCGGCAGGGCGATGGTGACCGACGAGAGCATGAACGGGGTCAGGAAGGAGCTGAGCGAACCGACCACCAGCGCGGCCCAGCGCAGGGCCCTCTCCTCAGTGTCGGATGTCGGAGCAGCAGGTCGCATCACTGACCCCATAGCGCATTTTGCGGGCCCCCGCAATTCGGATCTATGCCGGCTTTACTTGCGGCCGCCGCGACGTTATAGTCGCCCCGTGAAACCTGTCCCCGCCACCCCGAAGCTTGTCCTGGCCCCGCTCAAGGGGTTCACGGACGCCGTTTTCAGGCGCACGTTCGCCGGGCACTTCCCCGGCTTCGACGCTGCGATGGCCCCCTTCATCACCGCCGGCCCGGTGGAGCGCCTGAGGCAGAACCAGCTGAGCGAGCTGGCGCCGCGGCCGGACGACGCTCTGCCCGTCGTGCCCCAGATCCTGGGAAACGCCTCGGAGGACTTCGTCTATCTGGCCCGGCGCCTGCACGACATGGGCCATGCCGAGGTCAACTGGAACCTCGGCTGCCCCTTCCGGCCGGTGGCCAAGAAGCGGCGCGGCTCGGGGCTGCTGCCGTTTCCGAAACTGGTGGAGGAGTTCCTGGACAAGACCATCCCGGCCCTGCCCGGCGGGCTTTCGATCAAGATGCGGCTGGGCCGGAATCAGGCCGGGGAAATCGATCAGCTCCTGCCCGTGCTCGAGCGTTACCCGATCCGGGAGATCATCATCCACCCTCGGACCGGCCGGCAGATGTACACCGGCCGCCCCGATCTCGACCGCTTCGAACGCTGCCTGGGGATGACCCGGCACCGGGTCGTCTACAATGGAGACATCACCGACCTTGAAGGGTTCGCCGCGCTGAGGCAACGCTTCCCGCAGGTCGACTGCTGGATGATCGGGCGCGGGGCGCTCGCCGACCCCTTCCTGCCGGCGGCGATCAAGACCGGGGGCAACGGGGGGGCCGCCAAAGTCGAGGCGTTCAAGGCCTTCTACGAGGAGCTCTTCGGCCGCTACCGGTCGCATCTGTGCGGCCCCGGGCACCTGCTCGGGCGCATGAAAGGCTTCTGGAAATACTTTGCCGGCGCCTTCGCCAACGCCCGGGAGATCGAACGGCGCATTCACCGCTGCCACCAGCTGCCGCGCTATGTCGAGATCGTGGAACGGTTTTTTAGCGAAGAGGCCGAGTGGGCCGGCAACCCCGGCAGAGGGGCCGCCGTGCGGGAATAGCTCCCGCATGATTGCCCCATCCTACGACTTTGAGAAAACCTCCGTCTTTCGACCCGGTCTCCCACTCTGTCGTTACCCAAAAAAGGGGTCAAGGGTTCAGAATCAGGATCAAATTTTTTCACTTGACCCCTTGAACCCTCGACCCCTTGTATCTTTACCTTTTACCGGCCGCTTATTTCTTGATCTTCAGGACCGCAAACCCGGCTTCCCGGCGCTTGACGAGCAGCTGAACCTCGTCGCCGGCCTTGGCCTTGCCATACTCGGCCTTGAGCTCAGCCAGGCTGCGCACCGGGCGGCGGTTGACCTCCTTGATCACATCGCCCTGCTCCAGCCCGCCCGCGTCGGCCCTGCCGCCGGGCTGAACCGCCATGATCAGGACCCCTGTCTCCTTCTCGTCGAGCCCCAAACGGCGCGCGGTTTCCGGCGTGAGTTCCACCGCCCGGATGCCGAGGTCCTCGGTGTCCGGGGCCTGTTCCTGGGCCCTGGGCTCGGTATCTTTGCGCTCGGCCAGCGTGACGCCGACCGTCAGTTCCTTGCCGTCGCGCAGGAGTTTCACCGGGACTTGCTTGCCGACCGGCATCCCCGCCACCGCCGCGGAAAGCTCACGGCCGGTGGACACCGATTTCCCGTCCACGGAGACGATCACGTCCCTGTTCTTGATCCCGGCCTTGTCCGCCGGGTCGCCCGGAAAGACCTGGGTGACCAGGACCCCCTTCTGGTTCGGGATCCCATAGTATTCGGCCAGCTCGGAGGTCAAATCCTGAATCCCCACCCCCATCCAGCCGCGCGTGACGCTGCCGCTGGTCTTGAGCTGCGCGATGATGCTCTGGGCCAGGCTGACCGGGATGGCGAAGCCGATGCCCTGGCCCTGGGCGATGATGGCCGTGTTGATCCCGATCACCTCTCCGCTCATGTTCAGCAGCGGCCCCCCGCTGTTGCCCGGGTTGATGGAGGCGTCCGTCTGGATGAAGTCGTCGTAGGGGCCGGCCCCGATAAAGCGGCCCTTGGCGCTGACGATGCCGGCGGTGACGGTCTGCTCCAGGCCGAAGGGGCTGCCGACCGCCAGGACCCAGCTGCCGACCTCGAGTTTCCCGGAGTCTCCGAGCCGCAGCGGAAACAGGTCGCCCGCGCCGTCGATCTTGATCAGCGCCAGGTCCGTTTTCGCGTCGCGGCCGATGACCCGGGCATCGAACTCGCGCTCGTCGGACAAGCGGACCTTGATCTGGTCGGCATTTTCAATCACGTGGTTGTTGGTCACGATGTGCCCTTCCCGGTCGAGAACAAAGCCGGAGCCGAGGCTGCGCTGCTTGAACTCCTTGCCCGGACCGTTTTCGCCGAAGAAATCCCGGCCGGGGTCCCGGTTGCCGAAGGGGTTGCCGAAGAAATGGCGGAATACGGGTCCCCCCTCCTTGAGCGTTTTCACGGTGCGGACGTTCACCACACCGGGCTGGACCTGCTTGGCCAGGGCCGCGAAGTTCGGCAGCACCATCTGCAGGCCGGTATCCGATATGGCCTTGTCCGCGGCTTCGGAACGCGCCGCGAGCCCCTGGCCGAAGAATAAAGCGGCCGCGCCCACGATGGCCAGACCCTTGGCAAATTTAGATATGACACTCGTTTTCATGCAGATACCCTCCTGTGGTTGCGTTTTTCCCATCTGAGACACGCAAGGATAATAACCCGCGGACCTCACCGCAAGATGACCCGAATATGACCAAAAAGTTAGGTTCGGGCATTGGCGCGGGGGGCCGAATGGCCAAGGGGCAATCGGCCCGATCGGGGGTTGACAACCTCCCCGTCGAAATTGTAGACAATATACAATCTTGACGGACGCATCACCCCGATTACCCTTGCGCAGGAGAGGCAGGCATGAGCAACCCGGCGGTCCGCATCCGGTTGACCCTCAACGGGGAGCCCCGCACGTTGGAAATCCCCGCCGGCCTCACGGCGCTCAAGCTGTTGCGCGATGAGCTCCGGCTCAAGGGCACCAAGGAAGGCTGCGGCATCGGGGAGTGCGGCGCCTGCACCATCGTGGTCGACGGCAAGGCCGTCAACGCCTGTCTGATGCTGGCGGTCCAGCTCGACGGGCGCAGCGTGCTGACCATCGAGGGCCTGGGTGCGGCGGAACGGCTGGACCCCATCCAGCAGGCCTTCGTCGACAAACACGGCATCCAGTGCGGGTTTTGCACGCCGGGGCTGGTGATGAGCACGAAAGCCCTTCTGGATCAAAACCCGGCGCCCACCCGTGCGCAGATCTCCAAGGCGATCGCCGGCAACCTCTGCCGCTGCACGGGCTACCGCCACATCTTCGAGTCCATCGAGGAGGCCGCCCGACGCGGCCCGGGAGACAAGCCCTGATGGCGGGTTTTGATTATCATCGTCCGTCCTCGCTTGCGGAAGCGCTCGATTTTCTCGCGCGCTACGGCGGCGACACCAAGATCCTCTCCGGCGGGACGGACCTCGTGGTGGATCTGCGCAACGGGGAGATCAACCCCCGCTACCTCCTGGATGTGAGCCGGCTTGCCGAGCTGGGAGGGATCCGGCAGACCTCGGAGGGCCTCTGCATCGGCGCGGCCGTGACCCTTTCCGAGATCGAGTCCTCCGATCTGCTCCAGGCGCACGCGCCGGCGCTCCGGCGGTGCGCCGCGCATTTCGCCAGCCGGCAGGTCCGCAACGTGGCCACCGTCGGCGGCAATGTCGCCCACTGCTCGCCCTGCGGGGACACGGTGCCGCCGCTCGTCATCCACGAGGCCTGCGCGGTCCTGGCCGGCAGGGGCGGAAGCCGGCGGGTGCCTGTCGCCGAGATCGCCTCGGGGCCCTACGCCTGCGCCCTGCCCGCCGATGAGCTGATTGTGCAATTCATCCTCAAGCCGGCGACGGCCGTCACGTTCGCGGACTTTCAGAAGATCGGCCGGCGCCGGGAGCTCGCCGTCGCCCGGGTCAACATGGCCGCCATGGCCCGCCAGGAGGCGGACGGCCGCCTCTCCTTCGTGCGTCTTGCCCTCGGCTCCTGCACGCCCACACCGCAGCGCCTGCCGGATGTCGAAGACGCCCTGCTCGGCCGCGTCCCCTCGCAGGAGCTTCTCTGGGAGGCCGGCCGGCTTCTGGCCGAGCGCACCATCGACGCCAGCGGCCGCCGGCCGTCGGCCGTTTACAAGGAGGCCGCCATCCAGGGCCTTTTTCTCAGAATGCTTCACCCGCTGGTGCGGCCATGACACGCCCCTTCACGAACATCGGGAAAAACATCGAGCGGGTCGGCGTGCGGCCGAAGGCCAAAGGCGAACCCATGTTCAGCGCCGATCTCATGCTTCAGTCCCCCCTGGTTCTCAAGGTGCTGCGCAGCGGGCGGCCGCACGCCGAGATCCTCGGCATCGAGGTGAGCGAAGCCCTGAAGGTCCCGGGTGTCGCGGGGGTGTTCACCGCCGCGGACATCCCGGGGAAGAACCTGACCGGCATCATCGTCAAGGACCAGCCGCTGCTTGCCGCCGACACGGTGCGTTCCGCCGCCGACCCGGTGGCGCTGGTGGCCGCGGAGACCGAGGAGGCGGCCGCGCTGGCGCTTGAGAAGATCGAGGTTGGCTACCGCGATCTGCCGGCCGTCTTCGACCCCGTCCAGGCCATGGCCGCGGACGCCCCCAGAATCCACGCCAAAGGCAACATCGTGACCACCCGCACCATCCGGCGGGGGGACACGGGGGCCGCGTTTCGCCGCTGCCGCAGCGTGATCGAGCGCACCTACCGCACCGCCATGGTGGAGCACAACTACCTCGAGCCCGATGCGGGCGCGGGGTTCGTCGACGAGGACGGGACGCTGGTGATCCTGGCCTCCACCCAAAACCCCCACTACGATCACAAGGAGGTTGTCGCGCTGCTCGGGCTGGAAGACGAGAAGGTGCGCGTCATCCAGGCCGCCACCGGCGGCGGGTTCGGGTCGAAGCTCGACCTGAACGTGCAGGGGTTCATCGCACTTGCGCTCTATCACCTCAAACGGCCGGTCCGCTGCGTGTACAGCCGGGAGGAGGCCTACCTGGCGACGGCCAAGCGCCACCCGCTCGTGATGCGGATGAAAACCGGCACCGACGAGCGCGGCCGCCTGCTGGCGCTCGAGGCCGAGATCATCTGCGACACGGGCGCCTACGCCTCCTATGGGCCTGCGGTCGTCAACCGGGCCCCGGTTCACGCCACCGGCCCCTACGTGATCGAAAACGTCGACATCCGAAGCTGCGGCGTCTACACCAACAACCCCTTCTGCGGGGCCATGCGGGGCTTCGGCACCCCCCAGATCGCCTTCGCCCACGAGAGCCAGATCGACCTGCACGCCAAGGAGCTGGGGCTGGACCCTCTGGAGCTGAGGCTGGCCAACTGCCTGCGTCCGGGGGCGACCACCGCCACGGGACAGGTCCTGACGGCCAGCATCGGCATCGGGGATTGCCTCGAGGCCCTCCGGCCGCATTATGACGCGGCGCGCCGGGACTGGGCGCGAGGACCCGCGGGGCCCTTCAAACGCCGGGGCGTGGGCATCGGCGCGATGTGGTACGGGATCGGCAACACCGGCGTCCAGAACCCCTCCACGGCCCGCATCGAGATGGGCCTCGACGGGGGCGTCACCCTGTTTACCGGCTGTGCGGACATCGGCCAGGGCTCCTCCACCGTGCTCTGCCAGATCGCGGCCGAGGTGCTGGGCATCGGCGCCCACGAGGTCCGGCTCGTGGCCGCGGACACGCAGACCACCACCAACGCCGGCGCCACCTCGGCCAGCCGGCAGACCTACATTTCCGGAAACGCCGTCACGCAGGCCGCGGGGCAGCTGGCCGAGATCCTGAAAACCGAGGCGGCGAGCAAGCTCAAGGCGGCCAAACCGCAATTGCGGCTGGATGCCGGCGGGGTCGCCGTTTCAGACCAGCCCGGGCGGCGGGTTTCCTTCGCCGACCTGGCGCGGCGGATCCAGTCCAAGGGGGCCCCGCTCTCCTGGCAGGGGTACTTCGACCCGGAGACGGTGCCGCTCGACCCCGAAAACGGCCAGGGGGCGCCCTATGCCACCTATGCGTTCGCGGCCCAGATGGCGCTGCTCACCGTGGATGTGCTCACCGGCGAGGTCGTCGTGGAGAAGATCGTCGCCGCCCACGACGTGGGCACGGCCGTCCACCCCGAAAACGTGATCGGGCAGATCTGCGGCGGGGTGGCCATGGGACTGGGGTTCGCCCTGATGGAGGAGTTCGTGCCCGGCCGGACGCTGTCCATGAAGGACTACCCTATTCCCACCTGCGCCGACGTGCCGGAGGTGGTGCCGATCATCGTCGAATCTCCCGAGCCGAGCGGGCCCTTCGGGGCCAAGGGGGTCGGCGAGCCGGCCCTCATCCCCACGGCGCCGGCCGTGGTGAACGCGATCACCGACGCCCTGGGGGAGAGAATCTACGCGCTGCCGGCCGACCTCGAACGCGTGCTGGCGGCCAGCATCGCCGCCGGGCACTTCGGGCCTGCCGGCGGCCGCGCCGCGAAAGAGGCCGGATGAAAATCCACTCCATCGTCGATCAGGCCGTCAAGCGCCTCGAGGAGATGATCATCAAGGGCCGGCTCGCGCCCGGCCAGAAGATCAAGGAGCAGGAGATCTCCGATCGGCTGGGGGTCAGCCGCCCGCCGCTGCGCGAGGCCTTCAAGATCCTGGAGGCCGACGGCCTCGTGCGGCGGGAGCCGCGGCGGGGCGTTTTCGTGGCCGAACTGTCGCGCAACGACATCTGGGAGATCTACACCCTCAAGACCGTCCTCTACACCCTGGCCGCGACGCTCGCGATCGACAGCCTGACGCCGGCGGGGATCGCCCGGCTCGAAAAAATCGTCCACCAGATGGAGGCGCTCGTCGAGGCGGAGGGCGCGCCGGACATCGTGCGCTACGAGGAGTTGAACAACCTCTTCCACGACACCACGGCGGCGATCGCCGGCCACGGCCGGCTCAAGAAGATCCATCAGTCCCTGAACAACCAGATCAAGCGCATGGCCCTGCACTCGCTGGCGGACCGCGGACACCTCGAGAGCTCCTGCCGCTACCACCGGCGGATCCTGGAGGCGATCCGGGCGCGCGACAAGGACTTGGCTGAAAAGCTGACGCGCGAGCACATCGACAAAGGGCTGGCGGCGCAGGAGCTGGAGCGGCTGGACCGCCGGCAGGCGTCGGCGGGTTGAAGCGCAACCCCGAAATCGGGTTTATTACGAAGTCATCAAGAAAGAGAGGCAACGCATGCTGATTCCCGAAGTCAAGAAGCACTACGGTAAACTCAAGCTCCTCATCGGCGGGGAGTGGGTCGACTCCCGATCAACCGACATCCACCCCGACACCAACCCGGCCACGGGCGAGGTGATCGCGGAGTTCCCCCAGGCCACGCCGGAGGAGGCCCGGCAGGCGGTGGAAGCGGCCCATGAGGCCTTCCAGAGCTGGCGCAACGTGCCCATGCGCGAGCGCGCCTACATGCTGTTCACCCTGCACAACAAGTTCCGCGAGCAGGCGGAGATGATGAGCCGCGTCCTCTCCCAGGACCACGGCCGCACCATCGATGAAGCGCGCGGGTCCGTGGCGCGCGTGCTCGAGAACATCGAGTCCGCCTGCTCGGCCGTCTACGGCCTGGCGGATGAGAACCAGGGCATGCTGAACCTGGCCAACGGGATCGACGAGTACCTCTTCTGGGAGCCCCTGGGGGCCTTTCTCATCGTCACCCCCGGGAACATCCCCATGCACGCCTGGTCCTCCTTCGTGCCCTACGCGCTCGCCGCCGGCTGCACCGTGGTCATCAGCCCCAGCCGGCAGGACCCCGTGGCCGCCGAGACCATCAACCGCGTGGCGCTCGAGGCCGGCTTCCCCAAGGGCGTCATCAACATGGTCCACGGCGGGCGGACCATCAACAAGGAGATGCTCGAGCACCCCCACATCCAGGGGGTGGGGTTCATCGGCTCAAACCGCGCGGGCTGGGAGCTCTTCGCCCAGTGCGGGCGTCTCGGCAAGCGCTCCTCGATCAACGGCAACGGCAAGAACCTTCTGGTCATCATGCCGGACGCGGACGTCGACGCCGCCGTGCCCTGGATGCTGCGGGCCTGCTTCGGGATGTCCGGCCAGCGCTGCCTGGGGGTGGACAACGTGGTCATCATCGGGGAGATCTACGACGAGGTCAAAACCAAGTTCACCGCGGCCGCTTCCAAGATGAAGCTCGGCTACGGGCTCGACACCGAGGTGAACTTCGGCCCCTACACCACCCACGGGGGAATGGAGGCCGTCCTGGAGTGGACCGACCAGGCGCTGAAGGACGGCTGCAAAATGGTGCTGGACGGGCGCAGCGTGAAACCGAAGGACTACCCCAAGGGCCATTTCCTCGGTCCCATCATCCTCGAGGAGGCCGATGTCGACATGCCGAGCGCCAAGGTGGAGGCCTTCGGCGCTGTCGCCTCCCTGATCCGCGGGGAGAGCCTGGACCAGGTCATCGACTGGATCAACACCAAGACCGACCTCGGCCACTCGGCCTGCATCATGACCGCCAGCGGCAAGGCCGCGCGCAAGTTCACCCGCGAGGTGAACGTGGGCAACGTGGGGGTCAACGTGGGGGTCGCCCAGCCGTATGCGTTCTTCCCGCTCGGCTCCCGCCGGGCCTCCTTCCTGGGGAACGCCAAGTCGCGGCTGGCCTCCATGCGGCTGTTCATGGACGAGAAGACGGTCACGGCAAGGTGGGTGTAGACGCCGCCTGGGGCGGCGTTCGATTAAGCTTTAAAGTTTAAAGTTAACAGTGGGCATCGCCGCGTCCTCTGCCCCTGTCCTTTTTCTTCTTTAAACTTTAACACTTTGATACTTTAAACTCTCAGCTTCGCTGAGCCAAAGGAGGTCGCCCATGGGCCAACCCCTGTTGCTTAAAAACATCGGCACCCTCGTTTCCGGGAATATCGAGCGGCCGATCCTCGACGCCGATGCCGTCTGGGTTGAGGACGGCCTGATTCGCAAGGTCGGCTTTCTCAAGGACATGGACGAGAAAGCGGCCCGGACCGTGATCGACTGCGCCGGCACGACGGTGACCCCGGGGCTGATCGACTCCCACGTCCATCCGGTCCTGGGGGATTTCACCCCGCGTCAGAAGCAGATCGACTTCCTGGAGAGCGAGCTCCACGGCGGGGTCACCACCGCCATTTCCGCCGGCGAGGTCCACCTGCCGGGGCGGCCGAAGGACCCGGCCGGCACCAAGGCGCTGGCCATCCTGGCGGCCAAATCCTTTGCGGCCTTCCGGCCGGGCGGCATGAAGGTGATCGGCGGAGCGGTGATTCTCGAAAAGGGTCTGGGTGAAAAGGACTTCGAAGAGATGGCCGCCGCCGGTGTCAAGGTGGTGGGCGAGATCGGTCTGGGCTCGGTCAAGGCGCCCGAGGAGGCCGCCCCCATGGTAGGCTGGGCCCGTAAAAACGGCATGGTCGTGATGATGCACACCGGCGGCACTTCGATCCCCGGCAGCAGCACCGTGACCGTCGAGCACGTCGTCCGGGCCGACCCCGACGTGGTCTCCCACCTGAACGGCGGGCCCACGGCCGTGGCCATCGATGAGGCCGAGAAGCTGATCACCCAGACCGCCATGGCCCTCGAGCTGGTCCACTGCGGCAACATGAAGGTGGCGGTGGAGGCCGCGGAGCTGATCATCAAGCACAAGGCCCACGGCCGCGTGATCATCGGAAACGACGCCCCCTCCGGCACGGGCGTGGTGCCGCTCGGGGTCCTGCGCGTCATCACCCTTCTGGCGGGGCTGTCGCCCATCACCGCCGAGCAGGCGGTCTGCATGGCCACGGGCAACACGGCCCGGGTCTACCGGCTCAACCGCGGGGTGATCGCCGAAGGCCGCGAGGCGGACCTGGTCGTCATGGACACGCCGCTCGGCTCGGTCGGCACCGACGCGCTGTCGGCGATCGCCGCCGGCGACATCCCCGGGGTGGCGCTGGTGCTCGTGGACGGCAAGATCGTGGTCAACCCCAGTCGCAACACCCCGCCGCCGGTGCGCAGGCCGAGCGTTAAATCGGTTTGAAACCGCTGTGCGCCATTGGTTATTTCTAAGGGCGGGGACAGCAGATGTTTAAGTATAACGTGTTAAGTAAAAAGTTTTAAGTGTTAAGTGTTAAGTTTTAAGCAGAGGATCGGTTTTTTTATTGATGAAGCCATTTTTTTCTTAACACTTAAAACTTGAAACATAACACTTTCCCCCAACACGCCGCGTGTTGACGGGATCAATCCCGGCTCGCGGCGGGGAAGTACTCGAATGCCCATGATCGTCGACCCAGAAAAATGCAGCGGCTGCGGCACCTGTGTCATGGACTGCCCCCTCGGCGCCGTCCGCCTGAATAAAAAGAAGGCGGTCATCGCGGAGCACTGCACCGAGTGCGGGGCCTGCCGCCGGGTCTGCCCCGAGGAGGCCATCCGGGTCGAGGACCTGCTTCGCATGGAGGGGGTTCAGTGCGAGGCCTGCCCCATCCGCTGCTGGGTCAAGGAGGGGCTCGTCGGCGCCTGCCAGCGCTACCGCAACGAAGGCGGCCGCATCGCCCGGATCACGCCCCTGCACGCTTTCCGGCAGGTGGCCGACACCGTGGGCGCCGAGCCGCAGGAGGCCATCCGCCGGCCGCTCGTCACCGGGATCGGCGCCGGCACGACCTACCCGGACTGCAAACCCGCCCCCTTCATCGTCTCCGGCCGGCAAAAGGGAGTCGACGTGGTCACGGTCGTGACCGAGGCGCCCCTCAGCTACTCCGGGGTCATGGTCAAGATCGACACCGACCTGCGCATCGGCGACGAAGGGGCGCCTATTCTGGTCGGCAAGCGCCAGGTGGGCCGGGTGGAGACCGAGCAGTACGGCTCCAAGATGCTCTCGATCGGCGGGGTCAACTCGATGACGGGCCCAAACGGCATGGTGGTCGCCCGGACCGTCGCCGGCATCGCCAACCTCGAGCCGGTCAAGCTGCGGGTCGAAGGCGGCAGCCGCCTGGAGATCCAGGTGGGCCGGCCGCCCGTCATCGACGGCCGGACCCCGCGCAACATGCGGGTCGGCTGCGGCAGCGCCACCATGGGGCTGTTCGCGCCCCTGTTCCGGGAGGCCGCGGACGAGGTCGTGGTCCTGGACTCGCACCTGACCGGGCTGATGAGCGAGCACGCCGCCGGTCGCTACGCGGGCGCCAAGCCGTCGGGGGTCAGGCTCAAATTCCGCCAGAGCACCCCGGGGCGCTATTTCGGCGACCACGGTCAGGGGTGGGGCGGCACCTCCATCACCGCCCCGCAGGAGGTCATTGCCGGTGTCGACCTCAAAACAGCCCGGCCGGGCATGCGCATCCTGGTCACCGAGACCACGGGCGCCAACGGTGCCCTGCTCGAAGTGGCGGGCGACGGCCGCCTGCGGGAAATCCCGCTCACCGCGGCCTGCCGCCGGGTGCTCGCCGCCATCGCTGACAGTTGCGAACCGGCGCTGGTCTCGGCGATTTACACCGGCGGGGCGGGCGGCAGCGCGCGGGCCGGCGTGACCCGCGCCCCGATCGAGCTCACCCGTGCGGTGCACCGCGGCAGCGCGGTGCTCACCGTGGGCGGGGCCCCGGTCTTCCTCCTGCCCGGAGGAGGGATCAGCTTCATGGTGGACGTGCAGCGGGTCAAGGCCGGCTTTTTCTACTGGACCCCCACGCCGGCCACCATCTGTCCGATCGAGTACACCATGTCGGTGGCGGATTATGAGGCCATCGGCGGACACATGGGGGCCATGCAGCCGCTCGAATCGTTGGATTCGTTGCCGGCGGGGGAATGATTGCGGCGATGCCCTACGACAAGGCCATCCACATGCTTGCGGGTGGCGGGGTCATGGTCGAATGCGGCCCCATGCGGCTGGTGATCCGCGCCTGGGTGGGCCGGGTCCCCCAACCGCAGGCGGCCGCGCGGGCGGCCGAGGAGGCCGTCACCTTCCTGGAGCGCTTGGCGCGGGTCAGGCCGCTGCTCGGGGGCGGCTGGCACGAGCGCCTGCCGCGCCTCCGCGAGCCGCTGGCGCTCAAGATGGCCGCGAGCGTCGCGGCCGTGGGCGATGAGGATCTGACGCCGATGGCCGCCGTGGCCGGCACCATCGCCGACGCGGTGGCCGACTTTCTGGTGGACCGCGGCCAGACCCGGGTGATCGTCGAAAACGGGGGCGACGTGGCGGTCCGGATCGGCGACGGCGAGGCCGTGACGGTCGGCATTCGGCCGGAGGTGGGTGAGGCCCGCATGGCGCAGGTGATCGCATTGGGGCCGGAGCGGGCCTCCTGGGGAGTGGCCACCAGCGGCCTGGGGGGGCGCAGCCTCACCCGCGGCGTCGTCTCGGCCGCCATGGTCGTTGCCGGTGACGCCGCCCGCGCCGACGCCGCGGCCACGGCGGTGGCCAACGCGAGCCTGGTGGAGGACGATGCGGTCTCCCGCGGGGCCGCCGAGGCGCTCGACCCGCACACCGACATCCCGGGGCTGGCGGTCACCGTCGCGGTGGGGCCGCTCGCCGAGCGTGTCCGGGACCTGGCTCTGTCCCGCGCCATCCGCAGGGCCGAGGAGTTGATCGGCGCGGGGGTCGTTTTCGGCGCCTATGTGGCTCTGCAGGGGAAGGAGGCCATGACGGACTTCGTTGCTCAGCGACTGGTGGACAAGCCGGACGCCAGGCTTTGACCATTGCGCCACAAGTCATTAACGGCGATGACTTTGTACGAAGCCCGAGTTCCCCGCTGAAGCGGGGCAGGCAAGGCGCGCGAGTCCCGCCGAGTGAGGCGTACTTTTAGTACGCCGCAGCGAGCGCAGGATGAAGCGCAACGCCGAAATCGGGTTTCTTACAGAGTCATCAAGCCAGAGGAGGAAACGCTCATGGAAGTCAGAAGATTTATCACGATCCTGGAGGAGATCCGCGAGGAAGGCGGACGCAAGGTCGACCCACCCGGCCGGCGCGCGGCCGCCGTGGCCGTGATCAAAAACCCGTTTGCGGGCCTTTACGTGGAAGACCTGACCCCCCTGATCGAGATCGGGGACACGCTCGGGGGGATCCTGGGGAAAATGGCGGTCGACGCCCTGGGGATCGCGCCCGAGGCGGCCGAGAACTACGGCAAGGCCGCCATCGTCGGGGAGGCCGGCGAGCGCGAGCACGCCGCGGCCATTCTCCACCCCAAACTGGGGGGCCCCTTCCGCAATGCCGTGGGTGGGGGCAAGTCGCTCATCCCCTCGGCCAAGAAGGTCGGCGGGATGGGCACCGAGATCGACGTCCCCCTGAACTACAAGGACGCGGCCTTCGTGCGCTCGCACTTCGACGCCATGGCCGTGCGCGTGCCCGACGCGCCGCGGGCGGACGAGATCGTGGTGGCGCTCGTGGTCACCGACTGCGGCCGGCCGCACCCCCGCATCGGCGGGCTCAAGATCGCGGAGGCCAAGAAGGAAGACGGGCTGCGCTGAGCATTCAGGCCGGCTCCGGCTTCAACCGGCGGGGAAAACCTGCTATGGATAAAGCGACCTGTCTCCTGTGATGGACTCGTAAAAAACCACCCCAACCCCAAGGAGGTCACTCATGAAAAAACTCGGTTATCTGATCGGAGCTGCACTGGTGCTGCTGCTGGCGGCCGCTTTCGCGCTGCCGCTGCCCGCCGCCGCCCAGTCCAAGTCGACCATGCACATCAAGTTCAGCACCTGGCACCCGCCCATGAGCCGGGAAGTCAAGACGGTCTGGGAGCCCATGCTCGAGGAGCTCAAGAAGAAGAGCGGCGGCCGCATCACCTACACCCTCTACCCGGGGGCCGCTTTGGGCAAGGGCCCCGAGCACTACGACATCGTCGCCAAGGGGCTCTCCGACATGGGCTATTTCACCGCCACCTGGACCCCGGGCCGCTTCCCGGTGAGCGATGTCCTCTCGCTGGCGGCCGCCGTGGACGGCAAGGACGTCAGCACCGAGATCGGCAACGCCCTCTACGACAAGGCCCTCAAGCAGGAATTCCCGGGGGTCAAGATGATCGAGCTGAACGGCTGCATCCAGAGTTTCATGTGGACCACCAAGCCGATCAAGAGCCTCGAGGACGTCAAGGGCCTGCGCATCCGCTCCCCCGGCGGGCACCAGACCAACTACCTCAAGGCCCTCGGCGCCGAGCCGGTGTTCATGCCGCTCGGAGACGTCTACCTCTCGATGCAGACCGGCACCATCGACGGCCTGGTCACCTGCCCGCCGCTGGTCCTGGCCTTCAAACTCAACGAAGTGGCCAAACAGGGGACCCTCGCCACTTTCGGCTGCGTGACCGAAGGCGTGATCATGAACGAAAGAGCTGGCAGAACGCGCCCGATGACCTCAAGCCGATCATCATGGAGGTGTGCAAAAACCCCTTCAAGACCACCGGCGGTCTCAACCAGGCGGTGTACAAGACCATGATGAAGGAGATCGCGGACAAGGGCGTCACCCTCTACCAGATGCCCAAGGAGCAGCAGGACCGTTGGTTCAAGCTCTTCCAGGAAGAGACCCGCAAGTGGGTGGCCGAGCTGGACGGCAAAGGGCTCAACGCCAAGCAGGCCGTGATGAGCTACAACGAGGAGGCCCACAAGCACGGGGTCGACTGCGTGGCCTTCCCGGCGGACTGGGCCAAGAAGTAGTCAAGGCGATATCACCGGATCACCCTGCGCCCGGGTCCCACGCGGTGTGCCGTGCGGGGTCCGGGCCCTATTCAGGGTCAAAACGCAAACCCCGGGAAACCGGATAAAGAAGGACAACGAGCAGTGGGTACGGTCAAATTCTGGATCCAGCGCATCAATCTGTGGATGTGTTATGCGGGCATGGGGCTCATCATCCCCCTGATGCTGCTCACCACCGCCGATGTGGTCGGCCGGGCCGTTTTTTCCCGGCCGGTGCCGGGGTCGGTGGAGCTGTCGAGCTACATCCTGAACGTGTTCATCCTCCTGGGGGTGGGCTACACCCAGCAGGTCAAGGGCCACGTTCAGGTCAGCATGCTGACAATGCGCCTGCCCGCGGGGGCCCAGCGCGGGCTGGAGGCGTTCACGTCGCTTCTCAGCCTTGGGGTCATCGGCCTGCTCGCCTGGCAGGGCTGGGTGGTGGGCATGGAGGAGACTGCGGTTTCGGACATGCTGCGCATCCCCCAGCGCCCCTTCAAACTGCTGGTGGGCGTGGCGGCCTTTTTTCTCTGCCTCGAGCTCGTGATCGACCTGCTCACCTCACTCTCCTCCCTCACCGCCAAAAGGAGCTCGTAATGGACCCGGCCCTCATCGGCACCCTCGGCACCGGCCTGATCTTCACCCTGCTCGCCCTGGGGATGCCCATCGCCTTCACCATGTTCCTGGTCGGGTTCCTCGGCCTGAGCTTCCTCGCCTCCGTCGACGCGGCGCTGCCGACCATGGCGCGGACCGTCTACGAGACGACCTCCCATTACCCCTACACCGTCATCCCGCTCTTCGTGATCATGGGCGGGTTTGCCGGCAGCTCCGGCATGACCAAGCAGATGTACGACGCTTTCGACAAGTGGCTGCGCCGCCTGCCGGGGGGGCTTGGGGTGGCGACCGTGGCCGCCTGCGCCGGTTTTGCCGGGGTGTGCGGCTCCTCGGTGGCCACTGCCGCCGCCATGGGCATGGTGGCCATCCCGGAGATGCGCCGCTTCGGCTACAACCCGCGGCTCTACGCCGGGACGGTGGCCGCCGGCGGCACGCTCGGGTTCCTGATCCCGCCCAGCATCGGCTTCGTCGTCTACGGCATGCTGACCGAGCAGTCCATCGGCAAGCTCCTGATCGCCGGCATCGTCCCGGGCCTGATTCTGGCGCTGGCCTACATCGCCATCATCGTGGGCTGGGTGATGCTCCAGCCCCACATGGCCCCGACCAGCCCGGAGCCGGTCAGCTGGGCGCAGAAGTTCAGGGCGCTCGTCCCGATCTGGCAGCCGCTGATGGTTTTTTTCATCGTCATGGGCGGGATCTATCTCGGCCTGTTCACGCCGACCGAGGCCGGCGGCGTGGGGGCGACGGTGATCTTCATCCTGGCGCTGGTCAAGCGCACGCTCACCTGGACGATCCTGCGGGATTCGATGCTCGAGTCCATGCGCATCTCGGTCATGGTGCTCTTCCTGGTGGCCGGCGCCAACGTCTTCAGCACGTTCCTGGCGCTCTCCACCATCCCCATCCAGGTCTCGGGCTGGGTGGTGGCCCTGCCGGTTTCGCGCTACGTGATCCTGACCATCGTGATCCTGATCTACCTTTTTCTCGGCTGCTTCCTCGACGCCATCTCCATGATGGTGCTGACCATGCCGGTGATCTTCCCGGTCATCATGAACCTGGGGTTCGACCCCATCTGGTTCGGGGTCGTGGCCGTGCTGATGATGGAGGCCGGGCTCCTGACCCCGCCCCTGGGCCTGAACGTGTTCACCGTGGCCGGGGTGGCGAAGGAGGCGTCCCTGCCGACGATCTTCCGCGGGATCCTGCCGTTTCTGATGGCGATCTTCGCGGTCGTGGCCTTTCTGATCGTTTTTCCGAAGGTGGCCACCTTCCTGCCGAACGCGATGGTGTTCTAGCCGGCCGTCGTGAAACGGCGCTTCAGCCCGCGGCGCGGCTGCCCCCTGTCGGTCCCGCCGCACGCCCCTCGGCCGCCTCCCGCCCACCCGTACCCGAGCTCGGCCAGGCGCTCCTCGCTCAGGCCGATGAAATGGGCGATCTCGTGCACGACCGTGATCTCGATCTCCTCGGCGAGCTCTTCGCGGTCGGCGCACATCTCCTCGAGGGGCTCCTTGAAGATGAAAATCGTGTCCGGGTAGAGCGGCGGCTCGGCGATGGAGCGCTCGTTCAGGGGCACGCCCCAGTAGATCCCGAGCAGCGGCTCATCCGGCGGGTAGCCCAGCTCTTCGAGCATTTCCGGCGCCGGACGGCGCTGGACGGTGATCAGGATGTTGTCGAGGTGGCGGCGGATCTCGGGCGGGATCCGCCCGATGGCCTGCTGGACGATGCGGTCGAACTCCTTGTTGCCGAGCTTCATGGCGGCGGCTCCGGGTCGGCGGGTGGTGCGCAGGTGCCCACGTGCGTCTCGGCGCGGACGCTCTGCATGCTTGCACGAAGACACGATGGCGCGGTCACCCCTCCTGTCTAATTGAAAAAGGACCCGGGTGCAAGTCTGCGTGCGGTGCAGGTCGAATCCTGTCGCCATGTCGGCAATTTGATGTTATAAAAAGAAATCCCTGCAGCCCGGGCCCGGATGGGCCGATACCGTCACATGGGGGGCGGCACCCACGACGGGCCGCCCACGCAGACGATGCCGATGACCAGCAAGGCCTCCATACCTCGATACCTGTTCGATCAGCGCGATCACCAGTTGATCCGCATCGTCAACGACGTGCTGCATCGGACGAAGTTCACCCGCAAGCTCTACTTCCCCTATTTTCACCCGAACGGCATCAAGGAGATGGCCGAGACCAAGGGGCTGCGCACGGCCTACGCCGTGGCGCACCTGCTGAGCTCGCTCGCCGCCGGCGACATGGACGAGCGCATCAACGCCCTGCGGTCGCTGCGCCAGGAGGTGATCGAGACCGCCAAGGGGCCGATGCCCAAAAACACCGCCCGGGTCCTGCTGCAGATCATGAAGGACCTGGTCCGGGCCCGCGGCGACACCGTTCGGCAGCTCGAGCTGGCCCACGAGTTCCGCCGCACGGCCTCGGGCAAGCCCCGCATCGTCCGTGGCCACCTCAAACGCTACCACCTCCTGGAAATGCCCGAGGAGTGGAACCAGGTCGCCTTCGACGACCACGTGCACGACGCCAACACGAAAGGCCGCAAGTCCTCGACCCACCTGATCATGGACGCCTGGATCAAGGGCATCCGGCGGCTGGGGATCATCCACTACAACTACGTCGAGCCGCGGTTTGCCGCCGAGCTGCTCGAGGCCGCGCGGATCATGGGCATCGACGTCCGCATCGGCATCGAGGTTTCGGCCCGTTTCCGCGACAAGTACATCCAGTTGATCTGGGCCCCGCGGGGCTTCACCGACGCCCAGTCGTTTCTGTGCTTTCTGGCCGAGCCCAGCGTGATGAAGATCATGGAGGCCGGCCGCCAGGTCTCCCGCTACCAGCAGCAGTACGTGATGGCGCTGCTCGAGCGCTTCAACGCGGTCCACCGCCGCCATCTCGGCACCGAGCTGGGGGTCGCGCTGCCGGCCGTCGCGCCGGCGGAATTCCTCAAGTTCGTCGGCATCGGGCAGAAATCGCGGCACCACCTGTCGAAGTTCATCCAGGAGAAGCTGGTCAAGACCCTCGAGGCGCGTGTGGCGGAGCTGCGCGATGAGTTTTCCGCCGCGGCGCCCGAGCGTCAGGCGGAGATCCGCGCCTGGGTCGAGGCCGCCGACCGCGCGGACCTCGAGGCCGTGATCGACGCCTACCTGGAGCCTTCGCGCAACCCGGAAATCATCTACCCGGACTGTCCCGTCGAGGCGCCGGATGTGCCGGAGTTGCTGCGGCTCGGACCGGCCGAGATCCTGGGCCGGCTCACCGCCCTGCACGCCGGCTACCGGGTCACCCTGAACCTGACCGACCTCACCGTCGCCGAGGTGCTCGAGCTGCTCTACGACTGCCAGGGGATGATCACCCATCTCGAGATTTTCAACCTCAAGGACTATGCCGGCGGGAAGACCGCCCATATCGGCGCCATCAGCCGCTTGATGCAGGCCATCAACGAGGGCAGCCCCATCCGGCTCAAGCAGGTGATTCAGGAGATCGTCACCCGGCTCAAGCAGGATGCCGGCCCCGAAAAAGCCGCCCAGGTCGCGAAGCTGACGGCCATCCTGCACGACATCGACACCCTCAGGGCGAGCTACGCCGGTAAACCGATCAAGGTCCGCATCGGCAGCGACTCCACCGGCCGCTCGCCCCGGCTGCACGGCATGGGCCTCGCGGCCCTGGAAACCCTCCCGCGCCGGGCCCAGCGCGAGATTCGCGACGACTGCCGGCGCGGGGTGCGCGAGGCCATCCCGGTGCGGATGGAGGCCTACCGCAACCTGACGCTGCCCCCCACCAAAGGCGGGTCGCGTCTCGGCCTGGCCTTCCAGGCACTGGCGGCCGCCTTTTCGCTCGGCCGCGCCCGTGAAAGCTGGGCGATGGCGGAAACCGGCATCCGCATGGCAAGCCCGGGCAACATCGTGAGCCTCGGCGGCGCCCAGAAGCAGGCCGCCAACGATCTGCAGCTCGACCCCCCCAAGGCATCGAACCGGCGCACGCCGTTCCGCTGGCGCTTCCTCGGCACCGGCCTGCAGAACGTGCTCAAGGTGATCATCGGCTTCATCCCGGCCTTCGCCACCTTCGCCTTGACCAAGGACTGGTGGTTTCTGGCCTGGTTCGGGGCCTTCATCTGGTTCGGGATCACGGGGCTGCGCAACATCCTGCAGTCGGTGCTGGGCGGCGGCGGCTTTCGCCGCTCGCCGCTCTTGCAGTGGAACGACTACGTCAGTTGGTCGCGGACCACCGATTCGCTGATGTTCACCGGGTTTTCGGTGCCGCTCCTCGACTATGTCGTCAAAACCCTGATCCTGGACCGCGGCTTCGGGATCACCACCGCCACCCACCCGGTGCTGCTCTACATGTTCATGGCCCTGGCCAACGGCATCTACCTCTCCAGCCACAATCTGTTCCGGGGCCTGCCCAAGACGGCCGTGTACGGAAATTTTTTCCGCAGCGTGGTGTCGATCCCGATCGCGGTCGCCCTCAACACGGTTGCCGGCGGGGTGCTGGCCTCCGCGGGCGTGCCCGGGGTCAACGACGTGCTGCAGAAGTGGGCGGCGATCATCTCCAAGACCGCCTCGGATTTCGTGGCCGGGTTCATCGAGGGCACGGCGGACCGCCAGCGCAACATCCGGGCCAGGCTGCGCGCGTACAAGGGCAAGTTCGAGCAGCTCTTCGACATCTACGCGCAGCTCGAGCTGCTTTACCCCGAGGTCCAGGCATCGGAGATTCTCCGCAATTCGGACAACTTCGAGCACAAGGGGAACCTCGAGGCGCGCGACCTGGAGAAGATCATCATGATCCACGCCCTCGACCTGCTCTACTTCTGGATGTACCAGCCCCGCGCCCGCACCGCGCTCGGCCGGTTCGTCGCGACCCTGACCGAGGAGGAGCGCCACATCCTGGCGAGCTCCCAGTTCACGCTGCTGCGCACGCGGGAGATCAGCCAGATGTTCATCGACGGCATCGTCGGCGACAACTTCCCCCGGCCGCTCTCCTTTTACCTGTCGCGCCACGCGGAATACCTCCAGGCCATCAAGGGGCTGGTGTTCGAGGCCCCGCCGACCGACCCCGCCGCGAGCCCCCTGCTGCTCGAGAGCGCCGATCACCCGGGGGCCTCGACGCGACGGGAGTGCATCACCCCGGATACGAGCCGAACCGCCAACTGATCATCTTCCCCATGTTGACAACCCACCCCCGCTTTATCTAAACTGAACGGGTGCATATCAACAGGCTTCTGAACCGATTGTCATATTGATGTTGCGAAAATGAGGGTGGTGGTAACACAATAACTTCCGACAACCGGAACGTTATCGTGACAACCGCTATAACCGGCGGGGCGTCGGAAGACACTTATGCCGCTGAACGAGGTGGGAATCATGCGCTTTTCTTGGCTGCGAATCATGGCCCCGGCTTTGATGACCGTAATTCTGTTGGCCGTTCCGCCATCCAATGCTCAAAGCGGCCCCTCTAAAACCGAGATCAGCTTTCTCGTCTCCTTCGGCGCCCAGATCGACGCCAAAGGCGGCGGCAAGGTCGTCCCCGTTCAAACCGAATCGGTGCTGCACACCGGGGACCGGCTGAAGCTTTTTCTGGAGCCCAGGAGCCATCTGCATCTCTACCTTCTTCACGTCGGCTCCAAGGGTGAATTGACGCCCCTGCACCCCGTTCCGCCCCAGTCGGCCCGAATCGACCCGGGTGCACAGAAGTTCATCCCCGAGGGCACCCAATGGTTCGAGTTGGACAGCCAGGCCGGGCTGGAAAAATTCCACCTGATCGCCTCGGCCGAAAAACTCGACCGACTCGAAGAGCTCTGCACCCGCCATGTGGCCCTGACGGAAGCCGCGGCGGTTCAAATCCTCGTCAGAGTCTATCCTCAACGAAATCAAGCAGCTCCGGCAGCAGCACCATCAGCTCACCGCCCCGGCGGAGAAACCGGTGCGGATCGGGGGCAGCGTGCGCGGCGAGAAGCCTCGCGCCGCCTCGGTGATCCCCGACATCACCCATCTGGCGACGGAGGTCACCGCCGTGGGCTTCTTCAGCAGGACCTTCACCATTGACCATCGCTGACAAACCGAGATGGTTCTCCTCACTCCTGGTGGCCGCCGGCGCCCTGGCGGCCGTCCACCTCTTTCAACTGGCATTCCCCGGGGGGATGGACACCTGGGACGAACGGCTGACCGACCGTTTTCTTGCCCTGAAGACCGAAAGCCCCTCCTATCGCGTCGCCTATGACGACACGGTGGTCCACGTCGACCTGAACAACACGAGCCTGCGCGCCCTGAAAGACTTCCACCCCACGCGCGCCCATTATGCCCGGGTGATCGAAAACCTGGGAAAGATGGGTGCCGGGGTGCAGATGTGCGACATCATCTTCACCGGCGATACCAGCGAGAACCCCGACCGCAAGCTCATGGAGGCCACCCGCGGCGCGGGTGATGTCGTCTTCGGAATGGCGTTCAGGCTCGTTGCGGACCCGCAACGCGCGGAGCCCCACCCCGTAGACCCGCAGAGCCTCGATCACCTGCGCCGGTCCATGTGGACCTTGCCCGATGCGGGGGGCCTCGCCGATTTATACACCGGGGTAGACCCTCTCATCACCTTGGCGCCGCTTGCCGAGCTTTCCCTCGGGGCCGGTTTCCTGACGCTCACCCCTGACGCGGACGGGGTCATCCGCCGTATTCCGCTGATCGCCCGGTTCGAGAACGGGTTTTACCCGAGTTTCGTGCTGAAATCCGTGTGCGCCTACCTGCGGGTGCCGCCCGACCGGGTGGTCCTCGGTCCCGGAAAGATCACCCTGAAGGCGGCCGCACGGCCCGGTTCCGCCGGCGGCCCACGGGACATCCGGATCCCCGTGGACGAAAGGGGACGCATGCGCGTTCACTTCGTCGGCCCCTGGGGCCGCATGAAACACTACCATTTTTCAGACATCTACTTCGCCGCCGATGACCCTGACCGGCTCGAACAGTGGCGGGACGAGCTGGGCGGCAAGATCGCCCTGATCTCGGACATCTCGACCGGATCGGCCGACATGGGCCAGGTGCCGATCGACGAGGTCTACCCTCTGAGCGGTGTCCACGCCAATGCCGTCCACACGATTCTGAGCGGATCCTATCTGCGCGAATTGCCGGGCACTGCGGCCGTGGGCATCGAGGTCCTTCTGGTCCTGGGGGTGCTTCTGCTCTCCTTCCACCGCTCGGCGATCGTGTTCGCCGGCGGCACGGTCGCCATGGCGGCGGCGCTGGTGGGGGGGGCCGGGGTTTCCTTCGTGACCCGGGGATGGATCGTGCCGGCCACCCAGCCGTTGATCACGCTGTTGCTGAGCTGGGCCGGCCTGACCGTGTGGCGGGCCGTGGAAAACGCCCGGACACAGGCCGAAACCCAGCGGGCGCGCGACCTGGCTGAAAGAGAACTGGAGATCGGCCGCCGGATCCAGGCCGGGTTCCTGCCCGCCCGCCTGCCGGTGCCGGCCGGCTGGGAGATCTCGGCCTACTTCGAGCCGGCCCGGCAGGTGTCGGGCGACTTCTACGATGTCTTCGAGTTGACGCCGGGCCGCCGCGTCGCCATCGTCATGGCCGACGTGTGCGACCACGGGGTGGGCTCGGCGCTGTTCATGGCGCTCACGCGCAGCCTGATCCGCGCATTCGCCCTGCAGCACGCAGGCAGCGGCGATGCCGCCCCCCCGGCCCCCGCGCAAGGGGACGCCGACCTGGTGCTGAACACCGTGCGGCAGACCAACGACTACATCGCCGACACCCACGGGGAAACCGGGATGTTCGCGACCCTGTTCATGGGCCTGCTGGACCCTGAATCCGGGAGTCTCATCTATGTCAACGGCGGGCACGAGCCGCCCGTGTTGGTCCGCGACGGGGAGGCGCCCGTCTTTCTGAAAACCACGGGGCTTGCCGTCGGGGCGCTGCCCGGCTCGCCGTACCGTGTCGAGACCGTCCGGATGCGGCACGGCGATCGTCTGTTCCTCTACACCGACGGGGTCACCGACGCCGTCGACGGCTCCGGCATGCACTTTTCCAAGGAACGGCTGGTGCGGCTGATCACCGCGAACCCGGCCGGTGCGCAGGCCCTGGTCGATATCGTCGTCGCCGAGGTGAAGGGCCACGTCGCCGGAGGCCCCATTGCGGACGACATGACGCTGGTGGCGATACGCCGCGCCGCACCGCCCGAAAACCCTGGCGCGTCGTTGACGAACGCCGGACGTTCTTGCTACAGTGTCGCCTCCGCCGGGACCGCGGTGGGTGTGACCGGCGCTTGAATCGAACAGCGAGCGCATTCCCCGCAGCTTGCTGCAGGGGATCTTCAACAAGGGTGATCATCACGTCGCGCCTGCCCGATGCGTCCGACCTGTCCGGCGCTGCGGGCGGCGGCACGGGGTGTTCACCTGTTATCGTTTAGAAGGGTGCGATGAAGACGAAAATGATTTTTTGGGTGACGATGGCCGTGACCGTCGCGGTGATCGCCGCCGGGTGCTCCCGGGGCGCCAAGCCTTCCGCGACCCAGGGCCAAACCGGTCGAGGACCCCGCCCCGATCGAGGTCTATCCCCGCAGCGAGCTCCCGTCGCACGTGGGTCAGATCAAATCCGTGCGCGTCCATGCGAACCGGGAGAAAACCGACACGGGTGTCGACCTGGTCTCCGGCCGGCTCTATTCGATCATGGCCAAGGGGCGGGTTTTTCTGGACCCCGCCGACGCCGGCCGCGACCCCTCCGATCCGAGCTTCGTGAAATCCATCGGTCAAGACTTCAACGGCCCGGTCTTCTTCAACGATTTCGGCGACACCTTCGTCGCGATCGCCACCGGCCGTCTGCTCCTCGGGATCGACGAGAAGCGCCTTGACCGACAACACGGGCTATTTCGACGCGGTCATCGTGGTCTGGAAAACCGAGGACTACGCCCGGATCGCCGACTTTCTGCAGAAGCTTCACGAACGCAACCCGTCCCATCCCGGGATCCTGCAGGCCTTTCGCAAAGCCGACAAGGTCCGCAACCTCACGGCCGCCCGCGCCGCCACCGATCGGGAAATCGAGCAGACCCGGGAGAAGATCCGGGCCTTGCAGCAGCCCCGGGCGCAGAAGGAGCTCAAGCCCGAGGAGCGCGACGAGCGCCGCCGCGGGCTCGAGCGCAAGCTGGGCGAGCTCACCGCCCGGCAGGCCCAGCTCGAGCAGGTCGACCAGCAGCTCGAGCAGGGACGGGAGAAGGCCTCCCGGCTCAGCCGCGAGCTCGAGACCGAGCGCAAGGAGCGCGAGCGCATGAGCCGGCTGGTGGCCGAAGGCAAAACCGCCCCGCTCCTGCTCGTCACCGCCCCCGAGGACGGCGCGCAATCCGAGAGCGGCAGCGTGCGGCTGACCGGCGCGGTCGAGGACGACCAGGGGCTGCAGAGCCTCGAGGTCTTCCTCAACGACCGGCTGGTCGGCGGCCCCGATGAGCGCGGCCTGCGCCAGGCCGGGGCGGCCGGGCCGCGCCGGCTCGATTTCGACCGCCGGGTCAAGCTCGAGGAGGGGGAAAACCGGCTGCGGGTGGTGGCGACCGACACGGACGGGCTCGTCGCCGAGAAGCTCCTCATCCTGCAGCACCACCCCAAGCAGCGCAACGTGTGGGCCGTGATCGTCGGCATCAACGACTATCCCCGGCTTCCGAAGCTCAAATACGCGGTCAACGACGCCCAGGGCTTCTACCGCCTGCTGGTCGAGGACAACCGGGTCCCGGCCGAGAACGTGACCCTCCTGCTCGACGAGCAGGCGAGCCTCGTCAACCTGCGCTCCACCCTGGGCACGCGGCTCAAGAACGCGGCCCGCGAAAACGACATGGTCATCATTTATTTCGCCGGGCACGGGGCCACCGAACGTGATGTCACCAGCCCCGACGGCGACGGTCTCGAGAAGTACCTGCTCCCCTTCGACACGGACCCGGCCGATCTCTACACCACGGCCTTGCCCATGGTGGAGATCGCGCGCATCTTCAACCGGATCCGCTCGGAGCGGCTGGTCTTCATCGCCGACGCCTGCTACAGCGGGGCGAGCGGGGGGCGGACGATCAGCATCTCCGGCGTGCGCGCCGGGATTTCCGAAGGGTTTCTCGAACGGGTCGCCGGCGGCCGGGGCAAGGTGATCCTGACCGCCTCCGCCCCCAACGAGGTCAGCGTCGAAAAGGACGAGCTGCAGCACGGGGTGTTCACTTACTACCTGCTCGAGGGGTTGCGGGGGCCGGCGGACACGGACCGCGACGGCATGGTCAGCGTGGAGGAGGCCTACCGGTACGTCACCGAGAAGGTGCCCCCGGCCACCGGTCAGGAGCAGCACCCGGTGAAAAAGGGTTCGGTGGAAGGGACCCTGGTCCTGAGCCTGCCCCGCTGAGGCGCGGGTGTCCGGCCGGAGCCGCTAGGTCCCGCGTTTCAACGCCTCCCGCTCCCGGGTGAGCTCGGTAACGAGC
Organism: uncultured delta proteobacterium; assembly: GCA_963716785.1. Classification (GTDB taxonomy): domain Bacteria; phylum Desulfobacterota; class Desulfobacteria; order Desulfobacterales; family SpSt-501; genus SpSt-501. The sequence continues at coordinate 349,770 of CAVQUW010000018.1, read as the reverse complement.
CGGCGCAGGCTCCAGCGCCTCGGAGACGGGGGTGAGCACGGCCCACAGGGCCGGCTGCATGCCGGACTGCTTGCAGAGGTTCATCAGGCCGATCAGCTGGGCCTCCTTGATGCCGGCCACGATGACCGCCCGCGGCAGGCCCGAGGCCTCCTCGGCCCCGGTCCCGTCGGGCAGCTCCATCAGCTCGATGATCGGGGTCTCGGCCTGCGCATCGGTCGACCCAGACCCGCGGCAGATCGGAAAGCCCGGCCGCGCCGAGGACGGTGTCGAATTCGGGGCGGGCGCCCGCCGGAAAACCGCAGAGCAGGATCTTGCGCGGCCCGTAGAGCGTCTTGTCGGAAGCGCTGACTTTCTCCAATTTCGATTTCTCCATGCTTTGCCTTTCATGGGGTCATGGCGGAAGGGTGTCACCGTGTAGCCGCGCCATCGCCCGGTTCACGGCCCCCGGGGAGCCATCCAGGGCCACACGGTCGCGATCGAGACCACCTTGGCCTCCGGGTCGACCGTGATCCCGGCGCCAAGACTCGAGTACCAGACGCCGATGGTGCGCCCCTGCGGGTCGAGGATCAGAAAACCCGGAGGTGAACCGACCCGCCGTCGGGAAGTCCCGGACCAGCTCGACCACCTTGCGGAACACCGGGGTTTGCGGGTCGACCGCCTGCCACATGGGCCCCTCGATCCGGTACTCCCGGTCGATGCCGGCCACCCCGTACGGGGCATTCTCCTGGTTGAGATACCAATAGCGGTAGTCGGTGTTGACCTGAAGCTCCGCGAACGCCCGGGTGGTTTCGCGGCTGTTGCGGACGCTGCCGATGTTCGCCGTGGTGCAGGCGCAGATCAGCAGCGCGGCCGCTCCCATCAGCCCGAGAACGGCGCTGGCCGTTCGTGGTTTCATTCTGTTCATCTTGCCTCCCAGGGCCGGCCGCGGTCTGCCGCCCGGTCAGAAGCCGACCCGCACCCCCACCCCGCCACCCCCGGCGGAGCCGATGCCGACGCCGAAACCGACGCCGGTGCCGCCCCACTCATCGTCGTCTATCCAGGGCATTCTGGTGGTGATCGAAACGATCTTCGTCTCGGGGTCTACCCGGATGCCGGCGTTCAGGCTCGAATACCAGGCACCGATCCGCTTTCCCTGCGGGTCGAGGATGTAGGCGCCGGTGGTGAAGGAGCCCCGCGCCGGAAAGTCCTGCACCAGGCCGACGACCTTCTCGAAGGTCTTGGAGCCGGGGTCGACCTCGGTGTAGAGCATGTCCTCGATCCGGTACTCGCGCTCCAGGCCGACCACCGCGTAGGGGCTGTTTTCGAGGTTCAGATAATAATAGCGGTAGCCGGGGAACACGTGCAGCCGCTCGAAGGCGTTGGTCGCCTCGCGGCTGTGGCGGATCCCCCCGCGGTTGGCGGCCGAGCACCCCCAGAGGGAGAAAATGAGAACGGCGGCCAGGGCCGGCACCAGGGCCGCCCGCGCCGGAATTTTTCCGATCGAAAATCGCATGGGTTCACCTCGGTTGTGGTCCGGTTGACACTGGCACAGTATAGTGACGGAGGGTGACTAAGGCAATACGCCAACCGGTCGGCCGTGCCGGTCCTGGCGGGTGGCGGCAGCCCGCAGCGGAAGTGGGCGCCGCCGGGGCTGCCCGCGGGAGCTTGACGTGATGCCGTTTCTGTCGGAACATGGCGAGGGGACGATCCGCAATCGATGCCGAAAGGAAAGAGCGCGGGAATGCGATGGAAGCGAATCATTCTGGGGGCCGCGGTTTTGGTTCTGGTGCTGGGCGCCGGCCTGGTGCTGGCGGCTGTGGTACTCTACCAGCGCCCCGCGAGCGTGAAGGCGCTCGCCGAACGCGCGCTCTCCGCCCGGCTCGGTGCGGCCGTTTCCATCGGCAGCCTGGAATACGGCCTCAGGCCCGCAGGGGTCGCGGTCGCGGAAATCACACTGGGTGCCGGCCCGAACGCGAGCGGGCTTGCGCTGCACGTTTCGAAGCTTGCCGCGCAGTTCCGGCTGGAGGGCGACTTCGGGGACCGCACGCTTTGGCTCTCGCGCCTTGAGCTCTCCGGGGTCAGGCTTGCGGCCGAGGCCGAGGGGCGCTGGCGCGAAACCTTTGCCGCGTCCGGGCCGCCGTCCTGGTGGGGCCGGATCGGGTGGCAGGTCGTCTCCGCCCTCTGGTTCCGGCAGCTGCGCTTTGGGACCGTCACGGTCTCCGACGCCGATCTCACCTGGAACGGGAAAGGGCTTCAGGCGGAGCTGCACGGGATCAGCGCCGAGAGCAGGGAGGCGGGCATCGAGGTCAGGGGCCGCGCGGAGGCCCGATGGCCCCAGACGTCCTCCGTCCTGAAGGTCCCGGAGTTCAGCGCCGCGGTCAGCCTGGCCTTTACCGAGGGTCATGGGGTGTTCAGCGGCCGGGTGGGGCTGCCGGCGGCGTCCTTCCACAGCCCGCAGGCGCAGGCCTCCCTCGATCGGGCGGCGGGAAGGTTCAAGGTCCAGGCCGGACCGGAGCGGGTCGCGGTCGAGGAGGGGTCCTTCGAAGCCGCGACCCTGACCCTGGAAACCGCAGCCGCCGGCCCGGTCGCGCTCAACTCTCCCCGGCTGGGCATCGCCGGGAGTTATGACCGCGCCGGGCGGTTGCTGGACCTTTCGCACTGGGAACTGGCCGCGTCCGGTCTGGTGGAGGCCCGCGGCCGGGCGCGGATCACACCCGGCCCCCCATACGCGCTGGAGGTCTCCGGGATCGAGGCCGATCTGTGGCCGGAGCAGTGGGTGGCCCCCGCCCTGCGGGCCGCCGGTGTGAAGGATCTTCCCCTGACCCTGGCCGGGGCGGTCGGCGTCAGCGGCGACCTCACGCTGCGCGACACCGGCCGGGGGTGGGGCGCAGAAGGCCGCCTGAGCGCGGCGTTCCGCCAAAACCGGGTGGGGATCACCGCCGGCCCGATGCGGATCACGGGGCTCGTCAGCGGCAGCCTCCAGGCCTCCGGCCGCGCGGAAGCGCCTGTGTTCGCGGTCACGCTCTCCGGGCGGCAGGTGGAGGTGGCGGGCACGGCCCTCAAGGCAGCGCCCATTTGCCGTCGAGGTCTCCGTCGAGGGCGCCTTTCCGGCGCTGGCGATCCCGCGACTCGAGCTCCGAATTCCGGTCGCGACCCTGCCGGTCGCTGAGCGGGATTACGTCCTCAAGGATCTCGTCCTGCACGCGGAAGACGGAAAGTGCGACCTCGGCCGGGTCGAGGCCTCCATGCCCGCGATCCTTTTCTCCTCGGACCTGATCCGCAACCTGAAGGGGGCCGTGACCGCCGACCGCCGGCAGGTGGCGATCACGCTTGCCGGCCGCGATATCGGGCTGGCCCGGGCGGCCGCCGGTTTCGGCCTGCTGCCGCCCGGTTGGCGGTTGAGCGCCGCGGACCGTCTCCAGATCCAGGCCGTCATCCGCCCGGAGGCCGAAAGCGAGCTCTCCGCCGTCCTTGACCTCGCCCAGATCGACTTCGGCGACGCCGCTCAGAGCCGAGCGGCCGAGAACATGACGCTGCGGGCCGAGATCAAGGCGCGCTCGAATCCCAAGGGGAAAAGCCTGGCGGCGGACCTTGCGGTGCGCCTCTCCGCCGGCGAGCTGCTCTGGGAGCGGTTTTACCTGGATCTCGGCCGCAACCCCGCGGCGGGGAACGCCCGGGTACGCTTCGCCGCCGGCGAAGGGACGCTGCAGATCGACGAGGGCCGGCTGTCGATTGAAGACCTGGTGACACTGAACGCCCGGGGCCGACTCAAGCACTCGGGGCCGGGGACCGGGGTTGACCTGGCGCTGGTCCTGCCCCCGACCCCGATCGCCCCGCTCTTCGCCCAATTCGTGGCCGAGCCGCTGCGCTACCGCCGGCCGGCGCTCTCCGACCTGAGCCTTGCCGGTGACGTCTCGGCGGAGTTTCGCCTGAGCGGCTCGGGGGCGCAGCGGACGCTCAAGGGACACGCGAACTGGCATGCAGGCAGCGCCGCCGTCGGGGATGGGGGGATCGGCGCCGAGGGCATCGACCTGCGCCTGCCGGTCTGGTATCAGAGCGGCGGCGGTGCCGGTGCGCCCGTCGCCTTGGGCGGGGAGCTGTCCATCGGCCGCATCGCGCTGCCGGTGCTGCCGGCCCAGGGGCTGAAGCTTGCACTGAGCGCCCGGCCCAACCAACTGAGCACCGGCCCCGGGCTCGCGCTTCGCTTCCCCTCCGGGGTAATCCGCTTCGGCGCCATCGAGGGGCAGGAGGTGTTCGGTCCCCGGCCGCGAGTCCGCACGCGCTTGGCGGTCGAGCGCGTCGCGATCGGAGATTACCTCAAAGGCATATGGTCCGTGCCGGTCGCGGCGGTCGTCGACGGCGAGCTGGACGAGATCGTTTTCGACGGCCGCGACGTGCGCAGCCGCGGGCGGCTGGTCACCGATGTCTTCGGGGGGAAGGTCGTGGTGAGCGCCCCCGGGGTCGCGGCGGTCTTCGGCCCCGCCCCCGCCCTGCACGCGGACTGCCGGATCGACGGTCTGAACCTCTCCGAACTCACTCAGGGTACCGCCTTCGGCCGCATCCGCGGTGTGCTGAGCGGGACCGTCGACCATCTCGAGGTGGTCGACGGTCAACCCCAGAAGTTCGCCCTCAAACTTGAAACCGTGCGCCGCCCGGGCGTGCCCCAGCGCATCAATGTCGCGGCGGTGGAGAACATCGCCCGCATCGGCGGCGGCCAGAGCCCCTTCGTCGGCCTGGCGGGGAATTTTGCAGCCTTTTTCAAGGAATTCAGCTATGCTAAGATCGGGGTGCGCGCCGAGCTCGAGAACGACGTGTTCCGGATCAACGGCACGGTCCTGGAGGACGGTGTGGAGTACCTGGTGAAGCGCGGCGGCATCCCCGGGGTCGATGTGGTCAACTTGAACCCGACCAACCGGATCAGCTTCAAGGACATGGTCAAGCGCAGTCCGGCGCGTGGCCGAGTCCGAAAGCGGCCCGGTGGTGCGCTGACTCGATGACTTCGTAATGAACCCGATTTCGGCGTTGCGCTTCGTCCCGCGCTCGCTGCGGCGTACTTCAAGTACGCCTCACTCGGCGGAACTTGCGCGCCTTGAACTCGGGCTCATTACAAAGTCATCGTTATGACCGCTGCCGCTGAGCCTTTCGATGGCTTTAATGGGGATCATCCGAGTTCAAGGAGGCAATGATGAACGGACCCGGCAAGCTGTGGCGTGTCGCGGCGGCCCTCGGTGTGTTGGCCCTGGGCGCCTGCGTGACCATCAACATCTATTTCCCGGCCGAAAAAGTCGAGTCGGTGGCCGGTGAAATCGTCCAGGACGTGCGCGGGATCCTGCCCGAGAAGGAAACCGACGCGCCCAAGAAAGACAAGAGCTCGGCCCTCGAGCGCCCGTATCTCACGGCCTCGCTCGTCGCCACGGCCTGGGCGGCGGACGCCACCACGGTGTCGAACCCCACCATCCGGGCCTTGAAAGAGCAGATGAAAGCCCGCTACCCGCTGATCAAGCCGCACTTCAAGAGCGGTGTGCTGCAGGAGGGCGCGAACGGGTACGTGTCCCTCGCCAACGCCGGTGCGCTCAACCTCAAGGACAAGCGCGACCTGACGGCGCTGGTGGAGGCCGAGAACAAGGACCGCCGGGCGCTTTACCAGGAGGTCGCCAAGGCGCTCAACATCGACCCGGGCCAGACGGACCGGGTGGCGACGATTTTCGCGAACGAGTGGCAGAAATCCCTGCAGTGACGGGAGACACGCCGTGGACGCAGAGCCCCCCGCGATCGGGGATTAGTCGCCCGGGCTCTGTGGCATGATACCCTGCGCAGAGTCCGGACGATGAGCTATCCGCGGAAAAGGACGCCGAAACCACCCGCGAGATGGGCCTCGCCGTCCGGGTGCTGCGGCAGGGCGAGATCAAAAAACCCTCCCTGGCCCCAGGGTTCGGGGTCGAGCACACCCTGGCCCTGCTTTTAAGCGGGCCGCCGAACACTCTGAAACGCCCAGCCACATTCAAGGGGGTGAAATCAAATGAACCGCTTGCGAAGAATCCTCCTGAGCTGGCCCGTGATTACCGTTGCGGCCGCCGTCGTTGTCTACACTCTGACCGGGTTTTTCCTGGCGCCTTACCTGATCAGACACTACGTGCCGGAGATCATCGCCGAGCAGCTGCACAAGAAGGCGGAGGTCGGCGAAGTGCGCCTCAACCCCTACAAGCTCACCGTCGAAGTCGACGATTTTCGCCTGGACGAACCGGACGGGCGGCCGATCGCCGGTTTCAAACGCCTGTCGGTCGACTTCGAGTCGAAGAGTCTCATCGACCGGGCCTGGACCTTCCGCCGGGTGCACCTGGAGGCCCCGCAGGTCAATCTCGAAGTCGGGCCCGACGGCGCCCTCAACCTGGCGCGTCTCGCACCGCCCTCACCCGAGCCGGCCCCGGGCGACGCCACGCCGCCGCCGCCGCTCGTCTTCGAGGAGATCCTCATCGACCAGGGCCGGGTCGACTTCACCGACCGACGTCAGTCAAAGCCCGCCGCCATTCGGCTCGACCCGCTGCGGCTTGAGTTGACCGGCCTTTCCACCCTGCCCGGCCGGATGGGCCCCAAATCGCTTGCGGCCACGATCGGCGACGGGGGAACGATCCGCTGGACCGGGAACATCGGCCTGAACCCGGTCGTTTCGCGCGGACGCCTCGTGCTGGAAGGCATCCGGGCCGCCACGCTGGCGGCCTTCACGCGCGACGGCCTCAACCTCGAAGAGCCGGCGGGCACCCTCGGTCTCAGCGCCGAATACGAGCTCGACCTGGGCGGCGCTGAGCCGCGGCTCTCGCTGCGCAAGCTTGACCTGGCGCTGGACGGGCTGGCCTTGAAGTTGAAGGAAGCCGCCGCGCCCTTCCTGGAGCTCCCCGACGTGAAGTTGAGCGAGGGGCGGCTGGACCTCGACAAGCGAGAGGTCGAGCTCGGGCGGGTCGCCGTCACCGGGGGCCGGGCGCGGCTTGAGGTCGACACGGCCGGCAACCTCAACATGACGCGTGTGGCCGGCCCCGCGTCGCCCGTGGCCCCACCGCCGGCCGCATCCGCCGGCGCAAGCCCGCCGTGGAAGATCGGCCTGAGCTCTTTCGACCTTAAGGACCTGGCGCTCGACTACCGTGACGCCAGCCGGACCCCGGGTCTCGAGGCCGCCCTCGGCGCGCTTCAGGTGCATTTCAAGGCTGCGGGCGAAGTTGGCGGGGACGCTCCCCTGGTGCGGGTCGAGGAGATCGCCGCCGCCGTGGCCGGTGTTACGGCCGGGCTTGCGGACACGCCGGAGCCGCCGCTGCGCATCGACTCCCTCGCCCTCGAGGGCGGGACCTACGATCTCGCGGAAAATGCCTTCACCGCCGCCCGGATCGCGCTCGCGGGCGGCGCCCTCGACGTGCGTCTGATGCCGGACGGCGCGGTCAACCTGGTCCAGCTCTTCGCCCCGCCCGAAAAAGGGGCGATCGCCGACAAGGAGCAGGAGGCGGCCGCCGCGGGCCGGCCGTTCCGGTTCAAGGCCGGGACCGTCAGCGTGGCGGGGCTGAACACCGCCTTCTCGGATCTTTCCGTCCGGTCCGATGCGCCGGTCGTGAACCTGGACGAGATCGCCCTCAGCTTGAGCGACGTGGACGGCAGCGCGCCGATGAAGTTCGACGCCGGCCTCAGGGTTCGCGCCGGCGGCGAGATCAAGGCCGCGGGGACGCTCGATCCGGCCGGGCCCTCGGTGGAGGCCGAGATCCAGGTGGCGGGTCTTGACCTCACCGCATTCCAGCCCTACCTCGACCGGGCGGTGACGCTCATGCTGAAATCCGGGAAAGCGTCCACGGCCGGAACGCTGCGTCACGGCATCCCGGGCGCCGCGGCCCGGACCGCCTTCCAGGGCGGGCTGAAGATCGAAGAGCTCCGGTTGGTCGAGCCCGGCGCCGGAGACACTTTTCTGGGATGGAAGGCCCTGGAGGCCGACCAGATCAAGCTGCAGATCGCCCCGAACCGGCTCGATGTCGAAGAGGTGCGCCTCGCCCAGCCGGTCGGCAAGTTCATCATCGCCGCGGACCGCACCCTCAACGTCGCCAAGGTGGTCAAACCCGGCCCCCCCGCCGCGCCCGCACCCGGCGCCGACGCAGAACCCTTCCCGGTGCGCGTTCGCAAGGTCACGGTCGCCGACGGCAAGCTCGATTTCGCCGACTTGAGCCTGACGCCGCAGTTCGGCACCAAGATCCACGAGCTGCGTGGGGTGGTGGCCGGCATCGCCTCGACGGGCAACGCCCGCGCCCAGGTCACGCTCGAGGGCCGCGTCGACGAATACGGCACGGCCAAGATCAAGGGCGAGCTGAACAGTTCCGACCCCAAGGCCTTCACCGACATCCGCATGGTGTTTCGCAACGTGGAGATGAAAAACCTCTCTCCCTACTCGGGCAAGTTCGCCGGCCGCCGGATCGACTCCGGCAAGCTCTCCCTGGACCTGAAGTACCAGATCGAAAAGAGCCGGATGGCGGGCGAGAATCAGATCGTGGTCGAGCGCCTCAAGCTGGGGGAGCGGGTGCCGAACCCCGAGGCGGCGGACCTGCCGCTCGATCTCGCCGTCGCGCTGCTCGAGGATTCCAAGGGCGTGATCGACATCGGGCTTCCGGTTCAGGGCAACCTCGACGCCCCCGAGTTCGACTACGGCCGGCTGATCGGGAAGGCCCTGTCCACCCTTGTCACGAAGATCGTCACCAGCCCGTTCCGGGCGCTCGGGGCGTTGATCCCCGGTGTGGGGGAGGATGAGTTGAAGCGAGTCGTTTTCGAGCCCGGCGAGTCGGACCTGCCGCCGCCGGAGAAGGAGAAGCTCGTCGGTCTGGCCGAGGCCCTGCGCCAACGGCCCCAGCTCAAGCTCGTCGTGCAGGGGCGCTGGCACCCGGCGTCGGACGGCGCCAAGCTGCGCCAGCGCGCCGTGCGACAGGCCCTTGCCGCGCGCCTGGGCGCGCCGTCCGGACCGGACCAGGACCCCGGTCCGGTCGACTTCGGCGGCCCTGAAACCCAAAAGGCGATAGAGGCCATGTTCACAGAGCGTTTCGGCGCCCAGGAGCTCGACGCCCTCAAGGCCGGGCCGGCGGCAGCCCCGGCGCAGAGCGCGAAGCAGGACGGAAAAGACGGCGGTGCCGCCCGCCCGCCCGCTGCCTCGGACCCGGGCGGCTTGACGAAGGCCCTCTTCCTGCGGCTGGTCGAGGCGGAAGCGGTCCCTGAGGCGCAGCTTGTGCGGCTGGCCGAGGCCCGGGCCAAGGCGATAGTGGCCGAGCTGAGCGCCGCAGGCGGGATCCCGGCCGAGCGCATCGAAATCAAACCGCCCGAGGCCTTGGACACGGACAAGAAGGAAGGGGTGGCGGCCGCCCTCAACCTCAAACCGGCCGGCGCCGGCGGTTGAGACCCCGCTCTGGGAAGGGGATCGTGAACGCGAACGGTTCTAATACCCTGCGCCTCGTCGCGCTGATGTGCCTGGCCGAGGTCTTGAGCATGACCGGGTTTGCGGCCTACCCGGCCTTTCTCGCCCAGCTGCGCGACGCCTGGGGCCTCAGCAACTCGGCGGCCGGGTTCATCGGGGGGGCCTTCTTTGCCGGCTACATGGCGGCCGTGCCGGTGCTCTCCAGCCTGACCGACCGTTTCGACGCCCGCCGCATCCACATGATCTCCTGCGCGCTGGCGGCCGCGAGCGCCATCGGTTTCGGGCTGCTGGCGCAAGGCGTGGTCACGGCCGTCGCGTTCCAGGCGCTGGCCGGGGCCGGGCTCGGCGGCACCTACATGCCGGGGCTGAAGGCGCTCACCGACCGGGTGGGCGGGCCCCGGCAGGGTCGCTACATCGCCTTTTACACGGCGACCTTTGCGATCGGCAGCAGCCTCTCCCTGCTGCTCGCCGGCTGGCTGGGGGCCCTGATGAGCTGGCGCTGGGTTTTCGGCGTGGCGGCGGCGGGACCGCTCGCGGCGGCACTTCTGGTATTTTTCGGGCTGCCGCCGCTCGCACCCGTGGCGGTCGATGTCAAATTCAAGCTGGTCCCGCGTGCCGACGTGATTCTGCGAGAGCGCGCGGTTCTGGGGTTCACCCTGGGCTACGCCGTGCACTGCTGGGAGCTCTTCGGGCTGCGCTCCTGGATGGTGGCTTTCATCATATTCGCCTATGGCCTGCGGGCGTCGGGGCCCCCCTCGATCAGTGCCACCGAGGCCGCGGCGGCCATCAGCCTGCTCGGTTTGATCGCCAGCATCCTGGGCAACGAGATGGGCGGGCGCTTCGGCCGGGCGGCCTATATCCGGGCGGTGATGGCGGTTTCCGGGTCCCTGGCCTGGGTGACCGGTTTCAGCGCCGCCTGGCCCGTGTGGCTGATGCTTGCGATGCTGACCCTCTACTTCATGACCATCATGGCCGATTCGGCGGCCTTGACCGCCGGCTTCGTGGCGGTGACCCCGCTTCCGCCAACGCGGCGCCGCCATGGCCATCTACTCCTTCCTGGGGTTCGGTGCGGGGTTCATCGCCCCGCTGGTATTCGGCGCCGTGCTCGATCTGGCCGGCGGCAACACGGACCGGAACGCCTGGGGGGTCGCTTTCGGCAGCCTCGGCCTCGGCTGCCTCGCCGCCGCCCTGGCGCGCTTCTTTAGACCGCGCCGGCCGACGTCCACCCCTTCAGGGGAGGGAATGCAATGACCCCCGCCCTATTCTCAACGAAAGCAACTCCCTTCCAAAGCGCGAATTGCTACCGAGAGCCTCAGGGAATGTGTGGCTTTTTTTGAGGGATTTTGCTTGAAAATGATAAAGCAGAGGAAGTTGAATCTGTCCGGGGCCTAAATATGAACCAGAGCCATCCGCATTATACAGGTCTTCGGAAACGCCTTCGCGAATGTTTCCTGAAGTCTGGAAACTTGGCATGGCCGACTACGAATTGGTCGAGCTGCTTCTGACCTTGGCGATTCCTCGCAAGGATGTCGAGATACCGGCCAAAAGGTTGATGCAGATGTGGAGGACTGGTGATGGAAAATAAAGCTTTCGAGCGGTTTTATGAATTGATGGGACTTCCGACGGAAACCGAATGGGTCGAGTTCAAAGAGGCCAAGAACAACTTCGATTTCGATGATCTGGGCCGATATTTTTCAGCTCTGAGCAATGAGGCCAACTTGAATGGTCAACCCGCTGGGTGGCTGATCTTCGGCGTGACCAACCACACACCTCGGGAAATAGTCGGATCGAACTACCGGCTCCAGAAGCCGGGATTGGAGAAGCTCAAACAAGAGATTTCAAAACAACTTGCTCCTAAAGAGCCTCTCAGATGCGCTTACAGGCGAGCAAAAGAAGAACTTTGTCACTAATCTCCTCCAAGAGATGAGACGGGCTAAGATTATCAGGGTTGTTGGGAACAAGCGCGGTTTGGGAACCCAGTGGGAATTATATAACAAGAGTCAAAATGGTTCGGCTTAAACAATGATTAATGTCATTAGGCGAACGAAAATTATCATAACATCTTCAAATAAAAACACTATTTATTGAATAGCCTTCCTGAAATTTTCACGGGGTTATACAATTCCGAAAGAGTTAAAACAAGTCTTATAGGCAAAGGGTCAAATGGAGATCGGTTACAAAGAGGGTTACGCGCGACCCTTCCGCTTCGCCCTGGTCACCCACTCGATGGAAGTCGTCGAGGCGGTCCGTCAGTGCATCGACCCGGTGAGCGAACAGCTCGCCACCGAGTTGGTGGACCTGGACAAGGCCCTGCCGACGGCGCAAAGACTGCTCAGGGAAGGCTGCGAGGTGGTGCTCGGGCACGGCGGGACGGGGGCGAAGATCGCCCAGGACCTGGGCCAGCAGGTGGTCAACATCCCCACCACCACCCTTGAAGTGCTGCACGCCCTGGTGAAGGCCCGGGAGATCACCGCCCGGGTGGCCATCACCAGTTTCGCCGGGCCGCTCGACGGCCTCGAGCTGCTCGAAAGCCTGCTCGAGATGAGGATCCGGACGATTGTCTATCGCTCCAACCGGGAGCTCGAGCAGGGGATCCACGCCGCGCTCGCCGCCGGCTTCCGGGTCATCGTGGGCGGGGGGGTCAGCCGCAGCCTGGTCCCGGCCGGGCGGGGGCAGGTGGTCCTGATCGAGCCCAATCTAAAGCTGGTCCGGCAGGCCGTTCTCCAGGCGCGCGCCATCGCCGCCGGCCGCCGGCGCGAGGTCGAATACGCCGAGCAGCTCAAGACCACGCTGCACATCATCGCCGACGGCCTGGTGGGGGTCGACAACTTCGGCCGCCTGAATTTTTTCAACCCGGCGGCCGAGGAGATCCTCAAGACGGACTTGCAGGGAGTCCTGGGACAGTCCCTGTCGCGGGTGACCCGCGATCTGGGGCTGATCGACGTGCTGGCGGGGGGCAAGGCCCAGATCGAGGAAATTCGGCGGATCGGCGGCAAGGACCTCGTGGTCAATTCGCTGCCGATCGAGATCGACGGCCGGGCGAAGGGCGCCGTGGCGCTGTTCCGCGAAGCCCACGCCATCCACAACATCGACCGCAAGCTGCGCGAGCGTCTTTATCTGAGAGGCTTCGTGGCGCGCTACACGGAGCGGGACATCAAGGGTGACAGCGCCCGCATGAAGCTGCTGCTGCAAAAGGCCGGGAAATACGCCCGCACCGATGCGACGGTCCTGATCCAGGGGGAGACCGGCACGGGCAAGGAACTGCTGGCGCACACCCTCCATCATCTGAGCGGCCGCCGCGACAAGCCCTTCGTGGCCATCAACTGCTCGGCCATCCCGGAAAACCTGCTCGAATCCGAGCTGTTCGGGTACGAGGAGGGCGCCTTTACCGGGGCCAAGAAAGGCGGGAAGATCGGGCTCTTCGAACTGGCCCACCACGGGACCCTCTTCCTGGACGAGATCGCCGACATCTCCCCCGCCCTGCAGGTGCGGTTGCTGCGGGTGCTCGAGGTCAAGGAGGTGATGCGGGTCGGCGGCGACCGGATCCTGCCCGTCGACGTGCGGGTCATCGCCTCGGCGCACCGGGACCTGCGCCGGGAAGTCCAGGCGGACCGGTTCCGGGCCGATCTCTATTTTCGGCTGGCCATGCTGCGGCTGGCGATCCCCCCTCTGCGGGAGCGGCCCGAAGACATCCCGGCGATCGCGGCGGAGGCGCTAGGCCGGCGCGGCCGCGGTCTCGAGTGCCTTTCCGAGCGGATGCGGGCGCAGCTTCAGTCCTACCGCTGGCCGGGCAACGTGCGCGAGCTGATCTCGGTCCTGGAAAGCTACCTGCTGCTGATCGGGGACGGGGCGGCCGACGAGCTCCTGTTCGACCAGGTCATGGAGGAGGCCCGCTGGGACGGCGAGGCCGGCGGGGAACCCCGGGCGGAGGAGACCCCCGGCGACGCCGCCGGCGGCCTTTCAGCCGGCGGGGTGTCGTTGAAACAGCAGCTCGGGGAGTTTGAAAGAGACCTCATCGTACGGACCCTGAAGGAGTCCCGCTACAACCGCGCCCTGGCCGCCAAAACCCTCGGCATCAGCCTCTCGACGCTCTGGCGCAAGCTCACCCACGACCCGGAGCGCTAAGGGTGCGGTCACGGGTCGGAAAGGCGGACGGCCGTTCCCGGACGGGTGTCCCTTGAGCCGGGTTTCAGATCGCCCCCGCACGCCGCAAGCCATCGATCTCGGCCGCCGGCAGGTCGAGCCAGGCGTTGAGAACCGCCTCCGTGTGCTCCCCCAGCCCGGGCGGGCGGCTTCGCGCCTGAAGCGGGGTGCGGGAGAATTTGTAGGGAAACCCCAGCTGGGGGATGCTGCCCTCCGTCGGGTGCTCCATCGAAAAAAACATCTGCCGAGCGGCCACGTGGGGGTCGGCGAACACCTCCTGCATGTCGAGGATCGGGCCGCAGGGGACCCCGGCCGCCTCGAACAGGGCGAGCCACTCCGCGCTCTCCTTTTCCAGAAGCCTCGCTTCCAGGATCGGCATGATGAGCTCGCGGTTCTTGACCCGGTCGCGGTTGGTTTGAAAGCGGGGGTCGGTGATGAGGTGCTCGAGGCCGGCCGCGCGGCAGAAGTCCGGGTACATGGTGTCGCTGGTGGCGGCCACCTGCACGTAGCGGCCGTCGCGGGTCTTGAAGGCCCGCGCCGGGACGCGGTGGATGTGGTCCATGCCCCAGCGCTCGGGGGGGGTTCCGGTCGCGAAAAAGTCCATCGCCATGATGGTGAGCAGGCTGAGCGTGCTGTCGAAGAGCGCAACATCGATGAACTGCCCCTCCCCGGTCCGCATCCGGTGGATATAGGCGGCCATGATGGCGTTGACCGACTGGATGGCGGCGACCAGATCGGTGATCGGTATCCCCACCTTGGCCGGCGCGCGGCCACGCTCGCCGGTGATGGACATCAGACCGGTCATGCCCTGGATGATGGGGTCGTAGGCCTTTTTATTGCGGTAGGGCCCGTCCTGGCCGAAGCCGGACACCGCACAGTAGATGATGTCCGGCTTGCGGCCGGCGATGGTGTCGTAGTCGATCCCCAGCTTCTTGGTGACCCCCGGGGTGAAGTTCTCGATCACCACGTCGGCTTTTTCGGCCAGCGCGAGGGCGATCTCGCGTGCTCGCGGCTGCTTGAGATTGAGGGTGATGGAGCGCTTGTTGCGGTTGAGGGCCATGAAGTAGCCGCTCTCCCCGCGCGGCAGGGCCGGCGGCCAGGTGCGGCTCTCGTCGCCGGCGGGCGGCTCCACCTTGACGACATCCGCCCCCAGGTCCGCCAGGAGCATGGTGGCGAAGGGGCCGGCCAGCACCCGGGTGAAGTCGAGCACCCGTATTCCCTCCAACGGCAGGCTTTGCGGCATAATGCCTCCTCATGGTCCGGTCGGTGGAACGTTAACCCCGGTAGCTGAATTTGCGGTTGAAAATCGAGCGCGCGATCATGTTGATCTGGGCCTGGGAGGTCCCCCCGCCGATCTGGAACATGCGCACGTCCCGGAACATGCGCTCGAGCGGCAGGGCCTGGGAGTAGCCGTAGGCGCCGAACATCTGCAGGCTCTCGCTGACCACCTCAAGGGCCACGTGCCCGGTGTAGGCCTTGGCCATCGAGGCCTCGTCCATGTGGGGCAGCTTCACGTTGTGGGGCAGGTCGCGCGCGTTGCGGCCGCGCGGTGGATCAGGAGCCGTGCGGCGTTCAACTTGATCTCGGCGTCGGCCATCATCCACTGCAGCCCCTGGAACTCGGAGATGGGTTTTCCGAAGGCCTTGCGGCGCTTCATCCAGTCGATGGCCAGATCGTGGGCGCCCTGGGCCAGGCCGAGCGCCACGGCGCTCGCGCCCACCCGCTGACCGTTGTAGCCGTACATGAGTTTTTTAAACCCTTCGTTGCCCTCCCCGCGGACCACGACGTTTTCGAGCGGGACGGCGCAATCGCGGAAGATGAGCTCGGTCTCGGGGATCCCCCGCAGGCCCATGGCCCTTTCGACCGTGCCGAACGTGAACCCCTGGGTGTCCTTGTCGACGAGGATGCCGCCGATCCCGATGTCTTTGCCGTCCTCGATGAAGCGGGCAAAAATCAGATTGGTGACCGAGATCCCGCCGCCGGTGATCCAGTGCTTGGTCCCGTTGACCACGTAGCGGTCGCCCTTTTTCTCGGCCGTGGTCTGAAGGTCGGTCAGGGCGGTCCCGGCCTCGGGCTCGGTCATGCCGATCGCCGGCTTGTCGCCCTCGTGGAGGATGCGGTGCGCCACCAGCTTGCGCTGGGCGTCCGTCCCGTAGGCCATGATGCAGCCGAGGGCGCCCATGTTGGTCTCCACCAGGATGCGGCCGGTGACGCCGCAATACTGGGCCGCCGTCTCGATCGCGAGGATGGCGTCGAGCAGGTGGCGCCCCTGGCCGCCGTATTCTTCCGGGATCGTCATCCCGAGGAACCCCAGCTCCCGCAGGCGGTGCAGGTTCTCCCAGGGGTACTCATGATTCTCGTCCCAACGCGCCGCTTTGGGGGCGAACTCCTTGCGCCCCAGTTCATGCAGTGCCGCCACCATTCGCCGTTGCTCGTCGGACAGTTTGAAGTCCATGGAAAACACTCCTTCTGGATGGTTGTTTGCAGGTTTATCCCTTATTTCGGGATTCGAAGACCCAGCGCGGAATCAACTTCAAGCCCGCACTCACATGATGCCTCGCGACCCTGAATTCGGCGTTCGAACCGCGACAGCGAGCGCAATCCCCTCAGCGTGCCGCGGGGAGCCTCAAATGGCCATGCGTGATCCCAGCAAAATGAGTGCCAAAACCATATTTGATGGATTCGTAAAAAGTCTCCATCGTTGTCACCCCGGTGAACGCCGGGGTCCAGAACAGCCTGAAAAGACTGGATTCCGTCTTCCGCCGGAATGACAGAAAAAGGAATTAAGCGACTTTTTACGAGCCCACGATATTTCAGTTTAATGCAATGTTATAGTTATAATTTGTAAGCTGGGAATCAAGCCCGAGAAAAAGCATCTGTTAATATTGACATGATATAGTTCAATTATGAATCAAATTGAAAGTCGTTTTGTTGATCCTCAGCAACACGCGCGCTCGCCGGGTTCAGGACTGCGCGAACACCCGGGGTGGAAAACCACCCTTGCGTCCGCGCCGCCGGAACCGGAAGACGGCTTTGTGCCCCACCGGGGTCGGCAGCCGCCCTTATCAGGTTGATATGATCAGGGCTTTCTGGTAGTGGAACACATCTGCCGGCCGCTGAAGGCGGCAGGATGCGAACATCACAAAAAGCCCGTATGGGTTCGGGGAGGTTAGGATTGGAAGCGAAGGACCTGAATCGTGAACAATTGGACGCTCTGGCCAAGGAGTTCCGCTACGTCGTGACGGATGCCATCTGCCGCTCCGGCGTGGGGCACATCGGCGGGGTGATGAGCCTGGTGGAAATCGTGATCACGCTCTACTACCGGGTCATGAACCTCAAGCCGGAGGACCCGGCCTGGCCGGAGCGCGACCGGCTGGTGCTCTCCAAGGGACACGCCGGCCCGATCGTCTACACGGCGCTGGCCTACAGGGGGTTCTTCCCCAAGGAGTGGCTGACCACCATCAACCGCAACGGCACGCGGCTCCCCAGCCACATGGACCAGATCCTGACCCCCGGGGTGGAGATCACCGCCGGGTCCCTGGGCCAGGGGCTCTCCTGCGCCTGCGGCATGGCGCTGGCCGCCAAGAAGGACGGCCGCAAGCACCGCGTGTTCTGCATCATCGGCGACGGCGAGAGCGACGAGGGCCAGATCTGGGAGGCGGCGATGTTCGCCGCTCACTACCGGTTGGACAACCTGGTGGTCATCTGCGACTACAACAAGATGCAGATCGACGGCCGGACCGATGAGGTCATGAACCTCGAGCCGCTGGCCGACAAGTGGCGGGCCTTCGGCTGGGAGACCTTCGAGATGGACGGCCACGACTGGGACGCCATCCACACCACCATCGGCAAGGCGGTGGCCGCCACCGGCCGGCCGGCCATGGTCATCGCCCACACCGTCAAGGGCAAGGGCAACCGCGAGACCGAGGGCCTGGTGGACTGCCACAACGTCAAGATCCCGGACGAGACCACCTACCAGCGCCTCATGTGCGGGCTCGAGTGCAAGATGGAGCTTCCCTATTAGGAAGGGTTCAAGGGGCCAAAGGGTGTCAAGAAAAAGAGGACAGCTCACCAGTCGAGGGGAACCGGAATGACAGACTATCACGAAATGGAAATGCGCGTGGTGTACGCGCTGACGCTAAAAGAGCTGATCGAGCGCAACCCGGACGTCTACTGCCTGGAGGCGGACCTGAGCAAGGCCGACGCGACGATCCCGGAGATCTCCAAACACCACCCCGCCAACTTCATCAACTGCGGGGTCCAGGAGGCCAACATGATCGGGGTGGGGGCCGGCATGGCCAAGGAGGGCAAGATCCCCTTCTGCGCCACTTTCTCGGCCTTCGCCACCCGCCGCTGCTACGACCAGATCACCATCAGCGTGGCCTACGCCAACAACAACGTCAAGATCGTGGGCAACTCGCCGGGGATCACCCAGGGCCCCAACGGCGGCACCCACATGTGCTTCCAGGACTTGTCGATCATGCGGGCCATGCCCAACATGCACGTCTACAGCCCGGCCGACGCCAATGAGCTGCGTGCGGTCATGTTCCACATGGCCGCAAAGCCGGCAGCCCACTTACATGCAGCTCGTGCGGCTGAAGATGCCGAAACTCTTCGAAGACGGCTGCCGCTTCGACCCGCACCAGGCGGTGCGCCTGCACGAGGGACGCGACGTGACCCTCGTGGCCACCGGTTTCATGACGCGCTTTGCCCTGGACGTCGCGCGCCAGCTCGATCATGAAGGGATCGGGGTCGACCTGCTCCACTACCCTTCGGTCAAACCCTTCGATCGTTCACGCCTGATCGACTCGGCCCGGCGTACCGGGGCCGTGGTCACGGTCGAAAACCAGAACATCGTGGGGGGGCTTGGCAGCGCGGTCTGCGAGGTCCTGGCCGAGCACCACCCCGTGCGCGTCAAGCGTCTCGGCATCCCGGACCGGTTCGGCGAGGTTGCCGACCAGGACTATCTGTTTGAAAAACACGGCTTCGGACCGGCGCACATCGCCCGGGCCTGCCGCGAGAGCCTGGACCGCCGGGGTTGATGCGCGCCGCACCCGGGCGCCGATGCTTCCGCCGCCGGGTCGCCGCAATAAGCGGGATCCGTTCCACCGGCCGCGGTTGCAATCGCGGAAAACAAGCTTACTTTCTGGCGCACATCCCGTCACCCGAGACGGGATGTGCTGTTTTTGGAGTCCGGGATCGGCAGTTGTGATGATCTCGTAACTATTCATCAGATACAATCACCCATCGGAATTGGGCAGGAGGAAAAAATGGCGGATCGTTCGAACATCACCCTCTACAGCGGGGGGCACAAGGGGGCCGAGGCCGAATTCGGGCGCATGGCCGAACGCTGGGGCATCAACGAGGTCAACTTCTCCTTCGAGGGGCACGCCCCCGAACGGACCCGCGGGGTCCGGGTGCTGGGGCCGGCGGAGCTCGACAAGGGCAACGTCAGCATGGAGATCGTGTCGACCCGGCTGGGGCGCAACTTCACCAAGGCGGAGAAAATCCGCAAGGTGATCCAGTCCATCTTCCACATGGTCAACCACGGCATCCAGGTGTTCGCCGTGGGCTGGATCCAGGCCGACAACACCGTCAAAGGCGGCACCGGCTGGGGCGTTGAGCTCGCCAAACTGTTCAACCGCCCGATCAGCGTCTACGACCAGGACCGCAAGCAGTGGTTCGCCTGGAGCAACGCCGCCTGGGTCGCCGAGGAGCCGGTGATCTCCCACGACACCTTTGTCGGGACCGGGACCCGCAATCTCACCGAGGACGGCCGAAAGACGGTCGAGGCGCTTTTTGTGCGCTCCTTCGGTCCCGCCAGCTGACCTGGGGGGCGGGGACGGCCCCTTTTTTCCGCCCATGGCCTTCGGGGAGCTTGCGCACCCGGGTGGCCGGAGCGTGATCCATCCCGGCGACGGAGCCGTACTTCAGCTTCTCCCCCAGAATCCGCCCGATCGAACGCACCAGCCCCTGGTCCTCGTCGGTGACGAAGGTGAACGCATCCCCGGTTTGGCAGGCGCGCCCGGTGCGGCCGATGCGATGCGTGTAGGCATCCACGGTCTCGGGGATGTCGTAGTTGATCACGAGCGAGATCCCGGCCACGTCGATCCCGCGGGCGGCCACGTCGGTGGCCACCAGGACGTTGAAGCGGCCGCTGCGAAAACCGTCGAGCGCGTGCTGCCGCCGGTTCTGGGAGAGGTTCCCGTGCAGCGCGGTGGCAAGGTAGCCGGAGCGCTCGAGCTCCTCGGCCACGCTCTTCGAGCGGCGTTTGGTGCGCGTGAACACCAGTACCGACCCGGTCGCCGTGCTCTTCAGCAGGCTCTTCAGCAAAGCGTTCTTTGAGTTTCCGCCGACCGGGTAAAACGTGTGCGCGACCGTGGACGCCGGTGCCGGGCGTTCGGTCTGGATACGGACCGGCTTGCGCAGGATTTCATCCGCCAGTGCTTTGATGTCCGCCGGCATCGTTGCCGAGAACAGAAGCGTCTGGCGGTTGGTGGGCAGGCGCCGGATGATCTTGCGCACGTCGGGCAAAAAGCCCATGTCGAACATCTGGTCGGCTTCGTCCAGCACCAGCACTTCGACGTGCGAGAGGTCGATCGTGCCCCGGTTGATGTGGTCCAGCAGGCGGCCGGGACAGGCCGAAACCATCTCAACGCCCCGGCGCAGGGTCCCGATCTGGGGCTGGATGCCGACGCCGCCATAGATGGTGGCCGAACGCAGGCCGGTCTTGCGGCCCAGCTGGCCGATCGCCTGGTGGGTCTGCTCCGTCAGCTCGCGCGTGGGGGCCAGAATCAGGGCGCGCACGTGTTTGCGGGGCCCCTTCAGCAGGCGCTCGAGGATCGGCAGCACGAAGGCCGCGGTCTTGCCGGTTCCGGTCTGGGCAAGGCCCATGACGTCGCGGCCTTCCATGACCGGCGGGATCGCCTCCGACTGGATCGGGGTGGGGGTCGTGTAGCCGAGCGCTTGCACGCCGGCGATGATCTTCGGGTTCAATTGGAACTTATCAAAATTCATTTTAAGTTTTTTTTCCTTTTCAGTGTGTCCTAAAAAAAAGCATGCGATTCGCGTAACTGTGTTTAAACGGTTTATTTCTATGCCATCGGGCTCCTTGCCGCTGCCGGTCGGGCAACAAAAAACCCACGAGATTAATGAAAAATCCCATGGGCTTGTGGATACAAACGTACTGGATTTTCGATTAAAGGGCCAAAGTTCGGCGGGAACTGATTTAGAACACAGTCTACACGATCGGGGGGGGTGTGTCAATCGGCAAACACCGATCTCGAAAAACAGGGGTGCCGGTATCGCCTCGGCCGATCAGGAGATGCCGCTCCACGTTATGCGGCGGCCGGCCTAAAGCCACCCCTTGCGCTTGAAAAAGAGGTAGGGCAGGATCGCGGAGACGAACATGAGCAGGATCGCCAGGGGGTAGCCCAGCTCCCATCCCAGCTCCGGCATGAACCCGAAGTTCATGCCGTAGATGCTGGCGATGAGGGTGGGCGGCAGAAAGACCGCGGCCGCCACCGAAACGATCTTGATGATGTTGTTCTGCTGGATGGTGATCATGCCCAGGGTGGCGTCGAGCAAAAACTGGACCTTGTTGGCCATGAAGGCGGCATAGTCGGCAAGCGAGCCCAGGTCCTGGCCGATGGTCTTTACCCGCGCGCTCAGATCGGTGGCGCCCTGCAGGCTGCCGGTCGCCTGGCTGAGGAAGATGGCCATGCGGCCGACGCTGGCCAGGCTCTCCCGCATGGTGGAGATGTGGTTCCCCTCCGAGCCGATGTCCTTGAGCGTGTCCTGAAGGTCGAGCGGTTCGGAGGCTTTCTTGTCGCGGGCGAAGATCCGGCGCGAGGTTTTCTCCACCTCCGCGCTGTGCAGCTCGAGAATGTCGGCCATGCGGTCGATGATGGTCTCGAGCAGGCCGATCAGCAATTCCTGGCTCGAGGCGCAGCCGTTGCCCGCTCGTTGGAGACGAGCGGCGAAGGTCTCGAAGGAGCGCGGTTCGAGGTAGCGCACCGTGACCAGGTGCGGGGCGGTGAGGATGAAGGTGATGGAGGCCGATTGGAGGTTGTCGGTTTGCGGGACGCTCAGGACCATGGCCGTCATGAACCAGGCGCCGTTGTCCTGGTAGAGGCGGCTGGAGTGCTCGATCTCATCCATTTCGGCCTTGGTGGGGATTTCAAGGCCGAGCAATCTTCCCACCCGCGCGAGCTCATCGGGCGTGGGGAAGACGAGGTCGAACCAGCTGGGGGCATCCCCGCCCTTGAACTGCCCCGGGGCAGTCGCATGCCACACCTCGTTTCGGAGGCTCAGCACGTTGATCATGGCATCCTTCCGGCTCGAGTGCGGTCCATGCCCCTTCGGTTCGGCGGCGGCGGCCATCGGGCGTCAATGATTCAGAGTATCATCGCAACGCTCAAGAATCAATTCCACGCGGGTCCGCTTGCCTGCTCCTCGATCTTTTCAGAACCGCCGATGGGGGGAACCCGAGGCCGCCGGCACCCGGTGCGGGGCAAGCGAGTTTGTTGACACCTGCCGGGCGCGGGTTGTATCCTGAAACCGCCCGCAGGTGGAAGAGTGAACCCACCGACCGGCATTGGAGGCGGAATGTTGCCAGGTGCACTCATACAGCGGCTGATGGGGTATGCGGCGGGATTGCGGTTCCCGCGATTGCTGGCCGTCACGGCCGCACTTTTCGTCTTGGATCTGCTGGTGCCGGACGTGATCCCGTTTGTCGACGAAATCCTGCTGGGGCTGACCGCGCTGCTGCTGGGGTCTTTCAAAAAGCGCCGCCGGTAACTTCACAAAACGCGATAGACCTTGCACGGGATCCCGCGTAATCGGTTGGACCCCGTCTCCGCGCTGCTTCCCTCCCGGTCGTCGGTCAAAACGTTCAGGTTGGCATGGTCCCACCCGAACGAATCGGACGGTCCTGATTCCGGGAACCACCAGCCGTAGTCCGCCCAGATCACCCCCGGATCGATTTCCTCGGACAACTTCGCCCGTTGTTTGATCCTTCCCGCCGCCGTTTCGATCCAGACCCAATCGCCGTCGTGGATGCCCCGCGCGCGGGCCGACCCGGGATGGATGCGCATCAGCGGCTCCGGGTGGCGGGTTCTCAAAGAGCGGATGTGTCGCCCCCCTGAATGCAGGTAGTACACCGACTTGCGGCTTGTCAGGTGAAATGGGAAGTCGTCGGATCCCCCCTTTTCGCCAGGAGCGGAACGATATGCGGGCAGAGGGAGGTGTCCCCAGTCCTGCAGCCGGGGTGAAAAGAGCTCGACTTTTTTTGAGGGGGTTTCAAAGCCTTCACTCTCGAACCGGCGGTAGGAGGTCACCCCGGCGATCGAGACCGTTTCGCGGAACGCGGCGAAATTAAGCCCAGTCGGCGCCAGCACCGAATCCAGGAGTTTTTGGGTGTCTTCGAAGAACAGTTCCCCGAGACCGAGCCGCTCGGCCAACCCGTTCACGATCTCCAATTCGGAGCGACACTCCCCGATCGGGCCGACGACCCGCTGCTGCACCTGTGCATAAGGATAGTAGGGCGGGCCCACCACGCTGTCGAACTCGAGATAGGTGGCGGCCGGCAGGACGATGTCGGCCAGGGCGGCGGTGGGGGTCATGAAGTGCTCGACCACGGCTGAAAAGGGGACCTTCCGAAGGGCCTGATAAGCCCGGCGCGCGCCGGCATAGGTGTGCAGGGGATTGGATCCCTGGATGAACAGGCAATTGACCGGGTATGGCCTTTCCTCGAGAATCGCCGTCATCAGGGTCGCTGCCGGAACGCGTATGAATGCGGGCAGAAGGCCGCTTTGGGCTCCAAGCCGCTTTGCACGCAACTCGGGCGCCAGGCTCCCCCGCAGGCTGATGTCGGCAGCACCCGGTCCCTCCAGCGGGTAATCAGGCCGCAGATCGCCCCCGGGGATTTCCAGGTTGCCGGTGACGGCCCGCAGGATCATCAGCGCGCGGGCCGTTTGGAAGCTGTCCGCTCCGTGGTCGATGGCGTTGCCCCATTGGAGGCCGGCCGGCTTGGCCGCCGCATAGGATCGGGCTGCGGCCTGAATGTCATCGGCGGGCACTCCGCAGATATCGGCGGCCCAGCGCGGGGTGAAGGCTTGAAGATGAGTCCTAAGCCGATCGAATCCGAGGGTGTGGTGCGCCACGAAGCGCTTGTCGTGGAGCTCCTCGCCGATGATCACATTCAGCATCCCCAGAGCCAAGGCCAGGTCGGTGCCCGGCCGCAGGCGCAGCCAGTGGCAAGCCTTGCGGCTGAGGACCGTCGGC
This sequence comes from uncultured delta proteobacterium, assembly GCA_963716785.1. Lineage (GTDB taxonomy): Bacteria > Desulfobacterota > Desulfobacteria > Desulfobacterales > SpSt-501 > SpSt-501. The sequence continues at coordinate 325,937 of CAVQUW010000018.1, read as the reverse complement.
AGAGGGTCGACGACGATGAGGCGGGTGCCGCGACCGATTTGGCGGACGGTGCGGTGGTGCTCGCCGATGCGGGTCTCCGCCAGGTTGGCACCCCAGACCATCAGGCAGGCCGGTTGGCTTTCATAGTCCGGAACCGGGTAATAGCCGCAGGTGAGCTGTGCGGCCAGGAGACGCGGCAGAAAACAGACATGGCCGGTGGTGCTCACGTTGGGTGTGCCGAAGGCGTTCGCCAGGCGCTCGGCGTAGCTGTGGATCAGCCCTTTGGAGGCCCCCTGGATCAGCGCCACGCTTTGGGGGCCGTCGGCAGCACGCGCCTTGAGAAACCCGGAGGCGACGGTATCCAGGGCCTCGTCCCAGGAAACCCGCACCCACTGGTCGCCCCCCCGTGGGCCGGTGCGTTTGAGAGGATGGGTGAGACGCTCGGGGTGATAGAGGTATTCCGCCGACGCCCGTCCCTTGGGGCAGATCACGCCCCGGTTGACCGGGCTCTCCGGGTCGCCCTCCACCCGCACCACGCGGCCGCCTGAAACATGCACGCGCACACCGCAGGCCCCGAAACACATGCCGCACGTGCTGCGGACGATTTGATCCCCTGCCATCGGACATCCTCCGGGCCACCGGGAAGGCGTGCCGTCATGCCGGCTTTCGGGTTTTTGCCACCCCGTTGACGATGTGCTGCGGGGCTTCGCCGGCGGCCACTCGCAGCAGATTGTCAAGCGCCGCCTCCAGCATACGGCCGAAAGCGCCGCGGGTCGTCCCGGCGATGTGCGGGGTCAGCACCAGCCGGTCGGAAGCCTCCTCCGAGAGGTGCAGGAGGGGATGATCGGCGTGCGGCGGTTCGGGAGACAACGTGTCTAGGGCCGCCCCCCCGAGATGACCGCTTTCCAGGGCCTCGGCCAGGGCCCGGGGGTCCACGAGCTCCCCCCGTGCGGTGTTGACCAGAAGAGCCCCCCGACGCATGCGGCCTAACTCTTGGCGGCCGATCAAATGCCGGGTGGCCTCCGTGAGCGGCAGGTGCAGGCTGACGACATCGCTGACGGCCAGGAGCTCCTCGAGGGGGGTGAACGCGATCGCAAGCTCCGCTTCGATTTCGGGCGAAAGCCGCCGGACGTCGTAGTAGGTGAGGCGGGCACCCAGAATCCCGGCCAGGCGGGCCAGTTGCCGGCCGATCGCCCCGAGGCCCACGATCCCTATGCGCGCGCCGCGGATCTCCCCTATGCCTGCGCTGAAAAGCCGCTCCCTGACGGCGGCCCAGCGACCGGCCTTGATTTCCCGGTCGCACAGGAGGAGCCTGCGTTGCAGAGCGATCAACAGCGCCAGGGCGAATTCGGCCACTGTGGCGGCGTTCTCGCCGGGCGAGTTGGCTACCGGGATCTGCAGTCGTGCCGCGCTGCGGGCGTCGACTTTATCGTACCCCGCGCCGGCGCTCTGGACCATCCGTACCGAGGGGATATTTTCGAGCACCCTCGCGGTCACGGCCGGATAAACAGCGGGCACAAACAGGATGTCGGCGCCACGGCAGGCGGCAATGATTTCCTCTTCGGCCACGGCGTTGACGAAGGAGAAGGACAGGCCGGCCGGCAGGGCGACGCCGGCGTCCAGAAACCTTTTGAACGGCAGGATGCTGACGACTTTGAGCATTATGGGCTCGTCTTCCCCGGAATCAGTTGGATAGCTGGTCCAGTGCCCGGGCGATGCGCTGCATGCCTTCGACACAGTCCGGCAAGGACACGGCATACGAGATCCGCAGAAAGCCCTCGCCCCGGTCGCCGAAGCTTCCCCCGGCACCACCGCCACGTGGGCCTTCTCCAAAAGGAAATCGGCCAGCGCGACCGAATCCATTTTGAAATCACGGTGCCGGGCAAATACATAAAACGCGCCCAGGGGCTCCGCCAGGCAGTCCAGCCCGGGGATTGCCCGTATCGCATCCAGCACGACGCCGCGCCGGCGGTCGAACTCGGCCACCATGTCGGCCACGCAGTCCTGGGGCCCTTGAAGCGCGGAGATCGCCCCGGCCTGGGCGAAGGAGCAGACCGAGAGCATGACGTTCTGCTGGACCTTGACGGCGGCGGCGATCACCTCGGCCGGCGCCGCCAGGTAGCCCACCCGCCAGCCCGTCATCGCATAGGTCTTGGAAAGCGACCCCCACAGGAGCGTGGTGGAGCGCATGCCGGGCACCGCGGCGGGCGAGGAAAACCCGCTGCCGTGGTAGAGGATGTGGTCATAGGCCTCATCCGAGAGAACCAGCAACCCGTGCTCGGCTGCAAACCGGCAGACCGCCGCGACCTGGGGGGGCGTCAGCACACAGCCGGTGGGGTTGTTGGGGGAGTTGACGATGACGGCCCGCGTGCGGGGGCTCAATCGTTTTTTGGCGTGGTCCAGGTCCGGGAAATAACCCTCCTCGGGCACCAGCGGCAGGGCCACGGGGTTGCCCCCGCAGAGCCTGACGCAGGAGGAAAACTGACTGTAGCCGGGATCGGGCACCAGAACCTCGTCGCCCGGGTTCAGCAGCGCGAGCAGGCTCAGATACATGGCATGCTGCCCGCCGGCGGTGACCATGATCTCGGTGTCCGGGTCGAATTGCACCCCTTGGTGTCCGGCAATGGAAGCGGCCATGGCCCGGCGCAGCGCGGGGATTCCCGTGTTGGGGGTGTAGTGGACCAGGCCGCGGTCGAGGGCTTGCACGGCGGCCTGTTTGATGTGCGCCGGGGTGTCGAAGTCCGGTCGTCCGATTTCAAAGTGAATCACCTTGTTGCCGGCCGACTCGATCCGCGCCGCTTTTTCGAAGACGCGGCGGATGCCGGCAAAAGGGATTTTTTCCATGCGCTTGGACACGAGTGATATCGACATGTCGCACCTTGGTCGAATTGCCGCCGGCCGGCAACTCCCGATGGTCAACCCGCCAGGATCGCCCCCAGCGGCAGCCGCATGAGACCGATGGCGTTGTCCCTGAAGATCTTGCGCCGGCTGGCGGGGTCGAGTTCCAGACGCTCGACGGATTCGATGGTGTCGCGGATCAGCCTGCGGCCGAACTGATTGCAGAAAGGGAAATCGGTGGAAAATACCATCTGGTCCGTTCCCGCAAAGGCGAGGCCGCAGCGCAGCGCCGCCGTGTTGCCGTTGACCGCCGTATCATAGAAGAACCGGCGGTAATAGGTGAGTGCGTTCTCTTTGAGGTAAATGTCCCGCCGGCCCATGCACATTTCGTTGAAATCGTCGTTCCAGTCCAGCCGGCCGGCCAGATAAGGGATGAGGCCGCCGCAGTGATGGGTGACGACCTTCAAACCGGGCAGCTTCTCCATGACCCCTCCGTAGACTAGGCGGGTCATGGCCAACGCCGTGGCGTACGGCCAGCCGAGCTTGGTCCAGACCCGGTATTTGGAAATGCTCTCGCCTTCGTAGTCGGGGGTAGTCATCTCCCGCAGGGGGTGAATGAAGATCGGCCGATCGAGCTCCACCATCTTCTCGTAAACGGGCATGAACTCAGGGGCATCCAGGGGCTTGCCGTCTATGTCGGAATAAAATTCGACCGCCCGCAGCCTCAAGTCCTTGACCGCACGTTCCGCTTCAGCCACGGCCGCCTCGGGGTCGTTGAGGGGCAAGGTCGCGATTCCGGCCGCGAAACGCTCCGGGTGCCGGCTGACGAGCTCGGCCATTTCGTCGTTGGCGACGCGGCACAGCTCGACCGCCACCGGCGCGGGGGCGATGGAATGAATCGGTGGCGAGGCCACGGAAATCACCTGGGTGTAGTCCCCGAAGGCATCCATCACGCGAAACCGCTGATCGAGGTCGATCAGGGTGGGGATCGTTTTTGCGTAGCGGACCGAGTTCAGGCTCGGATCCTTTGAAACCACTTTCTTCTCAAGGTGCTCCTGGTATTTCCGGGGCAATATGTGGGTGTAGGCATCAACGATCATCAATGGCTCCTTCGTGTTTTAATCGGACGGGGGTGGTGACATCTAGGACGGGACCACGCCGGCACTCACCAGCATTCGCAACGGAAAGCGGATGTCGATGGCCCCTTCGGGGCAATCCTGACGGCAACTGCCGCAATGCCAGCACTCTTCAGGGTATTTGATCAGGGATTTGTTTTCAATCTCGTCCATGTAGATGACGTCCAACGGGCAGGAATTCTCACAGGTACCGCAGCCCGTGCACAGCTCTTTGTCGATCACCGGGGGCATCGTGCAGCTCCTTGATCCCCTCAGGGGAGGGGAACGAAATCGTTCCGGACCCCGCCGCGCGCATCGCGGGACACGACGATCTGCCCCAACCAATTGAGGTCGTCGGTTTCAGGGTAGTCCAGCCTGCGGTGGCACTGTCCAAAACGGCTTTCGCTGCGATGCTGCGCCGCCGAAATCATGCAGCGCGCCACTGTCAGCATGTTGAACACCTCCTGGGTGCGGCAGAGGTCGTGGCAGGTTTCCGCCCGGACCCGCTGCTGCCACTGTTCCAACAGGTCGATGTTGTTCAATGCCTTTTGCATGCCCCAGGCGGAGCGTACCGGTCCCATGCCTTCGGAGAGGGTGCGCTGGAGCACCTCTTCGAATTCCCGCCAGTCCACCGTGCGGCCGGGGGCGAGGGGGGCATACAGTCGATCCCTGATCGCCGCAGCCTGGCTTTCCGGAAGGTCGGCGGTTCTGCCGGGCAGGGTCTTGACGAAAGCGATCATGCAGCGACCGGCATGAATCCCGCTGGTGAAGGCCATGTGCAGGCTGCGGCACTGGTCGGCGGAATTGCCGGCGCCGTACAGGCCGGGAAGGCTCGTGGCGCAATCGGGGCCGATTTTCAGCCCGCTGCCGCAAAGCTCGTTCGGCCCGCCCTGCATGCCCTCGGAGGCGGTGATTTCGAGCAGGTCGCGGGTCAGGTCGATCTTCTTTTGGTCGAAAAAATCAGGCAGGGTGTCCTTGTCGTAGCTCAGAGTGGTAATCAGGTGGTTCAGGGCGGAGGGTTCAAGGTGCCGGCAGTCCACGTAGACCGGTCCCCGGTGGGCCTTGAGCTCACTGATCACCCCCTCCACCAGCTTGTAGCGCGGGGCTTTCATCCCGGCGGGGTCGTAGCGCGGCATGAAGTCTTCCCGCATGCCGTTGACGAGCCTCGCGCCCATGCCGGCCAGCGCGTTGAGGCCGGCGGCGCTGAAGCCTCTCGGCACGATGGTCATGCGCAGGTATTCCATGTTGGCCAGCCGGGCCCCGGCCCGAAAGGCCATGGCCTCCCCGTCTCCCGTGTTGGCCGGGCACATCCAGCAGTTGAAGCTCAGGCCGCTGGGGTTTTGAAAGAGCCGGTTGGTGCCGCCGGTGGCGATCAGCACCGCCTTGGCCGCTACGACAAAAAAGTGCCGCTGCGCAGGTGAAAGCCCGCGGCGCCGCAGACCGCGCCGTCGCTGACGAGGAGGTCCGCCGCGACCACGCGGTCCAGCACCCGGCAGCCGGCTTGGCGCACGGCTTTGGCCAGGAGCGGCTTCAGCCGCTTGCCGTTGAAGTTGATCCACCAGGGGCCGGGCTGGCCGTAGGAGCGTGTGCGGAAATAGGTCCCGTCGGACCGTTTCAGGCTGCAGCCGATCTGCCCGAAGCGCTCGATCGCGGTCTTAAGCTCCCCGCAATAGACCTCTTCCACCACCCGGATGTCGCTGGCGCCCCGGGCGCTGCGGGCGGTGAACTCCAGATAGGCGTTGCGGGTGTCCCAGTCCGGGCCGGTCTCCAGGTAAGCGGCGAAGTGATCGATGCCGCCCGCAAAATGGCCGCTGCGCTCGATCACCGCCTTGTCCATGATGAGGACATCCTGTCCGGCGGCCCGGGCGGTCAGCGCTGCATTCAGTCCGGCCGCACCGCCCCCGATGATGAGAATATCCGTCCGCAGCGATTGGGTTTCAATGGGGTTCAACCCGCATCTCCTCAATCATTAAATGGGCCACCGCGCGCAGTGCACGCGGTGGCTTCCGGCAAGAATCAAAGAACCCCGCCGGTGTCGGGTGGGGTCACTTGGGGGCCGTCGCCGGCTCGGTGAGCAGGCCCAGCTTCTTCTGCAGCTCGGTCTCCCGGTACCACGCTTCTTCCAGGAACTTGGTGTATTCGGCGCTTTTCATCTTGACGGTCACCATGCCGAAGGTCTCAACGAACTTGGCCCACTCCGGCGTCGTCAGGGCCTGTTCGATGGTCTCCTCGAGCTTTTTCACGACCGCCGGGTCCATCCCGGCCGGGCCGAAGATGGAAAAAACCGTGTCGTTGTAGTAATTGTAGCCCAGTTCATAGCTGGTGGGCACGTCGGGCAGCTTCTGGTAACGATCTTTGGTGTACATCAGCAGCGGCCGCAGCTGACCCGCCAGGACCTGGTTCATGTCGCCCGAGGACACCGCCTCCACGTGGCCGCCCATGGCGGCAGTCTCGGCCGGTGCCGAGCCCTTGAAGGGCACGTGCACCCATTTGATGTTTTCCTTCATCGCAATGACCTCCATGACCAGATGCATGGGGGTCCCCGCCCCGGCGGTCGCATACTTGACCTGGCCCGGGTTCTTGCGGGCGAACTCAACGAGTTCCTTGAAGGATTTGTAGGGGGAGTCCGGCTTTACGAACAAGTCCGCTAGGAGGGGCCGCGTAGGCATAAATGCTGGTGAAGCTCGCCAGCGGCTTGTAGGTGACCTGCCGGGATTGAGGGATGCGCACGATGCCGGTGCTGGTCGCCGCCGCGATGGTGTAACCGTCGGGTTTGTCATTGGCCAACACCGACAAGCCGACGGTTCCGGCGCCGCCGTCCTTGGTCACGACCACCACGGGCTGGCCTAGGCTTTTCTCCATTGCCGTGGACAGGGCCCGCGCGCTCGAGTCCATCGAGCCCCCCGGCGCAAAGACGCAGTACATGTTGATCGTTTTTTCCGGGTAGCCGGCCGCCGCTGCCGAAGCAACGCAGATCATGACCGCCAGAACTGCCGTAACCAGGATTTTCCGCTTCATGGATTTCTCTCCTTTTTGAGTTCAGCCCGAGGTTGGGGTGTTCGGATCCGCATGACGTCGGCCTCGATCGTGGTTTCACTCGTCATCGCCTCCTCCCAGGGACTTGGGTTTTTTGCCGAACAGCGGAAGGATGAACAGAATGATGGCGACGATCATCAGGACACAGGCAATCGGTCGCTGAAAAAAGATCGTAAAGCTCCCACCCGACATCAACAGCGAGCGGGTGAAGGAGCCTTCCACCATCTCGCTGATGATAAAGCCCATGATCAGTGGGGCCCCCTCGTAGCGGAACTTGCGCATGACATAGCCGAGGACCCCGAAGATCAGCATGATGAACAGGTCGGCGGTGGCGTTCTTCAGGGTGTAGGAGCCCAGGATACAGAAAAAAAGGATAATCGGGGCGAGGACGGAGTACGGAATGGACAAAAACCGCACCCAGATGCCGATCAGCGGCAGGTTCAGCAGGACCAGCAGGACGTTGCCGACGTACATGCTGGCGATCACCCCCCAGAAGAGCTGGGGGTTGTCGCGGATCAGCAGGGGGCCCGGCTGCAGGCCGTTGATCAGCAGGGATGCGAATATGATGGCCATGATGCCGTTGGTGGGCACCCCAAGGGTCATCAGCGGTATGAAGTTGGCCCCGGAACAGGCATTGTTGGCCGATTCCGGGCCGGCGACCCCCTCGATGGCGCCTCGGCCGAATTTTTCCGGGTGCTTGGAGACCCGCTTCTCGACGCTGTAGGAGGTGAAGGTCGAAGCAATGCCCCCGCCGCCGGGAATGAGCCCGATGAAGAAGCCGATCACAGTGCCCCGGATAATCGGCCAGAAGGAGTCCTTCCAGTCTTTCAGGCTGGGCAGGAGGTTGGCGACCCGCTTCTGAAAGACCTCTCGCTTCATGTCCTCCTCCAGGGTGCTGAACACCTCGGCCACGCCGAAGAGACCGAGAATCACCGGTACGATCCCCAGCCCTTCCAGCAGAAAATTGTAGCCGAAGACGAACCGATCCAGGTTGGTGAAGATGTCCAGGCCGACGGAACCCAGGAACAACCCCACGCTCGCCATGGCCAGCCCCTTGACCTGGGAGCCGGAGGACATGAAGGCGATCAGGTTCAGGGACAGCACCATCAGGGCGAAGATCTCCGGCGGCCCGAAACTCAAAGCGAACCGGGCGAGGGTCGGGGCCATGAGCATGAGCCCCAAGGTCGCGAAGGTGCCGGCAATGAACGACCCGAAGGCGGAGATCCCCAGAGCCGGTCCGGCCCGGCCCTGGCGGGCCATCTGGTAACCGTCCAGGCAGGTGACGACCGTGTCCGGTTCGCCGGGGATGTTGAGCAGGATCGATGTGGTGGAGCCGCCGTATCTGGCGCCGTAATAGATCCCGGACACCATGATGATGCTGGAGATCGGGTCGAGGCGGTAGGTCAGCGGCAGCAGCAGGGAGATGGTGGCCCCGGGCCGAGGCCGGGCAACACGCCGATCAGGGTTCCCAGGAATACGCCGATAAAGCAGAAGACGAAATTCATGGGGTCGGCGATGACCGAAAACCCCATGGCGATATTTGACCAGATCTCGATCACAGGATTCCTTCAAGCAGCCCATGGGGCAGAGGCGCGTGCAGCAGGTATCTGAAAACCACGTAAATGCAGAGTGTCGCCGTGGCGGAGAAAAACGAGGCCGTTTTCCAGCCGTGGCCGGAAACGAAGCGGCTGATCAGCAGGAAAAAAGTGATCGTGGTGGCGACGAAACCCAACGGCTCCAGCATCAGGGCGTAGAGCAAAATGATGCCGAACGCCGTCACGATCCGCTTTTTGTTGGCGCCTGTGCTCCAGAACCGGACCACCGTATGGCTTTGCTTGAGCGCCTGGAGGATGATCAGGATCGAAAAAACACCGAGGGACAGGCCGCAGGTGAGGGGGTAGAACCCGGGCCCCGGGGAATTGAGCTGGCCGACATCAAACTGCAGCGACAGTCCACAGATCACAAGGGCTAGCGTTAGGAGAAATCCGCCCGATAACAGATCGAACTTGCGCATGGAGGATGGCTCCAGGAGCATAACGTGTCTTTTTGGAGATGCGTTTCGCGAACCGGGCGTTACGCAGCCGGTGCTTGTCGTGCGCGATGCGCGCATCGTGGTCGCGCTGCCGGATGCAGGGAGCAACGAGTTTGCACATTAAACAGGTAGGAAATTTATTGTCAAGGGGAAATGCCGTTTTGAACCGGAAAAGCGAGCGCATTCCTCGCCGCTTGCGGCGGGAAGATTCAATTACCTGTTGGGGCGTGCATGCTTCAGCACCGGATAAGGGAGCGCGCCCGGTCAGAATTGTTCGGTTCCGCGAAAACAGACCGCCGGGTGGGCGCCGGATGGCACGCGTCCGGATGGTGCTCGCCGGTCTTGGCGGCCGGGGCCAAGAGCACGAACCTTCCGGCTCAGGCCGATGCCGGGTCGGCTTCCGGGAGCATTTCAAACTTCCGTTCGGCCACGATCCGCTCCCCGCGGCGCGCCGACTGGCTGACGGTCGGCTGGGAGATCTTGAGGTGCCGGGCCAACGCCACCGTCGTCATGCCCAACTCGCGCACCGCGAAATGGCAGAGGACGCTGCGGGCCGCGACCACCTCCGGGTACTTGCCGCGCCGGAGCACCTCACGCGGGTCCATGGAATAAAGATCGGCCACCCGCTGAACCAGCCACTCGAGATCCAGACCCAGCGCGCGGAGTCGACAACGGCGCTCCAGCCTCTGGTTGCCCTCTGAAAGCGCGTTTTCGACAAACGCGCCGTCACCGAGGATGCGTTCGTCCCCCTTCACCCGCGGGTCCCGGTCTCGCGACGGCGGAACCGCCTTCCAGCCTCCTAAGCTTCGCACCAACCCCCCACCGGTCAAATCCGGCCGTCGGCCGCTTTCCGCCCCCAGGCGCACCCATGCCCGGTAGTCACGGCGGGCGGCGGCTTTGCGCGGGCTGAACATCAGAAGGACTTCATCATCCGCAAACCATTCCAATTGGCGTTTTCCGAGCATCGCGCCGTGGCCGCAAAAGGGGTAGCGCTCCAGGCCCCTCAGATTGGGCACGAGCCCGGCGCGCAGCGGGTTGAGGTGGATGTAGCGCACCAGCTCCAGCAGGTAAGGGGTTTCCTGGCAGAGAATCGATTTGTAGCGGTTCTGGAACAGTTGCCCGTGCCGCCGGTGGCGCCGGTTGAAGCGGATGGCGTAGCCGGTCAGAAGCCGCTGCATGACGAGAGCGAGCGGGTCCGGGCCGGTGCGCAGCAGCAGGTGCAGGTGGTTGGGGAGCAGGGCCCAGGCGTAGCACCGCGTCCGGGTTGCGGAGAGAAGCCGGCCCAGGCTTTCGAGAAAATCCTGGCGGTCCGCGTCACCGGAAAAAATCCTGCGGCGTTCGATGCCCCGGGCGATGACGTGGTGCAGGGCTCCCGGGGCGTCCAATCGGGCTCTGCGGGGCATGGGGTGCCAATAACAAAGTCAGCGTGGTCTTGTCAATCAATAAATGAATAGACGTCCCTACTGGTTTTTATCTGTCAAATGCAGTCAAGAAGGATCAATTGCAGTCAACTGCTGTCAAATGACGTCAAAAAGTATAACTATTTGTTTATATTGTATATTATATTGACTCGATATTGATTTCAGGGTAAGATCGGGTCCCGCTTGAGGAGTGGGGCGCGATCTCGGCTTTCTGCCCCTGGGGGGGCTGAGGCGAGGGAAGACGCGGGACCGTACGGGTTGTCACACACCACACCGACACACCGAAAAAGGAGGGTTTTTATGAGGAAAGGATGGGTGGCGATTGCGATGTTTCTGGTGATTCTGGTGGCGGGTCTGGCAGATGTGCAGGCGGCCTCCAAGGTCTACCTTCCCCACGCGCCTTACGTTAAGGACCAGCTCAGCCTGAGGGCGGCCGTCACCGTCGCCGAGCTCAAGTCCGTCCTGGGTCTGAACGCCGCGGAAGATCTGCTGATCTACCAGGAGTCCGTCGGTGAAAACGGCGTCACCCACACCCGGTACAGACAACTGTTCCACGGTGTGCCGGTCTGGGGGCATCACATCATCGTGGCCACCGACCCGGACGACGCCATCGTGAGCCTGCACGGCACGCGGGTGGCGGACATCGAGGACGACATCGGCATCGAGCAGCTGGCGGCGTCCCGCGCTTCCAACGCCCAGGAGGTGCTGGCGACCATGAAGCAGCGGCATCTCGCCGGCAAGGGGCTGCTCAAGCAGTCCTGGGTGTTCGAAAACGAGGTCAGCGAAAAAGTCGTCTACGTGGACGAATCCGGCATGGCGCGGCTCTGCTATCTGATCTCCTTTTTCGCCGACACCGCCCGGGGCGGCAACCCCACGCGACCGACCATGCTCATCGACGTCGCGACCGAAGAGGTCCTCCTCGAGTACGAAGGCCTGACCCATGCCAACGGCACCGGGCCCGGGGGCAATGTCAAGATCGGCAAATACGAGTACGGCACGGATTTCGACCCCTTCGAAGTGACTCAGTCCGGGACCACCTGCACCATGCTCAACACCAACGTCAAAACGGTCAACCTCAACCACGGCACTTCCGGCACCACCGCCTTCTCCTACACCTGCCCCCGAAACACCGTGAAGGAGATCAACGGTGCCTACAGCCCGCTGAACGACGCCCACTCCTTCGGGGCGGTGGTCTTCGACATGTACAAGGACTGGTTCAACACCGCGCCGCTGACCTTTCAGCTGATGATGCGCGTCCACTACAGCAACGGCTACGACAATGCCTTCTGGAACGGCTCCTCGATGACCTTCGGCGACGGCAAGACCTACTTCTACCCGCTGGTCTCCCTCGACGTGGTGGCGCACGAGGTCAGCCACGGCTTCACCGAGCAGAACTCCGACCTGATCTACAGCAACCAGTCCGGCGGCATCAACGAGGCTTTCTCGGACATGGCCGGCGAGGCGGCCGAATTCTACCACCGGAACAAAAACGACTTCCTGGTAGGCTTCGACATCTACAAGCTGAGCGCCACGGGCGCGCTGCGCTACATGTCCGACCCCCCCAAGGACGGGAAGTCGATCGGCAGCGCCAAGGACTATAAGGCCGGGATGGACGTGCACTACAGCAGCGGGGTGTTCAACAAGGCCTTCTGGGCCCTGGCCACCACCGAGGGCTGGGACACCAAAAAAGCCTTCGCCATTTTCGTCAAGGCCAACCAGGCCTACTGGGAGCCGAGCACCAACTTCCAGCAGGGCGCGGAAGGCGCCCGCGACGCGGCCATTGCCCTGGGTTTTTCGGCCCAGGCCGTGAAGAACGCCTTTGCCAAGGTCGACATCACGATCGACGCCCCGAGCGATCCGCCTTCCCTGATCCAGATCGTGAGCGTGTCGACGGGCAAGCCGTACGCGCTGACCGAGGCGAAGAGCGGCGCGAAGGCCTACATCGACCGCACCTACACGGTGAACGGGATCAGTGCGGGGCTGAACAACGGGGTGCTGGTGCAGACGGCCAACGACGACAAGGCGGTGAGCGCGGCGGCGCACCTGAAGCTGAAGGCGCTCAAGGACGCAGTGCTCTACGTGGCCTACGACAAGCGCGCCTCCAAGCTGCCCACCTGGCTCGCCGGCTGGAGCGCGACGGCGGAGTCGCTCTCCACCACCGACAAGGACGCCTCGCCGCTGAAGGTCTACAAGAAGACGCTGACCGCCGGAAGCGAGCTCACCCTGGGGGGCAACCTGAACGGGGGCGACACCGGGGCGAGGAGCAACTACCTGGTGGTGGCCAAGCCGTACGCGGCGAGTGTCGTGGAGATCGAGAGTGTCTCCACCGGCAAGCCGTACGCGACGACCGAGGCCAAGACGGGAGTGCGGGCCTACATCGACCGGGACTACACGGTCAACGGGATCAGCACCGGGCTTTCCGGCGGGGTGCTGGTGCAGACGGCCAACGACGACAAGAAGGTCAACGTCGCCAATCACCTGGTGCTCAAGGTGAATAAAGCCGCGACGGTCTACGTGGCCTACGACAAGCGGGCGAGCAAGCTGCCGACCTGGCTCGGGACCGGCTGGGTCTCCACCGGCGAGAGCCTGTCGACGACCGACACCGCGGCCGCGCCGCTCAAAGTCTACAAGAAGACGGTCGCCGCCGGCGCCAAGCTCACCCTGGGGGGCAACCTGCAGGGGGGCGACACCGGCGCCAGGAGCAACTACCTCGTCGTCGTCAAACCCTAGCCATAATCCCGACGCCGTGACGGCGCCTCCCGGGCGCCGTCACACGCTGGATCCCGGGGGGAGGCGCAGTGCGTGTCACAGCGCCTCCCCCCTCTTCGCCATTCCCTCGTCTTCCCGCAGGTCGCCAAAAGGAGAACCGCCATGGATGCCTTCCGCAGACCGTCTAAAATGAAAATCGCGGGTTGCTGCTCGTGCTCACCCTTTTGATCGTCGTCCGGCCGAGCCCGGCTCCGGCGGACGGCGCCACCGTGCTGGCCCGCGTGGAAGTCAGCGGCATGGTCAGCGACCTGGGGCTGCCCGTCTACGCCCACCTCCAGGGGGCGGACGGGGTGGATTACGCCCTGGTGATCACCTCGCGCGACGAGCTCGAGCTGAGCGGTGCGGTGTTCCAGGTCCTTGACCGGATCGACCCGCAAGCCTCCGGCAGGGATTATCTGATCGCGCTGGAACGCAAGGCCGGGGCGCGGGCGCACGCGGCTCAGGCCGCCGTGGTGCTGCACGACGACGGCCGGCAGATCGTCGTCTGGGCCTCACCCGCGGAAGCCGAAACGCTCGTGGGCCTGGGTTACGAGATCGCCTGGCTGCCCGAGGAGCCGCTGGTCCTTGAGGCGCCCCGGCGGGCGTTCTTCGAGGTCGCCCCGGAGTACGACCCGCTGGTGGCCGAGCAACTCGCCAAGGTGAGCATGGATGAGGTCAAGACCCTGACCGGCAACCTCAGCGGAGAGAACACGGTGGTGATCGGCGGCAAGGAGTACAAAATCGAGTCCCGCAACACCAACAGCACCACCTGGCAGGCGCTGTCCACCCAGTACGTCTACGAGTTCCTGCAGGCCCAGGGCCTGGAGGTCGGCTACCACACCTGGCAGAGCCCGAAGCGCAACGTCATCGCCGAGAAGCCCGGCACCACCCACGCGGAGGAGATCGTGCTGGTCACCGCCCACCTTGACTGCATGCCGTCCAGCGGGCGGGCGCCGGGCGCCGACGACAACGCCAGCGGTTCGGTCGGCGTGATGCTGGCGGCCAAGATCATGAAGGACTATTCGTTCGGGCGCACCATCCGGTTCGTTTTATTCACCGGCGAGGAGCAGGGTCTGCTCGGCAGTTATCAATATGCCAAGAAAGTGGCCGATGCCGGCGAGAACATCGTGGCCGTGCTCAACATGGACATGATCGGCTGGGACGATGTCGGCGGGCCCGTGCTGCGGCTGCACACCCGCACCGACCAGCAACCCGGGGCATGCCGGCGACAAGGCGATCGCAAGCCTCTTCATCGAGGTGGTCAATCTCTACGGGATGGGTGCGGAACTCACACCGCTGATCGACGCGGACGGAATTTCGGCCAGCGACCACGCCTCGTTCTGGGGGAGGGGTTTTTCCGGGATCCTCGCGATCGAGGACGACGAGAACGATTTCAACGACTACTACCATACGGCCAACGACAAGCTCGACAAGCTCAACCTCCCCTATTTCACCCACTTCGTGAAAGCGGCCCTCGGCACGGCCGCCCACCTGGCCGCCGCCGCAGGCGCTGGGGACCTGATCGAGATCGTGAGCGTGTCGACGGGCAAGCCGTACGCGTTGACCGAGGCGAAGAGCGGCGCGAAGGCCTACATCGACCGCACCTACACGGTGAACGGGATCAGCGCGGGGCTGAACAACGGGGTGCTGGTGCAGACGGCCAACGACGACAAGGCGGTGAGCGCGGCGGCGCACCTGAAGATCAAGGCGCTCAAGGACGCAGTGCTCTACGTGGCCTACGACAAGCGCGCCTCCAAGCTGCCCACCTGGCTCGCCGGCTGGAGCGCGACGGCGGAGTCGCTCTCCACCACCGACAAGGACGCCTCGCCGCTGAAGGTCTACAAGAAGACGCTGACCGCCGGAAGCGAGATCACCCTGGGGGGCAACCTGAACGGGGGCGACACCGGGGCGAGGAGCAACTACCTGGTGGTGGCCAAGCCGTACGCGGCGAGTGTCGTGGAGATCGAGAGTGTCTCCACCGGCAAGCCGTACGCGACAACCGAGGCCAAGACGGGAGTGCGGGCCTACATCGACCGGGACTACACGGTCAACGGGATCAGCACCGGGCTTTCGGGCGGGGTGCTGGTGCAGACGGCCAACGACGACAAGAAGGTCAACGTCGCCAATCACCTGGTGCTCAAGGTGAATAAAGCCGCGACGGTCTACGTGGCCTACGACAAGCGGGCGAGCAAGCTGCCGACCTGGCTCGGCACCGGCTGGGTCTCCGCCGGCGAGAGCCTGTCGACGACCGACACCGCGGCCGCACCGCTGAAAGTCTACAAGAAGACGGTCGCCGCCGGCGCCAAGCTCACCCTAGGGGGCAACCTGCAGGGGGGCGACACCGGCGCCAGGAGCCACTACCTCGTCGTCGTCAAACCGTAAAGCGGGTAAACACAGTGCCGCCGGCGGGAAAGCGTCCGGCAAAGAGGTTCGGGATGCCGCCCCGCCGCCTCGCGGTCTCTGAGGCTTCGGGCGACGCGGGCGGCATTCACCCGCGGTGCACCGCGGGCGGAGGGTGCCCGGCAGGGGCCGGCCGCAGCGACCGTTCGATCTGGACGGCCACCGCGCCGGCGATGATGAGCGCCCCCCCGACCCCGAAGCGCCACCCGACCGGGTCGCCGAAGATCAGGATCCCGGCCATGGCGGTCAGCAGGGCCTCGCTGGTCATGTACAGTCCGCCCTCCCAGCTGCGGCAGTGGCCGAAGCCCTGGTTCATCGCGAGCTGCGCCAGGAGGGAGGAAACGACGACGCCCCCGCAGACCAGCACCTGCCCGGCGGTCTGCGGCAGCACGGGGGCGGCGAGGAAGAAGGGGGCCGTCACCGCGGCGCCCACGGCGCAAAAGTACAGGTAGATCACGACCGCCCCGCTGGTCTGCTTGAGCTGGCGGATGATGGCCATGGTGAGCCCCGCGAACACCGCCGAGAGGACCCCGCCGGCGTAACCGGCAAGCTCGCCGCCGGTGGACGGGTCCACCAGGATCGCCACCCCCGCCATGACGGCGGCCAGGCACAGCCAGCCGGCGGTCGAGATTTTCTCACCGAACAGCCACGCCGAGCTGAGGGCGGCAAAGGCCGGAAAGGCGTAGAGCATCATCAGCGCCGTCGAAACCGGCAAAAGGCGCACCGAGACGATGAACCCGGTGAAGGCGATCGAGCCCGTGCACCCCCGGATGATCAGCAGGCGGGTGTCGGTCGAGCGGAACGGGTTGCGCCGGCGGCCGAACAGCGCCAGCAGCAGGACCATCCCGCCGAAAAACCGGTAGAACCCGATGTCCCAGACCCGAAAATCGGTCATGGACTGCTTGAGCAGCAGGTTCATGCCCGTGAACAGGACCGCCGACAACAGCATGAGAAGGGGACCCTTCAGGGCCTTGGGTATGCGTGGCGGCATGGGTCCTTTCCGGGTAGCGGCACGCGTGCCGTGAAGATGGCCAATCGATCGGGCTACCCTACAGCGGCCGTCCGGCCTTTTCAACCCGGAAGGGGGCGGGCTCTCGCCTGCATGTGATCATTCAGAGCGGGACGAAAGCCTTCCCGCGGGAAAAGCCGTTGGGTGGATTTGGACGGATGTCCCCTCTGCCCGTATGATCTTTTTGGAGGGGCTTCCAGCCCCTGAAGCAACTTCATCGTATCCCCGCCGCGACCAGCGCCTTCGCACTTGCAGGAGGGGTTTCCAGCCCCGATTCCGTGGCAGATCGAGGCCGAATGCCTTTGACGCAAAAATGCGTCTGCCAAGCGACCCTACGCAGTTTCTAAGTAGTTGACTTAGATACAGATTAAGGCTAAGATAAAAGATAATCCTGTTCCTGCTCCAGCTCCTTTTCCCAACGTATCTGAACGTTACCGGTCCTCCGGCACCTCCAGGCTGTCGAGAGGGCTCAACGCAGCGGATATGTCTTTCTCCATGACGTGCGTGTAGATCTCGGTGGTCT
The DNA here is from genome assembly GCA_963716785.1 of uncultured delta proteobacterium. GTDB lineage: Bacteria > Desulfobacterota > Desulfobacteria > Desulfobacterales > SpSt-501 > SpSt-501. The sequence goes on along the minus strand of CAVQUW010000018.1, from coordinate 308,836 downwards.
TGACGTCGGCGTGCCCCATGAGCTCCTGGACGACGCGGATGTTGACGCCGTTTTCCTAAAAACTTCTCCAAACCCTTTGGCGAGATCTTCTTCGTGCAGACGCTTGACTCTTGCGATGTGGAGCCTGAGTTCGGTCTGCAAGGCTTTGGCCAGGACGGTTGTGCGGTCCTTGCCTCCCTTGGCCGCGCGAACATAGAGCAGGCTTCGGTCGAAATCGATGTCCTGAACCCTCAGCCGCACGCACTCCATCAGCCTGAGCCCGCAGCCGTAAAGCATTTTCGCCATGAGCAGGTGGGTGCCCGGGAGTTGTGCGAGAACCCGTTGCACTTCGGCTTTGGTCATGACGACCGGCGGGCTGAGCCCGCCGCTTGGCCCTCACCGGTTCGAGCTGATCCGCAACCGGCTGGTCGAGCACGCGGCGATAGAGGAACACGATCGCATTCAAAGCCTGCCGCTGCGTTGCGGCGGACACATTCAGGGAAGTCGCCAGATGGCTTAAAAACGCTTCGATTTCCTGTTTGCCCATCTTCGACGGGTGGGTGTTTCCCCCGTGAAACTTGATATAACGCAGAATCCAATCGCAGTAGCTTTGTTCCGTGCGGTAGGCGTAATGGTGATACCGCAGCACCTGCCGCACCTGGTCCATCAGCTTGAGCTTCGGATCAGGCTTGAATTTTGGTGGCTTATGATTTTCCATACCATCCTCGGGAAACCGGTAATACATGGAATGAACCGATGGTATTTTTCCATATTTCAATTTTAATATCGGATATTATGGAAAATGGTCAATTCTATAACGGCAATAAATAGAAAAATTTCCACTTAACCAAACTGTTCGGCAAAAAGCTCAAGACAAAAGTCATATTGGTAGGAAACACATGAGAATAGATAGTAATGAATTAATGGATACAGTGTCAAAAGATGTTAAGGCTGGCGCGGCAGTATATTCAAAATTTCTGTTGTCTTTTTACGATACAGAAGTTTTAAAATTTGAATTACCGTTCATTTTCAAATGCCCTTTGCATAAGGCAAAAGATTTTTTTAATGCGAACATTTCGGGCGTACATCTTGATGTGGGTGTCGGCACCGGGTATTTTCTCGACAAATGCACATTCCCGGTTGCAAGTCCGATTGTTCACCTGATGGACCTGAACTCCAACACACTGGAGAAAACATCAAACAGGATTAACCGCTACTCGCCGGTCAGCCACCTGTGCAATGTACTGGAGCCTATTCAAGACGATCTTCCGAAATTTGATTCAATCAGCGCTATGAATTTTTTGCATTGTTTGCCTGGAACGATGCTTGGAAAAGAGGCAGCAATCAAAAACCTCATGCCATTTTTGAATGATGGTGGGGTTTTTTTTGGAATAACAGTATTGGGTAAAGGTGTTGACGTCGGATTTCTATATAGAAATGCAAATGCTGTATATAACAAAAAAGCGATTTTCAGTAATTTGCACGATAATGCTTCCGACCTTGAGACTATATTGAGTAAAAATTTTGAAAGAATTTCGGTTGAAGTTGTCGGAAGTGTTGCTTTCTTTTCTGGACGGAATAGAAAGAAAAAATTGCCGAACAAGACTAATGCAGCCGACGCAAAAAACCGCGCGGCTGATTAGCAGCGTTAGGCCAAAGGAGGGAAACATGAAGCTGCCGGTCCTCTTGGCCCTTATTCCTCTCGCACTTATTGCTTGCATAATCGGCTTCGCCTTGGTGTTTGGGGGACCGAGTGACCCTCCGCCAATGCCGAGCATTAGTGACCCATTCAAGAACGTCGACTTCTCCGACATGACGGCAACCCGTCGCTTCGCCGCCCGCGATGGAACAAAGTTGGCGTTTCGAGCATATACGGTCCCCGACGGCATTGCCAAAGGCAGCATCGTGCTCGTTCACGGGTCTTCCGCAAGCAGTAACAGCATGCATGTGTTGGCCAAGGCATTTGCCGCTGCTGGCTACACTGCGTATGCATTGGACGTTCGCGGGCATGGCGAATCCGGCACCAAGGGGTACATCGCATACGTCGGGCAGTTGGAGGATGACCTCGAAGACTTCCTGCGTTCTGTCAAGCCAGCACATCCCACCACGCTCGCTGGCTTCTCGTCGGGCGGCGGGTTTGTGCTGCGGTTTGCGGGCAGCGCCAGGCAGAAGCTGTTCTCCAGCTATCTTATGCTCTCCCCATTCATCAGCCAAGACGCAGCTACGTACCGCCCAAACAGCGGAGGCTGGGTCAGTGTCGGTCGTTCCCGTACCATTGCAATAGCCTTGCTCAACGCCATGGGTGTGCGCGCCTTTAATGGACTTCCCGTTACCAAGTTCGCAGTCAACGAAGAGACCAAGGCGATCCTTACCCCGCAGTACTCGTACGCTTTAGCGCAGAACTTTCGGCCTGAGCGCGACTACCGATCTAATATACGTGCGGTCGGGCAACCACTTCGCTTAGTAGCTGGTAAAGACGACGAGGTGTTCTACTCCGATCGTTTTGCAGAGGTTTTCAAAACCGAGGGTAAAGATATTCCTGTCACATTGCTTTCCGGCATTGGGCATATTTCCCTCACGCTGGAGCACGCCGCGGTTCAAGCTGCAGTGGCCGCCGTGAGAAGCATGAATGAACCACGGGCCTAACAACGAAATCCAGCGGATACGGTATAACCGTCCCGCTGATTTAGGTCGTTAGGATGCTGGTCCAAATTCATGGTTGCACGGTAACCGTGAAAGCGTTATAATCAGAAAAGAGGTCATCCGCTGTGATCATCTCATTCGGTGACAAGGCAACTGAGGCCGTCTTTCACGGTACCCCAACCCGATTGCTGAAACGGTTTCCAGCCGACGTCCTGAAGAGGGCGAATCAGAAACTCGACTACCTCAACGGTGCTTCCGATCTGACAGATCTTGAAGCCCCGTCAGGTAACCGTCTCGAATCTCTTAAAGGCGACCTGAAAGGCCTGTACAGCATTCGGGTCAACGATCAATGGAGAATTGTGTTTCGGTGGCAGGGTTCTGATGCCCACGAGGTCCAAATGACGGACTACCACCGGTAAAGGAGAGTCCTATGATTCCTAAGAACCGTGTTCCGACACACCCTGGAGAGATTCTCCTTGAGGAGTTCCTGATTCCCATGGAGCTCTCCCAGGTCAAGTTGGCTGCTCACATTGGCGTCCCTGTGCAGCGAATCAACGAGATTGTCCGTGGGAAACGTGGCATCACACCTGAAACGGCCTGGTTGTTCTCCCAGGCATTTGGCACCACTCCACAGCTCTGGATCAACCTGCAGACAAACTATGACCTGGCGCAGAACAAGCCCGATCGAACCGTTCTCCAACTCAGGAAGGCGGGGTAGGATATGAGTCCTAACAGACCACTCCAGCGGACAGCATGCCCGCTGCCGCTGAGTTTTCCGTTAGGCCGCATGATTCCAGCTCATATCATTGCGTTCGCCATCGTGTTAACCTGCCCGGCAGCATTTGGGCAGGCGAAAGCACCATCCTCTGCTGCACAGCTGGCGGAGCTGATCAACACCTATCGTGTCGAGCAAGGCCTTGATACGATTCCGTTGTCAAAGTCTCTCACTGCTGTGGCGGAGGCACACGTTCAAGACCTTGAACGTAACCCTCCGGTTGGCACCTGCAACGGGCACAGTTGGTCGCCGGAGGGTCAATGGACCGCGTGCTGTTACACAGGCGATCACGCGAGCGCGCAATGCATGTGGGATAAACCACGGGAGATCACGCGCGGAGCCTACAAGGGCGCCGGCTTCGAGATTGTCTATCGGACCAGCGGTCGCGCTACGCCGGAAGGAGCGCTGCGCAGCTGGAAAGGCAGTCCCGGCCATCACGGTGTCATCCTCAATCATGGCGTATGGTCTAGCTCACGGTGGCTGGCGGTCGGGGTCGCGATCTCCGACCACTATGCGGTAGCCTGGTTTGGCAAAGATCAGGACTCCGGTTCCGCGCGGTAGCAACCAATGCGGCCTAACCAGTCGTTCGAGCCGACTCGCTACGGCAGCCCGCGCGTTGATTGTTGAATTAGCGTGGGGTAAAAGGTATCGTGTCTACATGAACAGAAACCACGCCGGGGCTTACGCGCTGGCCGCCAATTGTTTTCCGCGGGCAACGATCAATATCGATGTTTGGTTACAGCCCTCACCTGTGAACGCCGAAGCGGTCCTGCGCGTGTTGCGCGGTTTCGGCGCCCCGTTGCACGATTAAATTTAGGAAGACCTGCTGAGGGGTGGAACCCTTTTTGCGAGGGAATCGAAGTAAGAATCCTTTCCGTCCACGATCTCATTCTCAACAAGAAAGCGACCGGCAGGACCAATAATCTCGCTGACGTTGAAGTCTTGGTATCCTTGAAAACCTCGAGAAGCGGCATGGAGTAGGGCACGCGGGCTGTTTGCCGCCTTCAAGCTTTTGGCGACCGCCGCCGCTCGGTTGCAAACAGAAGAGGGATGCCGTGAAGAAAAAACTACTTTATGCGGTATGCGCCATTTTCATAGCGTTTCTGGCCGTGTTCTTGTATCTGCGGCACCACGGGATAGAATTGGAGACAAACCATCCAGACCCGCGATGGAATGCGGGCGCGGTGTTCCACCTGCTTCCGGCGGTGAGCCACGATCGGATACTGATAAAGGCCTCGTTTACGAAAGCCCTGTCGAAGGCTCCGTACCTCGATGTGGCCGGCCATGGCGTTGCCGGTCGGATGAATGATACGCAGGGCTACTTCTGGCAGTTCGACGCACCGGGGCTTGCGCCGCAAACAAAATACACGCTGGCGTTGCGGGACGCTGACGGAAACCCGCTTTGCGACCCATGGCCGCTGTCCACCTTCCCCGCGCCGGAGAGCGCGCCGAAGCGGCTGCGCCTGCTCATCTATACCGGCCTCGGGGGACACGACATCAACATCGAGCCTTTCGGCGTCGGGCCGCTGCCGCTCGCCACGCGTATAAAACTCCTGAACAAGGCCCTTTCGTTCAAACCCGACGCGCTCATCTCAACCGGCGACCAGATTTACTATGACCTGCTCTACGATGCATCCTCTGCCGTGCAGGGGAACGCACCGCGCGCGGTGAATTATGCCGGTCGCTTCGACCGGTCGCTTCCGGCGCTTGCCACGCCAAACGAAGAGGTGCTGAAGAGAGCGGTCAGCCCGCAGATAGCAAACCTCTACGGTACGGCCTGTCGATCGGTGCCCACCTTTTTCCTGCTGGACGACCATGACTACTTCGAAAACGATATTGCCACGCGGGAGGAGCGCCTGTTGAACATCAAGCTGCTGCTGCTCGCCTGGCGTTCACCCTTCTTCCGCGGCGGCGTCTCCTTTCCACCGGACAAGTTCATGCTGGAGCTGGGGCGCACGGCGCAGAAACTCTATCTTCCCGAAATGCTCCCCGCACCAGGCTGGCCCAAGGACCTTCCCGCCGTCGGTGCCGCCGACCGCGCACCGGGCGTCTCCGAATGCTATGGCACGCTCCGCTATGGCAAGCTGTTCGAGGGGCTGCTCTTCGAAAGCCGCCGGTTCACCACGCTCACGGGAAAGGACGCGGTCATGATCCATCCAGCGGCGGAACGCTGGCTCATCGACCGGATGAAAGCCGAGGAAACCGATCATGTCGTCAACATTGCTGCCACCATCTTCGGCCTTACGGCAGGCAAGTGGATGGAATGGTATCCCGACGTCTTGGATGACGGAAAAAAGCTAAGCACCAACGTCCCCAAATACATGTGGCAGGAGGGGTGGTTCCTGCAGCACAACCGTATTCTGGAGGCGGCATCGTCAATGAAGCGCGCCGTGCCGCTTTTTATCTGCGGCGACATCCACTGTCAGGCCGAAGGGCGGATTCTCAGGAGCGGCCCGCTGGACTTGAGTGCCAATCCCGTGAATTACGTGGCGTCCGGTTCGATGGGCACCGGGCCGCGCATGTGGCCGTCAAGCTTCCGCGGAATCCAGGCCATGCCGCCCCTCGATCTCACTGTCAAGGAGCACATGACCAGCGTGGAGAAAAATGGCTTCATCATCGTCGACGTCACCCCTGAAGAGATCGTGATAAAATTCTACAGCTGGCGTGCTCCGGACCCCGTGGAAAAGATCGACTCGCTTGAGCCTTACCATGTACTTGAGCTGAAAGGCGGAGGCAGGTAAGGTGGATTATACGATTCGCTCCACGATGCGCCAGCTGACCACCTGACATTGGGACGTTAACGACAGACATGGGAACGTTCATCAAAATGACATGGGGACACCCTATAATATATTACTTAATTGAGCCTTTTGGCTTGATTTATAGCCTGATAAGGTGCTGAAATGAATAGCTCTAACAAGTCACTCCAGCGGACAGCGTGACCGCCGCCGCTGAGTTTTTCGTTGGGTCGCCTGATCGGTATTCTTATTCACCCGTTGACAGGTTGTATCCAGAAGGATACAATTGAGTCGTGGTTGAGATCCGAAAAACTCAAGCTTTCGCCGAATGGCTCGATGGGTTGCGCGATATCCATGCCCGGGCGCGCATCTTGGTAAGGATCGAGCGATTGGCGGCGGGAAACCCTGGCGACGTTAGACCTGTCGGCGAGGGTGTTTCAGAATTGCGTATTGATTTCGGACCAGGTTATCGCGTGTATTACAAAAAGCAAGGGAAGGCGGTAGTGATATTGCTGGCTGGAGGTGACAAGCGCACCCAAACCAGGGATATCAAAACGGCCTTACACCTTGCTCGGAATTTATAGGAGCGCACCATGCCAAAGACCATCACTACTCGATACGATGTTGCGGAGCACCTTCGGACTCCGGAAGAAATGGCCGCTTACCTGCAAGCTTGCCTTGAAGAGGCCAATGACGACGCTGCTTTCATTGCCAAAGCATTGGGCGATATTGCTCGAGCCAAGGGCATGACCCAGGTGGCACGAGACGCCGGTCTATCCCGTGAAAGCCTGTATAAGGCTCTTTCTGGAGACCGAAGCCCTAGCTTTGACACGATCCTCAAAGTCTTAGGCGCACTAGGTTTGAAATTGCATGCTCAAGCAATTCCATCTGCGGGACAAGTGACCCAAAAAGCCGCTTCAGCCGACGCTCGTTCCTCGCGCCGCTGAGTTTTCCGTTAGGCAGTGATCGAATCGCTTCACCCCCGTAAGGAGATTTTCTGCATTGGATATTCCACGGATCTTCAATATCACTGAAAGTGCTCACCGCATCCATAACCCGTTCACACCCGAAAAGCTCGCCACTCTCGGCGCGGCGCTGCGTCTGGAATCGGGGACCCGGGTGCTCGACCTCGGCAGCGGTTCGGGGGAGATGCTGTGCACCTGGGCACGCGATTACGGCGTCATCGGAACCGGCATCGACATGAGCCAGTTGTTCACCGAGCAAGCGAAACTCCGCGCTGAAGAACTCGGCGTCGCCGAGCAAGTCAAGTTCATCCATGGCGATGCAGCCGGCTATGCCTCTGACGAGAAGGCCGGTGTGGCAGCCTGTGTCGGTGCCACGTGGATCGCTGGGGGAGCCGCCGGCACCATCGAGCTTTTGGCGCAGAGCCTCCGCCCCGGAGGGATCATCCTCATCGGCGAGCCCTATTGGCGGCAGTTACCGCCGACGGAAGATGTTGCCAGGGGGTGTCTTGCCGGCTCAATCTCCGACTTTCTCCTGCTACCAGATCTTCTCGCGTCTTTCGGCAAGCTTGGCTACGATGTTGTGGAAATGGTTTTGGCCGACCAAGACAGCTGGGACAGATATGAGGCGGCCAAGTGGCTCACCATGCGCCGATGGCTTGAAGCCAATCCCGACGACGAGATCGCGAACGATGTTCGAGCCAGACTAACCTCGGAACCCGAACGCTACGCCGCTTACACGCGTGAATACCTGGGCTGGGGCGTGTTCGCGCTGATGACGCGGCGATGAAGGGATTACCGGATATGGGGACATCCTAATATTACTTAATTGAAGTTGTTGATCGGTGCTATGGAGCCAACCCAGAGATTGGGAATTGGGACGTTGTTGCATTGTTGAACCGTCATAGCGAGCGCATTCCCCGCCGCTTGCGGCGGGGAATGCGAGCGAATCAAAAACGATCCCATTCCCCGCGGTCGAAGATTCCCCGCAGCTTGCTGCGGGGAGATTCAATAGATCTTGGCTGTCGGTACATCGTATAGACCCCAATCGCTGCAGCGGACAGCCTGGCCGCAGCCGCTGAGTTTTTTGTTGGGCGCCAAAGGCTGCAGCATAAGGAGGGATCGACTCATGAAAATTACTACTTTGATTGAGAACAGAGAGAGCATCACTGATCCGGGCCTTACTTCAGAATGGGGTTTATCTTTGTACATTGAGTTAAAAAATCATTCGATTCTTTTTGATTCGGGGTCTTCGGGTGCATTTGTCGATAATGCGAAGCATTTGTCTATAAAGGTCGGCTCCGTTGACGTAGCGGTTTTGTCACACCATCACTTTGACCATGGCGGAGGTCTTAAACGCTTTTTTGAGCTGAATTCCAATGCCAAGGTGTATCTTGCGGATGCGCCCGAGGGTGAGTGTTACATCAAGATTATGGGGTTTTTGAAAAAATACATCGGCTTGGATCGTGCCATCATAGATCAACACCGGGATCGCTTCGAGTTCATCGGCAAACCCACTGAAATTCTTCCCGACGTTTTTATCTTTCCCAAAATCATTGACACGCATCCTAAACCCCTTGGGAACAAACAGCTTCACTTGAAAACCGAAGGAAGGCTGGTACCTGATGTGTTCTCTGCATGAAATTGTGATGGCCGTCAAAGAGAACGGAAAGCTGGTAATTTTCACCGGCTGTTCGCATAACGGCATCCTCAACATGATCGATACTGTAGCAAGAGAGTTTGAAGGGGTCCCTATCAAGGCGGTCATCGGTGGATTTCATCTTGTGGCCTCGCCGCCGTTCAATTTTATGGCGGGGAAAAGAAAGGATGTTGAAAATATTGGCAAATCGGTCTTGAATTATCCCGTTGAGGTGACCTATACAGGGCATTGCACCGGCAAAAAGGCATTCAACGTCCTAAAGTCCGTAATGGGCGACCGGATCAAGGATATGCAGACAGGGAGTAGTTTTGATATTTAATCAAAGAGCTATCTTGTGGTCGGAAGGATCCAATAAGCATTGCCCTACAAATCACTGCACTGGATTTTCACTCCGCTCCGCTTCGTGAAAACCATTGAGTTCACTCGTAGGGCGGACTGGCGTCATGTTCAGATTCCACCCTTTCGCGTGTGGGTAGCCGCGCCTTCACGCTCGACGGGATAACACCCCAGGCGGCAGTAAGGAGGACGCAAGCGATGGCAGCAAAGAACGGCAGGGTAGTGCTCATCACGGGAGCGAACAAGGGCCTGGGCAAGGAGATCGGGCGGCAGCTGGGCGCGCTCGGATACACGGTGGTCCTCGCGGCGAGAGACGGGCAGGCCGGGGGCGCGGCGGCGGCGGAACTCGCGGCTGCCGGGTGCGACGCCCACACGGTTCGTCTTGAGGTCACCAACCCCGACCACATCACCCAACTGGTGAGCTATCTCGATACGACTTTCGGCAAGCTGGACGTGCTCGTGAACAACGCCGGGATCTCCCTTGAGTGGGACGGCAAGCCGACCAGCGCCGAGAAGATCCGCCGCACCCTGGAGGTCAACCTCATCGCCCCCTACGCGATCACTGAGGCCCTCGTGCCGCTCCTCTCGCGCAGTGACGACGCGCGAGTGATCAACCAGTCGTCGATGCTCGGCTCGATGGGAACCGCCGAGAGCATGTGGGAGCAGATCGGGGGCTTCATGACCGTGGGGTACTCGACCTCGAAGGCCGGGCTCGACATGCTCACGCTGATTCAATCGAAAACGCTGGCGAGCAAAGGGATAGCCGTCGCCGCGGCCCATCCCGGGTGGGTGAAGACCGATCTCGGGAGCCAGGCGGCGCCGATGGAGGTCGACGAGGGCGCGCTCACGGTCGTCGAGCTTGTGACCATCGCCCGCGAGCGATTCCCCCACGGCCAGCTGCGCCACAGAGGCGAGCGTTTGCCCTGGTAATGGGGGCGGGGCTACAAGGGGCTGCTGGGGTGAACTCTGCGACGGTGCGGTCTCACCCGTCGTTTGCCGAGATGCCTGCGGCATGCGGCGCAACATGCACAACATGAAAAGGAGCCTGCGATGGGACATCTCGCGTTGTTCTTGGGGATTGTTTGTGTCCTGCTGGCGCACCCGGCCCTCGCGTTGGATCTGCAAGGTCACCGGGGGGCGCGCGGACTCGCGCCGGAAAACACCCTGCCCGCCTTCGCCACCGCCCTGTCGCTCGGCGTGACGACGCTCGAGCTCGACACGGGCATTACCAGGGACGGAGTCGTCGTGATATCCCACAACCCGACGCTGAACCCGGAAATCACGCGCGACAGCGACGGCAAGTGGCTCGAGGGCCCCGGACCGGCGATTCATACCCTCACCTTCGCGGAATTGCAGCCGTACGACGTGGGGCGCATCAAGCCCGGCACCCGCTACGCGAAGCAGTTCCCAGAGCAGAAGGCGGTGGATGGAACGCGCATTCCCCGCCTCGCGGACCTGTTTGCGCTGGTTAAGAGATCAGGCAACGAACAGGTCCGCTTCAACATCGAAACCAAGATCTCCCCCCTGGAGCCGGGCCTGACACCGGACCCCGAGACTTTTGCGAAGACATTGGTCGACCTGATCCTTCAGGAGGGGATGGCCCCGCGCGTCACCATCCAGTCCTTCGATTGGCGGACGCTGCAGGTCGTTCAGCGAATCGCCCCCCAGGTGCCCACGGTCTATCTTTCGGCCCAGCAGCGCTTTCTCGATAACATTGCGGCCGACAAGAGTTCGGGCTCCCCGTGGACGGCGGGATTTCAACACAAGGATTACGGCTCGGTCCCAAAGATGGTCAAGGCGGCGGGCGGCACGATCTGGTCCCCCTTTTTCGGCGACCTCACCGCGCTCAATGTCAATGAGGCCCACGCCATCGGCGTCCGCGTGGTCGTGTGGACGGTGAATGAGGCCGCACAGATCGAAAAGCTGCTCGACCTCGGGGTGGATGGCATCATCAGCGACCGGCCCGATGTCGTGCGCCAGGTGGCAGAGAAGCGGGGGCTTGCGCTCCCCCCAGCGACGCGGGTTGCCCCGTGACGATCGCGCCATCCGGCGCGGGTGGGAAATGGAAACGGGGCTGTAATGTTCAACCGCTGCGCGACGGGTACCATCAGGTGCGGTTCTGTGATATGAGGGAAACGATCCACCGAGTGTCACCCGCTTCTCAGAATTACTCCGCGTTCCGTCAACGGGCCGTTGCGCCGCAAGAAAAGAGCCCATGAGCTACCAGCCCATCGAAAACTACGGGATGATCGGCGACATGCACACGGTGGCGCTGGTCGGGGTCGACGGGTCGATCGACTGGCTCTGCTTCCCGCACTTCGACTCGCCGAGCGTCTTCGCGGCCATCCTCGACGACCGCAAGGGCGGGCGCTTTCGCGTCGCGCCCGCCGACGACTCGCGTCACCCGCAAGCAGTTCTACTGGCCCGACACCAACGTCCTGGTCACGCGCTTTCTGAGCGGGGACGGCGTCGGCGAGGTCACCGACTTCATGACCGCCCCGGGCAACGCGGGGCGCGGCGGCCGCCACCGCCACGAGCTCGTGCGCCGGGTGCGGGCGGTGCGCGGCGGCATGCGCTTCCGGGTGACTGCCGGCCGGCCTTCAACTATGCGCGGGATGCACACGAGCTCACGGTCACGGCCGCCGGCGCCGAGTTTCACAGCCGGCGCCTGAGCCTCGGCCTGGCGACGGACAGTCGCCCTGCGCCCCCGACGGGCCGGCGGGGTGACGGCGGAGTTTCGCGCTGCGCGAGGGCGAGAGCGCGGTCTTCGTCCTGCGCGAGATCGAGCCCGCGGGCCGGCTGCGGCGCCTGCCGCTCCGGTGAGGAGGCCGAAGCAGGACTTCGAGTGGACCGTCTCGCTTCTGGCGGCGCTGGGTGTCGCGTTGCACCTACACCGGCCGCTGGCGCGAGATGGTGCACCGCTCGGCGCTGCGCCTCAAGCTGCTGACCTACGAGCCGACCGGCGCGATCGTCGCCGCGCCGACCTGCAGCCTGCCCGAGGCGATCGGCGGCGAGCGCAACTGGGACTACCGCTACACCTGGATCCGCGACGCGGCCTTCACGATCTACGGGCTGCTGCGCATCGGGCTTCACCGAGGAGGCCGCGCGCTTCATGCACTGGCTCGAGGCGCGCTGCCACGAGCTCGACCCCGACGGCTCCCTGCAGATCATGTACGGCATCGACGGGCGCCACCGGCTGGACGGAGGAGACCCTCGACCACCTGGACGGCTACCGCGGCTCGCGGCCGGTGCGCATCGGCAACGGCGCCTACGCGCCAGCTGCAGCTCGACATCTACGGCGAGCTGATGGACTCGGTCTACCTCTACAACAAGTACGGCAGCCCGATCTCCTACGACCTGTGGACCGTATCTGCGCCGTGCTGTCTGAACTGGGTCTGCGACAACTGGCAGCGCCCGGACGAGGGGATCTGGGAGGTGCGCGGCGGCCGGCAGCACTTCGTCTACTCGAAGCTGATGTGCTGGGTGGCGCTCGACCGCGGGCTGCGGCTGGCCGACAAGCGCTCGTTCCCGGCCGACCGCGGCCGCTGGCTGAAGGAGCGCGACGAGATCTACGAGGAGATCATGACCCAGCGGCTGGAGCAGCGAGCGGCAGGCCTTCGTGCAGCACTACGGCAGCCAGCGCCCTGGACGCGTCCAACCTGATGATGCCGCTCGTGTTCTTCCTCTCCCCGACGGACCCGCGCATGCTTAAGACCCTCGACGCGATCACCGCGCTCGCCGGAAAAAGGCGGGCTGGTCTCGAACAGCCTGGTCTACCGCTACGACACCGGCGTCGAGCGCCGACGGGCTGGGCGGCGAGGAGGGCACGCTTCAACATCTGCACCTTCTGGCTGGTCGAGGCGCTGACCCGCGCCGGCGCGAGGACCGCCCCGCGCCTGGAGCGGGCGCGGCTGATGTTCGAGCAGATGCTCGGCTTCGCCAACCACCTGGGGCTCTACGCCGAGGAGACCGGCCCGCGCGGCGAGGCGCTGGGCAATTTCCCGCAGGCCTTCACCCACCTGGCGCTGATCAGCGCGGCCTTCAACCTGGACCGCGCGCTGGGGGAGGTGGGGAAAAAAGGCTGAAGACCGAAGGCTTTTGGCTCAGAGGCTAAGCGCAGGAGACCACGGCCCGACAGCGGCAGTCGCTTGGTGTTACGGAGCAACGGCAGCCGGTTGCCGGGGCGTTTTGCCGGCGGCGAGCTCGCGGTAGAAATCGACGGTCTGGCGCGCGATGGCCGTCCAGCTGAAATTCGTCTCCACCCGCCGGCGCGAGGCTTGGCCCATGGCGGCTAACTCTTCCGGGCGGCGCAGCAGGCGGTTGACGGCGGCGGCCAGGTCGCGGCTGTAGGCCGCGGGGTCCCGGGGCTCGGGGTCCCTGGGCCCGGCGGGTTCGAACGGGACCAGCAGGCCCGTCTGCCCGTGGACGACCACCTCGGGGATCCCGCCCACCGCCGCGGCGACCACCGGCGTCTCGCAGGCCATGGCCTCCAGGTTGATCAGGCCGAAGGGCTCGTAGACCGAGGGGCAGACGAACAGCGCCGCCTGGCTGTAGAGCGCGACGATGCGCTCGCGGGGGATCATTTCGCGGATCCAGACGATCTCGTTTTCGGTGCCGGCACGGGCCGCCTCGACCCGGGCGGCCATCTCGGCCGCGATCTCCTCGGTGTCCGGGGCGCCGGCGCACAGCACGATCTGAACCCCGGGTCGATCGAGGGGACGGCATTGACCAGGTGGACGATCCCCTTCTGGCGCGTGACCCGGCCGACGAAGAGCACATAGGGCCTGTGCGGGTCGATGCCGTAGGCGCGCAGGACCTCGGGGTCCGGGGCGTGCCGGTACTCCTCGACATCGATCCCGTTGTAGATCACGCGGACTTTTTCGGGTGCCACCCCGTAAAGATCGATGACGTCCTTTTTCATCGCACCCGACACGGCGATGATGCCGTCGGCGTTCTGAAGCGCCGTCTTCTCCAGCCAGGAGCTGACGTTGTAGCCGTTGCCGAGCTGCTCGCGTTTCCACGGGCGGTGCGGCTCGAGGGAGTGCACCGTGATCACCAGGGGGATCTCCAGGGACTGCTTGATCAGACAGCCCGCCAGGTGGGTGTACCAGGTGTGGCAGTGCACCACCTCGGCCTCCCGGGCCGACCCGGTCATGACCAGGTTGCGGCCCAGGGTGTCCAGAAGCTTGGCGTGCGGCGGCGGGCGCAGGAACCAGCCGTTGACCTCGGGGATCCCGGTGACCGCGTGGTTGCCCGCGTTTTTTTCCTGGTCCCCGAAGCACAGGACCTGCAGATGGTGGGCCGCGTCGTCGAGACGGGTGATTTCGCGGCTGAGGTAATCGACATGGACCCCGGCCCCGCCGTAGATGTGCGGGGGGTACTCGTTGGACAGCAGCAGGATGTTCATCGTTGTGGGCGCGCTCCGGATCGTCGAATTTCGGTCGAAAACAGGCAATACGGATATCGTGACCATGTCATATCGGTATCGTGTCCGTATCATATCAGCAAAAGCCGATCGGGCCCAGCTTTTTGCGGCGGTGATGATATTTCGGTTTCCGGTGTTGCGGCACCCATCCTGCCGTTGACGGGTGTTCCGCGCGGTTTTCAGATCCGCCTGGCCGGGTGAACCGGCCGGCGAACCGGTGGGACCGGTCGGTCTGGAAAAAGGAGAAGTCCACCCATGAGCCCGTCTTCCCAAGCACTGCGCCGTCTGGGCGCTGGCGGTCGCCGTCTGCCTGGCTTGCGGGCTGCACGGAGCCGGGGCCGCGGCCGCTGGTGTTCGCCGTGGGCGGGGCCCCGGCCGAGCTGGCCGTCTGGGAAGAGCTGGCCCGGGATTTCGGCCGGCAGCACGGTCTGGCCGTGGAACTGCTGCGGCAGCCCTCGGACACGGACCAGCGCCGCCAGGCGCTCGTCGTCGCACTCGCCGCCGGCCGGGCCGACCCCGACGTGTTTCTGATGGACGTGGCCTGGTTGGGCTTGTTTGCGGCCTCCGGCTGGCTCGCGACGCTCGACGGCGAGGTGGACACCACGGTCTTTTTCGAGGAGATCGTCACGCGTGCGGACACCCACCGCGGCCGGCTGGTGGCGCTTCCGGTCTATGTCGACGGCGGGGTGCTCTACGCCCGCAAGGACCTGCTGGAGGCTTTCGGCATCCCGCGCCTCCCGCTCACCTGGGAGGAGCTGCGGGCCCAGGCGGCCTTTGTGCAGCAGCGGATGCGCGCCACGATGCCGGATTTTTACGGTTTCGTGTGGCAGGGGGCCCAGTACGAGGGCCTGATCTGCAATTTTCTCGAATTCGCCGGCAGCCGCGGCGGGTTTGTCGAAGCCGCGGGCCGGGTGCGCCTCGACACGCCGGAGAACCGGGCTGCCGTCGGGTTCATGCGGGGCCTCATCCGGGATTCCGGGAGTTTCCCCGCCGAGCACCTACACGGAGATGAAGGAGGAGGAAACCCGCGCTTTTTTCCAGGGCGGAAAGGCCCTCTTCGAGCGCAACTGGCCTTATGCCTGGCCGCTGCATCAGCGGGCGGATTCCCCCGTTCGCGGGAAAACCCTGATCGGTCCCCTGCCGCGGCCCGAAAGCGGAGGCCCGGTCTCCACGTTGGGCGGCTGGCACATCGGCGTCTCCCGGTTCTCGGATGCCAAAGCGGCGGCCATGGCGTTCGTACGCTATGTCGTCGGCCGTGAGGCCCAGGCGCGGCTCGCCCTGCGGCTCGGGTGGAACCCCGGGCGCCGGGACCTCTACGAGGATGCCGAGATCACCGCCAAGGGCGCCCCATCTGCCGGTGCTGGCGGAGGTGTTCCGCAATGCACGACCACGGCCTGCGGCGCCCTATTACCACCAGATCTCCGGCGTGGCGCAGCGGGCGATCAATGCGGTCCTGGCCGGCAAGCGCGACGCGGCGCCGGCCCTTTCCGGTGCCCAGACCGAGATCGACGCGCTGGTGGAGCGCTATCGTCCGCGCTGAAGCCCATGGCTTCCCGACATGGCCATGTAAAATGATGACCCGATTGCGACCCGAAAAGCACTCCCGACCCGAAGCCGGCCTCGGCCGGCAGCCGGGGGCCTGGACCGTCCTCCTCTTCCTGGCCCCGCTCGTGCTGCTCGTGGCCGCGTTCATCCTCGTCCCGGTCCTGGGGACCCTGATGGACAGCCTGTTCCTGGACGTGACCTACCTCGAGCGGCGGTTCGTCGGCCTCGAGAATTTCATCCGGCTGTTTGCCGACCCCGGCTTTCGGCAGGCCCTGCGGTTCACCGGCCTGTTCGTCGCCGTTTCCGTGCCGTTGGAGATCGCCCTGGGGCTCGCGATCGCCTTGGTGCTGAACGAACCCTGCCGGCTGCGGGGGCTGCTGCGGGCCTGCGTGCTGCTCCCCTGGGCGATACCGGCGGCGGTCTCGGGGCGGGTCTTCGAGCTCATCTACAACTACAGTTTCGGCGCCGCCAACGCGCTGCTAACCCGGCTGGGTCTGATCGAGGCGCCGGTCAACTGGCTGGGCAGCGACGCCGGCGCTTTTCTGGCGCTTGTGGCGGCCGATCTGTGGCGGACCACCCCTTTTGCCGCGATCATCCTGCTGGCCGGCCTGGCGGCCATCCCGGAGGATCTCTTCCTTCAGGCCAGGATCGACCGGGCCGGGGTCCGGCAGCGGTTCGTCATGATCACCCTGCCGCTGCTGAAGCCGGTCATCCTGATCGCCTTCGTGCTGCGGGTGATCGACGCCCTGCGGGTGTTCGACCTGGTCTTCGTGCTGACCGGCGGGGGGCCGGGCGGGGCGACGACCTCCGTTGCCCTGTTTGGCTTCGGCTATTTCGCGGGCGGGGATTTCGGGTTCGGTGCGGCCGTCGGCGTGGTGCTCTTTTGCATCGCCCTCGGCCTTTCCGTAGCGGTGCTCAAGGCGGGCCGGGTCGAAAAGGATTTGCTGTGAAAGAAGAACGCTTCAAAAAAGGCATGACGGTTCTGGGGTCCGCGGGGGCCCTCGTCTTCAGCCTCGCCCCGGTCGTCTATCATGGCGGCCGTGGCGCTGAGCCGGCACCCCGGAGTGTGGTCGCCCGCGGTTCCGTTCACCCCCACCCTGGACCATTTCCACACGGTGGCGACATCCGGGTCGCTGCATTTCATGGCCTATCTGAGAAACAGCATCCTCATCTCGGCCCTGAGTGCCGCGATCAGCGTGTCGGTGGCCGCCGCTGCCGCCTATGCCGTGACGCGCCTTCGGTTTCGCGGGGCCGCCTTTTTCATGTTCGGTGTTTTGGCGGTTTCGATGTTTCCGCAGATCAGCCTGGTCAGCACCCTGTTCAAGCTGATGTCCGCCCTGGGGTGGATCAACACCTACCCGGCCCTGGTCTTTCCCTATGCGGCCTTGACCCTGCCGCTTTGCCTGTGGCTTCTGGTCAGCTACTTCGCCCGCCTGCCGCGGGACTTGGACCGGGCAGGCCGGGTCGACGGGTGCAGCCGGTTTCAGGTCCTCAGCAAGATCATCGTGCCCATTGCCGCGCCGGGGCTTTTTTCGACGTTTCTGGTGGCGTTCATCTTTTGCTTCAACGAGCTCTTGTTCGCGCTGATGCTCACCACCGATCGTGCCGCCCGCACCATGCCCGTCGGCATCGCCATGTTCGAGGGGCTCCACGGCGAGGTGCCGTGGGGTGAGATCATGGCGGCGGCCACCCTCTCCACGGCGCCGGTGGTCGTTCTGGTCCTGGTCTTCCAGCGCCGCATCGTCCAGGGGCTCACGCGGGGGGCGGTCAAGCAATGAGGCTGCAATTCGATCGGGTCGGCAAGCGTTTCGCGGGGCTGCGCGGTGCGGTGGAGGCGCTGCGGGAGGTGAGCATCACGGTGGCGTCCGGGGAGTTTTTCGTCGTCTTAGGCCCCAGCGGCTGCGGCAAGAGCACCCTGCTCAACCTCGCCGCCGGCCTGGAGCCGCCGACCACGGGGTCGATCCGGTTCGACGGCCGCGTCGTGGCCGACCCGGCCAGGCGGGTCTTCACTGGGGGCGCGGCAGCGCAACGTGGCCATGGTTTTTCAAAGCTATGCGCTCTACCCCCACTTGAACGTGTTCGAGAACATCGCCTTCCCGCTTCGGATCGCCCGAATGCGCGCCGCGGAGATCGGTCAGGCGGTGGCGGCGGCGGCCGGGAGCCTGGGAATCGGCGGGCTGCTGGAGCGCCGGCCGGCGGAGCTCTCCGGGGGCCAGCGGCAGCGGGTGGCCATCGCGCGGGCCATCGTGCGCCGGCCCGGGCTGTTTCTGCTCGATGAGCCGCTGTCGAACCTGGACGCCGGGCTGCGCAGCCGCACCCGCGTGGAGCTGAAGAGCCTGCAGCGCGAGCTGGGCGTCACCACCCTCTACGTCACCCACGACCAGACCGAAGCCATGACGCTCGGGGACCGCATCGGCCTGTTCAAGGACGGCAGGCTCGTCCAGACCGGCACGCCGCGGGAGCTCTACGAGTCTCCCCGCAGCGCGTTTGCGGGGGCCTTCATCGGCTCCCCGGCGATGAACATCCTGCCGGCCAGGTTCGAGGAGCGGGCCGAAGGGCCTGTCGTTTGCCTGGCGGACATCGAGCTGCCCGTGCCGCGGCCGGCCGGGGCGGTGTCGCCGACCGGCGCCGTTCGGGTGGGGATCCGGCCCGAGCACCTCCGCTTCTGCCCCGACGGGCAGGCGGGATCGATGGCCGGGACGATTACGGCCGTCGAGTCGCTCGGCCGCGAGGAGTTGGTGCATGTCCGGGCCTCCGGCGGGCAGTTCTCCGTGCTGACCACCGAAAAAGGCCTGAGCGTCGGGGCGACGGTCCATGTCGGCATCGATCGCACCCGGGTCCACCTGTTTGGGGCGGACGAACAGGGCAGTTGAATATAGCCCTGAAATTGGATAGTATCGCTCGAATTAGGGTCAATCCCTGAGCATTTCACGCCAAATAAGGAACCCGTGCGGATGCAGTCGATCCTCATGATTGTCCCCGTCGCCGCTCTTCTGGCCGGCATCGGCATCCTCCTGCTGGTGCTGAAGATTTTTCGCAATCGCCATGCCCTGAACTCCAACCGGCCACCGCTGCCCGCAAAGACCCTGCCCGAGCCGGGTCAGTCGACGCTCGCGCGCATCGATCACCTCGATCGGGAGGTCACCGCCTACACCGTTGCCGCCTTCGCGCTGCCGATCCTGGTCTGTGCGGCGATCTTGGTCCCACTCGGCACCGGACGCTCGGAGTTCAACCCGTTTTCCCTCGGCGTTGCGACGGCGACGGGTTTGGGGGCCTATGCCTTCAGCCTGACCCGCCTGATCCGGCTGATGACCGAGCGGCGGGATGCCCGGGTCGAGCGCGACGGCAAGGTCGCCGTGGGCCAGGCGCTCTCCAGGTTGGCGAAGGACGGTTGGCGTGTCTTCCACGAAGTGCCGGCCGATGCGTTCACCATCGACCACCTGGTGGTGGGCACATCCGGTGTGTTCGCAGTGGAGGACAAAACGCGCGCGAAACCGGGAAGCGGCCGCGGGGTCGAGGGCGCCACGGTCGCCTACAACGGGCATGTGCTCTTTTTCGGGCGCACCACCGACGAGGAGACGGTGGCCCGCGCACAGCGCAAGGCGGATTGGTTGTCGGAGTGGCTCGGCGCCGCTCTCGGTGAGGAGGTCGCCGCCCGGGCCGTGGTGGCGGTGCCCGGGTGGTTTGTCAAGCGCACCACTCCGGAAGGCATCCCGGTGGTCAACCCCCAGCAGATCCCGTCGCTGTTCAAGTTCATTGTCCCGCGCCCGCTCGACGCGGACCAGGTCGCGCGGATCGTTGCGCAGCTGGAGCGGCGCTGCCGCCTGCCGGAACCGTCTCCGGCGGAGCCGGTCGAAGATCTTCTCTCGCCGGGGGTCGTGCCGGCCGGCCCTGAGGGTTAGCAGGCTGTGGCTAAACGGCGCCTCAGGCCGTGATTCTGCGTTGCGCGGCTCTTGGAAATGCTCACATATTACCGAATATGCTGCGCTTTCCAAATCGCCGCGCGCCTTGGCTGACGGCCTGATGCTTGTTTTTCCACAGCCTGTTAGGCGCGGACTCCCTCGGTTCTCAGCCCGATTTCCCTTGTTTCTTCCGGTACTCCATCGCGGCCCCGCCGACCCAGTCGTCGCGCACGATTCGGTCCGGGAACGACTTGAGCACGGCAGACACCCGTTCGATGTCCTCCGCGCGTGAAGGCGGCGATCTGCCGGAAGGAGACGATTCCGAGCCGGTTGAGCGTCTTCTCCAGCACCGGGCCGATCCCGCGGATCTTCTTGAGATCGTCCTTTGCACCCGCCGGCGGGGTGAAGATCGGCCACACCGGCGCCGGCTCGGACCTTGAGTCGGCGGCCCCCCGCGCAGCACCCGCCGGCGGCCGCGCGGCCAGAAGATTTTCGAGCGCGGCGATCCGGCGCTCACGGTCCCTGAGCAGGGCGGGCAGCTGGGACAGCTCGGCGACCCGCGCCTTGAGGCCCTCGACCTCGGAGGTCCGGTCGTGCTCGATGGCCTGCAGGCGGCCCTGCAGGCGCCCGATCTCGTCTTCGCGGGCGCCGAGTGCGGACCGCAGGGTGCCCAGGTCCGAGAGCTGCGCGCGCGCGCCCTCGATCTCGTTGTCCTTGCGGCGCGCAAGCGTCTTCGAGCTCGCCCTGGAGCCGCCCGATTTCGGCGTCGCGATCGGTCAGCGTGCGGCGCAGGGTTTCAAGCTCGCCGAGACGCGCCGTCAGCGCACCGATCTCGGCGTCCCTGCTCCGGCTGAACTCGCCGATCCGCTCCTTGAGCTGTGCCACCTCCGCGTCGCGGGCGTCCAGCACCCCCTGTAGGGCCTCGAGCCGGCCGAGCCGGGCGAGGAGGGCCTCGATTTCGGTCTCTTTGACCCGGGCAAAGGCCTCGAGCTCGCCCCTGACCCGCCTGATTTCCGCTTCGCGTTCGGTCAGCGCGCCACGCAGGGTTTCGGCCTCACCCAGACGCTTCGCCAGGGTTTCAATCTCCTCGTCCTTGCCCCGTGCCATAACCATGAGCTGGTCGCTGAGGCGCTCGATCTCCGCTTCACGGTCCGCCAGCAGCCGGCGTTGCGCCTCGAGGTCGCGCACCCGGGCGATGAGCCCTTCGATCTCGCCGTCCTTGTTCCGGACGAGGCTCTGAAGCTCATCCCGCACCCTGTCGATCTCCGCTTCCCGCTGTCCCACCAACCCCCGCAGGGACTCGATCTCGGCGAGCCCCTTCAGCTGCTCGGTCAGTCCCTGGACCTCCAGTTCCCTGCTCTTGGCGAGGTCTTTGAGCTGGTCGTTGAGGCTTCCGATCTCGGTGTTGCGGGCGGCGAGATCGGCGCGCAGGCGCTCGAGCTCTCCCAGCCTGGCGGACAGGGCCTGCAACTCGTCCTTGGTGCGGACGATTTCCTCCTCGCGCGCCTCGAGCGCCGGACGGAGGGGCTCCAGCTCCCCGATCCGCACGCTGAGCTGCTGGAGGCTTTTTTCGTTTTCCCGCAGCTCGTCCCGCATCCGTCCGATCTCTTCGTCCTTGAGCCGGGCCTGGGTTCGCAGCTGACTCTGGAGGCGCTCGATGGTCGTGTCGCGCTCCTTGAGCTCGTCGGCCAGGCCCTTGAGGGCGTCGCGCTCGGCGCGCAGCCGTGCAACCTCAGCGGCCTTGCTCGCCGTCAACGCCTTCAGCTCACCCTCGAGCCGCTCCCCGTCGGCGCGCGCCCGGTCGAGCAGTCCCGGCAGGGGCGCAAGCGGCGCGAGCTCGGCCTTCAGCGTGTCGATCTCCGCCGCCGTGCGGCCGCGAAGCTCCCTGAGCTCCTGAATCAGGCTGCCGATGCGCTCTTCACGCTCGCCGACCGTCCGCCTGAGAGCATCGCTCTCCTCTGTGCGGGTCTTGAGCTCCCCGCTGCGCTGATCCAGCTCGAGCTGCAGGGAGGTGGTGTTCTCCTCCGCGGTCAGGAGCGCGGCACGTGCGCCTTCGAGGTCGGCCGCCAGCACGCGCTCCCGGGCGCGGGCGCGCAGCCCCCTCAGCATCCAGCCGATGATCGCGCCGATGAGGGCCGCCAGCAGCAGGCAGACGATGATTTCCCCAATCAGATACCCCATGCCCGACCTCCTTTGCTCAGTCGATAGTCTTGAATTCGACGCGCCGGTTCATGGCGCGACCCTCCGGGGTCCGGTTGTCCGCCGCCGGCCTTCCCTCGCCGTAGCCCCTCGGCACCAGGCGGCCGGGGTCGATGCCTTTGGACACCAGGGTGCCCATAATCTCTTCCGCACGCCGGCGGCTCAAATCCCGATTGTACGCCTCCTCCCCGCTGGAGTCGGTGAAACCCGCCAGCTCCACGCGCAGACCGGGCCGGGCTTTCAGCGCGTCGACCGCCGCGTCCACTTGCCCCTGGCTTCCGGCCGCCAGCTCGGTGCTGTCTTGCAGGAAATAGAGTGTGGGGAGTTTCACCTCGGGCGGCGGTGCAGCAGGTGATGCCGGTGCCGGTGCAACAAGCGGTGCGGGAGTCGGTGGGGCAGGAGGCGGTGCAGGCGCCGGCGTCTCCACGGGTGAGGCCGGTTTGGCCACTTCGATGCGGTTCACCAGGACCATTTCTCCCAGGATGGCTTTGGCTTTTTTCTCGATTCGCTCCCGAATCTCAGCGGAGGAAACTGTGCCGCTCAGGGTGATATCGTCGGAACCGGCTCTGAGGCCAGCCTGTGCGACGGGGGCAAGCTCCGGCATCAGTTCGAGCACGGGCGCGAGCCAGGCGGGCTGCGCCACCGCGTCGCCGACGGTGAGCGCGTCGGTGATTTTCGCGCCGGGAAAAGCGGAGCGGGCCGCGGCGATGCACCCGGTCGATCTCCGCCTGCCCGGGGAGCTCCCCGCCTAGCGCCAGCGTCCCCGCCTCCAGGCTCAGGGTCAGGCCGGCCGGCCGCTTGGGCGGCAGGACCCGGATGCGGTTCTCCACGGAGAGCACACCGGCGAAGAGCGCAGCGGCCCTTGTGCCGATCCGCTCCCGCTCAGCTTCGGAGGGAACGGTCCCGGTTATAATCAGTCCCGCCGGCCCGGCTTCGACGCCGGCCGTGAGGGCGCCCTTGAGCTCCGGGATCAGGGTGGTGAGCGCCGCCAGCCAGGCCGGCGTCGCGACACCGAGTTGCGCGTCGACCCGGCTGGTGGGTTTTCCCCTATCGACCAACGCCGCCGCAGCGGTTTCCAGCTTTTCCACGGCTTGACGGTCGGGCAGGAGCCCCGTGAGGACGGCCTGCCCGTCGGAGAGCTCCAGGCGGAAGCGCGCCGGCTCCAGTGCGGCCGGCGTGAGGTGGTCGGTGACGGTGCGGACCCCGCGCAGGGACTGCACCATTTTCACCAGGCCGGCGCGGTCGACCATGGGGTCGATCTCGCCGGTGAGCACGACATCGCGCCCGTCGACGCCGATGGCCAGGCCCGCGGCCCCCCCCAGGCGGCAACCGCATCCGTGACGCGGCTGGAAATGTCCTGCGGGATTTTCTGCGTGTTCACCCAAATGCAGGCGAGCACCAGGATCAAGAGCGCCAGAAGTCCCCACCACCAGGCACGGCTTTTCTTCTTGGAGTCGGTGTCGGCATTCATGCTTTTTTCTCCCGACGGTCGGTGACGAAGCAGTTTAGGGTGATATGGATCAGGAAATGACAGGCTAAACGCCAGGAGCCGTTGGGCGCAGAACTCGAAAAATCGTGGTCACGGTCGAACATCCCCTGCAGCTTTTCTCAGGGGGTATTCGACTCATTGTAAAGATATGCAGTTGTAAACATCGAAACACGGAGAGTCAACTCGATCGAGCTTCTTTGCCGCTACGGCAGCAGCCTGGCCCCCGCCCAGTCGCCGTGGTCGCCGCTGAGGCTGCCGTCTGAGCGAGAGCAGCTTGAGAACGAGCGTGTCCACACCGGTTACGTCGATGTCGATGTCCGCGATCTGGGTCGTGGGGCCGGTGGTCCCGTACATCGCGCCTGAGTCGAAGCGCTTGACGCCGTCGCCCCAGACCTCGAAGCGCGCGGAGAAGCCCCACTCCCCGTCGCTGGCGCCCACCTTGGCGCGGAAGCGCTTGTAGCCGCCGCCGATGGCATAGGTGATCTCGCTGTTGGCGTGGACGCCGAGCCCCTTGGCATAGCGCACTCCGCCCAGATAGATGTCCTTCTCGCCGCCGTTGGCTTTGTCCAGCCCGATGGACTGAAACCCGTTCACGGCTGTCACCCAGTCGAGGTCGCTCAGGTAGGCCGAGCTTTCCTGTGTGGTCGCCGTCGTCGAGGCACTCGAGCGGTTGCCGAACCCGTCGCGCGCCTTCACCGTGTACGTGTAGGCCGTGTTCGGCGCCAGGCCCGTCTCGGTGAATCTCGGGCTCTTGACCTGGGCGATCTGGATGGCCCCCCGGTAAACGTCGTAGCGCGTGACGCCGATGTTGTCGGCCGGCTCCTCCCAGGTCAGTTCGACGACGTGGCTGCTGATGGCCGTCGCTTTCAGGTTGACGACCGGCGCCGGCGCAGCGGTGTCCTCCGGCGGGAAGGCCGCGTCGTAGACGGCGGTTCCGTCGAAGTGGTTGATGTCGAAGACGAACGGCAGCCAGGTGTTGAGCCGGCCGCGGACCGTCAGGCCGTTCACGTCGTTGGTGGCGTGGATGCCGGTGTTCTTCGGGATGTGCTCGTACCACCAGAAGAGAAAATCCCCGCCCTGGATGTCCGGATCCCCTCCCAGGTCCCAGGTCTCCGGCCCGACCGTGATCGGCGTCGCGCCCTCCACGAGGGGATAGGCGTACCAGGCCTCGGAGAAGTTCTTGGCGGTCGACTTGAAGTCGAAGTAGCTGAACCGGGCCGGCGTGTTGTAGGCGCAGAGCCCGAGGGTCCCGTGGGTGAAATTCGAATCGTAGTGGGTGAAGACCGGGACGTTCATATTGCTGACGTAGACGTCGAAGCGGTTGCCCGCGGCCCTGACCTTCACGGTGTAGTCCCGGTTGGGTTCTATCGCCATGGCGGCGGTCTTGATGATGGTGAAGCCCTGGTTCACCCGCGCGAGGATCACGCGGTCGCCCGCCGGATCGAGCCCCAGGTAGTAGCCTTTCATGGCGTTCGGCCCGGCCGCATAAGCGGAAGTCCTGAACAGCAGCCCGGCGTGGGCGCCGGCGGCCCCGTTCTGCACGTTCACCTTGGCCCGGACGGCGCCGTCGCCCATGATGAAGCCGAGCCCGGAGGGTGCGGCCACCACCTTGACGCCGTTTCCGGCGGCGGTCAGGTTCATGTCCTTGCCGCTGCCGGCCGTCCAGGACCCGTCCACCACCAGCCAGTCGAAGGACGGGTAGTAGCCGTAGTTGTTGTTCGCGTTCGGCGGGAAGTGGATGCTGCCGATTTGCGAGTTGCCCGGCGCCGCGAAGTAGGCGGCGTTGATACCCTCCTTGAGCTGGCTGTAGTTGACGCTGTCGGTCAGGAAGAAGCGCTTGACGGCCGTGAGCGGGGCCTCCTGGGAGGCCCGGGCGGGGTCGTTGAGGTCGAAGGTGTTCCACACCGGTATCTTCCACTGGACGGGGAAGCGGTCGCTCAGGCGCGCGAGCGTCTGTTCGGCCATGTGACCGGTCATGTGGGCCATGCCGCCCACCCGGCCGCGGTAGTCGAAGCCGTGGATCACGAACTTGCGCTTGCAGGTCACCCCGCCCACCACCGGTCCGTTCACCCAGTAGGCGCCGTCGCCCGCCATGCGGGTCTCGTAGAAGTTGGCCGAGTTGCACTGGATGATCCAGACCGCGTCGACCTCGCCGCTCTCCACCCGCGGCACGACATTGAAGCGCGGGTCGTTCAGGATCTTGGCGTAGTCGGCATCGTCGGTGATGGTGTTGTTGGTGTAGCCGTCCAGGAACGTGGCCGCGTTGACCGGGGTCCCGTCCACGACGGGCGGGAACTCGTTCAGGATGTAATGGTTTTTGACTGTGACGTCGAAGAGCCCGCCGGTCGCGCGGCGGAAGTTTTCGATATACGTTTCGACGTTGTCGGCCGCCAGCGGCCACTTCTGCCAATGGTGGTCGTGGAAGTAGGTCTCGACCGGCATCGACCCGTCCGGCGTGTTGATGACGGGGTTGTACTGGAGCACGACGACATTGTGCGTCTTGCGGACGGTCTTGACGTCGAGGCCGTAGAACTCGACTTCGCGGATGTTGACCAGGTTCCCGCCCACGGTGCGCTCGGCCGTCAGCCGAAAGATCCTGCGGCCGGCGAGCGGGGCGATCGCGGCCTCGTCCCAGTTGCCCGCGACACCACCGCGGGTGGGGACCGCGAGGAGGTAGCTCCCGCTTTTCGCGGTGAGGTCGGCCTCGGTGTCGGCCGCCTCGAGGCGCCAGGAGTTGACGTCGCCCGTGCTGTTCGGCGTCCCGAGGAAGACCCGCACCCTGCCGATCGGCTGGGCGGCGGCGAAGGCGACCTGCACCCAGGCCGGGTTGACGTCGGCCGAGTACATGGCCGAGTTGGTGTCGCCGTCGAAGGCCTTGTTGGCGTAGTCGAGGGCGAGTGTCGGCGAGGAGCTCACCGTCGCATCCCGCGCAAGGACGCTGATCTTGTTGTAGTAATTGCCCGGGGTAACGGTGAGCGAGTTGGAAAGGCCGCTTGCGGCCGCTCCGACGGGCTCGACGACGTAATGCAGGTGGTGGCCGGCGTCGAGCCCCGTGTCCGTGTACTGACGCCCGCCCGTCGTGGCGATCAACATGTCGTCGCGATAGACTTTGTAGCTCGTGACCCCGGCCGGCGCGGTGTAGGTCGACCAGTCGAGTGTCACCGTGGTGTCGGTCTTGGCGGCAAGCCGCAGGTCGCCGGTCTGACCGGGGGGCGGGGTCACCGGACCGCCGCCGCCGGCGGGGTAGCCGATGAAGACGATCTCGCCCATCTTGGCGGCGTTCGCCTTGGTGACCCGGATGTAGCGCGTGGTGACGTTGACGCTGTGCTCGTTCCACTTGGCGTAGTTGGAGAGCCCGTCGGTGAAAAGGACCGTCCAGCTGCCCGCGCTGCCGGAAGACACCGTGAAGCTGCCGGAATCCCCAAGGTCCCAGAGGCAGATCTTGGTGAGTACGTAGCTCTGGCCGAGGTCGATCACCGCGCTCGCCGGGTAGTCGGCCGGGTTCCAGCTCGGGATCCAGACGTTCGCGTCCACGGTCGAGGCCGCGGCCGGGTAGGTGCCCTGCTCGTTCACCAGAAGCGCGGCGTTGCCGCGGCCGGACTCGTTGGTGATGCTGCCGGCGGTCACCGGGATTTTCTGAGGGGTGCCGCCGCCCCCGTCCTGCACGAAAATGGCTGCGAGGGACTTGTTGGCATCCATCACCAGCGTGAGCGGGTTCGCGCTGCCGGTGGCCCCGCCCTCCCAGTGGTCGAACTTCCAGCCGGCCGCCGGTGTCGCCGTAATCGTGACACTCTGGCCGGCCGGGAAGCTGCCCGAGCTCGGGCTGACCGTACCGCTGCCCGAGGCGAACACCGTCAGTGAATAACTGGTGCCGCCGGTCGGCTCGAAGATCGCGGTGATGCTGCGGTTTCGGTCCATCGTGACGGTCCAGGGGTTTGCCGTCTCGATCTGGGGATACTCCTGCCACCGCACGAACTTGTAGCCCGCACCCGGAGTGGCGGTGAGGGTGACCTGGGTGCCGTCGGGATAGCTCGCGAGATCCGGGTTCTTGGCGACGGAGCCGCTGCCGGTCGTCGTGAGCGCCAGGCTCCACTGCGAGCCGGATCCGGCCGGGGTGCCGTAGACCACCACCTCGTTCACGAAGGACCCGGTCGCGTGCCGCGTCAGGCGCAGGTAGCGCGTCGTCGCCGTGACCTTCCGGCCGAACCACTGGTTGTTGCGGGTCAACGCATCCGTGAACAGCACCGACCAGCTTCCGGGCGCCCCGGCCGAGACCGAGAAGCTGCCCTGCTTCCACTCCTGGTCGTAGAGGTAGACGTCGGTGACGACGTAGCTCTGGCCGAGGTCGAGATAGCAGGACCAGGGATAGTCGGTCTCGCTCCAGCTCGGCATCCAGAAGGTCTTGACCGGCCCACCGGCGCCCGCGCGCGGGTCGCCGGCGAGCGCCTGCTCGTCGACGAGGTTCGTCGCCGGCCACTCGCCGTATCCGCCCGTCTTCTCGTTTTTGACCATCGCGGCGGTGAGCGCGATCTTCTGCGAGGTGCCGCCGCCGGTCGGGACGAAGGTCGCCGTGATCGTTTTGTTCGCGTTCATGGTGATGCTGAGCGGATTGGCGCTGCCGCTCGCCCCGCCGCTCCAGCCGGAGAACTTGAATCCGGCTGCCGGCACGGCCGTGAGCTTCACCGGCGCACCCTCGTTGTAGTAGGGCAGGTCCGGGTCGAAGTCGACCGCGCCGCTGCCCGCGATGGTCACGTCGAGCGTGAAGCGCGTGACCGGCTCGCCGGTGATGTAGTGCTCGGCCTCGTAGAGGTCGTCGTAGGGGATGAGCGCGCGCACGTCGCGGCCGGCGTACTGGGAGAGCTTGTCCAAAAGAAGATTGTACTTGTCAATTGGGGCCGCGTTCGGGTTGCCGTTGGCGTAGATGTCCCGAAAGGCCGACTTGAAGGGCTCCCAGCCGATCTCTTTGGAAAGCGCGATGTAGCCCCAGAACATGGGGTTGTGCTTGATGACCCCCGTGTTCCAGTACTCCTGTTTGTCCCTCCAGTAGCCTTCCTCGTAGAAATCGGCGAGGGCGGCTCCCAGGTAGAGCTTGCCGTCGGCATAGATCCTGCTGTTCAGCTGTTCGACCACGTAGTACATGAGAAAATTCGCCCACAGCTCGGCGTCGTAATCCCAGCTGGGGTGGCTGAAGTGATGCCCCATCTCGTGCATGATCCCGAAGGACCAGTCGTCGGTGGCGTTGATGTCGGCCAGCGCCGCGCCGATCCAGCGCTGCTGCCACTGGATGGGGAAAGCCGCCCGCGCCCAGGCCTGGATGTCCTGGCGGTAGGAGACGACGCCGAGCGGTTCGCCGTTGTGCGGGGCGAACCCGACCAGGTCGTGATAGGCCCCGTAGGCAGCGTCCAGGTGCTCGAGCCAGCGGCCGAGGTTGGCGGGCGTGATGTTCGCAAGATCGCCTTCCTCGAAGGCGAAGAACATGTTTGCGCCGTCTAAGCGCGTGAGCTCGATCAGTGAAAGGTCGTCGAACCAGGCCTTGCCGGTGACCGTGCTGCCCCAGTGCCCGAGCCGCGCCCAGATCTCGGCCGAGCCGTCGGCGACAGACTTGAAGGTCACCCCCAGAAGCGTCCAGTCAAAGGTGCCGCCTTTGCCTTCGGAGCCGGTCAGGCTCTTGGCTTCGAAGAGGTTCGCGGCGTTGTTGCCGGTCTGGTTGACGAGGTTCGCCCCCTTGACCCAGCCGGTCAGCGTATACCAGGTGTCCGGCTTGAGCGTCAGCGGCTGGATGAAGCGCGCGTCGTTGGTGGCGGTGTTTTCGATGCTCGCGGCCCGGCTGCCGTTTCGGCCCGCGCCCGCCTCCCATCCGAATATGGAGTCGGCCATGTGCCAGGCGTCGGTCGTCCAGTAAGCCGGGGTGCTGCCGCTTCCCAGCTCGAAGCCCGGGTTGTCGATCAGATCGGATGAGCCCGGGATTTCCTCGAACACGGCCGTGATCGCGGTGTCGCCGTGGATCGAGAAGGTGTAGGGGTTGACCCCGCCGGAGGCGTCCCCGCTCCAGTTCAGGAAGCGCCAACCCGTGGCCGGGTTGGCGGTCAGCGTGACCTGGGTGCCGTCCGGGTAGCTCGCCATGTTCGGGCTTTTGGCGACCGCGCCGCTGCCCTGGGTCGTCACCGTCAGGCTCCAGCTGGTCGGCGTGCAGCCCGCCGGGTACCCGTAGAGCACCACCTCGTTCACAAATGAGGTGGGAGTGAGGCGCGTGAAGCGCAGGTAGCGCGTGGTCGCGTTCACCTGGGCCCCGAACCACTGGTTGTTGCGGGCGAGGAGGTCGGTGAAGAGCGGGGTCCAATTGCCCGGGGCGCCGGCCGAAACGGTGAAGCCGCCGGACTTCCACTCCAGGTCGTAGAGGTAGATGTCGGTCAGGACGATAGTCCTGGCCGAGGTCGAGAGTGCAGGACCAGGGGTAGTCCGGCACGTTCCAGCTCGGCATCCAGTGGGTCTTGACCGCGCCGCCGGTGCCCGCGCGCGGGTCGCCGGCGAGGTTCTGCTCGTCGACCAGGTTGGCGGCAGGCGTCTCAGCGTAGCCGCCGGGCTTTTCTTCCTGCATCATGGCGGGCGTCAGGATCAGCTTGGTCGACTCTCCCGGGGTCTGCTGGACAAAGACGGCCTTGACGGCTTTGTCGGCATTCATCACGAGCGCAAGCGGGTTCGCGCTGCCCGAGGCGCCGCCTTCCCAGTGGTCGAACTTCCAGCCGCTCGCGGCCGTGGCGTAGATGTTCACCGTCTGGCCGGCGGGGTAGGCTCCCCCGCTCGGGGAGAGGCTCCCCTGGCCGGTCACGGATGTGGTCAGGGTGTATTGGGTGGGGGTGCCGGGCTTGAAGACCGCCGTGAAGGAACGGTCGCGGTCCATGACCACGGTCAGCGGGTTGGCGGTGTGGGTGGCGGTCCCCTCCGTCCAGCGGTCGAACACGAAGCCGGCGAGCGGCACCGCGGTGAGCGCGACCGGGGTCCCGGCCGGGTAGGAGGCGGCCGAGGGGTTGAGGGTGACATGGCCCTGGTTCCAGTCCACGGTCACCGAAAGCGCGTACTGCGTGGTGGTCGCCGGGTGCCCGAATAGCACGATCTCGGCCATCTTGCCGTTGGTGGTCTTGGTCAGGCGCACGAAGCGCGTGGTCACGTTGACCGCGTGGCTCTCCCAGCCGGTGTAGCCGATCAGGGGGTTGGTGACGAAGACCGTCCAGTTGCCCGGCGAGCCCGAGGAGACGCGGAACTCGCCGTCCCCGCCGTGGTTGAAGAGATGCACCGCGGAGATCGAGTACTCCTTGCCGAGATCGAGATAGACGCTCTGGGGATAGTTGGGATTGCCCCAGTTCTCCCAGCTGGTCTGGCAGGCGCCGCCCGGATAAAGGCTTTGCTCGTCGACCAGCTCGTGCTCGTCGTCTGAGCCCACCCCGGGCTCGACGGTGATCATGGAGGAATTGAGCGGGATCTTGGAGTCGACGGGACCGGCGAAGGCATTGGAAGAAAAAATGGCGAAAGATAAGACGAGAAGAGACAAAACCCCACATACAGCGATCCGCAACGGGACTCGTCGAGTCTCCATGGCGCCCCCCTTTCATCGCTAACGTTCTGGAGTTTCAATTGGTGCCGGGCTAGATATTCAACCGCTTCCTCGATTGGCCATGAAAAGCTGTTCACATCACCCAAGCCGGGCGCGACCCCCTTGAAAGCACGCCTCCCGGCATGTCTGCATGCGCCGGGCCGATCCCCTTTGGGGGGAACGGCACCGCAGGGCAGCTTAGCTGTCGTCATGGTGCGTGTCAAGCGAAATGTGCAATATAATTAATTTGTTATAATAATTTCGGTTTGACAGCATTTGACAGCATTTGACAGCACTTGACGCCATTTGACAGCATTTGACAGGTAGGGGCGGGGCGCGCCACCGCCGGGGCGGGTCGCGGAGGCGCGGACGGTGAAACAGTTCTTGATTTTTTCTACAGGAGTTGAAAGAGAGTAATAAGCACTTGCCCTCGGGCGGCGAAGGGGGTTCGCCGGCTCGAGGTTCAGTTCGGAGGGAGGTGACGCGTCAACCCACAGCCGCGGGAGGTGGCAAATGAAAAAAGGAGAAAAGATCCGTCTTTTGGTTTACGGCATGACGGCGCTCATGCTGGGGTGGCTGATGTTTCCCGCCCCGGCGCCGGCGCAGACGACGCCGGCGCAGATCGAGCTCAATGCCTCCATGATCACCGTCGAGCCGGGGGTGGGTTCCGACGACGAGGACGAGCTCGTCGACGAGCAGGAGGCCTTCCCCTCGGGGGTCTGCTATCACAGCTGGGAGAACTGGGGCAACCTGACCTACCCCCAGAGCGTCACTTTGGATCTGGGCCGGGAGTACGTCATCACCGCCGTGCATCTCTTCAACCACGGCGGGGACGGCGACTTCCGGGTCTCCTCCGGCACGCCCGGGAACTGGACCGTCTTCGTCACCGATCCTTTGATCGGCTACACCGGCTGGGAGCACCACGAAGGGCTCTCCGTCACCACGCGTTATGTGCGCTGCACCAAGACCACCGACGGCAAGATGGCCGAGCTCGTGCTCTTCGGCTATCCGGCCGTTGAGCCCGGCGACGAGTGGACGCTGACCGTTTTGGGCGCAGGGGCCGCGGGCAGCGTTTCCAAGTCCCCGGATCTGGCCGCCTATCCCGACGGCGCCGCGGTGACGCTGACGGCGGCCGCCGCCGCCGGCTATGTGTTCAAGCACTGGACCGAAGGCGCCGATATCTTCACCGCCAACCCGCTCGGCATCGTCATGGACGGCGACCGGACGATCACGGCGGTCTTCGAGCCGGCCGTGGGGCCGGTCTACACCCTTGCGGTCAGCGTGGTCGGAAGCGGCAGCGTCTCGCCGCCGGGCGGGACGTTCGAGCCTTACGCCATCACGGTCCTCGCCACCCCGGCCGCGGGCTGGCGCTTCGACCACTGGGAGGGCGACCTGACCGGATCGGTCAACCCCCAGAAGCTCGTGATGGACAGAAACCGCAGCGTCACGGCCGTCTTCACCCCGCAGCCGGGCGGCTCTTCCAAGCTCCTGCTGACCCCGGCCATGATCAGGGACGAGAAGACCGGGGGCTATGCCGACACACCGGCCGCCAACCTGGTGGACGAGCAGGCCAAGGCCGGAGACCCCCGGGCCGGCAGCGGCGGGGCCGTGACCACATTCTGGCTCCCCAGCTGGCTCAACGCAGACCACCCCTGGTCCTGCTATATCGATCTAGGCAAAACCGTCAACCTGACCGACATCTACCTCTACGACCACGAGTGGAAATCCGGCGACTTCAGCGTCTCCTACGGAACGCCGGGGAACTGGACCCTGCTTTTCACGGACGGCCTGACCCGCAACAACCAGTGGTTCGGGCGCCAGGTCAACGTCTCCACCCGCTACGTGCGCTTCACGCGCCTCAGCGCGACCTCCTTCGTGGACGAAGTCGTGCTCTACGGCTCCGACTCCGGCCCACCGCCCCCCCAGGAGTGGAGCCTGACGGTGACGGTTTCGGGCAGCGGCAGCGTGGCCAAGTCCCCCGACCTTCCCAAGTACCCGAACGGGACCACGGCGAGCCTGCTCGCGACACCGGCCCCCGGCTATCTCTTCAAACAGTGGGAGGAGGGTACAGCCGTCAGCACCGCCAACCCGCTCAGCGTCAGCATGACTCAGGACCGCAGCCTGAAGGTAATCTTCGTCCCGGAGAGCGGGGGGCCGTCCGGCATGCTCAGGCTGACACCCGCCATGGTGACGGACGAGAAGCCCGGCGGCTATGCGTCAACGCCGGCCACCAACCTCGTCGACGAGCAGACCCTGGCCGGCGACCCCAAGGCCGGAACGGGCGGCGCGGTCAAGACCGAATGGATGCCGAGCTGGCAGGCCGGAGACTACCCCTGGTCCTGCTATATCGACTTGGGGCAGACCTATCGCCTGACTGACATTTACATCTACGACCACCCCTGGAAAAACGGGGATTTCAGCGTCTCCTACGGCACGCCCGGCAACTGGGTGGTGCTCTTCACCGACGGTCTTCAGCGCAACGACCAGTGGTTCGGACGCCAGGTGAACATCACGAGCCGCTACCTGCGCTTCACCCGCCACAGCGCGACCGCGTTCGTGGACGAAGTGGTCCTTTACGGCGAGACCGGCACGGCCGACACCATCCCGCCGGCCGCGGTGACCACGCTTGCCGCGACCCCGGTCTCCTCCGGCAGCATCGCGCTCACCTGGAAAGCCACCGGCGACGACGGCAATTCCGGCAAGGCGACGCTCTACGACCTGCGCTACGGCACCCAGCTCGTCACCGAATCCAACTGGTCAAACGCTATCCAGGCCGCCGGCGAGCCGGCGCCGGCCAATGCCGGGACCGACCAGGGCATGACCATCACGGGTCTTAACCCGGACACCCCCTATTACTTTGCGCTCAGGGTGTTCGACGACGCCTCCAACGCCTCGGGCCTCTCGAATTCCGCCCAGGCCAAGACCCTGCCCGGCACCACCCCCCAGTCCAAGACGTTCGGTAATTTCATGTCGTCCGTCTATTCCATGTCCACCCATGCCGACAAGATCAACATCTTCAGCAAGATGCGGATGTATCTCGCGACCCCGGTGATCGCCCAGAACGCGACCGGCCCCCGGGACCTCGCCTTCGACCCGGTCGATTCCTGGTACTCCGGCGCGAGCCTGGACGCCCACCTCCAGGCCCGGCGGGACAACGGCACCGAGGTCATGCTGGTGCTCGAGACCGTGCCGCCCTACATGGGGGTCCCGGGTCATGCGGTGGCCGCCCCCCCGGGGGCGGACACCAAGAGCCCGGCGAGCTTCAGCGCTCACGCCGAGATGGCATTCCAGATCGCCGCGCGCTACGGCAGCCGGGCGGTGCCGCTCGACCAAGTCAGCATCCGGGCCGGCCAGGTCAAGAAAACCGGATTAGATACGCTCAAGCGGCTCCAGCCCTACAACGAGACCTGGGAGTTCTGGGAAGGCGGGCCGCGGACCTTCGTGCGTCCCGACGGCACGACCGAGACCCGCTCGGTCGGCGACTGGGCCCCGGAGGAGGAAGTCGCCATGATGACCGCGGTCTACAACCGCGTCAAGCAGGCCGACCCCAACATGATCGTGGTCTGGCCCTCCTGGCTCAAACCGGACCCCAACCAGATGAACCGCGCCAAAGCCTGGGCCGACGTGGTGAACGGCGGCAAGCTGCCCTGCGACGAGCTCGCCTTCACGCTCTGGTGGAACAACACCTACCCCAGCAGCAGCAATTACACCCAGACCCTCGATTTCGGGGGCGGCGGGGGCAAGCACCCGGAGATTCTGGGCGGCCTCAAGGAATACTGCGACACCATGGTCGACCAGGTTCAGGCGCTTTTCCCGGGAGTGAATGTGATCGTGACCGAGAACGGCTACGATTCCGAGCCCACGCCCCAGTCGGTTCCCGAAATCGCGGGCAAGACCCGGCGTCTCGTGCAGGCGGAGTGGCTCGTGCGCTCCTATCTCGCCATCTTCGCCTCGAAGGTCAAGGCCCTCTACCATTTCATGATGGAGGATTCGACCGAAGGCGGCCTGTTCTCCTCCTGCGGCCTGGTGGAGACCGACAACACCAAGGCCAAACCGTCCTGGTACTACACTGCGACGGTCATCGACGTTCTGCGCAACGCGGTTTTCGAGGAGCAGCCGAGCTCGGGCCACCCGGACGTGCGCATCTACCGTTTCCGGGACGTGGTCAGCCAGAAGATGATCTATGCCCTCTGGTGCCCCACGGCATCGGGCCGGACCGTCGGTCAGTTTTCGCTTCCGGTCGCAGGGGGGAGCGCCACCCTGGTGAGACTCGCGGACAAGAGCACCACCGGCCAGCGCAGCACTCTGTTCCCGTCAAGCGGTGCGGTCCGGGTGGATGTGAGCGAATCGCCGGTTTTTGTCATCGTCAACTGAAAAACGTCCCCCGGGGGGTGCGGCCGCACCTCCCCGGGGGGATATCCGCCAGCGGCATCCCGCCATCGGTCGACTTCAGGGACAACCATCATCCAAGGAGGCAGCCATGTTGAGGAAAGTGGGAGCGGTTTTTTTTCTTCCGATCGTGCTCGTGTGGTTCGCTGCTTTCCAAACGCCCGCCGGTGCGGCCTGCGATCCGGACGGAAAACAAGACAGCGGGTCGATCTACCGCATCTGCATGCCGGCGGCGGAGGACTACAACGAACGGCTGGTGATCTGGGCCCACGGGTTCCAGGACGCCGGCACCCCCGTGTCGATCCCCGAGGACCAGCTTGAGATCGGCGACTTCAAGCTCTGGGAGATCGTGAACGGCATGGGGTTCGGCTTCGCCACCTGCAGCTACGCCAAGACCGGGCTCGCCATCCGGCAGGGCATGGAGGACATCACCGACCTTGTCGATGTCTACACCCGCGTGAAGGGCAAACCCAAGGCCGTCTACCTGATCGGCGCCTCGGAGGGCGGCATCATCACGGCCCTTCTGACCGAGCGGCGCCCGGACCTCTTCAAGGCGGGCTACGGCCTGTGCGGGCCGGTGGGGGACTTCCCGTTTCAGATGAAATACTTCGGGGACGCGCGGGCGACGTTTCAGTATTTCTTTCCCAAGGCGATCCCCGGTGACCCCTTCAACCCGTCAGCGGACCTGATCGCCCGGTGGCCCGCCTTCTACAAGGATAAAGTGAAGCCGGTGGTCATGGACCCGAAGAACCGCAAGCTGCTCGACCAGTGGGTCAAGGTGGCCGACCTGCCCTACGATTCCGGCGACTACCTTGCGACCGTGGAGGTGTCGGTGCGGGACGTGCTGCGGTATGCGGTGGTCAACCTCCAGGACGCCGTCAAAACCTTGGGCGGGTTCCCGTTCGAAAACCGCTTCACCTGGTACCATGGGTCGAAAAACGACCTGCGCCTGAACCTCAAGGTGCCGCGCCGGGCGGCCGACAAGGCGGCCGTGCGGGAGATGAAGAACAACTACAACACGACCGGCCGGCTCGACCACGCGCTGGTCACCATGCACACGCTCAAAGACCAGCAGATCCCCTACATCCACGAGTTCTTTTACAACCTCAAGACCCTCGCGAGCGGCGACTGGCTGGTGCGCCACCTGAACATCCCGATCCCCCGTTTCGGGCACTGCAACTTCAAGCCGGCCGAGGCGGTCGCGGGCTTTGCGGTCATGCTCTTCTACGCCGGCGACCTCAGGCTCCTCTCCGGGGTCGGCGCGCTGCTGCGCGACGGGGATCTCGAGCAGTTCGAGACCCTGGCGCAGGAATACGGGATCCCCTACGAGGTTGGCGGCGAGCGGGTCAAACCGCTCATGGAGTGAAGTGAACCGCGCCGCCGGCTGAAGGGTTACAAGGGGTCGAGGGTTCAAAGGGTCGAGTGAAAAACGGCTCCGCGCCGATGCACCCTTTGGTCCGTGACCCCTCACCCGGGTTGCCTCAACAATCCTGCCTGCATTTCTAAAGACGGATCAAGAAATCGCCGATAGCCACCTATGGGGTGTAACTCCAACCTTCCGGAAGCCTCAAGGCGGCACGGCGCGGTCTGGGGGCCCGGTCACCGGCGGGGATGTCATGAAACCAAGGAGCGCATGCAGGCGGTTGCTAACGGCTCTGGCCGTTCTGGCCGCCACAGTGTGGGTCAATACGAGTGCCCATTGCGGGCCGATCGAGGTGATTGCTGAAAACGGGGTTTCCGAGACCGAGAAAGCCCAGGTGCAATGCGGCATCGAAGCCGCGTTGAAGGTTTTTGACGAGTTCTACGGCAGCCGGCTGAAACAGGACGTCCGGATCATCCTGGTACCGAACCGGGACCGGTATCTGGCGTGGCAGATGGAGCTGACCCGCGGAGATGCCGCCGAGGCCGCGCGCCGCTCCGAAACGAGCATGGGCTGGAGTTCGGGCGACACCATCCTCCAGAATACGGGCGATCTTCGGGATGCCCGGCGCCGGGTTTACAACATCAGCCATGAGCTGGCCCACGCGCTTCAACACCAAGCGTGCGCCGGTGACTGCTCCGGGGTCGCGTGGCTGGAAGAGGGCAATGCGAGCGCCATCGGCTGGCATGTGGTCGAACGCTGCGGGCTTGGTAACCTTAACGAATACCGACGGTGGGCCCTGCGGCAGCTGAAAGGCAACTCCAACATCGTCTTCATGGGCATGCTCCGTTCGATGCGGGAATGGAACTCGGCCCTGGCCGCATACGATGGACAGGTATACAGCACCTCGGCCCTGGCGGTCCTGGGCCTGATTCAGACCCAGGGCCACCCGGCGGTATTCGCCTTTTTCCGAAACCTGCGTCACATGAGCGCCGAGCAGGCCTTCGAGAGGGCTTTTGGGGAAGCGCTTCCGCTCTACGAGGAACTGTTCGACCAATCCCTGCGGAATGAACTGGCGGCGATGCGCTAGCCCGGAACATATATTTCGAGTCGGTCTGTACGGGCAGGGCTCCTCCCGGAAGCACCGGCACGGACCCTTGAAAATCAACCGAACGCAGTATTCGCCGATACCTCCTCTGCCGCCGCTGTTCTGGCGGCCAGGTCCTCCATCACGCGGGCCTCCATCCGTATCAACGCTCTGGTCCGCCCCGGCGAAGTCAGGGCCGGGCTTGAAAGCGGAGGCGTCGAGCGCCGTGCAGGGCCTGGGCGCCCGCGCGACCCGGTCGCCTGTTCACACGCGGGTCTGAGGCTCCGCCGGCCGCTGGGCGGATTTTTCGTCCCACACCTGGATCAGGTAGCCCTTCTGCTCCTCGAACTGGACGGCCTGCTCCTCGACCAGGGCCTCGGCCTCGGCCGAGGACATGTCCCAGCTCTGCCGCACGAAGGAGGCCACCCGGGCGAAATAGAGCGGGGTCATCATGTCGAGCAGCTTGTTGCGGTTGACGCTCCACAGGTGGTAGGTGGCCGCCAGCTCGTAGAGGATCTTGACCCAGGCCTCGGTCGGCAGGTGGAATTCTTTGGCATCCATGCGGGCGGTGGCGCCGATCTGCTCGAAACTCTGCGCGCTGAAGATGTCCCGTAGAAACCCGAGAACTGCTGAAAGCCGGTCTTGAACTGGTCGATCATCAGTCCAGATTGACCTTGACGGGTTCCGGCTCCATCCCGTTTTCAAAACCGAAGGTCTCGAGCGGGTCGCTGCCCGCGACTCCCTTCCAGAAGCTCTCGTACTGCTCCATCAGCGAAAAGAGGGCCGAGAGCACCTGCCGGAACATCGGCCCCAGGTGCTGGCCGGGGTCCTTCACGTCGTGGATCTTGACCCCCAGGTTGGACTGGCAGATGCGGAACCCCTGGGTGATGGCGTTCGTGGTCATCCAGATGTCGATGCCGAAGCGGGCGACATCGGTCTCCCACACGTCCTGCTCGGTGTAGAACTTGGCCACGTCGCGCGAGATGGCGAAATCCCCGCCGATGGGCTGGCGAATCCGCTTGCCGTACAGCGCCCGGGTCAGGTTGTAGACGATGTTGTTGGTGATCGTGCCGTCGTACTTGTGCCGCACGTAGACCGGCGCGACGAACTGGTAGTCCTTTTCCAGCACCGGCTCCAGGAGGTACTTGACCCAGTCCGGGGTGATGCTGCGCAGGTCGGAGTCCACCATGGCGCACACATCGCACCTTGAGCCGGTTCGGCCGCCTCGAACACCGACCGCAGCGCCGTGCCCTTTCCGGCCGGTCCGCGGTAGATGGAGACGATCTTCTCCTGCCAGGGCTTGATCTCGAACTCCTGGGCCGTCTCCCGGGTGTCGTCGGTGGAGCCGCCGTCGGCGATGAAGATCACACTGCGCCGGTTCTTGTAGTGCGTGGCCAGGCCGTGGGTGACCATCTGGATCACGTGCGCGATGGTGGTCGTCGTTGTTGTAGCAGGGGATCCCCGACCAGGATGTCGGCCGACTCGATCTCCTCGATCCGCTTGGCGGTGTATGCCCTGAGCGCTGTGTCGTAGTGCATGCGTGTTACTCCTTCCCTTTTAGTTTACCCTCAAAGTCACCAGTACTCATCGGATGAGCGTCTCGAAGCCGCCAGCCCCGGCGGAATAAATGCACTTTTTCAGGCGGGATGGCAAGCCGTACCGGCATGTCCGGCGCAAGCCGGCTGTCCTTGGCGGCGCAGAAGGTCACCGGTTCCCGCCCCAGGCGTGCATGCACGATTTTCCCCGAGCCCACGTGGCTGACCAACTCCACGATCGCTTCGGGGGCGGTCTTTCCGCCGTTTGGCAGCAGGTCTTCGGGGCGCACCCCCAGCTCCGCCTCCCCCTCGGGGAGATCGGCCGCGCCGAGCTCGATTTCGAACCCCCGGCCTCGGAAGCGGCAGCGGCCGTCGCGGCGTTCGATGCGGCCGGGGTAAAGATTGATTTCCGGCGTTCCGATGAATCGGGCGACAAACGTGCTCCGCGGCCGGGCGTAGACCTCCTCCGGCGGGCCGCACTGGTGGATGCGGCCCTCGCCCATCACGACCACCTTGTCCCCGAGCGTCATGGCCTCCACCTGGTCGTGGGTGACGTAGACCACGGTGCCGCGAATGCGCTGGTGGATGCGTCTGAGCTCGAGCCGGACACTGGCCCGCAGGCGGGCATCCAGATTGCTCAGCGGCTCGTCGAGCAGAAAGAGGTTTGGCCGGCGCACCATCGCCCGGCCCATGGCGACCCGCTGCCGCTGCCCGCCGGAGAGCTCGCGCGGTTTTCGCTCGAGCAGCGATCTCGATGCCGAGCAGGCGCGCGATCTCGCGCACACGCTGTCCGGATCGTCGGCTTCGGGACCCCGCGCATACGAAGCCCGAAACCGAGGTTTCCCGCCACCGTCATGTGGGGGTAGAGGGCGTAGCTCTGGAACACCATGGCCACATCGCGTTCGCGCGGCGCGAGATGGTCGACCGGCTTTCCGTCGAAGAGTATGCGGCCCTCGTCCTGCGGGATCAGGCCGGCGATGATGTTGAGCAGGGTGCTCTTGCCGCAGCCGGAAGGCCCCACCAGCACGCAGAACGCGCCGTCGGCAACCTCGAGGTCCACGCCGCCCAACGCCGGCGTGTTGCCGTATCTCTTGCCGATGCCCTCCACGGTCAGGGATGCCATGGTCAGCCCTTCATGGCCCCGGCGGTCAGCCCCCGCACCAGGTGCCGCTCGAAGAAGAGGAAGACGACCAACACCGGGACCGTCACCATCACGGCCGCCGCCATCACCAGCTGACGGGAGAGGTGCACGCTTTGGGAAAGCTGGACCACCCCGCGCGAGAGGGTGAACTTCTCCGGTGAGTCCAGGAACATGAACGCGAAGAGAAACTCGTTCCAGGCGATCATGAACGTGTACAGCGCCACGGTGGCGAGCGCCGGCGCCGACAGGGGGATGACGATGCGCCAGATCACCCCCCAGCGGCTGCACCCGTCGGTCAGACCGGCGTACTCCACTTCGACCGGCAGGTTGCGGAAATAGCCGCGCAGCATGTAGAGTGCGACCGGCAGGGTCTGGGCGAGGTAGACTAGGATCAGCACGTGCAGCGAATCCCTGAGACCCATCTTGGCGAAGACGACATAGAGCGGGACGACCAGGACGATGGCCGGGAACATGTAGATCACCAGGATGCCGTGCGCCATGAGGCTTCGGCCGCGAAACCGCAGCCGCGTCACGGCGTAGGCCCCCATCACCGAAAGCGCCAGCGAGAGCACGACCGTCGCGAGCGAGACATAAGCGCTGTTCAGGAGGTGGCCGGCAAAGCCGTGCTCGAAGAGCACCTGCGCGTAAGCGCCGAAATCGATCCTTCCGAGATCGAGCCCTAGGTTCCCCGGACGGAGCATGATCTCCTCGAGGGGTTTGAACGAGCTGGCGATCATCCAGTAGAAGGGGAAGCCCACCATCAAGATGAGGGCCGCCAGCCCCACCGCCTTCAGCATCCCGAAATCGCCTTCTCCAGCCGCCCGCGTCTCATCCCGGTTTCCGATCCCCCGGCCCATGTCACTCCTCCTCCCGCAGAACCTTCAGGTAGAAGAACAGAAAGGCCGCCAGCACGAGGAAAAGCACGATCGCCACGGCGCAGCCCGCGCCGATGTCCTGTCGGCCGAAGGCATAGTCGTAGACGGTGATGCTCATCACCTTGGTCCCGGCCTGACCGCGGGTCAGAAGAAAGATGTCGTCGAACTTGTTGAGGGTCCAGATGAACCGGAAGAGAAAAAGAACGGCCAGGACGGTGCCGAGCTGGGGCAGGGTGATGTGGAAGAAGCGCCGCAGCGGGCCCGCCCCGTCCACCGCGGCGGCCTGGTAGAGCTCGGCCGGGATGCTCTGCAGGCGGGCCAGAATGAAGAGAAACGCAAAGGGGAAGTACCGCCAGCCCTCGAAGGCGATCACGGTCGCGAGCGCGAGGGGCAGGCGCAGGGTGCTGCCCAGGAGGTCGACCTCGATCGAGCGCTGGGAAAGAAAAGGGACGGGCTGCGTCAGGATCCCGTGCTCCACGGCCGCCCAGTTGACGACCCCGAGCTGGGGGTCGAGGAGAAAGCTCCAGGTGAAGGTGACGGCCACCACCGGGGCCACGTAGGGCGAAAGCAGAAGCCCCCGCACGAGGCCGCGTCCGACGAATTTCTCCCGGACCAGCAGCGCCGCCGCGAGGCCGAGGACGATGGAAAGCAGGCTGCCCCCTATGGTGTAGACCAGGGTGGTGGCGAGGACCCGGGCGAAGTCGGGGTCGGCGAAGACCGTGCGGAAGTTCGCCGTCGTAAAGCCGAGGTCGAGCAGCGACCGGTCCCGGAGATCGGCGAGCATGACGGGCTTGAGGCTCAGCCACAGGTTCCAGAGCACCGGGAAGACCACCAGTGCGGCCACCACGCAAAAGGTGGGCACGAGCATGCCGAAGGCCAGGCGCCGTCGCGCGCGGCCAGGCTGCGGATTGCCTGTGGTCACTGCAGTGCCTTCACGCGGGCATCCATCATTTCAGCCGCTTTTGCCGCGGTGAGCTCCCCGTCGAGAAATCGCTTGAGGATCTCGGGGATCACCTTGGTCCCGTAGATCTTCGAGCCACCAGCGCGCCCTTTCCCTCCGGAAACCCCCAGCGATCGAAGGCCGCCATCCCCGCCATGATGGTCTTGGCCACCTCCATGCCGTAAAACTCGGATATCTTCGCCCGGGTGGTGACGCCGAACTCCTGGTCCATCCAGCCGGTGACGAAACGGTCCGGGTCCTCCTTGGCGCCGCGCCGCACGGGCAGCTTGCCCTCGGCCGCCATGCCCAGCCACTGCACGTAGCCGTCGGTCATCAGGAATTCGACCCAGGCCTTGGCCGCCGGCCTGTCGGCGTCCCAGGTGATCCCGAAGCAGTTGATCTGTCCGTACTGGGCGCGGCCGTTCGGCCCCTGGATGGCCGTGACGAAGCCGGTGTTCTTGGCCAGGTACCCGGGTTTGCCCTTGGCCATGTCGGGCACC
This sequence comes from uncultured delta proteobacterium, assembly GCA_963716785.1. Lineage (GTDB taxonomy): Bacteria > Desulfobacterota > Desulfobacteria > Desulfobacterales > SpSt-501 > SpSt-501. The sequence goes on along the minus strand of CAVQUW010000018.1, from coordinate 265,765 downwards.
ACGGGCTGGTCGCGGCGCAGCCCGGAGAGCTCGTCCAGGATGAACGGCGACCAGACGATCATGGCGGCCCGCCCCGAGAGGTAGTCCATGCGGGTGTGAAGCCAGTAGCAGGTTGCCGGGCGGGGTGTATTTCGACAGGCGCTTGTAGAACTCGAGGGTTTCGACCATCCGCTCCGTGTTCAGCCGGATCGCGCCGGAGGCATCGGTGAGCCGGACGCCGTTCGACAGGGCCAGGTGTTCGAACACCTGCTGGGTGTAGGTCTGGCCCGGGTCCGTGGCGACCTCAAAGCCCCAGATCAGGGGCGGGTTGTGCAGGGCTTCGGCGGCCTTGAGAATGTGCTCCCAGCGATCCGGTACCGGCAACTCCTTTTTGGCAAAGAGGTCCTTGCGATAACAGCAGAAGCTGGCCCCAGCCGTCGGCCGGCACGGCCGCGAGGCCGGCGGGTGTCTTCACGAGGTTCAAAGGCCCGGCGGCGAAGGTCTCCCGCCCCAGGGCGTCGACCACTTCCGATGCGCTGCCCCCGTCCAGGATCCCGGCTTCGCTCCAGCCGATCGTGAAGTCTACCGGGTGGAAGATGACGTCGGGGAGAGATTTCGCGGCGTAGGCGGCCGTCACCCGCTCGGCCAGCAGGTTCTCCTCCACCGGCACGACACGGACGGCCACGCCCGTCTTCTCCTGGAAGGCCGCGGCGATTCGTTCCTGGGTCTGGAGACGGTCCTTCTCGACCTCGGTCGTCCAGAAGTCGATCCCCGCCAGGGCGTCGGAGGCGGTCAACCCGAAGCCTGCGGTCCACAGAAAGGCCAACACTAGTGGAAGGATCATTTTCACGGTCATGCCCTCCTTTCGGGTCGCCGAGCAGGTGCCGCGCGCACCGCACACGCCGGGGCGCAGCGGGAGTGGTCGGACACAGAGGCTACGAACAGCAGTGGTTTGGACCCCGGGGGAACGCTTGCGGTCTCAGTGCCAAAGCAGAGCCGAGCGCCCGGCGTGACGGGCGTGGATGAGATCGGCTCGGCAAGTTTGCCGGTGCGAACGCCGACCAAAATCGGAACGGCAATGTTCATGCGCGGAAAAGGAAGTCGCATCCTCCGTCAAGCGGATTCGGACAGGCATCGTTCGGCTTGCGCGCGCCGCCATCTTTTCGGGAGCGGATGCCCTACGAATCGCGGCACGATCGGGTTCGGCCATCGGCACCGGCGCCTTCGGTTTCCCGGTGGTTCAGGCGCGCAACTCCTTGAGTCTCTCCTGCGCCACCTTGCGCACACGCTCGTCCTTGTCGTTTTGAACGACGCGCGCCAGCAGGTCCTTGTCCTGGCATTTCAGGACGGCCTCCTCGCGGGTCCTGGGGTCGGAGCGGGCGATCTTGGGCAGAAACAAGTCTCCGATCTTCATGGGAGCCTCCTTTCTTCGGCTGTCCGGTGGTTAATCGGCCGGCCGCATCACCGGCTGGAAGCAGGCCGGCCCCTTTTAGGTGATCATTTGTTGACATAAATTGGCATATTATCCGCCCGCTGTCAAGGTGGCGCGGGTCGGCGGGGGGCTCAACGGCCGTTCAGCAGCTTTTTCAGGGTATCGGGTCGGTTGGTGGTGATCCCATCCACCTTCATCTCGATCATGCGCTGCATGTCCTCCGGCCGGTCCACCGTCCACACGTGGACCGCAAGACCCAGCTGCCGCGCCTCGGCCAGGGATTCCGCCGTCAGGTTCTTGAAATGGGGGGACCAGGTCCGGCCGCCGGCGGCGGCCACCGCCTTCGGGGCCGAGCCGCCGAAATCGTCCACGTCGATCCCGGCCGTCCACGGCGAGGCCCCGGGCTGGCCGGGCTTGAGGTTGTTCAGGCCCGGGCTCACCAGCGTCAGATACACGGTGGCAATTTCCGGCGCCGTCTTCTGAACGTAAACCAGGTTGCGCCAGTCGAAGGAGAGCATACGCGTGCGCCCCGCGATCTTCTCGGCGCGGACCATGGCGATTACCTTCTCGGAGACGGATTCCGGCGGGAGCGTGAGGTCCGCTTCCTCCGGCGATGTCTTTATTTCCACCAGAAGCCGGGTCGAGGGTCCGCAGACCGCCTTGAACTGCTGAATCACCTCCTTCAAGGTCGGGATGCGCTCGCCGTCCCTGGGGGTTTGGTCTGGGTAGCGGGCGGCGTAGGAACTCTTCGGCTGCAACCGGCCGACATCGTAGGTTTTGAGCTGCGCCAGGGTCAGGTCCTTGACGGCGGGGAGGGGTGATGACGAAACCCACGCACCGTCCGGGGTGCGGGCGATCTCCGGTTTGATCCTGAAATCGTGGTGGACCACTAGCTCGCCGTCGGCCGAGACCAGCACATCGAGCTCGACTCCGTCCACCCCGAGCTCGCAGGCCCGCCTGAAGGCGGCCAGGGTGTTCTCCGGCTCCAAGCCGGCCGCCCCGCGGTGGCCGACCACTTCGGGTTTTGCTGCCGGCGTCTGGACCGCGGAGGGGACGGCCGCGACGATGAACACTACCGCCGCCACGATGATTCTTATGAGATTTTGTTTGACTCTGCTTCCTCTCATGGACTATTTTCCTTTCTTGTGGCCGATAGCTGTCATCGCGCCTTAAAGTGCACTCTTGCAGTTTTCGGGTTTCCATCGCAACTGTTTTCCTTCTCGAGGATTTCCGCCAATCGACAACCGTCACACGCAAAGGAGGAACCCATGAAGAAACTGTGGTTTGCAGTCGCACTGCTGCTGGTGTTGCCGACCCTGACTTTCGCCGCACCGGTCACCGTCAACTGGTGGCACGCCCACGGCGGCGCCCTGGGCGAGCGCGTCAACGCCATCGCCGAGGGCTTTAACAAGAGCCAGGACAAGTACCAGGTCGTGGCGACCTACAAAGGCAACTACTCCGACACCATGAACGCGGGCATCGCCGCCTTCCGCGCCAAGACCCCGCCGCACATCCTGCAGGTCTTCGAGGTCGGCACCGCCACCATGATGGCCGCCAAGGGCGCCGTCAAGCCGGTCTACGAGGTCATGAAGGAGTCCGGGCTGCCCTTCGACCCCAACGTCTACCTGCCCACGGTCACCGGTTACTACACCACCCGCGACGGCAAGATGATCTCCATGCCCTTCAACAGCTCGACCCCGGTCCTCTACTACAACGTCGACATGTTCAAGAAGGCCGGCCTCGACCCGGACAAGCCGCCGAAGACCTGGCCGCAGCTCGGCGAAATCGCCAAGAAACTGGTGGCGGCCGGCGTCTGCAAGGCCGGCTTCTCATCGGCCTGGAACGGATGGATCCACATCGAGAACTTCAGCGCCTGGCACAACATCCCCATCGGCACCAAGGCCAATGGCTTCGGCGGCATGGACGCCGTGTACACGTTCAACGGCCCGCTGCAGGTCAAGCACTTCCAGCAGCTTGCCGACTGGCAGAAGGACAACATTTTCATTTACGGCGGCCGCACCAACACCGGCAACGCCAAATTCTCCTCGGGCGAGGTCGCGATGTACACCGAGTCCTCCGCCGGCTACGCCGGCTTCAAGAAGACGGCCCAGTTCGAGTTCCGGACCTCGATGCTGCCCTATTGGCCGGACGTCAAGGGCGTCCCCCAGAACACGATCATCGGCGGGGCGAGCCTGTGGGTCCTCAAAGGCCACAAGGCCGAAGAGTACAAGGCCGTCGCCGCCTTCTTCAACTACCTCTCCAAGCCCGAGATCCAGGCCGAGTGGCACCAGGGCACCGGCTATCTGCCGATCACGCGTGCGGCCTACGATCTGACCAAGAAACAGGGTTTCTACGAGAAGAACCCCGGCACCGAGACCGCACTGCTGCAGATGACCCTCAACAAGCCGACCGAGAACTCGAAGGGTCTGCGCTTCGGCGACCACGCCAAGACCCGCGATATCATGGACAACGAGTTCGAGGCGATCTTCGCCGGCAAGAAAACCGCCAAGCAGGGGCTGGACGATGCCGTCAAGGGCGGCAACGAGCTGCTGCGCAAGTTCGAGAAGGCGAACAAGTAAAGAGCAGGGTTCAAGGGGTCGGGGTCGAGGGTTCAAGTGAAAAACCTTCGCTCCTCGGCCCCGGTCAACCCGAGTGTGTCGATCTAATCGGCGGCTCAATTTCAGGAACCGCGCGGAAGGTCCATGGAAAAAAGGGTCGTCTTTAAAAACCGGGTCCTCCCCTACGCCCTTGTCGCACCCCAGATCCTCGTGACGCTGGTGTTTTTCATCTGGCCGGCCTCCCAGGCTTTGTATCAGTCCTTCCTGCTGGAGGACGCCTTCGGCACCTCCTCGGCCTTCGTGTGGCTCGACAACTTCGCCGACCTGATGGGGAGCGCGGAGTACCTGAACTCATTCCGGGTGACGCTCGTTTTCAGCTTCTCCGTCGCCGGCCTGGGGCTGAGCGTCGCGCTCCTGCTCGCGGTCATGGCAGACCGCGCCATCCGCGGGGCCACCGTCTACAAGACTCTGATCATCTGGCCCTATGCCGTGGCGCCCGTCGTGGCCGCCGTGCTCTGGTTCTTCCTGTTCAACCCGACGGTGGGCATGCTCTCATTTTTCCTGAAAAAAGCGGGCATCGACTGGAACCACACCCTGAACGGGACCCAGGCCATGACCCTGGTGATCATCGCGGCTGCCTGGCGCGAGATCGCCTACAACTTCCTCTTCTTCCTGGCCGGTCTGCAGGCGATCCCGCACTCCTTCATCGAGGCCGCGGCCATCGACGGCGCCGGGCCGTGGCGGCGCTTCTGGACCATCGTCTTCCCCCTGCTCTCGCCCACGGTGTTCTTCCTGATCGTGGTCAACATCGTCTACGCCTTCTTCGACACCTTCGGCGTGATCCACGCCATCACGCGCGGCGGGCCCAACTACGCCACGAACATCCTGGTCTACAAGGTCTTCAACGACGGGTTCATCAACCTCGACCTCGGCGGCTCGGCCGCCCAGTCGGTGATCCTGATGATCGTGGTCATCAGCCTGACCGTCGTCCAGTTCCGCTTCATCGAGCGCAAGGTCCACTACTGAAGGAAGGCCGCGCCATGGTCGAACACCGCCCCTGGATGACGTTTGTGACCCACGCCCTGCTCGTGGCCGGCGCCCTGGTGCTCGCCTTTCCGATCTACGTCACCTTCGTCGCCTCGACCCACACGATCGAGGCCATCACCAGGTCCTTTCCCCTGCTGCCGGGCGGCCACCTCGTCGAGAACTACCTGAAGGCCCTGACGGTGGGCCCGCGCGACGTGGGCGCCACGGTCGGCACCATGATGCTGAACAGCCTGATCATGGCCCTCGGGATCACCTTCGGGAAGATCTCCATTTCGCTGCTGGCGGCCTTCGCCATCGTCTACTTCCGTTTTCGCTTTCGGCTGGTGTTCTTCTGGATGATCTTCATCACCCTGATGCTGCCGGTCGAGGTGCGGATCCTGCCGACCTACAAGGTGGCCGCGGACCTGAAGCTGCTCGACTCCTACCCCGGGCTGATCTTCCCGCTGATCGCCTCGGCCACGGCCACCTTTCTGTTCCGCCAGTTCTTCATGACGGTGCCCGACGAGCTGTGCGAGGCCCACCGCATCGACGGCGGCGGCCCGATGCGCTTTTTCTTCGACATCCTGCTGCCCATGTCGCGCACCTCGATCGCGGCCCTCTTCGTGATCCTCTTCATCTACGGCTGGAACCAGTACCTGTGGCCGCTTCTGATCACCAGCGACGAAAAGTACTACACCCTTCTGATCGGCATCAAACGCATGCTCGACGTGGGCGAAGGGCAGGCGGAGTGGCAGATCATCATGGCCAGCACGATCCTCGCCATGCTGCCGCCCGTGCTGGTGGTGGTCTTCATGCAGAAGCAGTTTGTGAAAGGAATGACCGAGACTGAAAAATGACGGTTTTTGGGCAACACCAAATATTGAGCTTGTTTGTTGCGGTTTCCGTGCTGCAGCTGAGGATGGAAGTGTTAAGTGTTACGTTTTAAGTGTTAAGCAAAGGATCCGATCGTATTTGGTAACTTAAAACTTAACACGTAAAACTTAAAACGCATTTCAATACGGGTTTTAATCATGTCCGACGTCAGCATCCGCAACGTGACCAAGAAATTCGGCAAGGCCGAGATCATCCACGGCATCAGCTGCGACATCAAGGACGGGGAGTTCATCGTCATCCTGGGCCCGTCGGGGTGCGGCAAGTCGACCCTGCTGCGCCTGGTGGCGGGTCTGGAGGAGATCACCACGGGCGAGATCGTCATCGACGGCCGGGTGGTCAACCGGCTGGAGCCGGCCGCGCGCGACATCGCCATGGTGTTCCAGAACTATGCGCTCTACCCCCACATGACGGTCTTCCGCAACATGGCCTACGGTTTGAAGATGCGCCGCATGCCCAAAGAGGAGATCGAACAGCGGGTGCGCCACGCCGCCCGGATCCTTGAGCTCGAGGGGCTGCTCGACCGCAAGCCGCGCCAGCTCTCCGGCGGCCAGCGCCAGCGCGTCGCCATGGGCCGCTGCATCGTGCGCGAGCCCAAGGTCTTCCTCTTCGACGAGCCCCTCTCCAATCTGGACGCCAAGCTCAGGGTGCAGATGCGGCTCGAGATCCGCAAGCTGCACGAGGACCTCGGGATCACGAGCATCTACGTCACCCACGACCAGGTCGAGGCCATGACCTTGGGCGACCGGCTGGTGGTCATGGATGACGGCCACGCCGCCCAGATCGGATCGCCGCTCGACATCTACGAACGGCCGGCCGGCTTGTTCGTCGCCGGCTTCATCGGCTCGCCGGCCATGAATTTCCTCGACGCCGAGATCGCCGCCGAGGGGCGGACGGTCGTTCTGCCCGGCCCGATCCGCCTCCCCCTGGACGGGGCCCTCCCGCCGGGCCTGGGCGGGAAAAAGGTCGTCCTGGGCATCCGGCCGGAGCACCTCGAGCCGGGCCACGATCGGCCCGAGGCGCTGCGGCTCACCGTCGACCAGGTGGAGCTGCTCGGCGCCGACACCCTGGTGCACGGGCATTTCGGCGACGCGCGCAACGCCCTCACGGCGCGTCTGCCCGGTGTCCACCGCTTCGAGAAGCATGCCGTCGTGCCGCTGGCGGTCTCACCGCAGAAGCTGCACCTGTTCGACCCGGAAACGAAGCAGCGCATCGAAGGTTGAGGAGAGGAACCCATGCACCGTCAACTTGACCTCGGCCGTTTCGCGCGCCCGCTGCTCATCGGGCACCGGGGCTACCCCGCACGCTATCCGGAAAACACGCTGGCGTCCTTTCAGGCGGCGATCGAGGCCGGCTGCGACATGATCGAGCTCGACGTGACCCTCACCTGCGACCGCCGGGTGGCGGTGATCCATGACGACACGCTCGACCGCACCACCTCCGGAAAGGGGGCGGTCAAGGGGGCGACGATGTCTGAGATCAAGGCCTTGGATGCCGGGAGCTGGTTCGCGCCGCGCTTTTCAGGGGAGCGCGTGCCGGAGCTTTGCGAAGTGCTGGATCTGGTCGGCGGCCGCTGTCTGTTGAACATCGAAATCAAGGCCGGCGCCTTCGAGGAGGGGTTCCCGCCGGACGCGATCGAGCGGCAGGTGACGGAACTGGTGCGCCGCCGAAACGCGGGCGGCTGGGTGCTCATCGGCAGCTTCGAGCGGCGGGTCATCGAGCGCATCGCCGCCATGGGCGAGGCGCCCGCCGTCTCCTTGATCTCGCAGCACCCGGCGGACACGGAAACGGTCGGCTTCCTGAAGCGGATCGACGCCTTTTCCTGGAACCCGTTGTTCAAAACCCTCACCCCCCGCCAGGTGGCGATGATCCATGACGCCGGCATGCAGGTATTCGCCTGGACCATCAACACCCGCCGGGAGGCGGAGAGGACCCTGGCGCTCGGTGCGGACGGCCTCATCTGCAACGACTTGCGGATCGGCCGTCACGCGCTGAACCGCTGATCGATTCAGGTGGTCAGGTCGTAGAGCTCCTTGGCGCGCTTGGCGATGGCGGCGGGCTCCCGGGACACGATGGCCGCCGAAAGCCGGACCGCCGCAGCCGCGAGGCGGATGACGCCCCGCACCGCCGCCAGCGTGCGGATGGCCTCGCCGGCCTTGTCGGCCGACTCCTGCAGCCGGGCAAAGCTCACCTCGGTTTCATCCAGGACCAGCCCGACCGCCGTGGTGATCATGTCCGAGGAGGCGTTCAGCAGGGACCACTCCGTGTCTTCCAGGGTTCGCTTTTGGGAGGGCTTGAGGTCGTCCCAGCGCGCGAACCGGAAGTCGCCCAACGCGACCGACAGACCCCGGAACCTCCGGCTCAGCTCGAATGCCTCCGTGGATGTAAGTTTCATGGCGTCCTCTCTCCTCTCGGGCATCAACCGCCCCTGAGCGTGTCATACAACCGGCGCAGATCCTTGGCATAGCGGCGCATCTGCCGCAGGGTCTCCTCGCGGTCGAGCTCGCCGCGGCTGTCGTAGAGCTTCTGGTGACCGGCGGCGATCCGGGCGAGCACCTCCGAGTAAGCGGCCACGGCGCCGCCGCGGGCCTTCACTTCGGAAAGCCGTGTGTCGCGCCACTCCGCCAGGGCCGCGATCCCGGCCTTGTCGCTCGATTCCCGCATCAGGGTCTGGTAGTGTTTCTGCAGGGCGATCTCCTCGTTGACGACGTCCCCGGCAAACCCCTGATCGACGACCTGCTTCAGGGCACCGACCACCTCCTGAAACGGGGCATTGGATTCGGCGATGAGCTGCACGAGTCGGTCCCGGCGCCAGTTGTCGGCGGCGGCCCGGAACAAGACCGTGGCCACCGCGCCGAACGCGGTCGCATCCCGTTCGCCCACCAACCGCCCGTCGGAAACGGCCTTGCCGAGCCGGTCGATTTCCGAATCGTAGTCGACCAGATCATCGGCGGCCAGGCGGCCTAAAGCGTCCATGTACTCCTCGATCAGGGCATGCCGAAGCAGGAGGCGCTCGGCCTGCTCGGTGCGCGTGAGGGTTTCCCGGTCGAGCGCCGTGTGCAGTCGGCTCGGGACATAGCGCTTCTGCCGCTCGGGAAACCCCTCATATTGGCTGACCAGGGCCGTGTACTCCGCCGAGCGGGCCGATATGGCTGCAAAATCCCGCACCGCCGAGAGGTTGGCGCAGGCCGTCGTGATGACGAGGAGTCCGGCGGCCAGGGCCAGCCGCGATAGCCTTGCGATTCGATGCGTGGCAACCATGGGGTCACCTCCTTTCTCTTTTGGGGTCACGCACGATGATAGGACCGCCCGCCGCGCCCCGCAAGTGGCGGGAAGGGTGGGAACCGGGTGGCGCACTCGGCCCTCTTTTCAGAGGGGGGCTTGGCTGCTTGATGCCGTCACCGGATGCAGCTCATGAACCTCCAGGACGACCAGCTTCGGCCCGGGCATCAGCGACCGGCCCCACGCCCGGGGCAGCACCTTCCGGCGGGTCGGCGCCATCAACCCCTGGAAGTTTTTGTAGCCGTCGCAGAGGTGCGCGGCGCGCGCCCAGCCCCCCACCACCTCGGCCGTGTAGTCGATTCGGCGCAGAAGACGCTTTTCGTCGAACCAGAGGGTCTGCCGGGCGCAGTGCGCCGGGATGTCGGGCGGGAAATCCACCTGCACGCGTCGCAGCGGCCCGGCGGGCGACCCTGCCACGGGCTCGAGCATTTTGAACCGAAACCCGGGGCGCGCGAAGACAAACGGCGTGACCAGGTAGTTCCAGGTCGCGTAACCGCCGAAATAGATGAAGTCCAGTGTGTCCCAATAGAGTTGGCGCCGCCAGCGCCGGAAGGCGCTCCGGGGGTTCTCGCGCCGTGCCTGGATCCCGCCTTGGCGGTCTTTGATGCGCACCTCGGCATCCCCGATGAACTCGGCCTGTTGGCCCGGCCGCGGAAAATCGAAGAAGACAAAACGCGGCTCGCGCGGTCCAGGCCCGCACACTCACCCGATCCAGCACCCGACGGTGCTTGACCCTGAAAAGGAATCCCCGGGCCGAAATGATCGCACCAACCGCCTCTGCGCGACCCCAGAGATCCATCCCGCCGTGGGCCTCGATGCTTTCGGCAGATGATGGCGCTCGCATCCGTGCTTTCCATGCGCATCCTCCCCCTTTTGCCCGGCATGGGCACCGGTCACAGTCTGCGGGCCCGGCCGCCCGGGCGGATCAGGGCGGCGACCTGCCCGAGAGAGAGCACCAGGGTGGCGCCGAGCAGACCGAGCGAGGCCGGGAGCGTGAACGCCTCGTTGCCCCGGGCCAGGAAAAAGCTGTGGGCGCCGGCGGCAAACAGCCCTCCGGCCGCGAGCAGCCACGAAAAGAAGAGACCCGCGCCCCGGCCGATGAGCAGGGCCTGGTACCCGTAGAGAATGAGCAGGACGATCAAGAGATTGAGGCCGAGGAAGACCTGGATGCCGCTCGGGATTCCGAACAGGTCCCACTCGTGCCAGTAGGCCGAGTCGATTTCGTGAGTGATGAGCACCGCGGCGTTGAGCAGGTAGAGCCACTTCAGGATCGGCCTTGCGCGCATAGGGCCTCCTTGGAAAAGCCGCGCTCGCCCACAGTGCCGCACGACCGTCGAGAAATCGGGCGCATCTCCGGACTAAAAGCGGTCGATCACCGTCACACCCGTCCCGCCGAAGCGGTTCATGTCGGCCAGCTCCGCCGGCGCCTCGTCCAGGCCGATGGTTTTTCCGACCAGCTTTTCGGGTGCGAGCCGGCCGGAGCGGATCATCTCCATCACCGCGGTGTAGCGAAAGGCCTGGATGCCGTGGCTGCCGTAGATTTCGAGCTCCTTTGAGATCACCTGGTCCATGGGCACGGCCGGGCGGCTGTGGTCGGCCAGCATCAGCCCGACCTGGATGTGCCGGCCGCGCTTGCGCAGGCAGGCGATGGAGTTGAAGCAGGTCGCCGGGCTGCCGAGCGCGTCGATGGAAACGTGCGCGCCGCCGCCGGTGATCTCGCGCACGGCGGAGACGACGTCGTCCGTCTTGGCGGCGTTGACGGCCGCCGTGGCGCCGAGGGAGCGGGCGAGTGCGAGCTTGTCGTCGGCGATGTCGACCGCGACCGTTGCGGCCCCGAGCGCGTCGGCGATCATGATCGCCGAAAGGCCCACCCCGCCGCAGCCGTGCACGGCGACCCACTCGCCGGCCGAGGCCCGGCCCTGGTCGACCACGGCCCGAAACGAGGTCACGAAGCGGCACCCCAGGCTCGCCGCCGTGACGTGGTCGATCTCATCGGGCAGGCCGACCAGGTTGACGTCGGCGTAGTCGACCGCCACGTACTCGGCGAACGAGCCCCAGTGCGTGAACCCCGGCTGGGACTGGCGGTCGCACACCTGGTGGTTGCCCGACAGGCACTGCGGGCAGCTGCCGCAGCCGCAGACGAACGGCACGGTCACCCGGTCGCCGGTCTTCCAGTGCGCCACCCCCTTGCCGACGGCCGCGACCACCCCGGAGAACTCATGCCCGGGCACATGCGGCAAACGCACGTCGGGGTCGTGCCCCATCCACCCGTGCCAGTCGCTGCGGCAAAGCCCGGTGGCCTTCACCTGGATCACCACCCCGCTCTCGGCGGGGGTCGGGTCGGGAACGTTCCGGACGCCGAAGGGTCTTCCGAATTCCTCGAAAACCGCCGCTCGCATGAAGCATCTCCCCTCTGAAATGTGTTGAAGCTCCCCGCAGCAGGCCGCGGGGACTGTGCCCGCTTTTGCGGTTCAGGCCGCCGTCGAAACGCCCCCGCCGCGCCGCAGGCTGGCCTCGAAGGGCGCCAGTTGGATGGTCTCAAACGGCATCGCCACCCCCGCGCGGTTCAGGGCGTTGAAGACGAGCTCGCGCAGCTCGGCCCGCTTCTCCACGTGCTCGCGCTCGTTTTCGAGCCAGACCCGCAGCTCGAACTGCGACGTTGTAGTCGTTCAACTGGGTCACATGCACGCGCGGCGGCGGCTCGGTCATGAAGGCCGGGTTTTCCGCCACCAGGGCGAGCAGGATATCCCGGACCCGCCCCAGGTCCTCGGCGACGCCGACGGTCACGGGGATGTCCAGGCGCAGGTGCGGGAAGTTGGTGTAGGAGGCCACGGTGTTGTTGATCACGGCCGTGTTCGGGATCGCGAGCATCTTGCCGTCGGGGGTCACCACGCGCGTCGAGCGCAGGGTGATCTTCTCCACCCGCCCGTAGGCGCCCTGGATCTCGACCAGGTCGCCGATGGTGAACGGGCGGTCGAGAAATATCAGGATGCCGGAGATGATGTTGGAGAGCGCGTCGCGGGCGGCAAAACCGATGGTCAGACCGGCGACCCCCAGGGAGGCGAGCACGGCCGAGGTCTCGACCCCCGCCGTGTCCAGGGCCGTGACCACGCCGACCGTGAACAGGCCGAACTTGAGCAGGGTGTTGACGAAGGAGACCGTCGTGGTGTCGATCTTGCTGCGCCGCAGCACGACCCCCACGACCACGGCCAGAAGGCGCCACAGGAGGTAGAAGGCGGCCAGCACGACCAGGGCGATGACCACGTCGGCCAGCAGCCGCACCACCAGGTCGCTCACCGTGGCGGGGTCGAAGATCTGGCGGACGCGGGCAACGATGCCGGTGAAGAACGGATTCATGCGGACCTCCGTGCAAAGGGCTGCAGGGCGTGTTCAAGGTCGGCGATCAGGTCTTCCACATCCTCGATCCCGGTCGAATAGCGGATCAGGCCTTCGGGGATCCCAGCGCCGCCCGCTCATCGGCGCTGCACTCGACGTGGCTGGTGGTGGCGGGTGGCCCCACGATGGTCTCCACCGCCCCCAGGTTCGCGGCGGGGTGGGCGAAGCGCAGTCGCGTCAGGAACCGGCCGACGGCCTCCAGGCGGTTCTCTTTCAGCATGAAGGCGAGCATCCCGCCGAAGCCCCTGCATCTGCCGCCGCGCGACCGCGTGCCCCTCGTGTGAGGCAAGGCCCGGGGTAGTAACACGCGTTCGACCGCCGGGTGGGATTCGAGGTACTGCGCCACCCGGAGGGCGCTCGCATTCTGCTGCCGGACCCGCAAGGTCGAGCGTTTTCATGCCGCGCAGCAGCAAGATAGGCCGACATGGGGTCCAGGGCCGCCCCGTTGATCTCGCGGATAGTGGTAGACCCGGTCGACCAGATGCTTGCCGCCGCACACCACCCCTCCCAGCGCATCCGCGTGGCCGCCCAGGTACTTGGTCGCGCTGTGCACCACCAGGTCCGCCCCGAGCGCGAGCGGGTTCTGGTTGATCGGGGTCGCGAAGGTGTTGTCCACCACCACCGTCGCGCCCGCGGTGCGGGCCGCCGCGGCCAGCCGGGCGATGTCGACGACCTTGACGGTCGGGTTGGTCGGGCTCTCCAGGTAGAGCAGCCTGCAGCCTTTGGCGACCTCGGCCTCGACCCGCCCGTGGTCGGTCGTGTCGCACTGGGTGACCTCGATCCTGAACCGCGGCAGGAACTCGGAAAAGAGCACGCTCGTGCCGCCGTAGGTGTCCTTGACCGAGACGACGCGCTCGCCGGGGGCGAGCAGCGCGAAGAGCGTGCTGCTGATGGCGCCCATCCCCGTGGCGGCGCTGGTGGCCGCCTCCGCCCCTTCCAGGCTGCGGAGCTTGTCCTCGAAGGCCTGAACCGTGGGGTTGGTGTTGCGGCTGTAGATGTGCCCCGGCGCCTTGCCCTGTGCCACCTGCAGCCACTCGTCCAGATCCGGGTAGCCGAAGGCCACGCTGTGCACTACCGGCACCTGGGTGGCGCCCTGCGGCCAGCCGCCTTCTTCCCCGGACCACACGGCCCGGGTTCCCGGCCCCGGGGTTCTGCTCTCAGCAGTCATCGTTCCCACGCAACTAATAGTCTTTTATGTTACCAGCTGATCGCGTCCGGCCGGGCCCATCCCCGTGCCGGCGCGACCGCCACAGTAGAATCCTATAGCAGAATCGGGTGGCGAAGAGAATCGGGAAAACGAGGGCGTTCCCGAGCGATTGCATCGATCACCGCCGGCGAAGAGGTAACGGTCGTGGGCGAAGCCGTCGCCGGCATCGGTTCCGGCGCAGAAGAAAACCCGGAAAAAAAGTAGAACCAGGCACCGCGGGTGACAGTGACCCGGCAGCCGGCTGCCGGGCGCTGCGTCTTTCAGGCGTCCCGCTTCTTGAAATAGCCCTCGATCAGCCGCTGCCACTCGCCGATGAACTCCCGGTACACCCGTTCCGAAAACCCTTCGATGAAGGCGTTGCCCTCCGCGGAAAGCCCGGTGTAGGCATACCCCACCTCGACCCGGGTCCGGTCCTGCGCCAGCCGGCGGCAGCGGACGCGTGACCATCCCCACCTTGGACTGCGGCTCGATCTTGTAATAGTGCACCGTGTAGTCGTCCGGTTCGTATTTCTTGACGATCCAGACGGCAACGGCCGCCGCATGGTCGTGGGTCCGGGTCAGGAAGACGTAATCCTCGTGCAGGGCCGTCGCGCCCATGACGTTTTCATAGTCCCAGCCGGGGGCCCAGAGCTTTTCGCCTTCGGGGGTGAACAGGGGGAAGACGGATTCGACCGGCTGGTCGAGATCGAACCCCGCGACGTGGGAAACGGACGCCATAACCCCTCCGTGGGCCTTACATGGCGACCGACCACAGCAGGAATACCCCAAATGCCGCGGCCGCCAGGCACCACCCGCGGATGAGCGCGGGTGACTGGCGCAGCCACCAGTCGATCAGATTCTTGAAGCGCGCAAGGCCGATCAGGGGCAACGCGAGGCCGGACGCCGAGCGACACCACCGCCAGGACCTGAAGCGCAAGCGGGGTGTGCGACGCGGGGGCCGCCGCCCGAGCGCCACCCCGAAGACGACCCGCAGCAGGCCGGCCGCCCGGAGCCCGGCCTGCGACTGCCAGGGGGACACAGCCTCGGCAGCCGGGAAGGCGAAACGAGGCCGATGAGCCCCATCCCGATCATCACAAGGGAAACAAGGATCACCACGCCACCGGCGATCGTGAACATCAGCGCACCCCCCACGGTTCCAGCCGCGATCACCCCGGCCCGGAAGACCTCACTTCATAGGTTCCGGCCATTGTTTCCTCGACGGTGATGTGACCGATCAGATAGGCCGCCATGGTCGCTCCCTCAGTGGAAAAATCCTCCGCCGATGGTTGCGGAAACCTCGACGATTCGGTCAGGGTCCCAGGCCGATCCCCGGGCGCTCCGCGCTGAGAACCCCGCAGCGCGTGTGCCCCCCGCAGAAACGGGTGATCAGATCCGCGAGCTCGGCGCAGGCCTGTTCGATTTCCGCCTGTGACACCGGCGGGAGGCCGTCCACGTTGAACTCGATCGCCCGGGTCGTGGGCAGGGTCAGGGTGTGGTTGGCCTGGCGCCAGGTCCACCTGCGGGTCAGCACGGTGCCGCCCTCGGCGAAGATGACCTCGCCCGGCAGGGGCGTCTCGGTGCGGTCCGAGCCGAAGGGCGTGAACGTTTCGTCCCCTTGCGCCAGCCGCAGGCAGATGTCGCCCGCGAGGACATCGATGGCATGGCCGCCCACGGGGACCAGGTGCCTGAGCGACATCGCGTTGCCGATGTCCACCAGGGCGTTGATGGAGGGCAGCGGGTCGTTGCGCAGGGCGCGGCGGGCCAGGGCCTCGATGGACGAGCGGAACTCGCTCGGTTTGGCGCCGAAGGCGCGATAGGCCTCGCGCCAGGATTTGATGCGCGGCTCCTCGGCCACCCGCTCAATGCTCATACCGTTCGCGCACGGACGCTTCGGCATCCCGCAGCATCCGCACCAGGTCGGCCGGCGATTCCCCGTTGCGGACCGCGTGGGCGACGACGACCCCGCGCACGTACCCGGGGAAACGCTCGAACACCTCCGCACCGATCGTGTATTGAAAGTCCTTCATCGTCTCGCTTTCCGTGCTTCCCCCGCGGCCCTGACCCCACGGGCCTTGGGACGGGAAAAGGGCCGCCAAAAAGATACGGACGGTCCGGGTTTCGAGGGGTCAGTCTCCAGTCATGGTTCTTTCTCGGACTGCGTTCCGGCATTCTCGTCCGCGAACTCGGGGTAGTGCTCTCGCATGCACTCCGGGCAGATGCCGTGGCTGAACTGCACGCTGGTGCGCTTCTGGAAATAATCCTCCACCCGGTGCCAGAAATCGTCGTCGTCGCGGACCTTGCGGCAGTGCGAGCAGATGGGCAGGATCCGGCGCAGCTCCACGAGCTCGGTGATGTCCTCCAGGGTCATCACCACGAGATCCTCACCGGCGTACTCGAACGGGTGCCCGCTGACCATGAACCAGGCGGCGCTCACCTTTCCGGCCTCGCTCCAGCCGCATTTCAGCCACCCGGCGATACCGCCGGTGGCCGGAGTCGACCGCCGCGACGGTCTCTCGCAACACGCAGTCCTGACAGTACTCGGTCGTGCCGCAGCCCGCCTGCCGCCTCGAGCGCATGGATGCAGTGGAGCGCATTCCCGCACAGCCGTCTCAGGGTCGTTATTGACCCGTCACCCACCAATTCCCTCGCGGCGGAGTTGGCGTCATGAATGAGCATGGTGCGATCGCAAACCAGAACCGGCGATGGAAAGGCATTGAAACAGGGATCTGAGATAGCCTTCGCTGAACAAGTCATCAGATGTCATATCCATGTCTCCTGGTCAACCGCGAAGAAGGCAGAGGGGCTGATGTGCGTAAGGTGTATGGCCGCTCGGTGGTGCCGGCCGGCCGGGCCGCAAACTTGCGGTAACATGAGACAGCGCGCACGGTGCGTCAAGAGAAGCATAGAAATTGCTTCCGGCTGAGGAAGCCCCGGCACAAGAGGAGCGTCGGTGCCGAGGCTACCAGGCGCCGCCGCCGCCGCCCCCGCCGCCGCCGCCCGAGGAGCCGCCCCCGCCGCCCCCGGAGCTCGAGCCCGGGGCGCTCGCCGATGAGGAAATCGCCCCGCTGAGCGAGCTTCCGACCGACCCCGCGAAACTGCCGATCCGGGAGCTGTCCCAGGAGCCCGAGTACCAGAGGGGCCGGTAGCCGGCGCCGTCGGCCTCGGATGCGCGGGAGAGCACGTCGGTGAACTGCTCCGTCCACTGCTGCTCGACCCCCAGGGCGATGGCGTAGGGCAGGTACTTTTCGAACTGCTCCGGGGTGCGCCCGGCCGGGTACAGGCGCTCGAAACGGTCGGTCTCCGTGGCCCCCAAAAACATCTTGAAGCCCTCGATCCGATCAAGAACCCGGCGCCCGAGCAGGGTCGGGGCCTTCAGAAGGTGGTAGAAAACGATGTTGAGCCCGGCCGCCGCCAGCGGGAGCGCCGCCAGGGTCGGGGCGCTTTTGGCCAGGATCGTCAGCACGACCATCTCGGCCCCGAAAAAAGGCAGCGCGAAGAGGCTCATGAAGACGGCCGCCCCGAGGCTGCCGACCTTCGTGCCCAAGCGGCGTGCGCCGGCGAACACCTGCCGCCAGAGCTTGAAGACCATGGTGGCCAGGAAAAAGACGCCGGCGCTCCAGCCCGTCAGCCAGATCCCGAGGAAGACCACCTCGCCCTGGTCGAGCGCGGCGAGAAAGCTGACCGCGACCGCCGCCGCCGAGAGGACCGCCCCGGTGACGAAGGCCTTGCGGTTGGCGACGAAGTGGGTCTTCTCGAAGGTGAGCGCCAGCGAGGATTTGAGGGCGTTCTTGGCGGCGCCGATGCGCGCGTGGTTCTGGCGTCGCAGCGCGATCGTGTCCGCCGCCGCGGAAGAGCTGGGACGCGATCTTCTGCTCCTCGGCGCTGAGCTTGGCCTTTGGCGTTGTCCGTCTTCGTTCTCATCAGGGTGAAGATGTCGTCGTTGTCGGTGATGTCGAGGTGTCCCTTCACCGCCATGTCGACCACCGCCGCCGCAAACACCTTGTCGTCGTAGCCCATCTCGGCGATGAAGCGCATGGCGGCCGGCGAGAGGTAGTCGGGCGGGGTGTAAAGCGGCATGATGCTGCCCTTAGCCGGGTCCTTGCCCACCGCGGACCACACCAGCACGTAATACCCCAGGATGAAGACCAGGCCGATCGCGGCGACCAGCAGCGTGAGGTTGTCCCGGATGGCGCGGGCCGTTTTCTGGCCCGGCCGAGGGCTCGGTCACGAACCCTTTCGGCCAGCCGACCACGATGGTCAGCCCCTCCCTGGGGGCAAGCGGCCGCGTGGTCCGGAACACCGCGCTCCCGTCGGGCGCCGCCGCGGCGCGGTAATCCCGGCCCTTGGCCCCGCTCGGACC
Organism: uncultured delta proteobacterium; assembly: GCA_963716785.1. GTDB lineage: Bacteria > Desulfobacterota > Desulfobacteria > Desulfobacterales > SpSt-501 > SpSt-501. The sequence goes on along the minus strand of CAVQUW010000018.1, from coordinate 247,655 downwards.
GGTGTAGGCCTCCAGCGTCAGGCTCCCGGACCGGCAGGCCGGGGGGCGGCGTCACGATCGCCTCGGCGGCGTCGATCCGGAATATCCCAGCCGTTGCCGGTCACGTTCCAGTAGAGCTCGTCGTGCTGCTTGAAAAAGCCGAGCTGCCGGTCGGTGGTGTAGGTCAGCGTGTAGCTGTGCTCACCGGGCGGCACCCGGTGGTCCTTGCGGCCCATGTAGACCCGGATCCCGTTGGCGCGTTTTTCGGTGTGATGGGCCTCGGGCTTGCCGTCGCGCGTGACGGACGCCACCGCAAACCCCACCACGTAGCGGTTCCCGGCCGGGTCCGTGTAGGTGGTGGGGAAATCCCGGAAGATCCCACGCTTGATCTGCTCCCCGGTGACCCGGACGTGGATGGTCTCGGACACGTTCATGGAGGCGTCGGGGTTTACGGTGATACGGCTCGAAAAGGAGAGAATTATTTCGGCATTTTCCCCGGCGGCGCCGGCCTGCCGGGGTGACGAGAAACGAGAGCGTCAGAGCGACGGACAGGAGTGTCAACGCGGCCCGGGCCGTTGAACCGGCCCGCTTGCGGATGTCTGCGCTCATGAGGCCACCATCTCAGAAAGCGACCTTGACCGGTTTGCGCTCCTCGGCCGGGGCCTCGAGCTCGAAGAAGTCCTTCTTGCCGAAATTGAAGCGCGGCGGCGACCAGGTTGGAGGGGAACTGCTCGACGGTGGTGTTGAAGTCCCGCACGACCGCGTTGTAGTAGCGCCGGGCGGCCTCGATGGCGTCCTCGATCTCCTTGAGCTGGCTCTGCAGCTGCAGGAAATTCTGGTTGGCCTTGAGCTCGGGGTAGGCCTCGGCCACCGCAAAGAGGCTCTTGAGGCTGTCACGCAGCATGGTTTCGGCCTCGGCGGTCTCGGCCGGGCCCGTGGAGCGGGTCGCCCGGGTCCGGGCCTCGGTCACCCTGGTGAAGAGCGACTGTTCGTGGGCGGCGTAGCCCTTGACGGTCTCGACCAGGTTCGGCACCAGGTCGTGGCGCTTCTTGAGCTGCACATCGATGTCCGACCAGGCCGACTCCGCGCGTGTTGCGCAGGCGCACCAGCTTGTTGTAGAGCGTGACCCCGAAAAAAACGACCAGTGCCAGAACCGCGCCGAGCCCCAGTGTGAGTCCCATCCGTCCGCCTTCCCGAGAATAGTGGTGAATGGATCTGTCCGTGCCTTGAATTCGTCCCGGTATGCCATGATTCTACCAGGGATGGGGCCGGCGGTAAAGGACCCGGGAAGACAACCGCTCGTCCGGCCCGTCGCGTGCCGGCCCGGCGGGTCCTTTAATCGTTGGGTCATTCCGCCCCCCGGCCGGTCTCAGCGATCATCTCGACCGCTGCGTGAAAATCACTCTCGGTCGGAAAGAGCGACAGGTGCCCGGAGCCCGGCACGATGTGAAGTCGGCGGCTGCGGGCGTTTGGGGCGGAGTCCAGAACCCGTTCGGCCACCCCGGCCGGGATGACGGCGTCGCGCTCGGCGGCAATGACCAGGAGCTTCCCCCGGAACTCCGCGAGGATCTCGAACGCCTCCGAATCCTTCCAGCTGCCCGGGGTGCGGATGGCGGCTGAGAACTGCGGGCCGAACGGCAGGCAGTAGGCCCTCGCGGCGTACACGGCCGGAACGAGCAGCACGAGGGCCGCGACCGTGAAATGCCGTGTCAGCCGTATGGCGGTGTGCCCGCTCATGCTGGCCCCGATCAGGCAGAGCGGCTCGAGGCCGCAGTGGCGGATGACGGCGGCGGCCTGCTCCGTGCGCGCCGCCAGCGTGCTGCCGAGAAGGCGGCCGCCGGTCTGACCGTGGCCGACGAAGTCGAAGCCGGCCGAGGGTAGCCCGGCCGCATTCAGGGCCGCACGCAGACGCCGGAAGCGGTCGCGCGAGGAGGTCCCGGCCCCGTGCAGGACGAGGGTGGGGCAGCGCGGGGCGTAGCCGTCCCCGTGGAGGCGGAGATCGCCGAAGGGCACTTCAAAAGGGGTGGGGTGCGGCGAGGCGTTCATGGCCCGATATCGATGCCGTAGAAGCGCGCGGCGCTGCGGTTCAGCACCTGGACCAGATCCGCCTCGCCGAGACCGGCGCTCTCCAGTTGCTTGAGCTCCCGGTCCCAGGCGTAGGGGATGTTCGGGAAATCCGAGCCGTAGATGACCCGCTCCAGCCGGTAGGTTTTCAGGTCGACGGCTTCGGCCAGCGGGAAGTAGTCGGTCAGCACCATGGTCGTGTCCAGCCAGAGGGTGTCGTATTTCTCGATCAGGCGGCGGTAGGCGCGGAGCTCGTCGAACCCCAGGTGGGGGACGCAGACCCTCAACCCGGGGTGGTTTTTGAGCACCCGTTCGACTTTGTCCGCACCGCAGATCTGGTGGGGGTCGCAGCGGTAGGCCGGGCTCTTGGGCTCCCGGCCGACGTGCATCAGAATGGGCTTGTCCGCGGACGCGCACAGGCTGTAGATCTCGTCCATGTCCGGTGAATTGGTGTCGAAGCACTGCACGTGGGCATGCAGCTTGACGCCCGCCAGACCGTCGTCGAACGCCGCCTTCAGGATCGCGGCCGCATCCGGCTCCCCGGGCAGGACGGTGGCCATGCCGGTGACGCGGCCGGGGTATTTGCGGCATTCGGCCGCCAGGTATCGATTCAGCATTCCGGCAATGCCGGGCTTGTGGGCATATTGGAGGGCGACGATATGCCCGACCCCGCGCGCGAGCAGGAAGTCGAACACCCCGGAGGTGGGCATGCGGTAGCGGATCGTCCAGGCATTGTCGTCAAACCACTGCCGGATGGCGGAAAAGATGCTGTCCGGGAACACGTGCACATGGGCGTCGATCACGGCCGGAAACCCGGCCGGTGCGGCAGAGCCCTCCGGGTCGTCAATCATCGGCAGATTCGGTTTCAGCATGGCGAGCCTTTGCGTTGGGTGGGGTTTGCCACAGGGCGATCCACAGGCCGACGGCGACGCAGGCCAGAGCCGCGAGGATGACCCAGGTGATCTCTTCAGACAAAAACGCGGCCCCCAAACCGGTGGCGGTGATCGGGCTGAGCGCCAGGAATGCCGTCACATTGGTGGGGGTGGTGTGCTTGAGGGCCCACAACCACAGGTAATAGCCGATCCCGCTGCTGACGCCGATAAAGCCGACCGCCAGCCACCCGCCCGCGCTGATGCGCGGAGCCTGGTTGAAGAAGCCCTCGCCGGCGGCGAGCCACACGAGGAAAAAGACCGCAGCGAGCATCGCCAGGGCGCTCAGGGCCAGGGTCGGGTATTTGATCAAATAGGGTCGGTACAGCACGCTGCAGATCGCGCCGCAGGCGGCGCTCGCCAGGACCGCCAGCTCCCCGGCCCAACCGCCCCCCGGGCCGACCGGCACGAGGGCTTTTTCGCCGAGCGCCAGCGCCACGCCGGCGATGCTCAATAACACACCGAGGGATTTCGTCAGGGTGATCCGCTCACGGCCGAGGGCGGATGAGAACACCATCGTCAGCAAGGGGAACGAGGCGAAGATCAGGGCGGCACGCGCCGAGGTGATGTGCTGCAGCGCAAAGTTGAGCAGGCAGACGACGACCCCGAACTGGGTCACGCCGAGCAGCGCGATCGGCAGCAGGTCGCGCCGTTCGAAGCGCGTGCGCCGCATCCACAAAAGCGGCGGCAGCAGGCAGCAGCAGCCGATGCCGTAGCGCAGCAGCGCCAGGGAGGCGGGGCTGCTCTGGCCGATGACAAAGCGCGTGGCGACGATCGCCGAACCGACCAGGATGCCGTTGATCGCCGCCACCGCGGCCGGCAGAATGATCCCCCTGTCCATGGGCACCAAGCCCCCTTGCCGCCATCGGCGGCCGCCGCGTTTCACCCCCTCCCGCCAAGGAAGGAAAACCCGAGTGAGACACGGCCTGCGGCGAACTGGATTCTTTATTCTTTTCTTTGCCTTCAGCCTTCGGCCTTCAGTCTATTCCCCTAAACTAGAGCGTCCGCTCCCAGGTTTCGGCGATCAGGTCGTGGCCGAAGCTGTGGTGCGGTGCGCTGTCGATCAGCCGAAACCCCTGATTTTCGTAGATCCGCCGGGCGGAGACCAGTATGCTGTTGGTCCAGAGCGTGATCTTGCGGTACCCGGCCTGCCGGGCGAAGCGGATGCATTCCTCGACCAGTCGGGCGCCGATGCCCGCCCCGCGGGCGCGCGGCTCGACCAGCAGGAGGCGCAGCTTGGCGGTCCGGCCGGTTTTTTTCACCAGAAACACCGAACCGACGTTCTCTCCGTCGCGCTCGGCGATCCAACAGCGTTCCCGGCGGGGATCGAAGCGTTGGATGAACCGGGCCGTGATGTCGGCGACCAGGGCCTCGAAGTGCTCATCCCACCCGTATTCCTCGGTATAGAGCACACCGTGGCGCTGAACCACCCAACCCATGTCGCCGGGCCGGTGGGGGCGCAGCAGGAAGGAAGCCGTCTGCCGGGGCCCGGGGGCGAGCAGCCGCTCGATGGTGTGCATGGCGGAAACCAGGCGGGTCTGATCCTCGGCACGCAGCCGGCGCAGCATGGCCTCGATATCGCGATGCGAGTGCGCGTTCAGCGCCTCGAACGCCGCCCGTCCCGCGCCGGTCAGACGCAGGACGCTTTGGCGCCGGTCGGTCGTCGAAGGTCTTTTGTCGATCACCCCCCGCTTTTTGAAGAGGCGCAGGATACGGCTGAGGTAGCCCGCGTCCAGCCCCAGTTCAGTGCAGAGGCGGGTGGCGGTCGTCTCCTCGAGGCGGGCGAGCTCGTAGATCACGCGCGCTTCGGTCAGCGAGAACGGGGTTTTCAGGTACTCCTCGGTCAGAAGCCCGATCTGCTGGGTGTAGAAGCGATTGAACCCACGCACCGCGGCCACCTGCCGGGCCAGGTCGGTCTGAGTCATCGGGGTTCTCCTTGAGGAGGCGGGGGGCAGATAGGTGCCATAATCAAACTATTGTTTGACTTTGTCAACTAATTTTTCGGAAACCCCGCGCGACCGGGGGCCTGGGGCAGGCGGAGGGGATGGACCGATAGCGCCGGCGCCGATCTCTCCCGGGCGGCACCTGCGGCCGGTTGCGGCCCTTTCCTGGACTGTTCGAACGGGGGGGCTACTTGACCTCCAGCGTGGGCGGCGACTGCAGGATCGTCGAGATGAACCCGTTGATCGTCTCCTGCCCGCCTCCCAGGTTGTTGTACACGCCGACCACCCGGGGCACCACGGAGACCCTGCCGTCGTAGATTTTGGCCTTGATGGTGCCGAGTGCCAGGATGGCGTTCTGGATGGTCGTGGGGTTGATTTCGCTCGGCATCGGGATGAGGGGGGAAACCCCCTCCCCGCTCAACCCCAAAGTCTGGATGACCAGGGTCCCCGAAATCTGCCGGGCCTGCGCGGCCACCCCGAGCGCAAAGAGGTTGCCCAGGTCCACGCGGCCCTCGCGCACGGCCACGTTCGCCGTGAGCCGCAGCCCGACGCCGATGTAGACCGGCACCAGCAGGTCCGGGGACGGTTCGGCCGTCACGCGGGCAACGACCTTTCCGGCCGCTTCGGTCCTCTTCACGCCGAAGGACTTGGTGGTGAACTTGACGTAGTCGAGGACCACCACGTAGCTGTTGCCCGCAACCCCGGTCGCGACCGGGCCGTAGGTGATGCCGGCCTTGGCGTCGAACTGCCCGATCGCCAGGCGCATGGTCTCATCCGGCAGGGCCGCGAGCTTGCTCTCCTGCGATGCGTTCGCCGGCGAGATCGCGACCGGCAGCGAATCGATGGGGTGATAGCCGTAGGAGGCGGCTGCCGCCGGCTCCCCGGGGGTGTGGGGAAGGGGCAGCGCCGCACACCCGCAAAAGACCAGAACGACCGTTAGGGCGAACAGGTATCTGCCGTGCATCTTTCTTCTCCTTCCCTTCTCTTTTTCGGGTGAACGCGACGGCCTTGGTGAAATCCCCACAGCCTCATTATTTCCGGCAGCGGCTTCCAACGGTTTACTTGCAAAGGCGCCATCAAGCGCACCGCACGCAATCCGTACGGCAAATAAAACACTCGCGCCGCCGGCCTCCGAATCCTATCCGGCGTTGCCGGTCCAGACCAGGTGGACGCCGTCGACGGCATCCTTGACGGTCTGCACGGCGGTGCTCAATCGGGTGTAGACCATGGCGAGTCCGATCATCTCGGCCAGCACCAGCAGCGAGTCCACGTCGCGCCGGGAGATGTCCCAAGGCTCACCGTGATACAGGCGCAAGGCGCCGATCACCCGGTCGCTGAGCGTCACCGGCAGGGACACGATGGCCCGGATCCCCTCCGATCGGGCCGCCTCCGGGTACTGCAGGCTCTTGGCCTTGTCGATGTCGGCGACGATCACCGGCTCGCCCTGAATGGTGCGGGAGATGCTTTTCTTCGACAACAGCGGCCCCTTGTTGAGATAGCGCACGCTCAGCCCGAAGCTGCCGAGGATTTCCAGCTCACCCGATTCCGGGTCCAGGGCAAAGACGCTGCAGCCCTTGATGCCGAGCGCGGCCACCAGCAACTGGGACAGGTGAGCGGTCATCGCGTCCAGGGACTCCGAATGCGCGATGGCGCGGGTGACCACCTTGAACAGGTCGATGTCGATCCTTTCATCAATCCCCATGGAAAACCTCCTATTCTGCGCTGAAAGTTTTTCTATCAATGCCGGGACTCGGGAGTGCTTCCGTTCGGAAATGGCGGATTTCGGTTCACGCCACGGCCGCGGTGATTCGGCAACCGCGCACCACGCCGGCGGCAGTCGATCTGCGTCGAGGATTGCCAAGATGTGACGCAGCCTACCGGACGCCGCTTCCGGGCGGACACTAGATCACCACGCAGACCGTGACCTTCTTCAAAGACGAGATCAGCTTGAGGTGCAGGCTCCCGGTGAAAAAGCGGCCGATCCTGCCGGGCCGCCGGCTCAACACAATGCAGTCGAAGCGCTCGACGTGATGAAGATCGATGATTTCGTGGACGACCTCTTTTTTCCTGGGCTTGAACAGCTCCTTCACCTGTTCCGGCCGGAACCCGCCTTCGATCAGCTCATTTTTCACGGCCTGGAAATCCGTCTCCAGCTCGGCGATTTTCGAGTGGAGGTAGGCCATGCTCCCTTTCAACCGCTCGGTCACCTCCTGGTTCTGGACTTCGATGGCCGGAAGCAGCGGGTAGGCGTGGAAGAGGGTGATTTGCGCGTCGCTGCGCGAGGCAAAGGTGTCGACCGTGAACTCGAGCGCCCTGCGATCCTGCTCCGAAAAGTTGTAAGGCAGCAACAGCTTTTGGGTGCCCATGCGCCCTCCTTTCTCTGGTGATGGGTCCTGATGCCGGTCGACGGGTCGCCGGAATCCGAAGACCACGGCGTCGGGTCGTCCGAATACCCGTCGGGCTGAGGGGAAGGGAGAATAAAACCGAGGCGGAACCGGGTCGCGGTGATCAAGGGTGATCGCGGCGTGATCCGGCGCAGACGGAAGAAGTCGAGGGGGAGCAGCAGGTGCGCGATCGGCCCGCCGTACCGACTTTATAGGCTCAAGCCGGCGGTTATTGTCAAGCAAAAACCGGGATTACCCGATATGGCGGCGCATGATCATCTTTGCGGCTGACGGCCGGGCGCATTCCGTGAACCCCAACCGGGCAAACATGGCGGGAACTCCCATGTAACTCGACACGGGGGCCAGCTGTCGGCCCCGTGGAACCGTGGGGTAGGCCTCGACAATCCCTCCTCCCTCGGCCTTCGCATGATCCAGGGCGCCCCCGATGAGGGCCTCGGCCAACCCCTGGCCGCGGAATCCCCTGGCCACGTAAAAGCAGACGATCGCCCACACCGGCTCCTCGTCCAGTCTTCTCAGGACTCGGGAGCGCTCAAGCGTCCCGAAACGTTCACGGGGCCCGACCGAGCACCAGCCGGCGGGCTTTCCCTGAACATAGGCCAGGACCCCCGGAACTTCCCCCGAATCCACGATGGCCTTCATGGCCAGGCGGTTGCCGTTGCCTTTGCGCTCCTCGAATTCCCGGCGCGTCGAACGCCACCACATGCACCAGCACCCGCCGTAGGCTCCGTGCGGGCCGAAAAGCTCCTCGAAATCGGGCCAGCGCTTTCGGGTGAGCGGATGACACCTGAGGTGGGTAACCCCGGGTTGAGTCCCGGCCATGGTCCCTCCAAAAGAACGGGTTGCCGTGATGAACTGCCGGTTCAGCCATAGACCAACACCGGTGGGCAGCACAACAGGTTTTTCCCTTGCGGCCGCGGGATCATCGAACCGATCGACCCGGCCCCCAGGGAGGGCGCGCCTGACTTGACAGGGTTCAAGGTGCTGTGTTATTTTTATACCTACCGGTAGGTAAAGAATGAAAAAAGAGCTGATACCAGATGCGGCGGCCCCCACGGAGGGGGCCCGGGAAAAGCTGCTCCAGACCGCCGTGGAGCTCTTCGCGGCCAAGGGTTATGCCGCCACCAGCGTGCGTGAGCTCGTCGGCCGGGCGGGGGTGAGCAAGCCGGTCCTGTATTACTATTTCGGCAGCAAGGAGGGCCTGTTCCTGGCCATCCTCGACCATGCCGCCGATACCCAGCGCCGGGTCCAGGCCGAGGCCGCGTCGGCTTCGGGCAGCCTGTTCGAGCGGCTGGTTTTTTTCTGCCGCCGGATCCAGAGCGCCGCCCGCGAGCACCACGCCCTGTTCGTGATGATTCACAACCTGTTTTTCGGTCCGTCCCAGGGGGCGCCGGCCTACGACCTGATGGGGTTCCATCTGGAGATGGTGTCCGCCATCAAGGCCATCTATACCCAGGCCCAGGAAAGCGACCCCGCCCTCAAGGCCGACCCGCAGGACGTGGCCTACCTGGTGCTGAGCGTGATCGACTTCAGTCTGAACATGGAACAGTTCCAGCCCGGGGCCTCCGACCCGGGCCGCAGCGAGCGGCTGCTGCGGCTCGCGTTTACGGGACTGCACAACGCCGCGGAGAAGACTTGATATGGAGAAGAAACACCTGCCCTTATATGCGGCGGCTATGCTGCTCGCGGTCCTGGCCCTCGCCGGGTGCGAAGGACGCGAAAGCAGCGCCAACGCCCCCCAGCCCCAGCGGCGGGTGCCGGTGGCGGTGCTTGAAGTCCAACCCGCGCCCCTGCGCGACGTGCTCACCCTGCCCGGGACCACCGAGGCCTGGGAGGATGTCGTCGTGGCGGCCGACGCCTCCGGCCGGGTGGAGTGGACCGGGCCGCGCGAGGGCGAGCGCGTGCGCAAGGGCGCGCTCCTGGCCAAGATCGACGTCGCGGCCCTCAAGGCCCGGCTGGATCACGCCGAGGCCTCCTTCCACCTCGCGGACGAGCAGTACCGCCGGAGAAAATCCCTGCGCGAGCGCAACATCATCCCCCAGGAGGACCTCGACCGCAGCGAAACCCAGAGGACGCTCGCGCTGAAAGACCTCGAGCAGGCGCGCGTGATGCACGAGCGCGGGTTCCCGCGCGCCCCGATCGACGGGGTGATCAACCACTGCTTCATCGACGCCGGCGAGTTCGTCGAGACCGGCAAGCCGCTCGTCAACATCGTCAACATCGCCCGCATCAAGGTCAACGTGCAGGTGCCGGAGATGGATGTGCGCTTCATCCGCCCGGGGATGAAGACCCCGCTGACCGATCGACGCGCGGCCGGGGCTCGGCGCTGACCGGCACGGTGGACTTCGTGGCCTTCAAGGCCGACCCGGCCACCAAGACCTTCCTGGTGCGCACCGTGGTCGACAACCCGGATAACGCGATCCGGCCGGGGATGATCGGCCGCGTGGCCTTCCTGCGCCGGGTGATCCCGGACGCCGTCGCCGCGCCCCTCTTCGCCCTGGTCGACAAGAGCGGGGAGCGCATCGTCTTCGTGGCCAAGGAGGGGGTGGCCGAGTCCCGCACCGTCGAGATCGGCGTGATCGAGGGCGACCGGGTGCAGATCGTGAGCGGGCTTTCCGCCGGCGAGCACCTGATCGTCAAGGGGCAGACCGAGGTCGAGGACGGCACCCGGGTGGACGTGCCATGATCGTCAACGAGCTCGCCTTAAAACGCCATTCCACCGTGCTGGCGCTGCTGGTGATGTTCGTCGTCGCCGGCGTTTACTGCTACGCCACCCTGCCGCGGGAGTCGTTTCCGGACATCACCATCCCCTACGTCTTCGTCACCACCAAGTACGAGGGCGTGGCGCCGGCGGACATCGAGGAGCTGATCACCATCCCGATCGAGCGCAAGCTCAAGGGCATCGACGACGTGGAGGAGATCCGGGCGACCTCGGCCGAGGGGATCTCGACGGTCGCCATCAAGTTCCTGCCCAAGGTGGACATCGACACCGCCGTGCAGCGCGTGCGCGACAAAGTCGACCAGGCCAAGAACGACCTGCCGGCCGACCTCGAGGACGACCCCGCGATCCAGGAGGTCAACTTCTCGGACCTGCCCGTGATCCGGGTGGTGCTGACCGGGCCCTTCAGCCTGCGGCGCCTGCAGGACCTCGCCGAGGACATCCAGGACCGGCTCGAGTCCGTCCCCGGTGTCCTCGAGGCCCGTATCACCGGCGGGCTCGAGCGCGAGATCCACGTGGAGTTCGATCTCGACCGGGTGGCGGCCTACAACGTGCCCTTTTCGAGCATCATCGGCTCGGTCACTCGCGGCAACGTCAACATGCCCGGCGGCAGCATGGACATCGGCGAGGGCAAGTACATCGTGCGCGTGCCCGAGGACTTCAAACACCCCGCGGAGATCTTCTCCATCGTGGCCTTCGTGCGCGACGGCAAGCCGGTCTATCTGCGCGACGTGGCCGTGATCGAGGACGCCCACAAGGACCCGCGCACCAGAAGCCGCCTCAACCGGCAGCCGAGCGTCACCATCGCGGTGGTCAAGAGGAGCGGGGAGAACATCGTGGCGGTCACCGACGAGGTCAAGCGCGTGGTGGCCGAGATGAGGGAGTTCCTGCCGCAGAGCCTCAAGATCGACCTCACCTCCGACATGTCGAACGACGTGCGCCTGATGGTGGCCGACCTCGAGAACAACATCATCTCCGGGCTGATCCTGGTGCTGGCCGTCATCTTCGTCTTCATCGGCGGCCAGTCGGCGGTGTTCGTCGCCCTGTCCATCCCCTACTCGATGTTCATCACCTTCGCGGTCCTCGCCGGGTTTCGGCATCACCCTCAACATGGTGGTGCTCTTCTCGCTCATCCTGGCGCTCGGCATGCTGGTCGACAACGGCATCGTCATCGTGGAGAACATCTACCGCCACATGCAGCAGGGGGAAACCCGCGTCCGCGCCGCCCTCATCGCCACCAACCAGGTGGCCTGGCCGGTGATCACCTCCACCCTGACCACCCTGGGGGCCTTTATCCCGATGATGTTCTGGCCGGGGATCATGGGCGAGTTCATGAAGTATCTGCCCCTGACCGTCATCATCGCGCTCACCGCCTCGCTCTTCGTGGCGCTCGTCATCAACCCGGTGCTCTCCGCCCGCTACCAGCGGGTCGAAGGCCGGGGCCCCCGCCGAGGACCCGGACGAGCGCGACCATGCGGTGAAGCGCCTCTACCTCAAGCTGCTCGGGCTCGCGCTCGACCACCGGCTGGTCGTGCTGCTCTCCGCCTTCGGGCTGCTCGGTCTGGCGCTGCCGGCCTTCGTGATCTTCGGCAAGGGGGTCGAGTTCTTCCCGGAATCGGAACCGCGGCGGGCCTATGTCAACCTCAAGGCGCCGGAGGGCACCAACCTCGACGCCTCCGACCGGCTGGTGGCCCAGGTGGAGGCGATCGTCTCCGAGTACCCGGACATCCGCTACGTGATTTCCAACATCGGCGCGGCGGGCGGGGACCCCTTCTCCCAGGGCGGGACCGGGACCCACATCAACCGCGTGGCGCTCGACTTCAAGGATTTCCACGACCGCTCGCGCCCGTCCTCGGAGATCGTGAACGAGGTCCGCGAGCGTCTGCTCGGCACGATCCGGGGCGCCGAGGTGCAGGTCGAGAAGGAAAAGGAGGGACCGCCCACGGGGATGGCCATCAACCTGGAGATCTCCGGCGAGGACATCCACGTGCTGGGGGATCTCGCCGCCCGGGTCCGCCGCGAGATCCGCGACATCCCCGGCCTGGTGGACCTCAAGGACAACTTCGTCAGGGGAAAGCCCGAGATCCAGGTGCGGGTGGACAAGGAGAAGGCGGCCCTGATGGGCCTGGACACCTACACCATCGCCTACACCGTCAAGGCCGCCATCAACGGCGCCAAGGTCGGCGTCTTCCGCGAGGGCAAGAACGAGTACGACATCATCGCCCGGCTGCCCGAGCGCGACCGCCACTCGGTGGAGGGCTTGAAGCGCATCACCGTCTCCGGGCCGCGCGGTGAGCCGATCCCGCTGACCAGTGTCGCCACCGTCGAACTGGCAAGCGGCATCGGCGCCATCATGCGGCTCGACCAGAAACGGGTGGTGACGGTCTCGGGCGACGTCTCCGGGCGGCTGGCGAACGAGATCATCGCCGAGATCGACGCCCGCCTGCGGAAGATCCCCTGGCCGCGCGGCTACGCCTACCGCTTCACCGGCGAGCAGCAGGAGCAGGACAAGGCCCGCGCCTTCCTGGGCAAGGCGTTCTTCGCCGCCGTATGCCTCATCCTCATGGTGCTGCTCGCCCAGTTCGACAAGTTCGCCGTGCCCCTGATCATCCTGACCTCGGTGGTCCTTTCGCTGATCGGCGTCTTCATCGGGCTGCTCGTGACCGGGACGGCCTTCGGCGTCATCATGACCGGCATCGGCGTGATCAGCCTGGCCGGGGTGGTGGTCAACAACGCCATCGTGCTGATCGACTACTACAACCAGCTGCGCGAGCGCGGGCTGGCCGTGCGCGAGGCCCTGATCCAGGCCGGCCGCACGCGGCTGCGGCCCGTGATGCTGACCGCCATCACCACCATTCTGGGGCTTCTGCCCATGGCGGCGGGGGTCAGCATCGACTTCCGTAAGTTTGCGATCGTGGTCGGCGGGGAGTCCACCCAGTGGTGGGGCCCCATGGCGGTGGCCGTCATCTTCGGCCTGCTCTTCGCCACCCTGCTGACCCTGGTGGTGGTGCCCGTGCTCCTGTCCGCCGCGGAAACCCTCCGCCGCAAGGGACGGATCTCGCCCTGAGCCTCAGTCCTTGTTCGCCCCCCGGACGGACCAACGGAAGAGTCCGCGTTCAACCTTTTGTTGATTTCTGCCGATATAATATCTATGGATAATCCTAGCGGCGGCTGTGCGCAATAGGAGCTTCAGGGATGCTATCGCTGAAGAAAAGCTCTCCCTTCCGGACGCTTATAGACCTTCTGCGGGGCAAGCCCCTTTTCAACGAAGGGGACCCGCCTGTCGAGGGCTTCGAACACTGGCGCGAGCACATCCTGACCCTCATTATGGCCGGCGGCATGCTGCTGTGCCTGCCGGCGCTCGTGTCCGCCGCGATCATGCGATGGGCCGAGGGTCGCTGGGCGCTGATGGCCGCGAACCTCTTCGCCTTTGCGCTGTCCGGATTGCTTCTTTTCTTCCATCGCATCGACCGTAGGGTGCGTGCGGCCGTCATTTTTCTGATTGTATATTCGGTCGGAGTTCTGAGCATTCTCGGCACGGGCTTCGCCGGCGGTGGACCGGCCTGGCTGTTTTTTTTGGGCGTGCTCGCCGGGATGTTCGGGGGCCTGCGTGGCGCACTCGCGTCCACCGCCGTGAATGCCGCCACGATTGCGCTGCTCGCGCTTGTGATGAGCGCCGGCGCCCCGCTTGGGCAAGCCTTGAATCTTTCCAAGCCGCAGGCCTTCGCCAGCTGGATCAATTTCCTTGTCCTCAATGCCGCCTCCGCCGTCTCGGTGGCCATCCTCGTCAACAGCCTTCAGACGCTCAACCTCCGGACGCAGCGCGCCACGACCGAGCTCAAGCGCGAAAGGGCCGCGCTGCGGCAAAGCGAGAACAGATACCGGGTGCTGACCGAAAGCCTCCCGGACGTCGTTTGGTCGATGGACCTGAACCTGCAGTTCACCTATGTGGGGCCGAGGGCGCACAGCATGCAGGGATGGACGCGGGAGGAGCACCTAAACCTCGGTTTGACCCAAATCATGACGCCGGCCTCCATCGACACCGTCAAAAGGGCGTTCGCCGAGAAATACGCGGAGGTCCTGCAGAATGGCGCCTCCGGGCAGCCGACCTCCCTTGAGCTCGAGCTGCTCCACAAAAACGGCGCGACCGTTTGGGCCGAGGTGACGGCGTCCTTCATTGTGGGGGAGGACGGCAAACCGGTCGGCATCCTGGGGGTCACCCGCGACATCACCGAGCGCCGGAGAGCCGCGAGAGAGCGGGAACTGCTGATCGAAAGTCTGGAGCGCTCCAAGAAGATGGAAGCCCTCGGCACCCTGGCAGGCGGGGTGGCACACGATCTGAACAACGTTCTCTCAGGGATCGTCAGCTACCCGGACATGCTTTTGTGGGACCTGCCGCAGGAGAGCCTCCTTCGAAAACCGGTCGAGACCATCCGGGATTCGGGGAAGAAGGCGGCGGCCATCGTCCAGGACCTGCTCACCCTGGCCCGCCGGGGAGTGACGAACCCGGAGGTGCTGAGCCTGAACGATCTGGTCAACGACCACCTCAAGAGCCCGGAATTCAGGCAGCTGCTTGCCTTTCACCCCCTGGTCGAGGTCAGGACCGCCCTGGCTCCCGGCCTGTTGAACCTGAGGGGGTCCGCGATCCATCTTTCGAAAACGATCATGAACCTCTTGTCGAACGCGGCCGAAGCCATGTCCGAGGGCGGACTCGTCACCGTCGCGACCGAGAACGTCACCCTTGAGAGACCGATTCAAGGCTACGCCGACGTGGTGGAAGGGCCCTACGTGCGCCTGCAGGTTTCCGATACGGGGGTCGGCATCTCGGCGGAGGACCTGCAGCGGATTTTCGAGCCTTTCTACACCAAAAAGAAAATGGGCCGCAGCGGGACCGGTCTGGGGATGGCGGTGGTGTGGGGCACGGTGCAGGACCACCACGGCTATATCGATGTGCGCAGCACGCAGGGCGCGGGCACCACGATCGAGATCTTTTTTCCCGCCACCTCGCGCGAGGCGACCCCGAAAGAGAATATCGTCGCCTTTGAGTCATTCAGGGGCCGCGGCGAGAAAATTCTGGTCGTCGACGATGTCAAGGAGCAGCGTGAACTTTTGACCTGCATTCTCTCCCAACTGGGCTACGTCCACGAGTGCGCCGCAAGCGGGGAGGAGGCCGTAGCCTACATGGCGAGCAACTCCGCGGACCTGGTCATCCTGGACATGATCATGGACCCCGGAATCGACGGCCTTGAGACGTACCGCCGCATTCTTGAGTACCACCCCCGGCAAAAAGCCATCATCACCAGCGGCTTTGCCGAAACAGACCGCGTCAAGCGCGCCCATGCGCTGGGCACGGGCGCATACGTGAAAAAACCCTACACAGTCGAAGAGCTGGCCAATGCCCTGCGCGCCGAGCTCGATCGTCCGGGACCCCCTGTCTGAGTGGGCGGGTTCATCATCCATTAAAGAGCCCTGCAAAAAAGCCGATAATGTGATAATATTCTATGTTGCGCACCGGGCTCTGAAACCACAACCGGTGCCGGGAACGCCACATGCCATTTCCGCACCAAGTCTCCGCGTGGGCCAAGCGCTTTTCGATCCACGACACGTTCAAGCGTTTCATGGACGCCTTCGTCCTGTCCCGCCCGGATCAAATCAGGGACGACCTCGACTACTGGCGCACGCGCATCGCCTTCTCGGCGATCGCCGCCGGCCTGATCCTGTCCCTGGCGGCCCTGATACCGGCCGTCAGAATGGCGCTGGCCGAAAACCGATGGGTTCTGCTGGCGGCCGATCTCGGGGCTTTCGCCCTGACCGCAAGCCTGCTGGTGTTCCGGCGCCTGGGACTCCGACTGAGAGCGGCCCTGATGCTGCTGGTCATCTTCGGGGTCGGCGTCTTCATCATCCGGGAAGTCGGCTTTTTGAGCGGCGGGCCGGCCTGGCTCTTCTGTTTTGCCGTCATGGCCAGCGTCCTTCTGGGGCTGAAGGCCGCCCTGGCGGCGACTTTGCTGAACGCCGTCGTATTGCTGGCCATGGCCTGGCTGACCGACCACGACGCCGGGGTTTCAACCGCCCGCCTGGTCACCGCCTGGGCCAATTTCATTTTTTTGAACGCCCTGGCCGCCATCGCGGTCTCCGTACTGGTCAACGGCCTGCAGACGTTGAACCGCCGAACCCGTCAGGCCACTGCCGACCTGGAAGAGGAGCGAGTCGCGCTGCTGAAGACCAGAGAGGACCTCAAAGAGGAAATCCGGGTTCGCAAAAAATCCGAGAAGGCCCTCAGGGACAGCGAACGCAAGTACCGGCTGCTGGCGGAGAACATCAGCGACGTCATCTGGACCATGGATCTTGATTTCCGGCTCACCTACGTGAGCCCCGCGGGCGAGGTGATGCAGGGCTGGACGCAGGAAGAGTTTCTGGACCTTCGCCTGGAGCAGATCCTCACCCCGAATTCCGTTGAAAAGGCAATCGCCGAGCTCAACCGCCGATACGCCCTCGACAAGAGGAGCGGGTCATACCAGGGGGCTTCGACCGTCGAGGTGGAAATGTACCGCAAGGACGGGTCCACCGTCTGGGCCGAGGTGACCGCCTCCTTCATCTTGAACGAGGACAACCTCCCGATCGGGGTTCTCGGCGTCACGCGCGACATCACCGAGCGGCGCCGGGCCCAGCGCGAAAACGAGCTGCTGCTGGAACGATTGAACCGCTCCCGGAAAATGGAAGCCATCGGGACACTGGCCGGCGGTGTGGCCCACGACCTGAACAACGTGCTCTCCGGGATCGTCAGCTACCCGGACCTGCTGCTGCTCGACATGCCCGCCGACAGCCCCCTGCGGCGGCCGATCGAGGTCATGCGCGACTCGGGCAAGAAGGCCGCCGCCATCGTTCAGGATCTGCTGACGCTCGCGCGCCGCGGGGTGGCGGTCTCGGAGGTGGCGAACCTGAACGGCCTGGTCGCCGAATACCTCGACAGCCCCGAGTTCGAGCGGCTGAGATCCTTTCACCCTGATCTCGAGGTCGACACCCGGCTCGATGGGCGCCTGCTGAACATCCTGGGCTCGCCGGTTCATCTGTCGAAAACCATCATGAACCTCGTCTCCAATGCGGCTGAATCCATGCCCGAGGGCGGCCGGGTCACCATCACCACCTGCAACCGCACCGTCGAGCGGCCCTTGCGCGGGTTCCACGAGGTGCCGCCCGGGGATTATGCCCTGATCCGGGTGGCCGACGACGGGGTCGGCATCGCCCCGGAGGATCTTCAGCGGATTTTCGAACCGTTTTACACCAAGAAGAAGATGGGGCGCAGCGGCACCGGTCTGGGCATGGCCGTGGTGTGGGGTACGGTCAAGGACCACCACGGCTTCATCGATGTGCAGAGCCAGGAGGGCGCGGGCACTACCATCGACCTCTACTTCCCGGTGACCGACCAGGAGCGGCTGGCGGAGTCGAAGGCCGTCACGCTCGAGGCAATCAAGGGCCGCGGCGAGAGGATCCTCGTCGTCGACGATGTGCGGGAGCAGCGGGAAATCGCCACCCGGATCATCGAACAACTGGGCTATCAGACCGCGGCCGCGGCCGGCGGCGAAGAGGCGATCGAGTACCTCAAGGACCACCGGGCGGACCTGGTGGTCCTCGACATGATCATGGACGGCGGCATCGACGGGCTTGAGACCTACGAGGGCATCGTCGCGATCCACCCCCGCCAGAAGGCCATCATCACCAGCGGTTTTGCCGAAACCGAACGCGTGCAGCGGGCCCAGGAGCTGGGCGCCGGCCGCTACGTCCGCAAGCCCTACACCATCGGGGCCCTCGGCCAGGCCATCAAGGCCGAGCTGGGATAAACACCCGGCGCCCCTCCCCTCATCCTGTTCACTCGCGCGATTCCACCGTCACGCGGTTGCGCCCGTCGTTCTTGCTGGCGTACATCAGCTCGTCGGCGCGCTTGACCAGAGTCTCGATCGTGTCGGCGGGCGTGCCCAGCGCCCCGCCCACGGAGACCGTCACGCTCAAGGCCTCGCTGCCCGCCTCCACCCTGGATTGCGACACGAGTTCCCGCAGCCGTTCGGCGATGCCGCGCAGCACGGGGGCGTTCGCGTGCGGGAAGACCCCGGCGAACTCCTCCCCGCCCCAACGGCAGACCGTGTCGAAGGGACGGACCGAAAGCGACAGCGTGTCGCTCACGATTTTGAGCACCCGGTCGCCGATGTCGTGGCCGTGGGTGTCGTTGAAGCGCTTGAAATGGTCGATGTCGATAAAGAGCAGGCCGAAGCCGGCCCCGCTGCGTTGAAGCTCCGCGAGCCGCGCGTGCACACAGGCTTCCAGGTGCCGCCGGTTCGGCAGCCCCGTCAACGCGTCGATGAGGGCGAGTTTCCTGAGCTCCTCGACCTGCTCCTGCAAGGCCAATCGCGGGCTGAGGTCGGTGAAGAGCTCGATCCCGCCGATGACCCGGCCGGCGGCGTCGCGCAGGGGGGCGGCCCGCACCCAGACCGGCAGGCGGTGGCCCTGCTTGTGGTGCAGGTAGACCTCGGCCTCGTGTGTGCCGCCGTCCACGATGGTCGCCTGCAGGGGGCATGGACCCCCGCACAGCTCGACCCCCTGGGCATCCACGTGGTTCAGGATGCCGTCCGCGCACGAGGACCCCACGACCTCCGCCGCGCTGTACCCGGTGATCCGCTCGGCCCCCTTGTTCCAGAAGGTGATCCGCCGTTTGGTGTCGACAAAATAAACCCCGTCGTGCAGGTTCTCGAGGATTTCCCGGAAGACGTCTTCGGACGGCATGGTTCAACTCCGCGGTACGGTATCATATTATCATGTTCATGATACCATGGGAACTCGTCGGGAACAACGAGAAGCGGATCGCCCTTGACGGCCGGTGCCTGAGCCAATGCGGTCGGTCGGTAACCTCTGCTCCCCATATCCATCCAGGCAATTCATTTAGAGACCAATTACTATAGTGGTTGTCAAAATAGCGTTCCAGTTGCCGGACGCTATTTTGTTACAACGCTTATACCGCCATCCTCATTTCCGGAACATAAATATGACAAGCGGTATAAACCGGCAGCCCGATACGCAAAGGTCGTCATGCCGGACTTGATCCGGCATCCACGCTCGGCCTGGTTTCCGGCTTTCATAAGCCGGGATTATTTCGCCAGGCAGCATTTTTTGTATTTCTTGCCGCTGCCGCAGGGGCACGGTTCGTTGCGGCCGACCTTCGTTTTTTTGGCAAGGGCCGGCCTCACCCAATCCGGAGCCTGCGGGGTTTTTCCGAGCTGCTGCGCGGCGTTGGCGTAAACTCCATAGACCCCCGCCTTGAACTCCGACAGGTCCTGGCCGACGTGGTAGTAGTTGCCAGAATTCAGGACCTGTACGGCCTGTTCGAGGTAGTCGTACGCTTCCGTCAGGTTTCCGCGGGCCGATGCATGTTGCCCGAGCGACACCAGTGCTTCAACCGACCGGGGGTCGTATCCTATGGCCTTGCGGTAGACCGCCGCGGCCTCATCAGCCCTCTTGGCGTTGCTGAGGGTATTGGCATAGCCGATGAGATGCGCCACGCTTTCGGGCGTTTTTGCCAGCATTTCTTCATAGTATCGCAGGGTCTCCTCAATCGACCTGGCCTTCCCGCCGATCAACTTGCTCTCGGCGAATTGCAGGGGGCCTCGGTCCATGATCTTGCGCCCCTCGTCCCCCAGGGCCATCAGCGCGAACCCGTGCCCCATCACCGCCAGGTTCGCCTCGGGCGTTTTCTCGTAGTTGTCCACCGCGCCGCAATTCTTGCACCGAATGTGATCCGCAATGAGATAATCGCCTTTCGTGCCGTGCAGCGAGGTCACTTCATGGACTTCATAGCTGTAGGTTTTCCGGCAGCGGCGGCACTTGAGCTCGAGGTCGAACGGCCGATCCAGAAGCACGGACAGATCGCCGGTCTCGGCTGCCTTGAGGCCTTCCAGATGTTTGCGCCTGTGGCGTTCCACCTCGGCTTCGATTTTTTTGAGCAAGGGGTCCTTCCGCCCATGAATCAGGCAGAGCAGCCGATAGGTCGGGGCCTCCGGGATTTCGATCCCTTTAAGCTCGCCTTTTAACGGGGCGAGAAACCGGCGGTCGCCGATGTCCTGAAGCGCTTCAAGCAGGCTCCGTTTGTCGTATTCCCAAAACAGCTCCCAGTGCTCCAGGAGCAGGTTTACGGACCCTTCGACGGGCAGTTGCCGGATCAGGTTCAGGGCGCGGGTGACGAGCACGGGATTCCGGGTCGCGATGACCTCGGGCAGAAGACCCAGCAGGGGAGCGCCGAGCCGTCCGAGGACCTCCGGCAGGTCCTGGATCAAATCGAGGCCCTCACCCTGGACCCTGAGCAGCCTGCCCGCCACGCGCAGGTCCGGACTTTCGGCCAGGTGGTCGAGCAGCCGCCCCATGGCCCGGGTCTCGGGGTTTTTTTCGATGAAGGCCAGAATGGCATCGGTCACTCGCCCCGGATCGGGCGCGGCCCGCAACCGCTCGGAGATCCTGCGGTCCTCCTCGACGGTGATCCGCTCCTGGAAAAATACCTCGAGGAGCGATTGCGTGTCCGATGATGCGGCGTCCAGCCCGATCAGATGCCGGAGTTCCATCAGCTGTGCGAATATCCACAGCCCGGCCTTCGCCATCATGTTCTGGGCAACGGGCTCCTTGCCGGGAACTTGTCCGCAAAGCGCCTCGATGACGGCCATGTGCCGCCGGGGTTTACCCTGGCCCCGCACCCAAAGGGCGAATCTCTCCGCTCCGACCCGCCGCTCGACATCTCCGGCCAGGCTCAGCACCTGTCCATGCAAGGTGTTCAGTAACTCTTCGTAGCGACGCTTCCTGTAGCTTTTTTCAAGCCGGCGCGCCTCTTTCCTGAAGCCGGCCGCCGCCAGCACCGCGAAAGACTGCTGGGTGAGCCGCGCGGGATTTTGGTCTTCCGTCTTCGGCGGATCGTCCTCCTCGAGATCGGCTTCAGAGAGGAAGGTGCCGCACTCATGGCCCAGGGCGGTGAGGCAGGCGCTCAGCCAGGGTCGCCACTCGGGCCTGGCAAAGCAGAACTCGAAGAGGGCGTCGATGGAGCCGCCCGCATCGAGGTTCGCCGAAAAGAGCGGGCCGAGCATGGCGTGGACCCGGCGGTCGAGCTCCCCCAACTGCGCGATCTGCTCAAGTGCCCCGGCGGCAACGGCAGCGGCGGCCGGGGACTGGAGGCTCGCAATGTGCACCACGGAAGCGGCATAGCCCTCAAGGTCCTCCCGGGCGACGTTCGAATACTTCTCCTTGAACGCCTCGATCAGGCGGGTATCCTTGAGCCGGGAAAGCGCACCCGCCGCCATCCCCGTCATGTCACCGGTGGACCTCGAATAGGCGTTCAACAGCTCATCCGTGCCGGTCGCATCCGGGCGGTCGATGAGATGCGACAGGGCCGCCACGGCAACGGCTTCCACGGGGTCCGAGATGTGGCGAACGGCCACCGGCCCGACGCGTTCGGGATAAAGCGCGATCAACCGCTCCATGGCCCATTCCCTGACCAAGGTCTCCGGGTGGTCGAGCAGCGCGACCAGGGGCTCGAATTTCCATATCCATTCCATGATTCACCTTGAGCTCGGGAGGCTGCCCCGCAGGCGGGATCGGCACTCACCTCCGGCAGCGGCCCGGCCGTTGCCGCCGGGGCGATGCGCTAACCTCACAAAAGGAAGAAGGAAGCCCTACGCGCCCGCCTCTCTCTGTTCGGCCGGCTGCCGCCGAAGCGGCAGAAAAGAAAGGATGATCTCCCGTCGTGCCCTCACCCGTCGGGATTCGCGCGTGATAAGCCCCAAATCTTGCAGCGCATTCAGATCCCGCTGCACCGTCTTTGCGGTCCGAGTCGCATACGCCTTGGCAAGTTGAGGCGTCAACTCCTGGACATCCGCCGATTGGACCCAGTCGCCTCGTGCGCCGAGATCCAAGGCCAGGTGTCTGCGTCGTGTGTCGGTGGCGCTGTTGCGATTCTTGAATAGCTCATGGACGTAATTGCGCCACACCACGTCCCATTGCTGCGCCCACACATAATCCAGTTGCTCCCTCAGGCCGTCGATCAACCCGCGCACGGCGTAATTCAAAAAGGCGATCAGGTCGCCGCCCGACTTGCTCGCTTGATCGAGTTGACGATAATATTCGGCCCGGGTCAGATTGTAGTGGTTGCTGAACAAATGGGCGGCAGGGGAAGGCACACCGGCAGAGAGCAGGATGTGAAACTCCAGCAGCCGGGCCGTGCGCCCGTTACCGTCGCCGAACGGGTGAATCCAAGCCAGATAAAGATGCGCCACCACCGCTTTCAGAATGGCGTAGACCGCATCCATCCCTTCGCGCGGTGTGAAATCCGGTCCATTCAACCAATCGCAAAAACGCTCCAAGAGGGTGTCGCAGTCTTCGGCCGGGGCGCCTCGATAGACATTGCCCACCACGACTGAATACGTTCTGAGACTGCCGGGGACGACACCCTCTTTTAACGGCAGCCGATTCAGCACGCGACGGTTGTAGTCGCATACAAGCTTCGGCGTCAGCGGCGGCAGCTCGCCGGCCGCCAGCTGGGTCCCGATGAGGTTGCAGGCCTCGATGATGTTTTCAACCTCCTGCTTGAGATATCCTTTGGATGGCGGGACTTCGAGTTTCCCATCCACCGCCCTCAGGACCTCTTCCTCGGAGAGGGTGTTGCCCTCGATGGCCGTGGTGGCCGCAGCGCCCTTGGCGAGGTACAGCCGGTGAAGTTGATGAGAGGTCGCCGGCCTGAGCGGCACCCGCGACAAATGCTCACATTTGGACGCGGCCTCTCCCAAAGCGAGCCACAAATCCGGTGACGCCTTGCGCAGGTCGATTGTAAATGAAATCCAGGGATGCGTCCGCTCAAATGTCCGCATGCGTGTCCCGTTACTATTGATTGATTTATTTATTATTTAGGATAGTTTTAAATTAATTTCCAGTCAATAGGCAAAAATAATGTCCACATTATTGTCCTATGCTTTTGTGCGGTTACAGGAGCCCCTTCTCTAGAAAACTGCAGTATCCCTTCTGGTTGAACACGATGTGGTCCAGAAGCCTTATGCCCAGGATCTCGCCGGCGGACTTGAGCCGCGAGGTGATGTCGATATCTTCCGGGCTGGGTTCGAGGCTGCCGGACGGGTGATTGTGGGCGACGATGACGGCCGAGGCGCGGTCCGTGAGCGGGTCGGCGAAAACCTCGCGCGGGTGGACCTGGGTTTTGTCGACGAGCCCGACCGAGACCACCCGCGCGGCGATGACCTCGTTCGCGCCGTTCAGCGAAACGCAGATGAAGTGCTCCTGCCGGCGGTCGGCGTAGTGCCGGATCAGCGGCAGCACGTCGGGCGGGAAGGCGATGCGCAGCCCCTCCGGCCGGATCCGGCGGCGCGCGAACTCCAGGGCGGCCGCGACCAGGGACGCCTTGGCCGGCCCCACCCCTTCGATCCGCAAAAGCTCCTCCAGGCTCAGCTTGTCGTTCCGGCCGTCGACCACCTTCAGAATCCGGCCGGCCACCGTCAGGACGTCGCCGGTCCTGGTGCCGCTGCCCAGCAGAATCGCCAGAAGTTCCAGGTCGGAAAGCGCCGCGGGGCCTTTGGCCTTGAGTTTCTCGCGCGGGCGCTCGGATGCGGACAGGTCCTTGAGCTTTTTCATGCTTACTCCACCTTCGCCGGCATGGCCGCGCGAACGACGCCGGCGAGTTGCCGGGCGGTCGGCAGCCGGCCTTTCAAGTCGGCCGGGAGTTTGGATTGAAGCCGGTACTCCGCGACCCCGATCGGGTTTTTCTTCGTCTTGAGCGCGTATTCGACCTCCACGTCGTCCTTCTCGGCGCAGAGGATGACGCCGATGGAGGGGTTGTCGCCCGGACCGCGCTCCGTGTCGTTGAGCAGATTCAGGTAGAAGTCCTTCTTGTCCGTGACCGCGCGCTCGTAGGCCCCGGCCTTGATCTGGTTCAGCAGCACGTTGCGCGACCAGCCGAACCGGGCGGTGGCGCGGAGGTAGTAAAGACGGGCGATGGATCACTCAATTTGTTAAGGATGAGCAGGTTTTGGCCCCAGGGACGGCCGCAATCATTTCTCTGCACAAGCTGTGCAGAGTTTTTCGCCGCTTTCAACTGCCGCCTTTCCATCCCATGGTCGATTTCTCTCACAACTTGTGCGAGAAATTCATGAGTCGTCATAGGTCTGGTAGAGCTGGCCATACGCCAGACATTGTGCGGCGAAAAGCCGGTTGTCCCTGGAAAAGCCCGCCGCAAGTCAGCCGCCACCATTTCCACGACGGCATCGCCCCAGCCCAGCGTCTTTTGTTTCTCCACGATTCCGTGCCCGATGTCCCAGTAGAGCAGGATGAGATCGCGGTTCACGGCCCGGGCCGCGCAGATGCGCGCGGAGATCACGCGCGCCTTCAGGTCCTCAATAAACCGCCGGTATTCCGGTGAGGTCATCACGGTCGAGTCGTTTGCGTTTTCCATTGAGCCAGTCCCTCCGCCGGAGCCGCCTGAAGTTTCTCGCGCGGGCGTTCGGACTCGGACAGGTCCTTGAGTTTTTTCATGCTGATCCACCTTAAATTGGGCGACAGCCTGTCGCAGGGTTGAGGTTTTTCCCCGCGCTTGACCCGTCCTGCAACGAACTCCGAGCTACCATGAAAACCCGCCATGCCAAGGTGGATTTTCATGGAAATCAATGCGGGGACGAGCGGAGGCCACCCTCTCCCCCGGCAGAGCCAACTCGAAATGGTGAGGTTGCCGGTCTGCCGAATCTTTTATTATCGAACCGGCGGGTTATTAGATCGGCCGCCAAATAGGCAAAGGTCGTCATGCCGGACTTGATCCGGGATCCGCCGGAATCCCTCCGGCTACCGCCAGACCTGCCCGAACACCTGCATGATGTTCCGGCCCAGGATGTTCTGGATATCGCTTTCGGAATAGCCGCGGCTGACAAGCCCCCGGGTGATGTTGCCGAACTTTTCGGGCATGTCGATCCCGCTCGGCCAGTGCCAGGGCGGCGGCGGATATTCCCCGGGTTTCCAGGTGCCGGTTCCCAGAAGATAATCGTACACCAGCCGGGCGGTCGCGTCATCCACGACGCCGGCCTGGTATTCAAAGTAATCCATTCCGATACAGACGTGGTTGACGCCGGCGGTCCGGACCATGTGGTCGACATGATCCAGGAAGTCGTCCAGGGTCGGCTCTGTCTTGTCGCAAACACAAACCAGGTGCCCAGGGTCTTCATGGTGAAGGCCAAGGTTCCCAGATCCGGCTGCCCATAGGCGGCCGTGGCCGCGATGACCGTGACCCCTCCCCGCATGTAGTGGTCCAGGTACTCTTCCTTGACAGCCAAGGGGCAGGTCGCATCGATGACGACGGCCCGCTCGTGGATCGCTCCGGCATCAGTGGTCATTTTTTCCTTCCCGTCAGGTGTGGCCAGTGCATTCTTTTCGGCCCCGACGCATTCGCCGGATCGCACAGGCCATTGCGTTTCGCGCGGTCTGCGTTGACTGGGACCGACAGCCCCCGGCAGCGATCGTGAGACTCCCGCGCCTTCGAGGGGTCTTTCTCAGGGCAGCTCCGCGGCCTCGTCGTGGAATTCGGCGGCGCTGAAGTGGCGCGCGTAGTTGTTGCGGTTGAACCAGGTGAGGTACTCCTCGGCCGGCCGGGTGCGCTCCTCGAGCGTGCGCCAGACCTCGGCGGGCATGTCCCAGTCCGCGGCTTCCAGGTTGGCCTGCAACTGCTCCGGGCTTCTGACCCCGACGATCACCGAGCTCACGAACTTCCGCCCCAGGGGCCAGGCGACGGCGAGCCGGGCCATGGGGACCCCGGCCTCGCGCGACACCTCATCCAGGATCTCGGCCGTCTTGAACCCCTGCTCGTTCCAGAAGCGGGGGCCGTCCACCTTGGTGCGGAAGGAGTGGCGGGTGCCCGCGGCCGGCGCCTTCATCCCCCGGTACTTGCCGGTCAGCAGGCCGCCCCCCAGGGGGCTGTAGGCCGTCAGCCCGACCCCGTGGTCGATCGCCGCCGGGATCAGCTCACGCTCGAGCTCGCGGTGGACCAGGCTGTAGATGTACTGGCCGGCCACCAGGGGCGCCAGACCGAAGCGGGCCGACACGCCCGCGGCTTTCGCGATCTGCCAGCCGAAGATGTTGCTGCAGCCGAGGTAGCGCACCTTGCCCTGGCGCACGAGGTCGTCCAGGGCGCGCAGGGTCTCCTCGTAGGGGGTGACGGGGTCGGGGCCGTGGATGTAGTAGAGGTCGATGTAGTCGGTCTTGAGCCGCTTCAGGCTGGCCTCGCAGGCGGCGATGACGTGCTTGCGGGACAACCCCTGCCGGTTCGGTTTCGTGCCCATCGGGAAATAGCACTTGGAGGCCACCACCAGCTCCTCCCGGTCCGTTTCCTTGAGGAAGTCGCCGACGATTTCCTCGGAGCGGCCCCCGGCGTAGATGTCGGCACAGTCGATGAAGTTGCCCCCGGCCTCGACGTAGGCCTTCAGAATGGCGCCGGACTCCTCAGGGCCGCAGCCCCAGTCGTCGGTGCCGAAGGTCATGGTGCCGAGCGAGATCCTTGCGACCAGAAGACCGGAACTTCCCAGGTAGCGGTATTTCATAACGTATCCCCCTTCGTTTGCGATGTGGTTCCAAGTGTCGGACCATATTCCCCCGCGCTTCGCGCATTGTCAATCCTGATGACTTCGTAAAAAGCCTAATTGAGATGGTGCGCCTTGACATCCCCGGGCGCTCCCCGCATACTCGTTTCAGGCAACCCGCACCAGAAACAGGGGGGATATCGGCCGTGGACACGATGAAAGCCCTGGTCAAGGCCAAGCCGGAAGCCGGCCTCTGGCTCCAGGAGGTCCCCATCCCCGAGGTCGGCATCAACGACGTGCTGATCCGGGTCGAGAAGACCGCCATCTGCGGCACCGACGTGCACATCTACAACTGGGACGAGTGGGCGCAGAAGACCATCCCGGTGCCGATGCAGGTCGGCCACGAGTTCGTGGGCCGGGTCGCGGCGGTCGGGCAGCAATGTCCGCGACTTCAAGGCCGGGCGACCTCGTCTCCGGCGAGGGTCACCTGGTCTGCGGCCGCTGCCGCAACTGTCTGGCCGGCCGGCGGCACCTCTGCCCGCACACCAGCGGGGTGGGCGTCAACCGGCCCGGCGCCTTTGCCGAGTACCTCTCGCATCCCGGTCGACCAACGTCTGGTACTGCGACCCCGCCATCGCCACCGACGTTCTCGCCTGCTTCGACCCTCTCGGCAACGCGACCCACACCGCCCTCTCCTTCGATGTGCTCGGCGAGGACGTGCTCATCACCGGCGCGGGCCCGATCGGCTGCATGGCGGCGGCCATCGTGCGCCACGCCGGCGCGCGCCACGTGGTCGTCACCGACGTCAATCCCCTACCGCCTGGAGCTCGCCCGCAAGATGGGGGCCACCCTCGCCCTGGATGTGCGCCGGGGCGCCATCGCGGACGTCCAGAAAAAGCTCGGCATGAAGGAGGGCTTCGACGTCGGGCTCGAGATGTCCGGCAACGCCCAGGCCTTCCGCGACATGCTCGCCAACATGTGCCACGGCGGCAAGATCGCCCTGCTCGGCATCCTGCCGCACGACACGCCGATCGACTGGGACACGGTCATCTTCAACAGCCTGACCATCAAGGGGATCTACGGCCGCGAGATGTACGAAACCTGGTACAAGATGACGGTCATGATCCAGAGCGGCCTCGACATCACCCCGGTGATCACCCACCGGTTCCACTTCACGGAATTCGAAAAGGGCTTCGAGGTGATGCGCTCGGGCCAGTCGGGCAAGGTGATCCTCGGTTGGGGATTAGAGCCGCTCTTTTCGGTGAACCCCCTTCGCGTGCAAAGGCGATCCCGGATCAAACAGGCGGCCGATTATAGCCGATGACCGCACAGGAGAGATGCATGGCTCTTGAAAAGCTGGACCAGGCGTTGGAGCTGGAGTTGGAAGCACTTGAAATCCGAGGGGCGTGCCAAGCCGCCGGAGCGGGTGATCGTCGACTATATCCCGGCGGCGGGCGAACGGGGGCCGCGCTACAAGCTCGAGGGCTCGGAGAGGGAGTTTTTGCGGATGAACTCCAACAGCTACCTGTCGCTCTCCCACCACCCCCTCCTGATCGAGGCCGCGGACGAGGCCACCCGCAGACTGGGGGTCGGACCGGGGGCCGTGCGCTTCATCGACGGGACCTTCTCCTACCACGCCGCCCTGGAGGAGCGCATCGCGCGCTTCGTGGGAAAACCCGCCGCCAAGATCTTCAACTCGGCCTACACGGCCAACTGCGGCCTGGCGCTGGCGATATCGAGCGCGGGCACCTACTGGATCGGCGATCAGCTCAACCACAACAGCATCATCCGCGCCATGCGCATCGCCAACGTGCCCTCGGCCAACAAGGCCATCTACGCGCACAACGACATGGACCACCTTGAGAAATGCCTGGAGGCGGTGCCGGCGGGGATCGAGCGGGTGGTGGTGATCTTCGACGGGGTCTTCAGCATGCGCGGGGACTGCGCCCCCATCGACCGGATCGAGCGCCTCACCCGGGCCTGCCAGGGGAGGTTTGCGCAGGGGGTCGTCACCGTGGTCGACGACTCCCACGGGATCGGCGCCTTCGGCCCGCGCGGCCGGGGCACGGCCGACCACTGCCGGCGCCACCCCCGACGTCGTCATCGGCACCTTCGGCAAGGCCTTCGGGGTCAACGGCGGCTTCATCGCCGCCAGCCCCGCGGTGATCGAGGCGGTGCGCCAGCAGGCCGACACCTACATCTACACCAACCCCCTGAGTGTCGCCGACTGCGCGGCGGCCGCCCGGGCCGTGGACATCTGCGACAGCGCCGAGGGATTGAAGCGCCTCGCCCACCTGCAGCGCCTGGTCTCCCGTTTCCGCCGGGGGATCGAGTCCCTGGGCTGGCAGTCCATCCCCGGGCCCCACCCGATCGTGCCGCTCCTGGTGCGGGACACGGCGCGCACCCACGCCCTGGTCGCGCACCTGTTCGACGACGGCGTGCTCGTGGTCGGGCTGACCTTCCCGGTGGTGCCGCGCGGGGACGAGACCATCCGCTTTCAGTTGAACGCCGCCCACACCGCGGCCGACGTCGACCGCGTGCTGGAAGTGCTCGCGGCATTCAAGGGATAGTCATGCCGCGCCGGGACCACCTGCTCCCCTCCGTCGTCGAGGCCATCGGCGAGACCCCGCTGGTCGAGCTCACGAGGACTTTGCTCGCGGAATCGACGGCCGGATCCTCGCCAAGCTCGACTACCTCAACCCGGGGTTTTCCAAGAAGGACCGCATCGCCCGGCAGATCATCGCGGACGCCGAGGCCGCCGGCACGCTCCGCCCCGGTCAGACCGTGGTCGAGCTGACCAGCGGCAACACCGGCACGGGGCTTGCCATCGTCTGCGCCGTCAAGGGCTATCCGTTCGTGGCGGTCATGTCGCGCGGCAACTCCGTCGAGCGCGCCCGCATGATGGCCGCCCTGGGGGCCGAGGTCGTCCTGGTGGACCAGCTGCCGGGCGCAACGCCGGGCCAGGTGTCGGGCGGCGACCTCGCGCAGGTCGAGCTGGCCGCGCAGCGGATCGTGGCCGACCGCGGCGCCTTCCGCGCCGACCAGTTCCGGCTTGGCGGGTAACTTCCGCGCCCACTACCTGCACACCGGCCCGGAGATCATTCGCCAGTCGGCTGGCCGAATCGACCTATTCTGCGATTTCGCCGGCACGGGGGGGACCTTCGCCGGCTGCGCCGCCGCGTTCAAGGAGCACGACCCCGCCATCCGCTGCTTCGTGGTCGAGCCCGAGGGGGCGGCCGCGCTCGCCGGGGAGCCCGTGACCTACCCGGCCACCGCATCCAGGGCGGGGGCTACGGCATGGCCGAGCTGCCGCTGATCCGCGCCGAGCACGTCGACGGCTACCTCCAGGTCGCCGACGCCGACGCCGTCCGCATGGCCCGGCGGCTCGCGCGCGAAGAG
This sequence comes from uncultured delta proteobacterium, assembly GCA_963716785.1. GTDB lineage: Bacteria > Desulfobacterota > Desulfobacteria > Desulfobacterales > SpSt-501 > SpSt-501. The sequence goes on along the minus strand of CAVQUW010000018.1, from coordinate 217,634 downwards.
GGCATCTTCGCCGGCTTCTCCTCGGGCGCCAACGTCGCTGCCGCGATCAAGCTCCTCCAGACGGACTTCCCGGGCCGCACGGCGGTCGTCCTCATGTGCGACTCGGGCCTGAAGTACCTCAGCACGGACCTGTGGGAACCCTTCGGGGGCTGAACGGTTTTTTTCGCCATCCTTCCCGAAGGGCGACCCCGGCGGGATCGGCATCCGGCCACACAACCATCGCGGCCGGATGCCGATCCCACAGAGAATACAACCGAGACGACAGAGCTTCACTCCGGGATATAGGTCTCATCCTCCATGGCGAAGGGCTCGGCGTGGGGCACGGTGCCCTGCCAGGCCTGGTAGGCGTAGCCGCGGTCCGAATCGAGGTTCCAGTTGCGGTAGAGCACTCGCTTGACCTCATCCGGCGGGTCGCCGCCGTGGGCGTGCCGGATCATCCAGGCGGTGAAACCCGTGGCGTTGCCGATCGCGAGCCGGTCGCCGGCCAGGCTGCGGGTCTCCCCCGGCGCGGCGGCGGTCGCGTAGCGGGAGAGCGCGGCTTCATCGAAGGGCGCCTCCGGATGAACAGGTCCGGGGTGGAGGCGATGCCCCGCGCGTACTCGCCGGCGGAGGTCCTGGGCTCCTCGCTCATCGGCGTCGGGCAGACCAGGTGGCTTGCCTCCGGGACCCCGCGGCTCGGGAAGTTCTTGAAATTCCAGACGCAGGCGTCGGCCAGGGTGATCAGGTTGCGGCCGATCGAGGTCTCGAGCTCGTCCGGCTCCGGCATGACGAAGCCGTTGGTGGACAGCGCCAGGCGCGCGGTGCGGTAGGCCTGGTAGCACAGGAGCTGGATCCCGTAGAGCAGCGCCAGCAACACGCAGATCGGCAGGGACAGGAGCAGGCTCAGCACAAGATCGATCAGGTTGCGCAGGGTCTCGAGCGTCCAGACCAGCAGTTCGCCCAGGTAGGAGAGCCAGTCCGCCACCTCTTCGAAGAAGTTCTCGTAGCACTCCCGCGAGCTCTCGCTCAGCCCGAAGGAGAGGATGTCCTCCCAGCCGCAGCTCGAAGAGGAGGTGTCCGGCGGGTCCGGCGGCGGGGAGAAGGCGTCGAGGGCGTCCGCCAGGATGTCGGCGGCGCCCGAGAACGGCTCGGTGGGGCGCTCGACCGCGATCGACTCCATCAGCTTGAGCACCTTGTAAAACACGTCGTAGGTGGTGTCGATCTGGCCGCGGGTGTAGAAGCCGTCGCCGGGCAGCCGGCCGGGGCGCCGTTCGGCCGGCAGCGCCCCGTAGGCCGCGCGGAAGGCCGCATCGAGCTGGTCCCCGACGTCCGCGGGCAGAACCGGCGGCAGGCCCATGCGCGCGAGCAGGGTCTGGTTGATGCTCTCCCCGCCGTAGTAGCGCCGGTACTTCCAGGCGTCCTGGAAATTTTCCGCGGCCACGTGCCGCTGCACGTTCAGCCGGTAGGGGCTGCCCACGATCAGGTTGACGTAAGGGTGGCCGACCACGTCGGCGGCCACATGTGACAGATACCCGTAGGCGAAGGCCTTCTGGCGGTCCGACCGGGCGGCGTGCACCAGGTTTTGCGCGAACACCCCGGAGCGGCGGTAGTGGAGCATGTCGAACCAGTACCAGTCGCGCTCCGGCCGGTTGTGATGGACATCCGGCACGAACAGCTGGAAGAACTGGCGCGCGGCCGGGCCCAGGCCGGCGGCGTCGGTCAGCAGATCGACCCGCGCGAGCACCCCGCTCAAGCAGGTTCGTGCCGAGGGCGCTCTGGAACAGGTCCGCCGCCTGCCGGACCTCCGCCAGCAGGAGCTTGACCAATTCGAGCGTGTTCGGCGCGAGCGTCCCCACCACCGCCTCGGTCGCGTCGCCCACGGCGTCCTTGACCCGCCGGATCGGCGCGACCACCTGGTTGTAGACCGCCACCACCTCCTCGATGTTGCGGTACAGACGGTAGAGTTTGTCGACGATCTCGTAGTCGGGACCCCAGAAGAAGAGGTCCGGGCCGACCGCGCCGATGACGGCCGACGGGAGCTCGGACTGGATGAGGCCCGCGGCGGAAACGGCGGCCGGGTCGGGCGAGACCGAAAGCTCGGTGGCCGCTTCCCTCAAGACGATGTGGTGAATCCCGTATTTGGGCATGCCGTCCTCCTTTCCGCGTTGGACCAGAACCCGTAGTGAATGGAGGTGATGTGCGGGTTGTACTGCTCGACCAGGCTGAAGCCGCGCGCGTCGAGGAACGGGTCGAAGCAGACCCCGACGCAGCGGCCCTGCTCGAGCAGGCGGCTCCAGCTCAGCCGCACGTCCAGCGTCTGCCCCGGGCAGATGCTGACGACACGGTGGTCGCAGAGTCGGTAGTCCCGCAGCGGGTGCGTGTAGCCGCCCGGCCCCTCGTAGGCCTCCACGTGGGCGTTGAAGCTGATGCCGTTGCCGCGGTTGGTCACCCGGACGGTCACGGCGGCGGACTCCCCGACCTCGAGGTCGCGGATCTCCGGCCCGAAATTGGAGGTGCACTTCAGGCGCGGGGTCATGAACCCCTTGTCCGGGTCGGGCTGGAAGTCCGGGGGGTGGTCGCGGACCCACTCGTCGATGGCCGGTTTCCAGGCCCCGGGCTCCGGCGTCACGACGACATCGGTTTCGGGCGAGTCCGCGCCGAGCTGGTCGCGCGGGATCTCGACCGTGAAAAACTCGTGCCGACCGGCGTTGAAGCGCACCGCATTGCGGCTGGAGTAAATCGGCCGGTCGCCCGGCCGGCCGGGGTCGCGGGCCGTGGCGCTGCCGTAGATCTCGAGGTAGATGTCGGGGCGGCGCTCGAAGAGCTCGCGGAAGTCCCCGGCCCGGTAGCCCAGCACGAAGCGGCCGTTCGCGTCGGTGGTCGCGTTTCCGAGCACGTCGGTGAAGAAGAGGTCCCGGTCCAGGGCGCGCACCAGAAGACCGGGGACGGGTCGGCGGGTTTCCTTTTCACGCACGATCCCGGAAATCTTGAACTCCATCGCAGACCTCCTTTCGTTGGGGTGGGGCTTCCCGGTGGCGGAAGCGTCGAAAGAGTCTTTTGACGGCAGCAGGTCGGAGCGGTAAGAGGCTCAGGTTGCCGGTTCAGCAAGTGCGGACGGCGAAACGATGAGCTGTCTCAGCCCCCTCGGTTCGAGTTGTGGTGCCGAGGGGCGCCGATGTTTGGAAGTGGTTTCATAACTTCGTGTGACACCTGCAGGCGTGATCCAAGGTGATGAAACCACGTCTATCAATCGATCTGTTGCGCTTTAAACCATAGCAGACCGGGTCAGGCATCGCAAGCATTCGGCGGGCAGAGTCGCACCGCATCGAACGGGGATGACAACAGTGCTACCCAAGGCCCGTTCTGAGGGCCGCCACGAATTGGTGAAACAGTGGGGTGGGGGTCTTGCGCCGCAGCCGTGAAATGTCGACGAACATGCTGCGCCGCAACGAGCGCGAGATCTCCAGCTGGACCCCCATGCCGCAAGCGGCCCGGTTGCAGAGGTTCGCGGGGTGGACTCCCTGGAACCGGAGGGATTCGGAGGCAGGGAATCCGGCCTGGGTCAAGGCTGACTTGATCCGGGTCTTCAGCTCCGGGTGCCGCCCCCCGATGAAGATCGCGTCCTGCAGGTTGCGGCACCCGTGGATGGTCACCACCGCGCTGGAGTGCCGGGCGATTTCGACCGCGAGAGGCTCGTCGAACCGATGGCTGGGGATGTGGAGCCTGAAGTTGCCGGACGGCTTCAACCCGCTGAAGGTGTAGAAGGTGTGGCGATCCCCGGCGACGGCCTCGGCAATCTCCGTCGTTCCCCGTTCGATCCCGCCGCCGTGAATGGCCATGACCGCGATGCCCGAGAGGCCTTGCCTGATCCGGATGCCATAATCGACGCCGCGGACTTCATGTGCGCTCAGGTCTTCAAATGAGGAGTAAGGCGGCATGTGTTGTGCTCCACAGGGCGGAATAGGCCCCATCCTAACGATAATCCGCAGCCGGTTCAACAACGGCGTTGATCGGCGCCGCCTTCGGGGCGGTCAGGCATTTTTTTAGGACACCCGGCACCGGGGGGACGTTATCCGCTCCCGGTGCCATCGGGTTGAACACCCTCGCCGGTATGCTTATTGTTTCTATCATGGACCGAATTTTGAGAGCGCGGCAGCGCTCGACGGGCATCATCACCATGGACTGATTTGGTGGAGGTATGTATGAAGACCAGCCTGACGCTGTTTGCGATACTGGGCGTGATGGGCGCGAGCCCCGCCGGGGCGGGGCCGCCGGCGGAGCCTGTCCCGCCGCCTCCCCTGGACACCACCGCGGCAACGGCCGGGGTCGAGACGGCCACCTTCGCCCTGGGCTGATTCTGGGGGCCGGACTCCAGGTTCGGAGTCCTGAGCGGTGTCGTCAGAACCCGGGTCGGGTACGCCGGGGGCACAAAGGTCAACCCGACTTATCACCAACTGGGCGACCACACCGAAACCCTGCAGATCGACTTCGACCCCGGACGGATATCTTACGGCCGGCTGCTCGAGCTGTTCTGGCAGGAGCACGACCCGACGTCCAAATCATGGTCGACCCAGTACAAGGCCGCCGTTTTTTTCCACACGGAAGCGCAGCGTCGCGAGGCTGTCGAAGCCCGCGAGCGGCTGGCGGTCAGGCTCGGCCGGGAGATCCGCACCGAGATCCTGCCGTACACCGGATTCACCGCGGCCGAGGCCTACCACCAGAAATACTACCTGCGGCAGGATAAGAAGGATGCTCGCGGAGCTGAGCCGCTTCACCCCGCAGGACCTCGACCTGATGAACTCCACCGTCGCGGCGCGCGTCAACGGCTACCTCGGTCGCAACGGAAGCGTCGCCTCCCTGAAGGCCGAGATCGATGCGTTCGGGCTTTCGGAGGCGGCCCGCCTCGAGCTGATGCAGCGGGTCGAATCCGGGCGGCTTCGGGAAAACGATTGAGCCTGCGCGCAAATCAGGCTATGATGGGGGCTGATCAATTTTGACCACATCAAGGCGGCGTCACGGCCCTGCGGATTTCGCGTTCGCGTCATCATCCGGAGGCGACAACACACCGTCGAGGAGGGATGATGAACGCAACCCTGCCGGCCCCCATCCGGGGCAGCCTTTCCCTGATTTTTTACGCCCTGAACACGGTGTTCTGGTGCACCCCGCTCTTCATCATGGCGGCGGTCAAGGCCGTAAGCCCTTTTCCCAGGTGGCAAAAGGGCTGCCGCCGGGTGCTCAACGGCATCGCCCAGAGTTGGATCTGGGGCAACAACCTCAACCAGAACCTGACCAACAACACCCGCTGGGACGTTCAGGGCGCGGAAGCCCTGGAGCCGCGGCAGTGGTACCTGGTGCTCTCGAACCACCAGTCCTGGGTGGACATCCTCGTCCTGCAGCGGGTGTTTCACCGCAAGATCCCGTTTCTGAAGTTCTTCATCAAGAAGGAGATGTTCTGGTTCCCGATCCTGGGCCAGGCGTGGTGGGCGATGGACTTCCCGTTCGTCAAACGCTACTCGAAGGCCAAGCTCCTAAAACACCCGCACCTCAAGGGCAAGGACCTCGAAACCACGCGCCGGGCCTGCGAGAAGTTCAAGCACATCCCGCTTTCCGTCATGAATTTCGTGGAGGGCACGCGCTTCACCCTGCAGAAGCACCTCCAGCAGAACTCCCCCTACCAGCACCTGCTCAAGCCCAAGGCCGGCGGGATCGCCGCGGTCTTGAACGCCATGGGGGATCGAGATTCACCGCATCCTGGATGTGACCATCGTCTACCCGGACGGGGTGCGCACCTTCTGGGCACTGGTCTGCGGCAACATCCGCGAAATCCGCGTGCAGGTGCGGTCACTGCCGGTGACCCCCGAGCTGATCGGCGACTTCGTCAACGACGGGGACTATCGCGCCCGGTTTCAGGAGTGGCTGAATGCCCTGTGGGCCGAGAAGGACCGCGCGATCGGGCAGATCATGGCCGCCGGGTCCGCTCGCCCCTGACGACCGTCCCGCCCTTCGCAACGGACGTCCGCCGGCAACCAAGATGCCTGAAGAAGTCAACGCCATGGCCCGCCGGCCGGCGCCCCCTCTGCCTACCCGAGATCCGGTTCGACCTGGAGGGTGTCGTTGAAGCGGTTGACCATGTTGGCCAGGGCGATCACCATGACCAGCTCGACGATCTCGTCCTCCGTGTAATACTTTCCCAGCCAGCCGAGCGTCGCCTCGTCGATGGCGGCCGCCCCGCGGGTCACCAGGTCGGCGAAACGGATCGTGGCGCGCTCCTTTTCGGTGTAGGCGTCGCTGCGCTGATAAAAGCGCAGGTTCTCGATCTGGGTCTCGGTCACGCCGGACTGCTTCGCCGAAGCAGCGTGGGCGCGCAGTCAGTACTGGCAGGCGTTGATGCTCGCCGTCTTCAGGTAGGCCAGCTCCTTGAGCTTGACCGGTATGCTGCCCTTCTGCATGACCGCCCGGTAAAACGGCAGAAACCGTTTGAGCCCGGCCGGGAAACGGGCCATGACGGCGAAGATGTTGGGCATCTTGCCGATCGCGTCATGCATGCCGTCGAAGATCTCGCGCACCTCGGCGGCGGCCTGGTCCTTTTTCAGCGGTTTGGGTACACCCATTGCGTCGATCCTTTCTCCATCCGGGTCAGAACACGTAGGAAATCACAAATATTCCCACCATCGCAAACGCCAGCGCCAGCTTGACCAGCACCCCGAAAATAAACCCGAGCCAAGTCCCGACCGCGACCCTTCCGGCCCGTGCCAAGTCCCTGCGGGAGAGGAACTCGCCGATCACCGCACCGATAAAGGGCCCCAGGAGAAGACCGGGCAGCCCGAAAAAAAGCCCTACCAGTGTTCCCGACACCGCGCCGATCACCGCCTCGCGGCTCGCCCCCGCCCTTTTGGCGCCCAGGCTCGAGGAGATGAAATCCACCAGAAAAGCCGCGGCCGTCATCAGCGCCAGCACGATCAGGGTCGGGGCGCCGACTCTCTGGAACCCATCGACCCAGGCCGCCAGCAGCAGTCCGGCGAAGACCAAAGGGGTCCCCGGCACCGCGGGCAGAAATGTCCCCACGAGGCCGATGACCACCATGAGGATGCTTGCGGCCCAGAATATGGCCGGCATGATGTCGTATCCGGCAAGCGGCATGACGCGTACCCCCGGCGCCGGGGTGATTTCGGGTCCTGACGGGTTAGGCATTTACTTTCCAGGTGAACATGTAATACGATTTGCGGAGTGGTGCAAGCGTTTGGTTATCGGCGCAGGCGACATCGTCCAGGCCATTGGATCGGCCGGGCGCCGCAGTGGAGAAGCGATGGGCAGGCCGCCGGTTCCCCCGTTGCCGCACGGCCTTCGTTGAATCTTCCGGCATTTTATATTAGAAGTGGTTTCATAACCCCGTTTGACGCCCGGGGGTCCCGCCATGGCGGGATTGCAGGCTTCTCGTAAAGGCTCACAACCCGAAGAGGTTGCTCCGCTTTCCGAATCGCCCGGCGCCTTGCCGCCGCCATGCAGGCGTGACCCAAGGTTGTGAAACCGCTTCTGGGTTGTTTCACCGGCTGCACAAAACCTAAGGAGACCGCAATGGCCATCAATCTCCACCGTCGTCATTTCCTCAAACTGCTGGATTTCACGCCCGGGGAGATCGCCCATCTGCTCGAGCTGTCCGCCGAGCTCAAAAACGCCAAGAAGGCCGGTAATGAGCGGCCGCGGCTTGCGGGGAAGAACATCGCCCTGATCTTCGAGAAGACCTCCACCCGGACCCGCTGCGCCTTCGAGGTGGCGGCCTGCGACCAGGGGGCCCATGTGACTTACCTCGACTCCGGCGGGTCCCAGCTCGGCAAAAAGGAATCCGTCCGTGACACGGCCCGGGTCCTCGGCCGCATGTACGACGGGATCGAATACCGCGGGTTCGCTCAATCCACGGTGGAGGAGCTGGCGAAGTACGCCGGGGTGCCGGTCTGGAACGGGCTCACCAACGAATTCCACCCCACCCAGGTGCTGGCCGACCTTCTCACGATGAGGGAGCACGTCGCAAAGCCCCTGAACCGCGTCGCGTTCGCCTACCTGGGGGACGCCCGCTTCAACATGGGCAGCTCACTTCTGATCGGCGCCGCCAAGATGGGCATGGACTTTCGCACGGTGGCACCCGCCCCGCTGCAGCCCTCGGCGGATCTGCTCGCCACCGCCCGCGCCATCGCCGGGGAGACGGGCGCCAAGATTACCGTTACCGACAATGTCGCCGCGGGGGTCGCCGGTTGCGATTTTCTCTACACCGACGTCTGGGTCTCCATGGGGGAGCCCGACGCGGTCTGGGCCGAGCGCATCGCCCTGCTCAAGCCTTACCAGGTCGACCGCGCCGTCATGGGGATGACCGGCAATCCCCAGGTGAAATTCCTGCACTGCCTGCCGGCATTCCACGACCGCGAAACCGAGATCGGCCGGAAGATCCATGCCGTTCACGGCCTCGCGTCCATGGAAGTCACCGACGAAGTCTTCGAATCCCCGGCCTCGATCGTGTTCGACCAGGCCGAAAACCGGATGCACACCATCAAAGCCGTGATGGTGGCGACCCTCGGGGCCTGAGGCGCCGGGCGTCGGCCCTCGGGACCATCTAAACTGCCATGCCAAAGCCGTTGATATTGATCGCCCTGGGCGGCAACGCCTTGATCCGCAAAGGCCAGACGGGCACCGCCGCCGAGCAGTTCGCGAACCTGCAGCTGCCCATGCGGCAGATCGCACGCCTGTCGCGGCAATACCGGGTGGTGATCACCCACGGCAACGGGCCGCAGGTGGGCAACCTTCTGCTCCAGCAGGAAAGCTGCGCGGAAGTGCCCAGCATGCCTCTTGAGATCATCGTGGCCATGACCCAGGGGCAGATCGGCTACATGATCGAGTCTACCCTGGACACCGAGCTGATGGAAATCGGGGTCATCGACCAGCAGCCGTTTCTCAGCCTGATCAGCTACGTGGTGGTCGACGAGAACGACCCGGCTTTCAATAACCCCACCAAGCCCATCGGCCCGGTGGTCACGGAGGAGCAGGCCGACCGGCTGCCCTACACCATGGTCAGGACCGACAAGGGCCTGCGCCGGGCGGTGGCCTCGCCCCGACCGCTGTCGGTCGTCGAGCACCGCGAGATCAAGCGGTTGATCGAAATGGACTTCATCGTCATCTGCTGCGGGGGCGGCGGCATCCCCGTGGTGCGCAAGGAGAGAAAATTCCAGGGCGTCGAGGCCGTCATCGACAAGGACCTGGTCAGCGCGGTGCTGGCCCGGGACCTCGCGGCCGACGTCTTCGTCATCGCCTCGGACGTCACCGGGGCGGCCGTCGACCGGGGCCGGCCGGGGGAGCGGGTCCTGGGCGAAGTCACCGCGGCGGAGCTTGAACGCTGGATGGCCCAGGGTCACTTCCCGTCCGGGTCCATGGGCCCCAAGGTGGAGGCCCTGATCCGGTTTCACAAAGCCACCGGCCGCCGGGCGGCCATTTGTCACCTGGAGGACATCGAGCGGGCGGCCGCCGGGCAGGCCGGGACGCAAATCATCGGAGAAGGTCAATGAAAAAGCGCAGGGTCGTCATCATCGGCGCCGCAGGGAGGGATTTTCACAATTTCAACACGTTCTACCGCGACAACGAAGGGTGCCACGTGGTGGCCTTCACCGCCGCGCAGATCCCGGACATCGAAGGCCGCCGCTACCCCGCCGCGCTGGCGGGCCGGCTCTACCCGAACGGCATCCCCATCCACGCCGAGGAGGACCTGCCCCGGCTGATCCGGGAGCTCGATGTGGACGACTGCATGTTCGCCTACAGCGACGTTTCCTATCAACACGTCATGGAGGTCGCCGCCGTCGTGCAGGCGGCCGGGGCGAACTTCGGCCTCCTCGGCCCCAAGGCCACCATGCTCAAGAGCGAACGGCCGGTCGTCTCCGTCGGCGCGGTGCGCACCGGCTGCGGCAAGAGCCAGACCTCGCGGCGCGTCATCGAGATCCTCATGGCCGCGGGCCTCAAGGTCGTGGCGGTGCGTCACCCCATGCCCTACGGCGACCTCGCCGTCCAGAGGGTCCAGCGCTTCGCAGCGCTCGAGGACCTCTCCGCCAACCGGTGCACGGTCGAGGAGATGGAGGAGTACGAGCCGCACGTGGTGCGCGGCAACGTGATCTACGCCGGCGTGGACTACGAGGCCGTTCTGCGGGAAGCCGAGAACGATCCGCGGGGTTGCGACGTGATCGTCTGGGACGGGGGCAACAACGACTTCCCCTTTTTCCGGCCGGACCTGCACATCACGGTCGTGGATCCGCACCGGCCGGGGCATGAGATGTGCTATTACCCCGGCAACGTGACCTTGCGTCTGGCCGACGTGGTGGTGATCAACAAGATCGACAGCGCCGATGCGGCCGGGATCGACGCCGTGCGGCGCAACGTCGAGACCGTCAACCCGCAGGCGGTCGTGATCGATGCCGCCTCGGTGATCGACATGGAGGACCCCGCCCTGGTGCGGGGGAAAAAAGTGCTGGTGGTGGAGGACGGCCCGACCCTCACCCACGGCGAGATGAAAATCGGCGCGGGGGTGGTCGCAGCGCGCAAGTTCGGCGCGGCCGGACTCATCGACCCGCGGCCTTTCCTGGTGGGTCGGCTCGCTGAGACCTTCGAGACCTACCCGGGGATCGGCACCGTTCTGCCGGCCATGGGCTACGGGGCCCAGCAGCTGAGCGACCTCGAGGCCACCATCAACCGCACCGGTTGCGACGCGGTGGTCATCGGCACCCCGATCGATCTGAACCGCATCATCAAGATCGACCCGCCGAGCACCCGCGTCACCTACCACCTGCAGGAGATCGGCAAACCCGACCTGCAGACCGTGATCGGCGAGTTCGTCACCCGGCACGGGCTGCGGCGGGGGTAGGGATATGTCGGCGAGAATCCTGTTTGTGATCATCGGGGCACTCGGGACCGGCCTGTGGAATGTCTTCATTTCCTCCGCGGCGCGCCAGATATCGCCCTTGCTGGGAGCGGTCATTTGCGAGCTGACCGCCGTCACGGCCGGGGCTCTGATCCTCCTGCCCACGCTGGGGTCGGGGCTGCCCAGGGTCTCTTTCAAGGCCGTCGCCCTGTGCATGCTGGCGGGGCTCTCGGTCCTGGCGGCGGACTATTTCATCCTGAAGGCCTACAAGCAGGGGCTCGCCGTCTCCGTGGGGGGGCCGATCCTCATCGGCGGCGGGATCCTGGTGGTCACCCTGATGGGCGTCTTCCTGGGGGAGAAGATGACCCTGCTGAAGGCGTTTTCGATCCTGCTGATTCTCGCCGGCGCTTCGATATTAGGCAGCCTGTCGCGCTGAGCGCCCCGCCATGGTGCGGTCATGGGCGCGTCACCGGCAGGGCGGCTGCGGCGCCGAGCAGGGTTCCCAGCATCCCACGAGTCCCCGGAAGGCCGCCACCGCCAGCACGACGCTCACCACGAGGAAAAAAAGCCACCCGCCGTTTATTGCTTTAGGGTCAGCGTGCTCTGCCTTTCGCGGTTGACGGTGAGCCGGGTGACGTCCGGCCGTGCGTAGTGGCCGGCGGGGTCGAAGTTCTGCCGCTCCTCGCGCACGCGCTTGTGGTCGATGACCGCCACCAGCAGGGCCTCGCGGTCGACCACCGGTTTGACCACCCACCCGCCGTCCGGGCCTGCCAGGCAGGAGCCCCCGTCGGCCAGGGTTTCGGGGCAGTCCGCCAGGATTTCAGCACGGTGGGGCGTGTCGGCCGGAATGTCCGCTCGGCGCATCAGGCCTGATACCGACACGACGTAGGAGCGCCCTTCCTTGGCCATGAAGCGCGTGATGTCGTGCGTGTTGCGCAGACTGCCGGGCCAGACGGCGATGTGCAGGTCCTCGCCCTGCGCGTACAGCGCCGCCCGGGGCAGCGGCATCCAGTTCTCCCAGCAGTTGAGGCCGCCCACGGTGAAGGGTGAGAGCGCGTGCACCGTGAGGCCGTGGCCGTCGCCGGGCGACCAGGCCAGCCGCTCCTCGTAGGTCGGCATGAGCTTGCGGTGGACGCTGCCGATATTCCCGCGCGGGTCGATGTACACCAGTGAACAGTAGAGGCTGTGGCCGCCACGGTCCGAAGGCCGCTCGATGATGCCCAACACCACGGCGATGCGCTTGCGGGCTGCCGCCCGGCAGACGGGATCCAGGTGGCCGGCCTCGATCTGCACGGCCTGGCGGGCGTAGTGGGCGTGGAGCTCTTTCTGAACCGGCGAATTGAACCGCGCGCCGTCGGTGCGCTCGATCCAGAACGGGTAGCCGGGGACCAGGGCCTCGCCGAACGCGACCAGTCGGCAGCCTTCGCGGGCCGCCTGGTTGACATAACGGGCGACCTTGGCGAGCGTTTTCTCGCGGTCGAGCCACACCGGGGCGATCTGGGCCAGCCCGACGGTCAGTCCGTCATGGGGCTGCTTGGCTTTGGCGGTCGTCATGAACCCTGCTTTCTTCTCAAGTCTTATTGCTCCGGTAATTCAATAGGCCAATATTCATTCCGGCGGATTCCGGATCATGTCCGGGAGGAATTCAGGTCGAGTGTGGATGCCGGATCAAGTCCGGCATGACGACCTTTGCGTGTTTGGCAGCCGTTTTATTAAACACGGGCGGGGCCGCGCCGCTATCCCACGATTTCCTTGACCCGCCCGACCTCCCCGCTCTCCAGCCGCACCTTGATCCCCCGCGTGTGGGTCGGGGACTTGGTCAGGATGTCCTTCACGACACCCGGGGTCGATTTCCCGGACCGCTGGTCTTTTTTCAAAACGATCAGGACCTTGATCCCGGGCGTGATGTGGGCGCGAACGGTGCCGTCCATGGGTTCGATGCGCTCCTTTTCTCCCAGCTCGTTTTTGGGCGACTTTTGACTTTTATTATCACAACCGTCAGGAAAAGATAACCCGAAAGAGACGCGGGCGGGCTGCCCGGCGCGTTTTGGCGAGCCGTTTGGGACGCCATGGCCGGATTTCTCTTGACCGGTCTCCTCTTTTCAGGGAGAGTCGACTGAAACACTCGCTTTCTACACGGAACGCTACAGCACAACACTGCCCGGTGCGGGAGGAGAATATGACCAAGGAGCCGGAAATCGAAAATCTGGCGGTTTTCTGTGACTTCGAGAATGTCGCTTTAGGGGTGCGGGACGCCCGCTTCGCGCAGTTCGACATCGGCAAGGTGCTCGAGCGGCTGCTGCTGAAGGGCAGCATCGTGGTGAAGAAGGCCTACTGCGACTGGGAGCGGTACAAGGACTTCAAGGCCGCGATGCACGAGGCGGCCTTCGAGCTGATCGAGATCCCCCACGTGCGCCAGTCCGGGAAAAACTCCGCCGATATCCGCATGGTCGTGGACGCCCTCGACCTGTGCTACACCAAGGCCCATGTGGACACTTTCGTGATCGTCAGCGGGGATTCGGATTTCTCGCCGCTGGTGAGCAAGCTGCGCGAGAACAACAAGATCGTCATCGGGGTGGGGGTGAAAAACTCGAGCTCCGACCTGCTGATCTCGAACTGCGACGAGTTCATCTACTACGACGACCTCGTGCGCAAGAAGCAGCCCCGCAAGAGGCCGGCCCGCAAGCCGCCGCGCGCCGCCGGCCGGAGCGCCCCCCCCGCCGCCAAGGAGGACAAGGAGGCCGAGGAGCGGACCCAGGAAGCGATCGACCTGATCATGGAGACGCTCGAGGCACTGGCCGAGGAGCGCGGCTCGGAGGAGAAGCTCTGGGGCTCGATGGTCAAGCAGACACTCAAGCGCCGCCGCCCCGGTTTCACCGAATCCTATTACGGGTTCCGCTCCTTCAACCGCCTGCTGGAGGAGGCGGCTACGCGCGGGCTGATGGAGCTCGAGCGCGACGAGAAATCCGGCGGCTACATCATCCGGACCGTCCACCCGGAGGACTGACGGGGCCGCCCGCCCTTCGGGTTGACTTTTCCATGTTCATCGTTTAGGGTCTCAGCCGTCCCGGCTTGGAGATAACCGGTGTGCCTGAACCTTCGCTTCACCTTCTGCCGGGGTCCTTGCGGCAGGCGCAGCCACCCGCAATCTGATGTACGGCGTCGTCGAAAATCCTTCAGCCAATGCGGGAGTCGGTAGGATGCTACGAAAGAAGCGCAAAAAGGCCTGGGTGAACGGCCGGATGGCCTTTCTCCACGAGTTTCTCAAGCATCCCGTCCAGGTGGGTTCGATCATTCCCAGCTCCCGCTTTTTGGAACGCCGGCTGGTGGAGCTCTGTGAGGTACGGTCGGCCGACACCATCGTGGAGCTCGGCCCCGGCACCGGCGGCACCACCCGCGCCATGTTGAACGCGATGGCCCCGCATGCCCGCCTGCTCAGCATCGAGATCAACCCGGATCTGTACGCCATGGTCCGCCGCATTGCCGACGAGCGGTTCATCGCCCACCACGGCAGCGCCAGCGGGCTTCAGGACACTTTGGCGAGGTACGGGCTTGGCGCGCCGGATGTGGTGGTCTCCGGCATTCCGTTCTCCACCATGAACCCGGCCACCGCGGACCGGGTGCTCAAGGCGGTCGCCGCGGTGCTTGCCCCGGGCGGTCGCTTCGTGGCCTACCAGGTGTCCAGCCGGGTCGACTCCCTGTGCCGCCCCATCCTCGGGCCGGCCCGGATGGAGACCGAGTTCTTCAACCTGCCCCCGCTCCGGATCTACCGCTGGGAAAAGGCAAACGGTTCCCCACCGCCCGCCTGACCGGCCGGGCGAACCGCAACAGCGAGCGCATTCCCCGCAGCTTGCAGCGGGGAGCTTCACACATGTTTATGAGCAGTGCGGACTAATTGTTCGGGACGGTGTCGCCCGGGTTCAGCAGTTCGATGGTGACGCCTTCCGGGTCCTTCATGTAGGTCACCCAGCCCCCGGGGCGGTGGTTGCGGGGCGCCGCCTGGAACTCGACCCCGGCCGCCGACAGACGTTCATGCAATCCGCGCACGTCCTCGACGAACAGGCAGATGTGGGTGATGCCGTAGTCGCACTGGCGCCGGGGGCCGCGATCCTCGCCCCGCGGGTGATGGTACTGAAAGAGCTCGAGCCGCGTCCCGTAGCCATGCAGCATGGCCATGCGCATGTCGACGTCCTTCAGCCCGACGATCTGGTCGACGAATTCACCCCGCACGTGGTCCAGTTCCCATTCCAGCGTGAACCCCAGAAGATCGCGGTAGAACGCAAGCGCCCGGTCCATGTCCCGCACGGAAATGGCCAGATGGTGCCAGCGGGCGGTGTCGAGGTGGTCACTGATCATTGCCTGGCTCCTCCCCTTTCGAATGTCCTTTGCCGAACGCGTCGTCCGCGGCCCTCGGGGACGCCTTGGTGGCCGAGGGCTGCGCCGCTGCCGCTCACCAGTCCTTTTTGCCCCAGAGGCGGAAGGCCTTCAACAGGACGAGGACCACAAGGAACATCGCGAGAAAAATCCCCATCTGGTGGATGACGGTCAGCCCCCACTTGGGCCCGTAGACGATGACCAGCATGGCGCCCAGGACGAAGGGCATCGCGAAGATGCTGTAAAGCCCGGTCTCGAGGGCTACGCTGGTCTTGAACTGCGGGTCGATCACGCGCAAGAGCAGCAGGCCCGTGGAGACGGTCCCGGTGTTGACCCCGTACTGGACGGCCATGCGCTCGAAACCGAGCTCTCCCTCGATTCGGCGCCCAAAATAGATCGTGTAGAATGTGGTCCAGACCCCGCCCACCGCCGAGATCGCCAGCAGGGGCACGATGTAGTCCCAGACCACCGCGAGCTTGACCGAAACCAGGGTGGCCGCCACCAGCACGTCCACCGAAAACCCGGTGATCCCTGTTTGCGTCTGCGGGTTCAGGAGGTGGCCGCCGCCGAGCTTCTGCATCGCGAGCCGGAACACGATCCCCGCGAGCAGCGCGTAGAAGAAGAAAAACCCCCAGGTGGCCTCGGACAGCGCCCCCACAAAGAGCTGCACGAGGTAGTATCCCAGGTAGGTCAGCAGGTAGACGATGCCGACCGCACCTGTCTGAAAGGCGAGTGTTTCGACGTTGCCCGGGTGGGTGGTCATCATGCCCGTGGGGCCGCTTTCCTGACCCGGCCGGTAGGTGCCGCGCCTGAAATAGTCCGGCAGCTCCTCCCGCCCCAGCTTGGTGAACCCGTGCCGGATGCCCCAGTTGACGAGCGGGATGCCGACGAAGAGCGCGAAGAAAAAGCCTAAGGCGGCGAAGGCCAGGCCGATGCTGATGGCCTCGGTGAACCCGCCCGCCTCCCAGGCCTTGCCCACGGCCAGCGCCTGCCCCGGCCCCTGGGTGAAGCCGAGCGGCAGAAAGAGCCCGAAGGAGAGCGGCAGCTCCCGGCCGAGCACGCCGAAGCCGAGCACCATCAGGCACCCGATCAGGGCCTGGGAGGCCATGGAGCCGCCGTTGATCAGCCCCATCCACAGCGCTCCCCGGGCCACCTGCTTGCCGGCCCCCTTTTGTTTCCGGCCGCCGCCGGTCAGCCCGATCGAGATGAACGAGACGATGAAGAAATGGTAGGCGATCGCGTGAAACAGCTCCGCCTCGAGCGGGACCAGGTTCAGGTTGAGCGCAAGCATTCCGAGGATGCCCCCGATCATGCAGGCGGGCACCAGGAATTTTTGCAGAAAGGGGACTCGGGCGCGCAGGAAGACACCGACAAAGATGCAGATCCCGAGGAAGCCGAAAGCGAGGAAATAACTCATTTCAAACGGAGTTGTCATGGTCTGTCCTCTCCCTCCTGTGGCGTGTGTGCGCGGGGCTTACCGCCCGGGCGGCCCGCCCGCCGATCGTCGTCGACAGGTGGGCTGCACCTCTTTTCGATCGTCGCCCCCCCGGGGTCACTTGTAAGCGCCGACGTTGGCGAGCGCGATGCTCCCGGGGCTGACCACGGTCGGGGTCCGTCATGACGTTGATGCAGGCCACCCGGCCGGAGGCGAAGGCCTTTTCCAGGGCCGGGCGGATCTCCTCGGGTTTTTCCACGCTCAGCCCGAGCCCGCCCATGGCTTCCACGGTCTTGTGGTAATCGATGCGGCCCAGGTCCGTCAGGTGGGTCAGGGCCCGTCCCAGCTTGATCTCCTGGCTGTGCCGGATCATGCCCCAACCCAGGTCGTTGAAGACGACGACGACGATGGGGATGCCTTTGGTGATGGAGCGCTCGAACTCCATGAAGTTGAACCCGATCGAACCGTCGCCGGTCACCAGCAGGACGCGTTTCTCCGGGAAGAGCACCTTGGCCGCGTTGGCATAGGGGATGCCGCCGCCCAGGCAGCCGAAGATGCCGTAGTCGAGGTAGTGGCCGGCGCGGCGGAAGGTGCGGCTCATGCCCATCCAGGTCGTGGTGTCGCCGCCGTCGGTGACGACGATGTCGTTCTCCCGGTCCATGAAGGCATCGATCTCGCGGGCGAGACGCATGGGGTGGATGGGCACGGCCGTACTCTCCCAGTCGGCCCGGGAGGCGTCGCGGCCCTTGGCATCCTCGGTTTTGAGCTCGGCGACCCAACCGGCGAAGCGCGCCTTGAGCTCATCGCCGGCCGCGGTCTGATCGACCACTTCGATCAGCTCCGCCACGAACGCCTTGACGTCGCTCGCCACCGGCAGGTCGATCTGCCGGTTGCGCCCGATCTCCTCGGCGGCGATGTCCACCTGGGCCATCTTGGCCGCCGGGTTGAATATCTCCCCGAAGAGGGTGAAGAGGTTCAGGCGCGTGCCGAGCAGGATGACCAGGTCCGTGCTCAGGCTGGCGAAAAAGCCCGCCCCCGGCCGGATGGCCGAGTTTCCGCCGAAGCAGTAGGGGTGCGATTCGGGGACCACGCCACGGCCGTTGGTCTGGGTAAAGACCGGCAGCCCCGTGCGCTCGGCGAAGGCCGAAAGCTCGGGGCCCGCGTCCGAGTACCACGCGCCGCTGCCGGCCACGATGATCGGCTTTTGGGCCTGGCGGATCATGGCGATGAGATCGCGGGCCTTTTGCCGGTCCACCACCCGGCTGACGACGCGGGTTTTCGGCATCCGGACGGCGGCGCCGTCCTTGGGTGCCGCGTTGAGCACGTCGACCGGCAGTTCGAGGTAGACCGGCCCCGGCCGCCCGGCGCTGGCCTCCCGGAAGGCGAGATCGATGAACTCGGGGATCCGCTCGGGCTTGTGGCAGACGAGGGCTTTCTTGACCATGGGCCCGATGACCGGGGCCTGGCGCATGTCCTGCAGGTCCAGTTTTTCGATCATGTTGACCCCGACGCAGCCCGAGATCAGGACCAGGGGGGTGGCGGCCATCGCGGCGCTCGCGATGGGGGTCAGGGCGTTGGTGAAACCGGGCCCGGCGGTGACCAGCGCCACCCCGGGTTTGCGCATCAGCCGGCCGTAGGCCTCGGCCATCCACACGGCCGACTGCTCGTGGCGGGTGTCGAAGAGCCGCACCCCCGTGTCTTCCAGGTGAAGGTAGATCGGGTTCAGGTGACCGCCGCTCAGGGTGAAGACGATCTCCACCCCTTGTGCCACCAGGGCTTGGGCCACGGCATGGCCTCCGGTCTTGATGTCCATTTTTTCTCCTCTCGTGTCCGTTGAAATGATTGCCAGGTCGCACCCGCCGCACCGCGCGGTTGCGGTTTTGACTCAGAGCTCCATCAGAGACCCCCCGCCGATGTTGACGGCCTGGCCGGTCATGTAGGCGGCACGCTCGGAAACCAGGAAGGCGCACAAGTCCGCCACCTCGTCGATGGTCCCCATGCGGCCCAGGGGGACGGCGGCCGTCATCTGCCGCTCCGCTTCGGCGGCCGAGGTCTTGAACACAAAGGATTTGAGGGCGATGTTGCCCTCCTGGAGGTCGGTCTTGATCAGCCCCGGGCAGACGGCGTTGACCCGGATGCCCTCCGGGGCCAGCTCCTGGGCCATGACCTTGGTGACCATGATCACCGCGGCCTTGGAGGCGGCATAGGCGCCGTTCAGCCGGGCCGGGCTCTTGCCCGCGCGCGAGGCCATGTTGACGATGGCCGCCGCCTGCCCTTTCATCAGGGGGATGGCCGCCTTGGAGACGCGAAAGACGCCGTGGACGTTGACGTCGAAGGTCTTCAGCCAGGCGGCCTCCTCGTATTCGTGGGTGGCGCTGGGGGCGCCCGCCGCCGTCCCGGCGTTGTTGAACAGGTAGTCCAGCCGGCCGAAGCGCTCGCCGACCTTGGCCATGGCGGCCGCGACCGATTCGGTGGCCGCGACGTCCATCTCGAGCGCCATGACCTCGACCGGGAACTCGCCCCTCAGGTTGGCCGCGATCCGCTGCATCTCCTCCATGGAGCCGAGCGGGATCAGGGGCCGTTCGGCGGGCGGGACGCGCCAGGTCCGTGATCACCACGTTGGCCCCCCCGGCGGCCATTTTGCGGGCGATGCCGTAGCCGATCCCGCTGAATTTGCCGGCGCCGGTGATCATAGCGGTTTTGTTCGCAAACGACGGGCCCATTCAGAACTCCTCTCCGATCTGCAGCATGACCTTGATGGTCTTCCCGGTGTGAATCCGCTCGCGGTAGACCTCGGGCAGGCGCTCGAGGGGGATCAAGTCGGTAATCAAAGGCCGACCGTCCAGGACGCCCTCGGCCATCCAGTTCAGGCAGCGCTTGTTCTCGGCATGGGTGTTGGCGTAGGCGCCGGTCAGCCACACTTCCTTGAAGTTCAGGATGAGCGTGTTCAACTGGGCCGGCCGGCCCATGACGCTCACCACGCAGACCGTGCCGCCCCGGGCGCAGGCGTTCAGGGCGGCTTCGAGCAGTTCCGGGACCCCGGAGCACTCGAAGACCGTCGCAAACCCCAGCCCTTGGGTCTGCTGGAACGCGCACAGCCCCAGGTTTTCGGTGAGCGGGTCGAGGACGGCGTCGGCCCCGAAGGCCCGGCCGATCGCGCGCTTTTCCGCCACCGGCTCCGAGAGCACCACCGGCGCGAACCCGTGGACCTTCAGCAGGCGCACCACGGCGAGCCCGATCGGCCCGCCGCCGATGACCAGGGCGGAGCCGCCGTCGCTGGCCGCGCAGGAGACCCCGTGCAGGGAGGCGGCGAAGGCCTCGGCCAGGGCGGCATTGCGCGAATCGACCCTGTCCGGGACCGGGATCAGCATCTGGGGCAGGACTTTGATGTACTCGGCGAAGGCGCCCGGCAGGTCGCCGATCCCGATGGTGCGCCGGTTGTTCTGGCAAAAATAGGGGCGACCGGCCCGGCAGTCCGCGCAGGCACCGCAGAAGGTCGGTCGCACGATCACCCGCGTCCCGGGGCGCACCCCTTCCACCCGGGAGCCGAACTCGGCCACCGTCCCGCTGGTCTCGTGGCCGAGGATGGTGCCGTCGGGCAGGTTCCCGCTCGCGATCATGGTGTGATCCGAGCCGCAGAAGCCGGTGTTGGCCACCCTGATCAACACCTGGTCCGGCTCGAGCACCGGTGTGGGGCACTTCCTCCGCCACCAGACCCTGTCCGCGACGGAAAACGACTGCTTTCATCCTGTTTTCTCCTTTGGCTTCGGGCGTGTCCGCGGTTTTTTCCGGCCCTCCCGCGGCAGGTGCGCCAGGGCGTGCTGCGTCAGCCTGCGGGCGAGCTTGTGATAGAGGTGGTAGTAAAAAAGGGCCGTGACCTCCCGGGCCAGTCGGGCGACCTCGGATATCTCCTCCGTCGGCATGGATTTGGCCGCGGTTCCGAAAAAACGGGTGACGTCGGCGGCGACGATCCGCTCCAGCTCTTCGACCAGCCTTTTCAAAAAGTCGGGCTCGAAACCCTGATCGGGGGTCAGGCCGATGTCCCGGTACTGCGCGATGATCTTGCCGACGACGCGGTCATCGTGGGAGTAGACCTTCTCACCCCCGACCAGCTCCGGTGTGATCAGCCCCCACTGCTCATATTTCTGCAATGGGCCCGGCCTCAGTCCGGTGGCTTCCAGGAACGCCGCCTCCCCCCGGACGTCGCCGGCCAGCAGGCGGTCGAGCGGGCGGAAATAATCGACCTTCAGCTTCAACAGGGTCTGGCTGTCGGGGCGGCGCTTGTGTTTTTTGAGGATTTTTTTGATGACCGCCAGCGGCAGGTAGTAATTCTGTTGCAGCTCCTTGATCAGGCGGATGCGGTCGATGTGACCCTGGTGGTATTCGGCCGAATTGGGGCCGAGCGGCCGGGGTTTGGGCAGAAGGCCGCAGCGGAGATAGTAGTGGATGGTCTGCTTGGGGACCCCGGTCTGCTGGATCAACTCCCTGATCTTCATGGCAGATCCCTCCGAACCGGGTGAGGTGCGCGACGGGCGATGACGATGCAACAGAGCTATCATCACGCCGAGTGACATGTCAATAATAAAATTTTATCAATCTGTAATTATTTGTTTAATTAACATAATGAGCTGTCATGATATACGTTAAGCGTATTGTAACGCTATACAAAAATTGAGGAACCGGCGACGGACTTGAGTCCCTCGGCGCCGCTCAGGGCCCTAACCGAAGCCCCGCCTTGCGGCAGTTCCGCAGATGGTGCTCCCGCATGCCCACCACCGCGGCGGCGCGCGGCAGGGGGATGTCGCACGCGGCGGCTTCGTCGCCGTCGGCGGCGCAGCGGGCGATCGCATCGAGATAGCGCAGGTCCTCGCGGCCGATGCGGCCGGCCTCTTCCGCGGAAAGACGCGGTCCGTGACCGGGGACGACCGTGTCGATGCCCTGCGGGATCAGGGCGAGCAGACGCCGAAGGCTGCGGCGGTAGTCCGCCAGATTGTCCACGAAGGGGATCTCGCAGGGCGACAGATAGTCCCCGACCACGAGGCAGTTCTCGGCGCGCACGGCCAGGCAGTCCGGGGCGTGGCCCGGGACCAGGAACGCCTCGAGGTCGAGGTCGCCGATGTTGAACCAGCCCCCGTCGTCGAGCCCCCGCACCTCCTGCGGCCAGTCGTAGCCCCAGGGCCGCTCGACGTACCACCGCGAGTCGAACTCCGCGGCTTTGCGCGTTGCTTCCGCGGCCGATTCGCCGCCTTCGGCCAGGGACCGGGCCAGCACTGCGCTGGCGTAGACCGGCACGCCGGGGAACCGGCCGTGGCCCACGACATGGTCCCAGTGGCTGTGGGTGAAGAGGAGCGCCTCCACGGCGGCCCGCCCGCGGATGCGCGCCGCCAGGTCGGTCACCTCGGCTGGGAAATAACCGGGGTCCACCACCACGCAGCTCCGGCCGCTGCGGATGATCGTGCTCGTCATCTGCCAGATGCTGCTCACCATTACGTCGACATGAATTTCAGCCATGATCCCATCCCCCAAGGGCCTTCCCTTGCAATATGCGCGCGATGGTTGACTTTGAAAAGGGGACCACTTAAGATGCCGGCGGTATCTTCCGGCGGTGGCTCCACCTGAGAGCCATCCAATCCGAATGCATCATTCCAGATCGACCATGCACCCCTTGCAGAGAGAAATCTATCGCAAAATGACGCCGGAGCAAAAAATGAGA
Organism: uncultured delta proteobacterium; assembly: GCA_963716785.1. Classification (GTDB taxonomy): domain Bacteria; phylum Desulfobacterota; class Desulfobacteria; order Desulfobacterales; family SpSt-501; genus SpSt-501. Next base: position 195,242 of record CAVQUW010000018.1, on the reverse strand, counting down.
GTCTCTTTGTCCTTGTATCATTGCGCCTGGGCGTTAAAAATGGCTGCTGTTCAAAAACAGCACCCGGAGTGGGAAGAAAAAAAAATCATTGAAGCCGTGAGAAAGGTCTTTGTGAGTGCCTCTACCTGATGTTTTCATGACCTTTATCGGTCGTCTGAACCCGCTCCAGTGCCCTTACATGATCACCGGCGCCGGGGCCAGCATCATTTACGGCGAGCCCCGACTGACCAATGATCTCGATCTCGTTCTCAGGTTAAAAAAGACCGGTGTCAATAAATTCATCCAGTCGTTTCCGTTGGAAGAATTCTATTGCCCGCCGGAGGAGGTCCTCATCCTCGAGATCGGGCGCCCCGTGCGGGGACATTTCAACTTGATCCACCACGAGACCGGTTTCCGCGCGGATGTTTACCTTGCCGGCAAGGATGATTTGCACGCCTGGGGTCTGGCAAACAGGAGATCCGTAAAGGTTGACGACCAAGTCGTGTGGGTGGCGCCGATTGAATACGTGATCCTGCGCAAGCTCGAATATTACCGGGAAGGGGGTTCCGACAAGCATCTGCGGGACATCGCCGGCATGCTCGAGATCTCCGAGGCGCAGGTCGACGGCGGCTGGCTGGAAGCGCAGATTGCGGCAAGACGGCTTCAATCGGAGTGGCGGGCGGCAAAAAGTCTCAGGGAGTGAGGGCGGCTCATTTTCCGCTAAGAGCCCCGGCCCGTTCGACACCTGCCGCGTAGAGCGCGGGACGCCGGTCGGAGAGGTAGGGGTTGGTCTTCCGGCACTCGGGGATGGTCGAGGGGTCGACATCGGCAAAAAGAAGGGCGGGGTCGGTGCCCGCCCGCGCGAGGTCCTGCCCGTCGGGGCCGACGATGCAGGAAAGCCCGCAGTACCCCAGGTCCCCTTCGTCGCCGCACAGGCCGGCGTAGGCGACAAACACCTGGTTTTCGATGGCCCGGGCCGGGACCAGGACGCGGGCGACGAACTCGAAGGGCCGGATCAACGCCGTGGGCACGGCGATCAGCTCGGCGCCGGCCAGCGCAAGCGACCGCACGGCCTCCGGGAACTCCACGTCGTAGCAGATGAGGATCCCGATCTTCAGCCCATCCAGCTCCGCCACCACGAGCGACTCCCCGCATTGAAACAGCCGACTTCTCCTCGCCCCCGTAAAGATGGGTCTTGCGGTAGTCCGGCCACCCTTTCCCCGGCCGAATTGACGAGGCATGCGGAGTTGAACACCCGATCCCCCGATCGCTCGGGGTAGCCGTAGAGGATCGCAAGCCCGCTCTCGCGGGCGATTCGGGCCGCGGCAACCGCGGTCGGACCGCCCGCCGCCTCGGCCAGCTCAAAGACGGAATCGCCGATGTGGTAGCCGGTCAGAAACATCTCCGGGAAAATCGCGAGCCCGGCGCCCCGCGCCGCCGCGGCCTCGGCCGTGCGCCGCATCAGGTCGAGCGCCGCGGCCACATTCCCGGCGACCCCTTCCGTTTGACATATGGCAATCCGCATCATTTTTCCCTGGAATGAACGGCCGCCATGATCTTCTCGAGGAAATCCTCGAACTCATAGGGCTTGGTCAGATAATCGTAGGCCCCGAGCTGCATCCCCTCGATGGCCGAGTTCTCCGAACCGTGCCCGGTCAGCATGATCACCGGCATCTGCGGGTCCAGCTTCTTGAAAATCTTGAGGACCTCGAGGCCGTCCATGTCCTCCATTTTGAGATCGAGCACGGCGATGTCGAACTGGCACCCGCGCAGCGCCTGGATCCCCTCGGTGCCGCTCAGCGCCGTGGTGACGTCGACGTCGCGGTGCGCCAGCCGCTTCGCGAGCACGGCCGTGAACCCGGCCTCGTCGTCGACGAGCAGAAGACGGACCCGGTCGGTCTTGCCCTTATTTCCGGCAGGTTCGGCACGTTCGGCACTCATGGTTTTTTATCCCTACGGCCGCCGGGAGGTGATCTCTTTCAGACGCGCCTGCATGATTTTTTCCTCGTGCCGGCGCTTCTTCGCCGCGGCCTCCTGGACTTTGGACATCAGGTGCTCGATTTCGCAGGGTTTCATCAGGTAGTCGAATGCCCCGATTTTCATGCCCTCGATGGCCGACTCCACGGTGGCGTGACCGGTGAGCATGATCACCTCCACCAAGGGGAAACGCCGCCGGATCTCCTGCAGGGTCTCGATCCCGTCCATGCCCGGCATCTTGACGTCGAGGATGACGACCTCGAAGGTGTCGTCCTCGGCGAGTTTTTTCAGGGCCGCCTCACCGTCGTAGGCCGGGACGACCTCCAATTCGCGTTTTGTCAGGCGCTTGCTCATCGCCTCGACGAACGGGACCTCGTCATCGACAAAAAGAACCTTGGCCAAGCTCATCGTTCATCTCCTTTGGTTTCGTTGGGCGATCCTCGCCGTATTCGCATCAGACGGACGGCCTGATGGGGAGGTAGACTGAAAACGTGCTCCCGGCGCCGACCGTGCTTTTTACCTCCAACCGGCCTTTCATCCGCTTGACGATCCCGTAACAGATCGACAGCCCGAGGCCGGTGCCTTTGCCGACCGGTTTGGTCGTGAAAAACGGGTCGAAAATGCGGCTCAGGTAAGGGGCCGGGATCCCGGCCCCGTTATCGGTCACATCCACCACCACGTGCCCCTCTTCCAGACGGGTCGAGAGGCTCAGCCGGCCGCCTTTCTTGTCCATGGCATCGAGGGCGTTGTTGACCAGGTTCAGGAACACCTGCTGCATTTCCGACAGGGAGGCCGTGACCTCCGGCAGGGGCGTCTTGAGCTGGGTGACGATCTCCACCTTGCCGTACTTGGCCCGCTGCGCGGAGATGGCCACGATGTCTTCGAGCAGCTCGTTGATCTGGACCTCCTGGACCTTCAAGGAGGCCTCGCGGGCGAAGCTGAGCAGCTTGTGGGTGATCTCCTTGCAGCGCCTTCCCTGGGTCCTGATCTGGCCGAGGGAGCGCTTGAACTCCTGAAGGTTCTGGCTCTCGCGCAGGTCCTCCTCTTCGAGCAAGTCCCCGATCCACCCGGCCTCCTCCACCATGATGGCCACCGGGTTGTTGATCTCGTGCGCCACGCCGGCGGCGAGCTCGCCGATGGAGGCGAGCTTGCCGGTCTCCACCACTTTCTGGTTCATGAGCTGCTTTTCGTCGTTGACCCTGGCAATCCGGTTGACCATCCGGCCCGAAAGAACCAGGGCCATGATGAGCACGGCCGCCGCACCCACCACCATGATCAAGGTGGTGAGGGCAAACGAATCGCTCAGGTCCGCAAAGGCGTCGGTGGCGCTTTGCCGGTAGATCAGGAGCCACTCCCCCTTCTTCAGCAGCGCGCCGGCATAGATGTGTTCCTGACCGCTAGTGTCCTTGGCGATGGAGACCCGCACGTCCTGTTGTCCGGAGGCCATGAGATCCCAGAGGTTTTTCGAAAGGCCGCCGTCGAGCGGCCCGCCGGACTGCTGGGGCCGGGACCCGGGCGTGGTCTGCAGCGTTCCCTCACGGTTCACGATGAACGCCTGGCCGGTGCGTCCGATCCGGATCTTGTCCACCAGGTTGTTGAAAGCGGCGAAATCGATGGTGGCTCGCAGGATCCACTGACCGCCGCCGTCGGTGCCGCGCACGGCCACGATGAAGTGCGGCAGGCCGCGCAGCCCCAGGAACACGTCGCTGATGACCTGGTCGCGCTCCTTGAGCAGGGTGAACCAGTCCGCCTCGCCGTAGTAGGCCCGGCCGAGCTTGAACGGCCCGGCATAGGCTTCCTGCCGTCCCCCCGCGTCCACGACCCCCAGGTCGACGAAGACACTGCCGTACTCCTGCTGCAGGAGGTCCAGGTTGCGCTGCAGGAAGACGGTATCCTTCAGCCGCTCGTGGCCGTAGCGCATGGCCATCAGCCGGATGTCGGTCAGCCGCTCCTCGAGGAAGCTGTCGATGTTCTGCTGGTGTTTTTGGACCAGCTCGCGCAGGTGGTCGTTGATTTTTTCACGGTAGGATCGGGAAAACTGGAGATAGAGCGTGCTGCTGACCACGATCATCGGAATCATGGAAACGCTGATGATGGTGATCACCATGTTCCGGATCAGGGTGCGGTAGACCGGGCTTTCAAGCAATCGCTCGAAAAAGAGCTTTTTCATCAAACCGTTTGTGGTCGGCATCGGAACCGGGTCTCGCAGAGTCGATGGTTAGGGCTGAATATCGATGCCGGCCGGAGTGATCCCCCGGGCTAGGCCCCAGGTACCGGACCGCACCCCCCGGGGCGCCGGGCGCCCCTGTCCGTTCAAGTGGCGCCCTGACCGGGGTCCGGTTCGACCGGAGACCGGCCTTATTGTCAATTCGAGACGATTAGGCTATGATACCGCATCCTGTAAAGGCTGACAATCCGCCGTCATTCCGGCGCCCGTCCTATTCGTCGGCTTCAAAGATTTTTTTGAAGGGCGACGAAGTTGCCGGACGGCGATCGGCAGTAAAAGCACTTGGGTAATCCATACCATCACTGAAAATAAAAAACAATTGACCTGATCGGCCGGCCCATCGGATATTAGGGTCCGGCCAAGAACGAGACGGGAGGGTTGCCGTGACCGATTTTCGTGTCAAGGATCTGATGGTCCCCTTGGCGGAGTATGCCACGGTGCCGGCAGGGTCCACCCTGCTGGACGCGATGCTGGCCTTGGAAAAAGCCCAGGAGGAATTTGTCCACAACAAATACCGCCACCGCGGCGTGGTGATTCTTGACAAAACCAAGGGGGTGATCGGGAAACTGGGCCAAATGGACGTTCTGCGTGCCCTCGAACCCAAAGAGGACGACGCGGACGACATCCGCAGCCTGCGTCAATTCGGGTTCAGCTCAAAGTTTGTCCAGGATGTGCGCACCCAGAGGCGGCTTAATGCGGCCCCGCTCAAGGATTTATGCCGAACTCGCCGCAAGCTTGAAGGTCGAGGAGTTTATGCAGACCCCCTCCGAAGGCGAATTTATCGACGAGGAGGCATCGCTTGAAGTCGCCATTCTGCAGATGGTCATGGGCCACCACCTGCTGTCGCTGCTGGTCACCCGGGGGCGGGCGATTGTCGGCGTCCTGCGCATGACGGACGTTTTTGCGGCGGTATTCCACGCCGCGAAAGAATGTGAAATCTCCCCGCAGCAAGGATGAGTCATGAAAGAACTAACGAAACTCTTCGACCGGATCGCTCAGAGAACCAACATCAACCTGCGCGAGCTCGACTTCGATGTGGCCCCGTTTATCCAAGACCTCGTCCCCCTGAAGCAGATGGTCAAGTTTTATGCCTTCTACGGGATCACCCCGCACCACCCGCTTGACTTTCAATTCAGCCACTCCAGCCTGGCCGGCAGCTATTTTCTGGGGAAATGCCGCGCGGTCAACTCGATTCTCTACAAAAGCGATATCCGGGGTGACGAGCTCAAACACAAGGGCGATGTGTTTTCGTACAAAGAATTTGAAATCCCGCTTTCCAAGGACGAAGGCATCGAGATCGAAGGCAGCTACCTGATCAAGACCCTGGTTCACAACTTCTCGCACGACCCCGAGACGCCCGAGCGATTTTTCATCAAGGACACCGTGTCCACCCACTACGCCAATATCCATGGGTCCCCGACCGAAGGGTGTTTCCTGGGACCGTTTGCGACCGCCGACCTGACGACCATGCACGATTGCGTCATCGGGACCTTTTCATACATCCAGGCCGGAGAAATCACCCACCTCAATATCGGGCCCGGAACCGTGTGGATCCGCAACCCCGGCGAGTTCAATTTTCTGTACCGCCACCCTCTCCGCAAATTGAATGATTACATCAGTTTTTCGGCAGGGCGTCCGCCCCAGGGGTTCATCGTCGATTTCGTCGAAGACCGCAAAGCGGCCTTTCAGCGGGTGTTCGAAGTGGTCCACATCGAGCCCTCCATTCCGATCCCGCGCGGTGCGTCGCTCGACCGCTACGCGGTGGTCAAGCCCAAAACCCAGATCGGCGAAAACGTCCTGGTCGCGCAGCGCGCCTTCCTTCAAAACGCCTCGCTCGGCAAAGGCGCCAACGCCCAGGAGAACTGCTACATCGTCAACTCCCGGCTGGCGGGCTTCAACGTGACCGCCCACGGGGCCAAGATCATCGAAGCCGAGCTGGGGCAAAACGTGTTTGTCGGTTTCAACAGTTTTTTGCGGGGGCTGCCCGAATGCCGCCTGACCATCGGCCAGGACAGCATCGTCCTGCCCCACACCATTATCGACATCAAAAAGCCGCTGACCGTTCCCGCGGGGCACTTGGTCTGGGGTCTGATCACCGATCAGGCCGAGCTCGAAGCCAACAGCATGGCCATCAGCGATTTTTCAAAAATCGACGGCGGGCTCACCCGCGGCAGCCTCTCCTTCGAGGGACGCGGGGGCAGCTTTGTCTCCGCCTTCCGCAAGCGCATCCATCACATCCTGGAAGCCAACGGCGCCTTTTTTGACGGTGGGGCCAACAAGGGTCATGCGCAGCGCAACCAGAACATCTCCTTCAACACGATCCAACCCTATCCGAACGGAGATCTGGCGGGGCTGTACCCGACCATCGTCATCCAGCCTTGAGTGTGCGGCTATTTGAAGTAGGTCAGCAGGGCGTGCAGGTTGGTCAGCGGGTGCGGCGGGCAGCCGGGGATGAACAGATCCACGGGCAAAAGGGTGTCCAGGCCTTCGGCGACCTCGGGGCTGCCGCGGAAGGGGCCGCCGGACAGGGCGCAGCTGCCCACGGCGATGACCACCTTCGGGTCCGGCACGGCCTCGTAGGTCGACAGCAGGGCGGCTTTCATGTTGCGGGAGACGGGCCCGGTCACGACGATGCCGTCCGCGTGGCGCGGGGAGGCCACGAAATTGATCCCGAACCGGGCCAGGTCGAAGAACGGGGTGGCCAGCACGTTCAGGTCCGCCTCGCAGGCGTTGCAGCCGGCGGCCGACACCTGTCTCAGCTGCAGGGAGCGTCCGAAAAGCTTCTTGAAGTGGGATTTGGAATGCTCGGCCAGGCGGGGCAGCCCGCCGTCGGTCAACAGGTGGTCTTTCGCGGCCACCGAGAGCTCGAAATCGCGGCTGAAGGAGATGAACCGGCCCTGCGAGAGGCGCTCGCAGGTGCCGCAGAACACGCAGCGCCCCAGGTCGATCACCCGGCGTCCGGCATCGATGGCTTCCTGGGGGCAGGCCGCGGCGCAGCGCGCAGCCAGTTCCGCGGGCGCGCCCGCCTGAACCTGGGGCCGCCCGCGGTAGCGCTCCGGCAGTTCGATCCCCACCTTCGGGTAGGCGCTGGTCCGGCAGCCCTGCTCCAATCTGTTTTTCAGCACTTTCAGCATGATGGTCAAAATTCAGCGTTGTTAAGGTTGATGAGCTCGTAAAAATCGCTTATCATTCTCTGCCCGGCGGATCCTGGATCAGTCCGGGAGGAACCAGTATTTCAGGCTGTTCTGGACCCCGGCGTTCGCCGGGGTGACGACGTGAGCCTTGTTTACGAGCCCATCAAGGTTGACGGGCTCGCATGGAGGTGACCACCTGTGTCGCCCTTTTTCTTGCCTATGGGCTAACAGCCTTCAGTCTTCAGCCTGATATTCATCAAAGATCATACCCGCAGTAGGACAGGTTAAAGCTCTTGTTGTTGAGCGGGAAGTCGGAGATCCCCGTGTCCCTGAGCGCCATGGCCAACCCGTTCCAGTTGTGAAAGGAGGGGTCCTTGACCTTGTAGCGCAGGATCTTGCCGGCGGCATCGGTCAGCACGCAGTGCGACACCTCCCCGCGCCAGGCCTCGTTGACGGTCACGACCACGGAGGACGGCGCCAGGCTGCCCCCTTCTTCCTCGACGCAGCGGGTCTCGACCGGCTCGGCCAGCAGCGTTTGAATGATCTCGATGGATTGGACCACCTCGTCGGCCCGCACCTTGGCCCGGGCGTACACGTCGCCGGTCGGCTCGGCGTGGGCGGGGATGTCCAGGCGGCGATAGTGCTCGGTGGGGAAAACGCGCCGGGCGTCGTAGGGCATCCCGCTGGCACGGCCGGCCGGCCCCACCAGGCCGAGATGTTCCGCATCCGCCGTACTGACCGCCCCGCAGCCTTCGAAACGGGCGCGGACGCTGGAGGTCGAGAACAGCAGGTCGATCACATGGACCACCTGGGGCTTGAGCTCCTCGAGACGCCCGCTCAGGGTGCGGCGGTCCTCATCGGTCAGGGGAAAACGGACCCCGCCGGGGCGGACCAGTCCCTTGCCGAAGCGGTTGCCGCACATCCACAGCGTCATGTTGAGAAAGTCGCCGCGCATGCGCCCGCAGTAGTTCGCCGGCGGCAGGAAGGCCACATCGCCGCTCAGGGCGCCGAGGTCGCCCACGTGGTTGGCGATGCGCTCCAGCTCGAGGGCGATGGTGCGAATCACGCGCGCGCCCGCGTCGGTCTCGGTCGCGGAGAGCGCCTCGATCGCCTGGGCCAGGCACAGGCTGTGGCCGACGGCGGTGTCGCCGGCGATGCCCTCGGCCAGGATCGGCAGCCGCTTGGCATCGGCCGCGAGCAAAAGCGCTTCAACCCCCCGGTGCTGGTAGCCCAGCTGGATCTCCAGGTGCAGCACGCGCTCGCCGATGCAGTTGAAGCGGAAATGTCCGGGCTCGATCACGCCGGCGTGCACCGGCCCCACGGCCACCTCGTGGATCTCCTCCCCCTCCACGGCGTAGTAGGGGTACCGGCCGGGGATCTCTTCGGCGTAGTCGTTTCCGAACACATCCGCCAGTCCGCGCCGGTTGGGGTGGTAGCGGACCATCTTCAGCCAGGGGTGGCCCTCGGGCCGGATGCCGAACTGCTCGGCGATTTCGCGTTCGAACAGGTGAAACGCTTCGCACCCGGCCGAAAGCGCCGGGTAGGCCTCCGGCGCATCGCAGCCGGCCGCCAGCAGCTGCCGGTCGGTCCTGAGCACCGCCAGCAGCTTGAGCGCTTCGCCGTCGGCGTAGGCGAAATAGTGCACCACCTTGGCCCCGCCGCCGGTGATCGCCAGGGCCCGGCGGCGGAATTCGTCAAAGGCAAGGTGCGGGATGCGCTCTCTCGCCGTCGCCTCGCCGTTTCTGATCGGCGCGAAATCCGTCATGGCTAAAGCCCCCCGCCGATTGAATTTACGGCGTGAACGATGGTTTCGTACAACGAATCCGGGACCCAGAAACAGAGTACGAGGGAGGTCGACAACAACGCATATTGGGGCCAGACCATGGCCGGCTTTTCCTCGAGCCGGTCGGCGGCCCCCGCGTCGCCGAAGGACATCTTGCATGACATGGTTGGCAAACCCGGCGAATATGACGCACAGGCTCAGGATGAACACCCCTGCCGCGACATAATGCCCGGCGCGGAAGGCGCCGATGATGATGAACACCTCGCCCAGAAAAATCCCGAAAGGCGGGAACCCGGAAATGCCGGCAAACCCGCCGAAGAAGGCCACGAAGGTCCGGGGCATCCGCCGCGCGAGCGCCCCGGTGTTCTCGATCAGGCGGCTGCCGTAGCCGAGCAGGATGTTGCCGGATGACAGGAACAGGGAGGATTTGATCAGGCTGTGGTGGATCAGGCACAGCACCGCACCGTAAGCGCCCAGCCCGCCGACGCCGGTGCCGAAGGCGATGATCCCCATGTTCTCGATGCTCGAATAGGCCAGGAGCCGTTTGTATTCGTTCTGTTTGAGAATGAAGGTCGCCGCCACCAGGATGGATGCCAGCCCGAAGACGATCAGGATCGTCCCGGAAAAGTTTCCCAACCCGGCGGCGTGCATGATCCGGTTGGTTTTGAAGATCCCGAGGTAGGCACAGTTGAGCAGCACACCGGACAGGAGGGCCGAGGCCGGGCTCGGGGCCTCGCTGTGGGCATCCGGCAGCCAGGTGTGCATCGGCGCGAGCCCCATCTTGGTCCCATAGCCTACCAGAATGAAAACGAACCCGGCTTTCAGCCAGAGCGGGTCGAGGCGTTCGGCCACGCCGGTCAGCGCGGAAAAGGCCATCGGCACATTCACCCCGCGCACATCCATCGAAAGGGCGATCAGCACCGAACCCAAGAGGGCGAGCGCAATGCCCACCGAGCAGATCAGCACATACTTCAGGGTGGCCTCGAGGGTGGCCGCGGACCGGTGGGTGTAGATCAAGGGTGCGCTGGCGAGCGTGGTCGCCTCGATCGCGATCCACATGACCATGACGTGGTCCGAAAGCGTCACCATGGTCATGGTGGACAGAAACACCAGCATCGACCCGGTAAAAACGCGCTCGGAGCGCAGGTCGGCGGCCTTCAGGTAGCCCGTGGTGTAGATCGAAATCAGGAAAAAGAGCAGCGATATGACCAGAAGCGACAGGAGTCCTTCCGGTGTGACCGCGAAATACTCCGCAAACAGCGCCTCCGGCTGCCGGACCCACAGCAGGACGGAAAGCAGCAGGTGCACGGCTCCGGTGAGCGGGAGCAGGGTCCGGCCGCTGGTCCGCGGCAGGAAAAAGGCCAGGACACCGGTGACCAGCGGGGTCAGAAAAACGATTTCAACCATCGAGCCACCCTATTCCTTTAAGGATCGGAGCAGTGCCGTATCCACGTCGTCGAAGGCTTGATTGATGTTCTGCAGGATGACGGCCATGATCATGACGCCGGCCAGCACGTCGAGCAGGATGCCGAATTCGACGATGTGGTGGGTGCGCATCGAAAAGCTGGTCCCCACCAGGTAGATCCCGTTTTCCATCACGATGTAGCCCAGCACCATGGCGATCGCGTTGCGCCGGGCCATGAGCAGGAACATGCCCGCCGCCAGCAGGGTGATGGCGGTCGGCAGCAGCAGGGCGATGCCGGCGGTCTGGGGCAGATTGAATTTGGGGCTGACAAAGGTCGCGGCGACAATCAGGACGAGGCCGGCCAGCAGCGAGGCGTGATAACCGATGATGGGTTCGACCTCCCGGTGGATGGCCACTTTCTTGATCCCGAGATAGATGAACAGCGGGATGGCGATCCCCCGGATCACCAGGGTGACCAGGGTGAACACGACCCCGCCGGCGGTCAGCCCGTGGCCGATGAAGAACGGCACGATGGAGACCACCACCCCCTGGAACGCCACGACCTTGATCAGCGCCGGCAGCCGGCTGGAACCGAAGGAGATCAATACCGACAGCAGCACCAGGGCCAGAATCGTGTCGACCGGGTGGATCATTTCAGAAACTCCAGCGTGATGACGGTGGCAAAAAAGGCCAGCGCAAAGGAGGTCAGCACAAACTGGGGGACCTTGTCCATGCGGTAGCGGGCCATGACCGACTCCGTGACCCCGACGGCGACATACACCACCCCGAGAACCCCCAGGAACAGCACGGCGTCGGCGGCCGGATGGTGGAGGGTGAAGGGGCAGATCAGGCGGGCCACGAGCGTGGAGTAGAAAAAGAGCTTGAAGAAGGCGCCCAGCTCGATGAAGGCGAAATCCGGCCCGCTGTGATCGAGGACCATGACCTCGTGGATCATGGTCAGCTCCAGGTGGGTGGTCGGGTCATCCACCGGGACCCGGGAATTTTCCGTCAGCAGAACGATGAAGAGGGCGATGACCACGAACAGCAGGGGGGCCCCGGCCGTTTGCCAGAGCGCCATGCGGCCGGTCGCCGGCAAAATAGGCGGCCAGGTTCAGCTCCCCGCTCAGGGTGCAGAAAAGGATCAGCACGACAAACAGGGTGGCCTCGCAGATGATCGGGAAATAGGCCTCGCGCGCCGCGCCCATGCCCTCGAAGGGGGAGGCCGTGTCCATGGCCGCGGCGATGGTGAAGAACCGGCCCAGGCCGAAAAGGTAGAGCAGCAGAATCACATCCCCGGTGAAGGAGAAGAGCGGCGGCTGCGCCGGCGACGGGCAAAAACAGGAGCCCCGTGACCGCGGCGCACAGCGACACCATGGGCCCGAGCTTGAACACGGCGGTGGTGCTGGTGCTGTAGACCGAGCCTTTTTTCAGCAGCTTGGCCAGCGTGAAATAATGGATCAGCAGCGGCGAGCCTTTTCGGCCGCCGAAAAACGCCTTGACCTTGATGATCAGCCCGGCATAGAGCGGCGCCAGAAGCATGGCCAGGATCAAAAAGACAATCGAGCTCATCGGTCTCTATGTTGATTCAGGTTCAGGGTTCAAGGATCACACAAAAAACAGCAGTACCACGATCGCCAGCAGGATGTAGCCGATATACAGGTGAATGTCCCCGTGCTGGAGCCAGCGCAGCCGGTCAAAAAACGCCGAGCACCGGGCGCACGATCACCGCGCCTTGATGTCGTTCGGCAATATCGTCGATGCGGCTGTGGTAGTGCGTTTTCTTCGGAAAGCGGCCTTGCACCGCGGGGTGATCCTCGGTCAGCGGGGCCGCCGGGCTGAAGAACTCGAGGATCGAGGCCGCATAGGAAGACCCCGTGTATTGCATTCGGGCCGTGGGCCGGGTGAACCCGCAGCCCCAGGTCCCGGCGCGGGTCACGGTCTTGCCGCGGTACAACAGGGTGCGCAGCGCCAGAATCAGCAGGAAAATGACAAAGATGACCGCCGCCGCCCGGGTGATGTTGCCGGTCAGCTGGGCGAAAGGCGCCAGCGGAACGGCGCCGTGGCCCAACCCGAGCGCGGCCACCGCCTTGAGCGCCATGGCCAGGAAAAAACCGGGCAGGACACCGATCACGATGCAGGCGGCCGCCAGCACGATCATCGGCACGAGCATCGCCGGGCCCTTTTCGTCCGCGGCCTCGGCGGCCGGGCTGCGGGGCTCGCCCTGGAAGACCACCCCCACCACCTTGGTGAAACAGGCCAGGGCCAGACCCCCGATGATCGCCAGGCTGACGATGGCGACCACGCACGATGCGAAGGCGCTCTTGTCCAAGGCCAGGCCGCGAAACCCGGCGAGGTAGATCAGGAACTCGCTCACAAAACCGTTCAGCGGCGGGAGCCCGGAAATCGCCAGCGAGCCGATGAGAAAGGTGGTCCCGGTGATCTTCATCCGTTTGAGCAGCCCGCCCAGGGAGTCGATGGCACGGGTCCCGGTGGCGTGGAGCACCATGCCCGCGCCCATGAAGAGCAGGGACTTGAAGACGGCGTGGTTGAGCACATGCAGCAGGCCGCCGGCAAACCCGAGGACCGCCATGACCGGCTGGCCCGCGGCAGCCCCGATCATGCCGATGCCGACGCCGATCAGGATGATCCCGATATTTTCGACGCTGCTGGTAGGCCAGCAGCCGCTTGAGATCGTGCTGGCCGAGGGCGTAGACGACGCCCAGAACGCCGGAAACCATGCCGGCGATCAGAACGATGGTGCCGAAGAGCGGGGTGGGCCAATCGAGCAGGGCTATAGAGGCGGACAATTCCGTAGATGCCGGTCTTGATCATCACCCCGGACATCACCGCCGAAATGTGGCTGGGGGCGGCCGGGTGGGCGTGGGGCAGCCAGGCATGCAGCGGGAAGACGCCGGCCTTCGAGCCGAAACCGACAAAGGCCAGAACGAATACGAGGATCTTGGCCGCATCGGGCAGGCCGGCCGCGGCGGCGAGCTCGAAGCTGCCGGAGTGGGCGAACATCACCCCGAAGGCCGCCAGGAGGAACATGGCGCCCACCTGGGAAAAAACCAGGTAAAGGTACCCGGCCCGTCGGTTTTCGGCGTTCTCAAAATCGGTGATCACCAGGAAAAACGACGACAGGGACATGAGCTCCCAGCACAGCATGAAGGTGATCAGGTTGTCGGCGGTGACCACCAGCGCCATGGCGCCGATCAGCAGACCGAAAAAAAGATAATGGACGGCGGTCCTGAGCGCGTTGCGCGCCTGGTGCATGTAGTGAAAGCTGTAGAGAACGGCAAGCAGACAGACGGCAAAAATGGCGACCAGGAAAAAAGCGCCGAGCGCATCCAGCCGAAAAGACAGGGTGAGCGGATCCAGGTATCGGAAGGCGGCGGAAACGGATCCCGCCCGGGACAGTGCGACTCCGGCGTCGATCAGCCCCAGCCCGCAGCCCGCCCCGATGGCCAGCACGGCCACCGTCTTCATCAGGACGAACCGGCGCCACAGAAAAAGAGGCAGAACGCCCCCGCCCGCGATCAACGCCAACGACAGAAAGAATAAGGGCATCACCTCTCCTTCAGTCTGCGGGGCTTCGGTGCTGTTCACCCGCCAAGGGTCACCTGCATTCCCATGAGCGGCCAGAGCACCAGGGCCGCGAAGCCCACCACCACCATCAGCAGAAGGCTGGCCGGCAGGCCGTAGAGAAAAAACTCGCCGGTCGTAAACTGCTTCGAGTCGTAGGCGATGGCATTCGGCGCCGCGCCGACCAGGAGCAGAAACGGCATGCCGGCGGTGACGAGCGAGGCGAACAGGATGACCTCCGCCGTCACCCCCAGGTAGGGGGCGATGACCAGCGCGACCGGCAGCGAGATGGCGATGGCCGCCACGTTCATGATGAAGTTGGTCATGATCATGACGAAAAAGGCGATCCCGATGACGAAAACGAACCAGTTGGCCTTCTGGAAGAGCACCAGCCAGTTGACGGCCAGCCACTTGGCGGCCTCGGTCTGCCAGAGGCAGAAGCCGATGCTCATGGCCCCCCCGAAGAGCAGGATGATGTTCCAGGGGATGTCCTCCAGGTCCTCGATGTCCAGAATCCGGAAAACGAAAAAGAGGACCGAGGACATCAGGATGATGGCCGTTTTGTCGATGGCCTTGAACGCCGGGAAGAAGGAGCGCAGGGAGAGGGTCACCACGCACAGGAGGACGATGCCCCCCCCGAGGAGCTCCCGGCGCGTCAGGGGCCCCAGCTCGGAATTGAGCTGCACGGCCTTGGCTCTCAGGCCGGGGATGCTCTTCTTTTCGGGCTTCAGAAACAACATGAAAAAGCCCCAGAGCAGAAAGGTCATCAGCCAGCCGACCGGCGCCATGTAATAGGAGAGCTCGAAGAAGCTCACGTCCTTGCCGGCGACGTCCCTGAAAAACCCGAGCGCGACCGCCCCGCGCGCCGCGCCCAGAAGCGTGATGATGCTGCCGGCGCCGGCGACGTAGGCCATGCCCATGAAGAGGGCCTTGCCGAACTTGGTTTTTTTCTCGCCCTCCCCGTAGAGGGCGTAGATGGACATGAGCAGGGGGTAGACGGTGGCCGCCACGGCGGTGTGGGCCATGATGTGGGTGAGCAGGGTGGTGACGACGAAGCAGCCGAGCATGATCATGCTCGTGTTCTCGCCGACCACCGCCAGCATCTTGTACGCCAGGCGCTTGGTGAGGCCGGTCTTGGTGAACACCAGCCCGATCATGATCGAGGCGAAGATGAACAGGACCGAGGGGTCCATGAAGTCCTTGAAGGCCTGATCCGGGGTGCGGATCATGAACAGGGCCTGGAGCACGCCGATGGTGATGCTGGTGATGCCGATGGGCAGGACCTCGAACACCCACCAGGTGCCGGCCAGGAGGAAGACCGCCAGGGCGCCCTTGCCTTCGCGCGAGAGGGCAAAGTGCTTGCCCATCGGGTCGACGGCGTCCGGCCAGGGAGGGGAGTAATACACTATGGCGAACAGAAAAACGCCCAAAAACATGAAAAAAAGGCGTTTCCAGTCGATGGGTGTTTTATCAACTGCAGCCCGGGTGTCTGTCCGACATTCTCAACCCTCCTTTGGCGTTGGTTTTGGATCTTTGGCAGACGTCATTGGATCAGGTTGCGGGTGACCGCCTATCCGATCGCGCACTCCTTCATCAGGTGGAACACGGCGGTGAAGACGTCGGTCAGGCGCAGGATCCCGAGGATCTCCTCCCCGCGGGTGACCAGAAGCGACTGGTGGTGGCCGAGCACGAAGAGGTGAATGGCCTCGTCCAGAGTGGCCGTCTCGGCCACGAATTCCCCGGCGCTCGGGGTCTCCATGAATTTCTTGATGGGCTGCTCGGCGGCCTTGCGGCAGATGTCCTTCAGCGGGTTGTCGAAAAGAACGTAATCCTTGAGCATCGTGCGCAGGAATTTCCTGCTGAACCCCACGCCCCGCATCCCGCGGCCTTCGAGGATCTCCTCGTACTTGGGCTCGAGGGCCCGCAGCACGTCGATCTGGCTGACCTTGCCGACCACCTTCTTGTCCTTGTCGAGCACCAGCACGGCGCGGTGGCGGTACTCGGAGTGCTTGTAGCTGTATTTTTCCTGGGCTTTTTCCAGCGCCATGACGGCTTCAAACAGCGTGGCCGCGTCGGACACGGTGGCATACTCGGACAGCGGAACCATCAGCTCCGACACTTTGTAGGTGTGCATGGGGACCCTCCTGCCGCTGATAAACCAATTATTACTCCGGCAATTGAATATGCCGATATTTGTCATTCCGGCGGATCCCGGATCAAGTCCGGGAGGAATCCAGGCCGGGTGTGGATGCCGGATCAAGTCCGGCATGACGACCTTTGTCTATTTGGCTGCCGATCTAATAAATAACGCTAAAATCGGGTGTCGTCCGGCCCCGGGCGGCGTGCTCACCTGCTGCCGGCAGCCTATCCGCCGCGCGGTGGACATCCTCTTTTGGTATATGAATCCAAACGGAAAAACAATGGTGAAAAACGAAAAAACGAAGCCGGCATTCGCCGCAAGGGCCACGCCCGCCCACAGCCGGGTTCCCTGCCGCGGTTCGTTGCCGGCGCAGCCCCGGCGGGTGAGAACCTCGAACGTGTCCTCACCCCTTGAGGATCACCGGCATCCCCATGAGCGGCCAAACGATTGAAATAGTGGCAGCCAGCACCACCATCAGGATGACGCTGGCCATCATCCCGTACTTGAAGAACTCACCGGCGGTGAACTGTTTCGAGTCGTAGGCGATGGCATTCGGGGCGGCGCCGACCAGCAGCACGAAACGGCATGCCGGCGGCGGCCAGCGAAACGAACAGGATGACCTCCGGGGCCACCCCGAGGTAGGGCGCGATCACCAGCGCCACCGGCAGCGAGATGGCGATGGCCGCCACGTTCATGATGAAGTTGGTCATGACCAGCACGAAGAAGCCGATGCTCATGATGAAGACGAACCAGTTGGCCTTCTGGAAGAGCACCAGCCAGTTGACGGCCAGCCACTTGGCGGCCTCGGTCTGCCAGAGGCAGAAGCCGATGCTCATGGCCCCCCCGAAGAGCAGGATGATGTTCCAGGGGACCTCCTCCAGGTCCTCCAGCTCCAGGATTCGGAGGATGAAGAAAAACAGCGTGGACAACAGGATGATGGCGGTTTTGTCGATGGCATTGAGGGCCGGCACGAAAGAGCGCAGGGAGAGCGTGACGACGCAGATCAGAACGATGGCGGCGGCGGTCATTTCCTTGCGGGTGACCGGCCCCAGCTCGGAATTGAGCTGCACGGCCTTGGCCCTCAGCCCGGGGATGCTCTTCTTTTCGGGCTTCAGAAACAACATGAAAAAGCCCCAGAGCAGGAAGGTCATCAGCCAGCCGAGGGGGGCCATGTAATAGGAGAGCTCGAAGAAGCTCACGCTCTTGCCGACGATATCCTTGTAGAACCCGATGGCCACCGCCCCGCGCGCCGCGCCGAGCAGCGTGATGATGCTGCCGGCGCCGGCGACGTAGGCCATGCCCATGAAGAGGGCCTTGCCGAACTTGGTTTTTTTCTCGCCCTCCCCGTAGAGGGCGTAGACGGACATGAGCAGGGGGTAGACGGTGGCCGCCACGGCGGTGTGGGCCATGATGTGGGTGAGGAGGGTGGTGACGACAAAGCAGCCGAGCATGATCATGCTCGTGTTCTCGCCGACCACCGCCAGCATCTTGTAGGCCAGGCGCTTGGTGAGGCCGGTCTTGGTGAACACCAGCCCGATCATGACCGAGGCGAAGATGAACAGGACCGAGGGGTCCATGAAGTCCTTGAAGGCCTGCTCCGGGGTGCGGATCATGAACAGGGCCTGGAGCACGCCGATGGCGATGCTGGTGATGCCGATGGGCAGGACCTCGAACACCCACCAGGTGCCGGCCAGGAGGAAGACCGCCAGGGCGCCCTTGCCTTCGCGCGAGAGGGCAAAGTGCTTGCCCATCGGGTCGACGGCGTCCGGCCAGGGAGGGGAGTAATACACCAGCGCGAACAGAAAAACACCGAGCAGCAAAAAAAAGATACGCTTCCAGTTGATCGGAGAATCCTGGGCAGCCGCAATGGACCCGGAATTACTCATAAGCATCTCCTTTTGTTCGTTTCCCCTCGCAACGGGCGGTGAGGTGTCGACTCGGGTTGAGCGCTTACAAGGCGCACTCCTTCATCAAGTGGAACACGGCGGTGAAGACGTCGGTCAGGCGCAGGATCCCGAGGATCTCCTCCCCGCGGGTGACCAGAAGCGACTGGTGGTGGCCGAGCACGAAGAGGTGAATGGCCTCGTCCAGAGTGGCCGTCTCGGCCACGAATTCCCCGGCGCTCGGGGTCTCCATGAATTTCTTGATGGGCTGCTCGGCGGCCTTGCGGCAGATGTCCTTCAGCGGGTTGTCGAAAAGAACGTAATCCTTGAGCATCGTGCGCAGGAATTTCCTGCTGAACCCCACGCCCCGCATCCCGCGGCCTTCGAGGATCTCCTCGTACTTGGGCTCGAGGGCCCGCAGCACGTCGATCTGGCTGACCTTGCCGACCACCTTCTTGTCCTTGTCGAGCACCAGCACGGCGCGGTGGCGGTACTCGGAGTGCTTGTAGCTGTATTTTTCCTGGGCTTTTTCCAGCGCCATGACGGCTTCGAACAGCGTGGCCTCGTCGGACACGGTGGCATACTCGGACAGCGGAACCATCAGCTCCGACACTTTGTAGGTGTGCATGGGGACCCTCCTGTGACTTTGTAGAAAAGGTTTCTGGGTTAGCACAAGAAAGAACAAAGCACAAGCTGGAGTTGGCTCCAAACGGGATTTGCACGATTTGGGTTTGTCCGGCCGGATTCTCCTTTGATGTTTTAAAATCAGTCGCTTGGGGAAAATCAAAAAAGTGCTTGACGGGTTTTTGATAAACTGGTAATTTACTGACTGAGTAATCAGTCAGTCTCTGCGGGGCCCATATGTCCAAGAAACTCGAAATCCTCAAAGCCGCCTCCCACCTCTTCGGAGCCAAGGGTTTCAAGGAAACCTCCATGAACGAAGTGGCGGCGATTTCCGGTACTGCCGGGAGCACGGTTTTTTACCACTACAAGACCAAGGAGGAGATCTTCCTCGCCATTCTCAAGCTGGCCCGGCAGGAGCTCATCGCCGAGATCGATCGTCATCTGAGCGAAAACCGGTTCGAAAACGGCTTGGCCAGGGTCGAGAGCCTGGCCGGGTTTTATCTGAGCTTGTCCAGCGCCAATCCGGACACCTTCTCCATCCTGCACCATCGTTTTCCGCATGAGCTGGCCGCCGTGAACCCGGTCTGCCGCGAAAACCTGGAGGCCATCTACACCTGCTTTATCGATATTTTTGAAAAAGCCATCCGCATCGGTCAAGACGACGGGTCCATTCTGCCCACCCAGGCCCGGAAAACCGCCATGATCGTTTTCGCCATGGTCGACGGGCTGGTGCGCTTCAACACCTGCAACCTCTACGATGCCGGCAGCCTGTACGACGAGCTGATCGAATCGTGCCGCAGGATGCTGCAGGCAAACCCTTCCGGAAGATAGGAGAGCGAAGTGTTGACGAAAGTGTTTCCATTCATTAAGTGGTTTCAGGGATACGGACGTGAGGGAGCTGCGCACGGATCTCGTAGCGGGGCTGACCGTGGCGCTGGTGCTCATCCCCCAGTCCATGGCCTACGCCCAGCTGGCCGGACTGCCGCCCTACTACGGCCTGTACGCCTCCTTTCTGCCGCCGATGATGGCGGCCCTGTTCGGCTCCAGCCGGCAGCTGGCCACCGGGCCGGTGGCGATCGTCTCCCTGATGACCTACGCCTCGCTGGCGCCGCTCGCCACGGCCGGCAGCGAGGCCTTCATCGCCTACGCCATCCTGCTGGCCCTCATGGTGGGGGTGTTCCAGCTTGGGCTGGGCGTGTTCCGCCTGGGGCTGGTGGTCAACTTCCTTTCGCACCCGGTGGTCAACGGGTTCACCAACGCCGCGGCCCTCATCATCGCCTCCTCCCAGCTCTCCAAGCTCTTCGGGGTTTACGTGGACACCGCCGAGCACCACTACGAGACCATCTACCGGGTGGTCCAGGCCGCCTTTCACTACACCCACTGGCCCACCTTCGTGCTGGGCGCGCTGGCCTTCGCGATCATGTACGGGCTCAAGCGGATCCTGCCCCGGGTCCCCAACGTGCTCGTGGCGGTGGCGGTCACCACCCTCATCTCCTGGGCCATCGGCTTCGAGCACAACACGGCTGGCAGATCTCAACGCCATTCAGAGCCCGGAGGCCCGCGCGCTGGCCGCCGATTTCAACGCCGCCCTGAAAGACATCTCCACCCTGGGCGCTCAAGCGCGCACCGAGGCCAACCGGCTCGCTGGAGGAGACGAAGAAGACCGGGGACGCCATCGCCAGGCTGAACGCCATCCACGCGGTCGACGCCATCTCGCTGCAGATCGAGGAGCGCGAAGGCAAGGTGCACATCTTCCGCGAAAGGCTGCGCTATTTCAAGTTCAACGGCGGTCGCGCAGGGCGACGGGTCGCTGCTCTTCTACCCCGCGGAGGAGGTCCCCGCGGGGATGAAGACCGACGGCCGCACCTGGCGCATCCGGGTCGGCAACAACCCGTTGAAGCTGGACGGCCTGACGATGACCGGCGGCGGCGCAGGTGGTGGGGGTCGATCCCCAAGGGGCTGCCCGCCTTTTCGGTGCCGAAAATCAACCTCTCGATCCTGCTGCACCTTCTGCCCTACGCGGCGATCATCTCCCTTCTCGGCTTCATGGAGGCCATCTCGATCGCCAAGGCCATGGCCGGCAAGACCGGCCAGCGCCTGGACCCCAACCAGGAGCTGATCGGCCAGGGGCTGGCCAACATCCTCGGCTCCATCGGCAAGAGCTACCCGACCTCCGGCTCCTTCTCGCGCTCGGCGGTGAACCTCCAGGCCGGGGCCGTGTCCGGGCTCTCCAGCGTGTTCACCAGCCTGGCGGTGGTGATCATGCTGATGTTCTTGACCCCGCTGCTCTACCACCTGCCCCAGTCGGTCCTGGCGGCCGTCATCATGATGGCCGTCATCGGGCTGCTGAACGTCTCCGGTTTCGTCCACGCTGGAAAGCCCAGAAGGCACGACGGGATCATCTCCGTCGATCGCCTTCGTCTGCACCCTCTGGTTCGCCCCGCACCTGGACAGGGGCATCATGGTCGGTGTGGTCCTCTCGCTCCTGGTGTTTCTGTACAAAGTCATGCGGCCCACGGTGGCCACGCTGGCGCGGCATGCGGACGAGGCCCTGCGCTGCGCCGAGACCCACGGCCTGAAGGAGTGCGAACACATCGCGCTGATCCGCTTCGACGCCCCGCTGTTCTTCGCCAACGCGAGCTACCTCGAGGACCAGGTCATGGACCGGATGCGCGCCATGAAAGGCCTGAAGCACATCGTCATCGTCTCCAACGGGATCAACGACATCGACGCCTCCGGGGAGGAAACCCTCTCGCTGCTGGTGGACCGGATCCGCAGCGCGGGGATCGACGTCTCCCTGAGCGGGGTCAACGAGTCCGTCCTGAAGGTCTTGCAACGCACCCATCTGGACGCCAAAATCGGGGACGATCACATCTTCCCGACCATGGAGCGCGCCATCGAGGCGATCCACGACCAGACCCACCAGAATTCAACCGAGGATAATTGTCCATTGAAAACGGTTTGTTATCTGCCGAGCGGCTACAATGAAGAAGAGGTGACCTATGCCCATCGTTAGCCTGTTTCACGCAAGCCACTGCGCCGAGGAGGATGTCCTGGAACAAATGACCCGCCGGGCCGGCCACCGTCTCATCGGCGACGAGGACGTGGTGTCGGCCGCAAGCTCCCTTTCCGGACTCGGGAAGAGCAAGATCCAAAGGGCGTTCTCAGGGAAAGCGTCGGTCTTCAACTCGTTCACCCACGAGAAGGAGCGCTCGCTGGCCTACCTGCGCCTGGCCCTGGCCGAGATGCTGCTCGAGGACAACCTCTTGGTGACGGGGTTCTCGAGCCACTTCATCCCGCGCCGCATCAGCCACATCCTGCGGGTCTGCCTGGTCGCCGAACTGAAACATCGCTCCGGCATCGCCGCCCGCCGGCTCGGGGTATCGGTCAAGGAGGCCGCGAAGCTCATTCGCAAGCAAGACGAGGAGGCCGCCTTCTGGGTCAGCGCGGTGACCGGGACCGGCGACCCCTGGTCGCCGGCCCTCTACGACATTCTCATCCCCATGGACAAGGCGACGCCCGAGGAGGCCGACGACCTCATCGGCCGCAACCTCGGCAAGGATGTGCTCCAGCCGACCCCCGAGTCCCGGCAGGCGGTCGAAGATTTTCTGCACGCCGCCCGGGTGGCGGTCGAGCTGGCCAAGGAAGGCCACAACATCGAGGTAGAGTCCGAAAAGGGGGCGGTCACGCTGACGATCAACAAGCACGTCCTCATGCTCGCCCGGCTGGAAGAGGAGCTCAAGTCCATCGCGGGCCGGGTGGCGGGCATACGCTCCCTGACCACGCGGGTCGGCAAGGGCTATCACCAGTCCGACATTTATCGCAAGTACGACTTCGAGCTGCCGTCCAAGGTGCTGCTGGTCGACGACGAACGCGAATTCGTGCAGACGCTTTCCGAACGGCTGCTCATGCGCGACATGGGCTCGGCGGTGGCCTACGACGGGGAGTCGGCCCTCGCCATGATCGACGACCACGAGGACGAGCCGGAGGTCATGATCCTGGACCTGAAGATGCCCGGCATCGACGGCATCGAGGTGCTGAAACGGGTCAAACAGACCCGCCCGGAAATCGAGGTCATCATCCTGACCGGGCACGGGTCGAAGGAAGACCGCGAGACCTGCATGCGTCTGGGCGCGTTTGCCTACCTGCAGAAGCCGGTCGACATCGACGTGCTCTCCGAAACCCTCAAGAAAGCCAATGACAAGATGCGGCAGAATCTCGCTGCCAAAGCCGGCCGAGGGGCTTGAATGAACCTGTTGAAAGCACTGAAGCCCGAGTTCCTGATCGGGGAAGATTCCGCCACCGGCCTGCGCCGGCACCTATTCAATTTCCGCCGGATCTGGCAGCAGGCCGTGTTGGTGACCTCCATGGTCGCCCTGGCGCCGTTGATCTTCATGGCCCTGGTGGACTACCAGGTCAGCCAGCAGGCCATCGAGTCCGAAATCAATTACCAGACGGCCCAGCTGGTGTCGAACACCCGCCGCAGCGTTTCGTTTTATCTTTCGGAACGCAAATCGGCGCTCAACTTCATCGACAAGGACAATTCCTATCCCGCGCTCGGCGACCCCCTGCGCCTTTCGGCCCTGCTCGAGAACCTGCGCAAAGGCTTCGGCGGCTTCACGGACCTCGGTGTGATCGGCGACAACGGGTTGCAGCACACCTACATCGGCCCCTACGGTCTCACCGGGCGAGACTACAGCGACCAGGAGTGGTTCAAGGAACTGCGCAGCAGCGGCGCGCATGTCAGCGATGTGTTCCTGGGCTTCCGGAAGGAGCCGCACCTCGTCATCGCGGTCAAACACGACCTGCCCGGCGGGGGCTTCTACGTCCTGCGCACCTCCATCGACACCGTGCTGATCAACCAATTGCTCTCGGCGGTCGAGGTGAGCGGCAACGGAGACCTGTTCCTGGTCAACCGCGAGGGGGTCCTTCAAGGCCCTTCGCGCTTTTTCGGCGAAGCCCTCGGGAAGCTTCCGATCGCCGTCCCGCAGTATTCGGAGCGGACCCGGGTCGTGGAGGTCGACTTCACGGGCGGGCCGCTCGTCGTCGGTTACGCCTACATCTCGGAAACACCGTTTATCCTGATGGCCGTCAAGAAAAAGAGCGAGCTCATGAAACCGTGGAACGCGACCCGGAAAAAGCTCATTTTTTTCCTGATCTTCAGCATCACCGCCATCCTGCTGGTCATCCTGTGGGTCTCCACCCATCTGGTCAGCCAGATCCACGAGGCCGACCGCAAGCGGGTCATGACCCTGCACCATGTGGAATACGCCAACAAGATGGCCTCGCTCGGGCGTCTGTCGGCGGGCGTGGCCCACGAAATCAACAACCCGCTCGCCATCATCAACGAGAAGGCCGGCCTCATCAAGGACCTGTTCACCTTCAAGCAAGCCTACGCCGAGGACCCGAAATTGCTGGGGCTCGCCGATTCGATCCTGTACTCGGTGGAGCGGTGCGGCAAAATCACCAAGCGCCTCCTGAATTTTGCCCGGCACGTCGACGTGAACCCGCAACCGCTCGAGGTCGGCCAGGTGATACACGAGGTGCTCGGCTTCCTGGGCAAGGAGGCCGAGTTCCGCTCGATCACCGTGACGGTGCACGAGGAACCGGAACTGCCCAAGATCGAAAGCGACCAGGGACGGCTGCAGGAAATATTTCTCAACCTGATCAACAATTCGCTGGCGGCCATGCAGGACGGCGGCTGCCTGGACATCACGGCCAGGAGGTCGGATAATGACTTCGTGGCGGTGAGCGTGGCCGACTCCGGCTGCGGCATCCCCGAAGCGGACCTCAAGCGGGTCTTCGAGCCGTTCTTTTCGACGAAAACCAAGAGCGGCGGGACGGGCCTGGGGCTTTCGATCACCTACGGGCTCGTCCAGGAACTCGGCGGCGACATCAGCGTCCGCAGCGAGGAGGGCAAAGGCACCGAGTTCACCATTTCGCTTCCGATCAAAATGAAAAACCCGGGGGTTAAAAAGACATGAGAATCTTGTTGGTGGATGACGAACTGGAGTTGGTGAGCACTTTGGCCGAGCGCCTGAGCCTGAGAGGCTACGAGACGCGCTGGGCCATTTCCGCCGACGAGGCGCTGCGCCTGCTCGAATCCGAGTCTTTCGACGTGGCCGTGCTGGACGTCAAAATGCCCAAGGTCGACGGCCTCAAGCTGAAAAAGCAGCTTCAGGTGCAATGCCCGCAGATGAAATTCATTTTCGTGACGGGGCACGGGTCCAGCAGCGACTTCGAATCCGGGGCCTCGGAGGTCGGGGCTGACTACTACCTCGTTAAGCCTTTGAACATCGACAACCTGATCGCCAAAATGAAAGAAGCGCTAAACCGGTAAGGAATACAGACCATGACACTCTCTGAAAATCAAACGCAACTCTCAGGCCTCCGGTTCTTCGGCCGGATGTCGGCGTCCATCGCACACGACATCCGCAACGTGATCGCGGTCATCAGCGAAAATGCCGGGTTGCTGGAGGACCTGTGCCTGATGGCGGAAAAAGGCCCCCCTCTGGACCCGGCGCGCCTGAAGCGCGTTGCCGGCAACATCAAGGACCAGGTCCGGCGCGGGGACCGCATCCTGACCACCATGAGCCGTTTCGCCCACAGCGTGGACGAGGCCTTGGCCGAGATCGACGCCGCGGAACTCGTCGAGATCCTGACGGCGCTTTCCACGCGATTCGCAGTCATGCAGGGCGTGGCCGTACAGTGCCGCGCAGAGCACCGGGCCGGTCATGATCAAGACCATGCCCTTCGTCATGCTGAACCTGCTCTGGCGCTGCCTTGAGTATTCGATGTCGGTGGCGGGCCCCGGCAAACGCGTTGTCCTCTCCATCGAAAAATCCGCCGGCGAGACCGGTTTCAGATTCAGCGGCCTTGAAGGCCTGCCGCAGGCGGCGGCGGCATTTCCCGCCCCGGAGGATGAGGCCTTGTCGCATGCCCTCGAGGCCCGGGTCCGCCTCGACCCCCGGGCGGGCGCGCTGACCGTTCTGGTGGCCGCACCGTGAGGGCGGCGGTGGCTTTCCAATTTACCAAGGACCCGGCAATTTTACGAGGAGGTGCACCATGACGGAAAAAGTTCTGCTGGTCGACGATGACCCGGATTTTCTGGACATCATGTCCGAACGCATGCGCACGCGGGGGATGGAGGTGGACACGGCCGCCTCCGGCAAAGAGGCGCTCGAAAAACTTGAAACCCAGTCCTACGACGCGGTGTTGCTGGACCTCATGATGCCGGAAATGGGGGGGCTGGAGGCGCTGCAGATCATCAAGGACAAGAAACCGGAAATCCAGGTGATCCTGCTCACCGGCCACGCCTCGGTGTCCAAGGGCGTCGAAGCCATCAAGCTCGGGGCCATGGACTTTGTCCTCAAGCCCGCCAAAATGGAGGAGCTGACCGAAAAGATCAAGCAGGCCAGTGTCGGCCGCATGATCCTGGTGGAAAAGCGGACGCAGGCCAAGATCAAAAAGATCTTGACCGGCAAAGGCTGGTAGGCAGCGACGGCGGCCGCGGGACCGGATGGTGGGGGTGCCGGCCGCACCGCTCCGGATGACTTCGCCCGGGGCCCGAGTTCAAGGCGCGCGAGGATCCGCCGACCGAGGCGTACTCATGGTACGCCGCAGGGAGTGCGGGAGGAGCGCAACGCCGAAATCGGCTCACGCGAAGCGGCCGGCGGAGTGCCGGCCTCACCACCCTGGATGACTTCGCCCGGGGCCCGAGTTCAAGGCGCGCGAGGAACCGCCGACCGAGGCGTACTCATGGCACGCCGCAGGGAGCGCGGGACGAGCGCAACGCTGAAATCGCGCCCACGCGAAGCGGCCGGCGGGGTGCCGGCCTCAACACCCGGATGACTTCGCCGGGGCCCAAGTTCAAGGCGCGCGAGGAACCGCCGACCGAGGCGTACTCATGGTACGCCGCAGGGAGCGCGGGACGAGCGCAACGCCGAAATCGCGCTCACGCGAAGCGCACAGCGCGGGTGCCGGCCTCAACATTCCGGATGACTTCGCCGGGGGCCCGAGTTCAAGGCGCGCGAGGAACCGCCGACCGAGGCGTACTCACGGTACGCCGCAGGGAGTGCGGGAGGAGCGCAACGCCGAAATCGGGCCCCCGGCGAAGTCATCCCCGGCCCTCCGGGGCGAGCGCCCCCATCAGCCGCGGCAGATCGCCGAAACGGCCGATCAGGCCGAAGATCAGCGCCGCCAGCAGCACGAAGAAGATGGTCACCGCGGCCATCACCGGCGTGTAGCCGTAGCGCAGGGCGTTGAAGATCTTGATCGGCAGCGTCTCCACCGTGAAGCCCGCCACCATGTAGGCCACGATGTACTCGTTCAGACTCAGCACGAAGCAGAAGGCGTAGCCCGAGACCATGTAGGAGCGCACCATCGGGAGGATCACCGTGCGGAAGACCGTGCGGGAGTCCGCGCCCATGGTCTCGGCGGCCTCGACGATCTCCCGGTCGATGGACTCGAAGCCGAGCGAGATCGTGACCAGCGGCAGGGTCACGAAGAAGACGGCATGCGAGATGATGGTGGCGATCATCTGCCCGTAGAGCCCGACGGTGGCCCAGAAGACGAGAAAGCCGAGGGCGGTGATCACCGGCGGCAGGATGAAGGGCGAGATCCCGAGCATGAACAGCGCCCGGGCGTAGAACACGCGGTAGCGCCACAGGAAATAGGCCAGCGGCAGGGCGATGGAGAGCGCCGCGGCGCTCGACAGGGCGGCGATCACCAGGCTGTTCTCCACCGGGATCAGCCACTCGCTCTCGGTGAACAGCTCGACGTACCAGGCGAGCGAGAGCCCCTGGGGCGGGAAGTAGAGGCTCTTCTTGGCGTTGAGCGACACGCCGCCGACCACCACGATGGGGCGAGACCAGGAAGAGCAGGACGAGGGCCAGAAAAAGATGCCGGAGCGTGCGGGTCATTGCCGGACGGGCTCCTTTCCCCGGCCCGACCAGCATGGTCAGCCCCACCAGGGCCAGGCTCACCACCATGAAGAAGACCGACATGGCCGCGGCCAGCGGCAGGTTGGAGCGGTAGATGGCCTCGTCGGTGATCAGCACCGAGAGCGTCCAGTGCTGGGGCCGGCCCAGGATCTGCGGGATCAGGTAGGTGCCGAGCGTGAAGGCGAAGACCATGATCAGGGTGGCGACGATGGCGCTCCTGAGCGATCCGACCACGACCGAGAAAAAGGTCCTGAGCGGCGAGGCGCCGAGCGTCTGAGCGGCCTCGGGCAGGGAGGGGTCGAGACGCGACAGCGGGGGGTAGAGCACCAGCACGGTGTAGGGGAAGGCGATGTAGCACATGCCGCAGACCACCGCCCAGAAGCCCGGCGACCAGCTGACCGGCTTCTCCATCAGCCCCAGCCAGACGAAGAGGTTCGAGACCCCGGCGGTCTGGGAGAGCAACAGCGACCAGGCGAAGGCCACGATCACCGCCGAAAGCGAGAGGACCGAGACCAGGACGACCAGCCACACCACCTGGGACCGGCGGCGCATGCGGGTGATAAAGTAGGTGAACGGGAACCCCGCCGCCACGCAGAGCGCGGCGCACAGCGCCGAGATGAAGAGCGAAAACGCGAGCACCCGGCCGAAGAGCACGGTGACCAGGTTGAGGTAGTTGCCGGTGTCGAAATGCGGCAGGTAGAAGCCGCCGGGCTCGCGCTCGAAGAAGCTCACGGTCAGCATGATGCCGAACGGGATGACGAAGAAGACGATGAGCATCGCCGCCGGGTAGAGGATCGGCAGGTGGGCGCCAAGGCCCTTGGGCTTCTCCCCGATCATGAGGTCAGCACCACGCAGGCCGCCGGCGGCAGCACGGCGGTGGCCGCCTCCCCCTGCCGGACGGCCGGGCGGCTCTTGGGGGTGGACTGGCTGATGATCTGGAACCCGCCGCAGTCGAGGTAGATCTCGACGTTGGAGCCCACGTCGCGCACGAAGGTGACGGTGCCTTTCAGGTGATTGTCGCCCTCTTTGACGCCCGGCACCACGGTGATCTCCTCGGGCCTGACCGAGATGACGACCGCGCTGCCTTGGGTGATCGAACCCGGCACGGCCTCGGCCCTGATGAGGCTTTCGCCGACCGCCACCCGGCCGCTGCCGCGGCAGACGCCCTTCAGCAGGTTGCTCGTGCCGATGAAGTCCGCCACGAAGGTGTCGGCCGGGTGGCGGTAGATCTCGAGCGGGGTGCCCATCTGGTGCACCTGGTTGTCGGGGCCCATCACCACGATCAGGTCCGACATGGTCATGGCCTCGCGCTGGTCGTGGGTGACCAGGATGGTGGTGACGCCGAGGCGCTGCTGGAGCATGCGCAGCTCGAGCTGCATGTCCTCGCGCAGCTTGGCGTCGAGGGCCGAGAGCGGCTCGTCGAGCAGAAACAGGCGCGGCTCGATCGCCAGCGCGCGGGCGATGGCGACCCGCTGGCGCTGGCCGCCGGAGAGCTGGGAGATGTGGCGGCCGGCATAGCCGGGCATCCGCACGAGTTCGAGGAGCTCATCCACCCGGCGGCGGCGGGCGCTGTCGTCCGCCTTGCGGATCTTGCAGGCTGTAGGCGATGTTCTCCCCGACCGAGAGGTGCGGGAACAGGGCGAGCGACTGGAAGACCATCCCGAAGTTGCGCCGGTGGGCCGGGCTGCCCGGTGATGTCGTCGCTCGTCGAGCACGATCCGGCCCCGGGTGGGGTGCTCGAGGCCCGCGATCAGGCGCAGCAGGGTCGTCTTGCCGCAGCCCGAGGGGCCCAGGAAACAGACGAAGCGGCCGTGGGGGATCAGCAGGTTCACCTGCTGCACGGCCACCACGGTGCCGAAATGCTTGTGGATGTCGTCGAGTTTGAGGCCGGACATCGCAAAAAGGGTTCAAGGTTCAAGGTTCGAGGGTTCAAGCGACCGATGAAGGTTCTGGCTCATCCTGCCCACTGAACCCTCGCCGCATGAACCCTGCTTCGCCCGGTCATCATCGGGGGCCGGGGATGGCTAAGGGTCCAGGGTCCGAGTGAACCGAAGGATGGCGGTTCCGTTACCCTTGACCCCTCGACCCCTTGAACCCTGTCTTCTCCTACTTCGTCACCATCTCGGTCCACTTCTGGTTGATCCAGTCGCTCATCTGCCCGGTGTAGATGTCGTAGCGCGGGATGATGGGCGCGATGTCGCTCGAGACCGCCGCGAAGTCCTCGGCCGAAAGGTCGGTCAGCTCGCGCTTGACGGTCGGGGAGGTGCCGACCTTGCGGGACAGCTTCTTCTGGATCTCCGGCCGGCTCATGTAGTTGATGAAGATGTGGGCTTCCTCGACCTTCTTGCGAGGCCTTGGTCACGGCCCAGGAGCCGGAGTCGAGCACGCCGCCCTCCTTGGGGAAGGTCGAGCGCACCGGGTGCTCCTCGGCCGCGGCCAGGCCGGTGACGTCGTGATAGTACTGGCCCATGGGGATCTCGCCGGACTTGCAGCGCCTGCTCGAACTGGGCCTCGTCGCGGTACCACAGCTTCACGTTGGGCTTCAGCTCGGCGAGCTTGTCGAGCACCTTCTGGATGCCTTCCTTGGTGTCCAGGACCTTGGTGCCGCCGAAGAAGGTCGTGGCCGTGATCTCCAGCAGGAAGGAGTTGGAGGCCAGCGCCAGCAGCCCGAGCTTGTCCTTCTTGTCGGCCGCCCACATGTCGCCCCAGGACTTGGGGGCCTCGGGGAAGACGTTGGTGTTGGAGACGAGCGTGATGTACCAGGAGACCGCGCCGATCCCGTCCACCTTGCCGTCGGGGTACTTGTGCACGAAGACCGGCAGCAGGTTCTTGTGGTTGGGGATCTTCGTGAGGTCGAGCGGCATCCACAGCTTGGTCTTCTGGCCCCGCAGCATGGCCACCTGGGCCATCATGGTGACGTCCGCCGGGGCGACCGCCCGCCTTGGCGGCCTGCTCGAGCTGGACCAGCCAGGCCTCGCCGGTCGGCTCGGCGCACGGACTCGACCTTGATCCCGGTCTCCTTGGTGAAGTCCGGGAAGATGTGCTTGTCGAAGGAGTCCTTGAAATACCCGCCGTAGACGCCGACCTTCAAGCTCTTCTCGGCCGCCGCCACCGGCTGCGCCGCCAGCGCGAAGACGGCCGCGAAAATGATCAAAACAACCCATTTTTTGTTGATTGCCATGGTGGACCTCCTGAGGTTAGGGGTAACGGCTGCACGTCGCGATTGAGACCTCGGACTATGTCAAAAAGCCCCGGAGGTGTCAAGATACAGCGGCAGGCAAACGAAACCACGATGACCGCCGCCAGATGGAAATAATTCGGGCCACGATGGGTTTTCGCGGGGAAGCCCCCGGTCTTTCCAGCACCCGGGGTGCCGCTTCGCCCCATCCCCGTCGAAGACAGTCGATAGGTGCTTGATCTGAACGATTCTCCTTCGATCCTTATCCGTTTCTGCGCTTGCCCTGTCTTCGGCATCTTGGTAATAGACGTCCTGATCGCGAATCATGGTTTCAATCCAGGGCGATAGTTGTCCTGCCGCAGCGAGGGATCGCAAAACGAAGAAGGGAGCAACCCATGCAGAATCTGCCGACAAATGAAACACTACAGAACCTCCGGGCCCAGGTCATCTCGGCCGGGGTGTCGAGCATCACCCCCGTCCACGTCGAATCCGCCAAGGGCGCCATCGTGCGCGACGTGGAGGGCAGGGAGTACATCGACTTCGGCGGCGGCATCGGCGTGATGAACATCGGCCACAGCCACCCGAAGGTGGTGGCGGCCATCAAGGCCCAGGCCGAGAAGTTCACCCACACCTGCTTCATGGTGAACCCCTACGAGATCGCGATCCGGCTGGCCGAGAAGCTCTGCCGCGTGACGCCGGGCGCCTTC
The DNA here is from genome assembly GCA_963716785.1 of uncultured delta proteobacterium. Classification (GTDB taxonomy): domain Bacteria; phylum Desulfobacterota; class Desulfobacteria; order Desulfobacterales; family SpSt-501; genus SpSt-501. The sequence goes on along the minus strand of CAVQUW010000018.1, from coordinate 163,681 downwards.
CCCAAGAAGGCCGCCTTCGTCAACAGCGGGGCCGAGGCGGTGGAGAACGCGGTCAAGATCGCCCGCTACTACACGAAGCGGCCGGCGGTCGTGGTGTTCGAAAACGCCTACCACGGCCGGACCCTGCTCACCATGACCATGACGAGCAAGGTCAAGCCCTACAAGCTCGGCTTCGGCCCCTTCGCCCCGGAGGTCTACCGCATGCCCTTCGGCGACGTCGTGGGGCCCGAGCGGCTCAAGGACTTCTTCATCCAGCACGTCAACCCCGAGGCCGTGGCCTGCGTCGTGGCCGAGCCGGTCCAGGGCGAGGGCGGGTTCATCGCCCCGCCGCCGGGCTATTTCCAGGAGCTCGCCAAGATCTGCCGCGAGAACGGGATCCTCTTCGTGGCCGACGAGATCCAGAGCGGCATGGGCCGCACCGGCAAGATGTTCGCCATCGAGCACTGGGGGGTCGAGCCGGACCTGATCACGGTCGCCAAGAGCCTCGCCGCCGGCATGCCGCTCGCGGCCGTCGTCGGCCGGCAGGAGATCATGGACTCGGTCCACCCCTGGGGCCTGGGGGGCACCTACGGCGGCAACCCCGTGGCCTGCGCCGCGGCGCTCGCGGTGCTCGAGGTCTTCGAGGAGGAGGACATGCTCGGCAAGTCCCGGGCCCTGGGCGAGAAGCTGATCGGCCGCTTCGAGCAGTTCAAGAAACAGCACCGCATCATCGGCGCCATCCGCGGCATCGGCGCCATGCTGGGCCTCGAGCTCGTCAAGGGCGAGGGCCGCGAGCCCGCGGCCGACGAGGCCAAGCAGCTTGCCGCCTTCTGCCTGGAGCGCGGGCTGATCATCCTGGTCTGCGGCACGTACGGCAACGTCGTGCGCGTCCTGGTCCCCTTCGTGATCACCGACGCCGAGCTCGAAAAGGGGCTCTCGATCCTGGAACAGGGGCTGGAAGCGATATCCAAATAGGGGGTTGCGCCTTGTCGGCCGTGCCGACGCCCGCCCCGGCCAGCGGCCTTTCAGCGCAAGCCGGGGCTCACGTGGGGCGGAGGTGCGCATCCCGCCGCAATCATCGCGGCGGGACGCCGCTCCCAGTCAAGGGCACCGCGTCACTGCCGGAAAGGTGGCGCCGCGCCCCGCAACCTGCCCTCGACGAGGTGCCCGCATGGACGGATTCTACGGCCGTTTCATCAAAATCGATCTGAACGACCAATCATTTAGCGTCGAACCCATCGCCGCCGGGGTCCTCGAACGGTATCTCGGCGGCAAGGGCCTGGCGGCCCACCTGCTGATGGAGCTGAACCCGGCCGGCGTCGACCCGCTCGCGCCGGAGAACACGCTGATCTTCGCCACCGGGCCGCTCGGAAACTCCATGATCTGGGGCTCCTGCCGCTTCGGGGTCTACACCAAGAGCCCGCTCACCGGGCTCTTCTGCGAGTCCTACTGCGGCGGCAGGACGCCGGATGCGATCGACACCGCGGGCTTCGACGCCGTGGTGATCCAGGGCCGCGCCGCCGAGCCGACCGTGCTCGTGGTCCACCCGGAGGGGGCCGAGCTCCACCCCGCCGGCGACATCCGGGGCATGGAAACCTACGCCGCGGAGGAGACGGTCAAGGAGCGCTTCGCCAAGCCCGAATACCGGAGGAAGGGCGCGGTCGTCATCGGCCCGGCGGCGGAAAATCTCGTGCGCTTCGCCGTGGTGGAGACCGACCGCTGGCGCTCCGCCGGCCGCACCGGGGCCGGCACCGTCATGGGCGCCAAAAACCTCAAGGGGATCCTCTTCACCGGCGACCGCAAGCGGCCCCAGGCCGACCCGGACGGGGTCAGGGCGTTCGCCAAGAGTTTCATGGGCGCGTTCAAGGACCACCCTGCGGCCAACGCCTACAGAAACCTCGGCACCCCCATGCTGGTCAAGATGACCCACACGGCCGGGGCCTTCCCGAACCGCTACTGGCAGCAGGGCACCTGCGCGCACTGGGAGAAGATCAGCGCCGAGGCCCTCGTGCGGCAATGCACCGTCACGCCCAACGCCTGCGGCAAGTGCTTCATGGCCTGCGGCCAGCTCAGCACCGTCAAGGAAGGCCGCCACGCGGGGCTCACCATCGAAGGGCCCGAGTACGAGACGATCTACGCTTTCGGCGGGCTGTGCCTGATCGAGGACATCGAGGAGATCGCTTATCTCAACGACATCTGCGACCGCGAAGGGATCGACACCATCACGGCCGGCAACCTCTGCGCCTTCACGATCGAGGCCGTCCGGCGCGGCAAGGTGGATTTCGCGATCGACTACGGCGAGGTCGATGCCGTCGCGAAGCTGCTCAAGATGATCGCCCGCCGCGAGGGGATCGGCGACGTCCTGGCCGAGGGCATCCGCCACGCCGCCCGCGCCTGGGGACTGGAGGAGATCGCCGTGCACGTCAAGGGGCTCGAGCCCGCCGGCTACGACCCGCGGCCGCTCAAGGGCATGGGGCTCGCCTACGGCACCTCCGACCGCGGGGCCTGCCACCTGCGGGCCACCTTCTACAAGCCGGAGCTCTCCGGCATGATCCCGCCGGATCAGATCGAAGGCAAGGCCGAGCTCTTCCTCGAATTCGAAAGCCGGCTGACCGTCTTCGACATGCTGGTGCTCTGCCGCTTCTACCGGGACTTTTACCAGTGGGAGAAGCTCGAGGAGGTGATTCGATTGGTGACGGGGCTGGCCGCGGACGAGAGCACGCTCAAGCACAAAGCGCGCGACGTCGCCGACCTCATCCGCCGCTTCAACATCCGGGAGGGGATGACGCCGGCGGACGACCGCCTGCCGCAGTTCCTGCACCGGCCGCTTGAGGACACCGGCAAGGTGATCACCGCAACCGAGATGGAGACCCTCCTATCGGACTACTACCGCCTGCACGGCTGGGACGCGAAGGGGGTCCCGCCCGGCTGAAGCGCGGCCCCCCCCCGGCCCACGCTGCCGGCCAAGGGCCCTCGCCCCGCAAGGCCCCGGGCCAGAGCACCCGCCTGTCGGTGTGGTTTTCGTTTTGCCCCCCCCCCCCCCCCCCGAGCGACCTGGAGCCGAGGAAGGGGACGGCCTTCCGGTCCTCTTCAAAAAAGAAACCCGCTTGACGATCGTGCCACGACGTCGCAGATTTAGGGTCCATTCCAATTGAAGCTCCTCGCAGCAAGCTGCGGGGAATCTTCGACCGAAAGGAATAGGGTCGTTTTTTGATTCGCTCGCTAACCCCGCTGCTTGCAGCGGGGTTAGCGCTCGCTTTTGCGGTTCACAGGGAGCCGATCGGAAAATGGACACCGTCACCCAAATCGCACTGGGCGCCGCCGTGGGCGAGGCCACCCTGGGCCGGCAGGTCGGAAGACGCGCCGTGCTCTGGGGTGGGTTTTGCGGTCTGTTCCCCGATCTCGACGTCCTGGTGCCCTTGGGCGATGCCGTTCGAAACTTCACCTACCACCGGGGGCCCAGCCACTCGCTCTTCGTGCTGGCGGCGCTGACGCCGCTCATGGTCTGGCTCATCCTCAAGCTGCACCCGGGGACGGCGCGGCACCGGGTCAGATGGCACGCGCTGGTCTATGCGGCATTGGCGACCCACGTCCTGCTCGACTGCTTCACGGTCTACGGGACCCAGATCTTCTGGCCGCTCGCCACCCCGCCCGTCATGTGGTCCACGATCTTCATCATCGACCCGGCCTACTCGGTGCCGCTGATCGCCGGCGTTCTGGCCGCCCTCCTATTGTCGCGCACGACATCAAGGGGTCATGCCCTCAACGCGGTCGGGCTTATGCTCAGCACCTCCTATCTCTTGTTCACCGTGGCGGTCAAACAGCACGTGGACCACGTGGTGGAGGAGTCGCTCAAACGGCAGGGCATCGTTTATGAAAACACCCTGACCGTCCCGGCGCCGTTCAACACGCTGCTGTGGCGCGTCCTCGTGATGGACGGAAACGGGTATTACGAGGGGTTCTACTCGCTGCTGGACAAGTCGCGCTCCGTCCGCTACACGCAGTACCCCTCGGACCGACGGCTGTTGAAGGGTCTGGAGGACCACTGGCCGGTGAAACGGCTCCACTGGTTCACGCACGGCTTTTATGCCGTCGGGCAAAGGGGGCCGGACATCGTCGTCACCGACCTGCGGATGGGACTTGAGCCGAGCTATGTCTTCCGCTTCAAGGTGGGGACGGCCGCCGACCACCGAGCCATCCCGGCCGGCAGCCGCCGCATCCGGGACGAGGGCCGCCTGGATCAGCTCCGCTGGGTGTGGCAGCGGATCTGGACGGCGGATCCCGCAATCGGCGGCGCTAAAAAAAACGAGAACGGGCAGGGTGGCGTCGGATGAACGACCAGTCGGTATTGGGCGAATTGACGCGGCTGGCAGTTGAACTGGGCGCCACCGATGCCCGGGCCATCGCGGCCGCCGAGGTCCCGGTCGAGGACCATCTGGCGCAACTGTGCCGCGAGCCTGGCTGCGAGAACTACGGGCTTTCGGCCGGCTGCCCGCCGCATGTGACGGGTCCTTCCGGCATGCGCGAAATGCTGGCGCGGTTTGCGCACGCGCTCGTTTTCAAGATCGACGTGCCCTCCGAGATGCTCTTTTCGAGCGCGCGGCCGGAGCTGTTCGCGGTGCTGCACGAGATCGCGGCCGAAATCGAGCGCAGGGCCGTGCAAATGGGCTGCGGCCGTTCAAAAGCCTTTGCCGGCGGCTCCTGCAAGCAGCTATTCTGTGCGGACCATGCCGGCTGCCGGGTGGTGACGGAAGGCGGCGCGTGCCGCAACCCCCGCCGCGCGCGGCCGTCCATGTCCGGGTTCGGCGTCAACGTGTCCAAATTGATGCAGGCGGCCGGCTGGCCGATGCACCGGGCCGAACCCGGGACCGACTCGGCGGCCGATTCCATCGGGACCTTGTCGGGAATGGTCCTGATCGGCTAAGAAAACAGGGATGGGTGCGAATCGAAGACGCTGGCGGTGCGGGTGCATGTCGGGCCTTGCGAGAGGCCGCAATCCCGCCACGGCGGGACCACCTGGTTTCTGACGGGGTTGTGGTTATTACCACAGAGTGTCGACTTCCGGGTGCTGCCGCAGCCGCTTGTCGGAGGTGATCAGCGGCATCCCGGTCACACGCGATGTGGCGGCGATGATCTGATCCACCGGGTCGGCGTGGATTTCCCGGACCATAGTGCTCTCCACCGCGATCTCGGCGGTCAGCTCCACGACACGGACATCCAATTCCTGCAGCGACCGCCGAATCCAGGCGAGCGTCGGGATGCTGAAGGTGATCCTCCCTTTTTCGACCAGCTTGGCAAGCTCCCAGCAGGAAATGGCGGAAATGCACCTCAGGGGGGCGTCTTTCAGGGCGCGGGAGGCCTTGAGGGAAATGGACTTCTTGTCCTCGATGCTGAGCCAGACCCAGACATGGGTGTCCAGGAGAAGCCCGTTCATTGCGAAGCCTCCCAATCCCCATCGGCCACCGGGGTTACGATGTCACCGATGAACCGGACCGTTTCCTTCAACGGTTGCTGGGTTTTCGCCGCTTCATAAGGCACGACTTCGGCGATCGGCTTGCCGCGCTTGGTGATGAGGACCCGCTTTTTTTGTTTCGCAACGTCTTCCAAAACCGCCAGGCAGGTGGCCTTGAATTCTGAAACCGACAGCGACTTCATCGTTTTCTCCTTATGACCATGATCAGATGTCCATGGTCATATTAGGGCGGTCGCGTGGCGATGTCAATCGGAACGCCGCGGGGTGCGGGGAAAAACTACCCCAGAATCAGCCGCCGGGGGTCCACGACCTCGCGCAGGATCCGAAGCTCGCGCGCGGTCGGCGGTTCGGTTTCGCGGGCGCGGGAGACGTCCACCGTGAATTCCATGCGATCCAGGATGTTTTGCGGGGTGACGCCCGGGAAGTACGACTCCAGGAACATCTCCCGGGTGGTGTCGTCGAAGGCCATCACGGCGAGGTCGGTGATCACGGCCGCGGGCCCGCTGCCGGTGAGCCCCGCCTTTTTCCGCCCCTGCGGGCCGTCCAGCCAGCCGGGGCTGGTGAGGTAGTCCAACTTGACGGGGAACTTGCGGCGCTCGTGCTGCATGAAGATGATGGTGCGGTCGACGAACGAGGCCACGTCGCAGGCCCCGCCGCTGCCCGAAAAGCGCACCTTGGGGTGGAAATAGTCGCCGATCGCGGTGGAGTTGAGGTTGCCGTACTTGTCGATCTGGGCCGCCCCGAGGATCCCCACCACGTGCCGGCCCGTGGTGCGGTTCTGCATCAGCGCGAAGGAGTCCGCCAGCCCCGTGTTGGAGGAGGCGCCGAACATGACGCGCGGGTCGCCCACGGCGAGCGGGATCTCTTCCAGACGCGAGTCGATGGCCCCGGTCTCGAAGATGATGACGCTGTTCGGGGCGCTGATGTGCTTGGCCGCCATGGCGGCCAGCATGGAGATGCCGGTGCCGCAGAAGACGATCTCCCCATCCTTGATCTTGCGGGCCGCGGCGACGGCCATGAGCTCGCGTGCGGTGTAATCGGTCATGTTCACCTCGTTCAGCGCTTCAGTCCCGTGGCGTAGCCCGTGCGGGGGTCGGCCTGGATGGCCGCAATCCGGTCCCGGCCGACCTGGGCCATGCACTCGGCGTGGTCCTTGTGGCCGAACACCCACGCATCGAGGTAGGCGGCGAAGCGGTCGTCATCCGTGGCGGCCGTCCGATAGTCGTTCAAAAATTGCGGGTCGTAGTCGTAGTACCGGTAGCAGGCCGTCGGGTAGGCGCCGTGGGGCACGTGGACGACGGCGTCGACGATGATCCCCGGGATCTGGTTCTGCTCGGGGTGCGACCGCAGCTCGTCGCCGCTCATGAGCTCCTCGCAGGTGACGATCACGTGCCGGGCGGCCTTGGCCTGCTCGACGTCGGCAAAGGAGAGCCCCTCGATGCGTGCGGTGCCGTCGCGGCCGGCCTTCTGAACGTGAATGAGGGTGACGTCCGGTTGGATGGCCGGCACCAGCACCACGCGCTCGGTGTCGGCCCAGTCGCCGAAGGGGTTGTCCATCACCACCATCTTGCGGTCCGGCAGGCGCGTGTCCGTGCGCCGCAGCTCCTCGGAAAACCCCCAGCGGTCGATGATGTCGGTGCCGAAGCCCGAGCGGGTCGGCAGAAACGGCACCCCCATGGCCCCGGCCATGAAGCGCAGGGTCATCTGATAGTTGCTGTAGTCCTCGAACAGGACGGCACCGGTTTCGACGGCCTTGCGGAACCGGATGCAGGTCGGGGCGAAGCGCCCGGTGCCGGCGTAGGCGATCTCGATCCGGGCCACACAGCCCGCCCCCACGAGCTCGTCCACCCCCTGGCCGTTTGAGTGGGCATAGAGATGCAGGTTTTTTCTGCGCTGGCGGATGATCTCGTAAACCGACGCCATGGGGTTGCGGTTGCAGGTGAAGCCGCCGATGGACACGTGGGCGGCGTCGGGCACGAAACGCGCCACGGCGGCCTCGAGATCCATCACCTTGTCGGGTGCGGTGTTCATTGCGCTTTTGTCTCCTCGTTCAGGCCTTTGGTGCACAAAGAGTGCATGATAGCATTGCCGTTGGAAAATCCAAGCCCAAAAAACCGACACCCCCAAAAAATGATGGCCGCATAATAAGGACATCCGATTTGACAACCGCGGCCGGAAAATCTACACATGCAGCAGAAATCATATCCATTTCCGAGGAAATCCGCGATGACCCTTCCGATCGAGAGCTTCGCCCAGGAATTCGACCCGAAATTCAAGGTCTTCCACGAGCTCATGGCGCGCAAGGTGCGGGACGTGCTCCTGGTTTCGACCCCCTACGACGCCTGGATCATGGAGGAGGACTGCCGCCTGTCGGAGCGGATCATCCACGAGTACCGCGGGCTCAACCTGAGCAACCCGCCGCGCATCACCTGGGTGGCCACGGCCGCCGCCGCCCTGGCCGCCGTGGAGGGCAGGAAGTTCGACCTGGTGCTGACCATGCTCCACCTGGCCGATCCGGAGGCCTATGCCCTCGGCGCCGGGATCAAGCAGCGCGACCCCGAGCTTCCGGTGGTGCACCTGAGCCACCAGTCCCTGGTCTCGGCCGCCGCCGCCATCGGTCCGGAATTCCCCAAGCCGCCGGGGTTCGACCGGACCTTTGTCTGGTCGGGCAACACGGACCTGCTGGTGGCCCTGATCAAGAGCGCCGAGGACCGCCTGAACGTCGGCCACGACACCGCCGCGGCGGGCATCCGGGTCATCCTCTTCGTCGAGGACTCGCCGGAGTACATCTCCTCGCTTCTGCCCCTGCTCTACAAGGAGGTGGTCTCCCAGACCCAGGCCGTGCTCGAGGAGGGGCTGAACGAGGAGCACCGCCTGCTCACCATGCGCGCCCGGCCGAAGATCCTGGTGGCCGAGGACTTCGAGGAGGCCTCGAAACTCTACGAGACCTTCGAGCCCTTCATCCTGGGGGTCATCTCCGACGTGCGCTACCCGCGGGGCGGCCGGCTCGACAACGAGGCCGGCATCCGGTTCCTCAGGCGGATCAAGCAGGCGCGCTTCGACATCCCGGTCCTGCTCACCAGCTCCGACCCCTCCAATGCCGGCCGCGCCGCCGAGGTCCCGGCGGTGTTCGTCCACAAGCTCTCCCCCACCCTCCACGAGGAGGTGCACGCCTTTTTCCGGGAGTCGCTCGGCTTCGGGGACTTCGTCTTCCGCAGCCCGGGCGGGGAGGAGATCGGCCGGGCCGCCAACATGCGCCGCCTGGAGCGGTTGATCGCCGAGATCCCCGAGGACGCCTTCGAGAGCCACTGCAGCCGAAACGACTTTTCGCGCTGGCTCTTCGCCCGCACCGAGTTCAAGCTGGCCGGCAAGGTGCGGCCCCTGCGCGACACCGACTTCGCGACCGTCGAGGAGCACCGCCGCTACCTCATCTCCATCATCCACGCCCGTCGCAGCCGGCGCCAGAAGGGGGTCGTGGTCAACTTCGAGGCCGGCGACTTCGACCTGGACACGGACTTCTTCAAGATCGGCAAGGGCAGCCTCGGCGGCAAGGCGCGCGGGCTGGCCTTCATGGCCAACCTGCTCCAGCGCGTGGCCGGGATCCACGAGCAGTTCGCCGCCGTCAAGATCTTCGTCCCCCAGACCCTGGTGGTCACCACCGACGGCTTCGACGCCTTCGTGGCGGAAAACGACTTGAAGCGCTTCGCCACCAACGACGACCCGGACGAGGAGGTGGCCGAGGCCTTCCGCAGGGGGGCCTTCCCCGCGGCGATCGCCGATGACCTGCGGGCCTTCCTGGCGCGCATCACCCACCCGCTGGCGGTGCGCTCCTCGAGCCTGCTCGAGGACGCCAAGTTCCGCGCCTACGCCGGCCTCTACCGCACCTACATGCTGCCGAACGACCACCCGAGTCTCGACGTGCGGCTCAAGCAGCTGATCGAGGCGATCAAGCTGGTCTACGCCTCCACCTATTTCCTGAACCCCAAGTCCTTCGCGCGGCGGGTCGGCCACCGCACCGAGGAGGAGAAGATGGCCGTGATCGTGCAGCAGCTGGTGGGCGAGGCCCACGGCCGGCATTTCTACCCGGCCGTCTCGGGGCTGGCCCAATCCTACAACTACTACCCCTTCGGCCGGATGAAACCCGAGGAGGGGATCGCCACCATCGCGCTCGGGCTGGGCAAGACCGTCATGGAGGGCGAAAAGGCCCTGCGCTTCTCCCCGCGCCTGCCCCAGCTGCTGCCCCAGCGCTCGAGCATCGAGGACCTCCTTGAAAACGCCCAGCGCTGGTTTTACAGCCTCAAGCTCGGCGGGCCGCACCCGCAGCTGGGGATCAACGAGGACGCCAACCTTGAAAAACGGGAGGTCCTCGACGCCGCGGGAGAACCCCCGGTGCGGGCGCTGGCCGGGACCTACCTGCCCGAGGAGGGCCGCATCCGCGAGAGCTACGACCCGAAGGGCTTCCCGGTCCTGACCTTTTCCCAGGTGCTCAAATACGACCTCTTCCCGCTCGGCCCGGTCCTGTCCGCGGCGCTCGCCATGGGCCAGGACGGCATGGGCTGCCCGATCGAGCTCGAGTTTTCGCTGAACCTCGCCCGCGCCGGCAGGGAGCGGCCGGAGTTCGCCATTGTCCAGCTGCGGCCGATGACGGCCCGGGCCGAGCAGGTCGAGGTGGAAATCACCGCGGGGGAGGCCGCCCGCGCGTTCTGCCGCTCGCAGCGCTCGCTCGGCAACGGCGAGAAGGAGGAGATGGCGGACATCGTTTTCGTCAAGCCGGAGGGCTTCGACGTCGCCAAAACCATCGAAATCGCCCGGGAGATCGGCCGGTTGAACGCCGCTCTGGTCAAGGAGGGGCGACGCTATCTGCTGATCGGACCGGGGCGCTGGGGTTCGGCCGACCGCTGGCTGGGGATCCCGGTCTCCTGGGCGGACATCTGCGGGGTGGGGGCGATGGTGGAGACCACGGCGGCGGATCTCAAGGCGGATCCCTCCCAGGGGTCCCATTTCTTTCACAACATCACCACCCTGGAGATCACCTACTGCACCGTCAACGAGGGTGAGGACGAGCGGCTGGACTGGGGCTGGCTCACCTCCCTCCCCCGGGCTTCGGAAACCGCTTTCATCGCCCACGTGCGTCTGCCCCGGCCGTTTGTGATCAAGGCGGACGGCAGAGGCTCGCGCTGCGTGATGTTTGTGCGGTAAGGTTTGCAGGTCGGCCGGTCACCGGTCAGCCGGTTGACGGATGATTATTTTATTTTGCGGTGATGCCGGATGGGCATCGTCGATCACCTGAAGGATGGTTGTCCCCGTGGATGGGAAAAAGAAACCGGCCGACCCTAACCTCCGGCTCACCGCCGTCGTGGCCGACGCCGACGGGAACATTTTCGACCTGCCCGGCTACGCCGCCGTGGGGATGTCCGGCGGCCATCTCCGCCCGCTGGCCCTGGGGGCAAGCATCGGCATGCCTTACGGCAGCGAGCTGATGTACCTGCCCGACCGGGTGCCGCTGCTCTTCAACCTGGAGAGCGCCGCGATCGAGCGCGTGCACGAGAACCCCTATGCACCCGGGGGCCCCATTTTCCCGGTGGCGGTCTTCAACTCGCCGGGCTATGTCATCACGCAGGTAAGCGCCTACAAGGAGCGGGGCCGGGCGCGGACCCTGCCGTTGTTTTCTTACGGCGCGGTCGGCTGGCACCGCGGGGGGTTCCGCTCGGCCGCGATCCGGGTCGACCGGGAGCCGCGCCAGGACCTGCGGCGGATGCCGCTCTCCGGGGTCAAGGCGGGGATCCGGGCCGCGCGCCGGGCGCTGCCCGAAAACCGCCTGCGGCAGCACCTCGAGAAATGTGCCCTGACCTACGGGTGCCCGGCCGGCAAGAACTTTTTCCTCGGACGCTACGAGGCGCCGCTTCCGACCGCGACCACCTGCAACGCCCGCTGTCTGGGATGCCTGTCGCTGCAGAAGCAGGGTGAGATCTGCTCCACCCAGGAGCGGATCGCCTTCACGCCGACGGCCGAGGAGATCGCCGCGGTGGCGCTCGCCCACATCCGCCGCGTGGACAAGGCCGTGGTGAGCTTCGGACAGGGCTGCGAGGGGGAGCCCCTTTCGGCCGTGGCCGCCATCGAGCCCGGCGTGCGGATGATCCGGGCGGCGACCCGCCGGGGCACCATCAACCTGAACACCAACGCCAGCCGGCCCGAGGCGGTCGACCGCCTGTGCGCGGCGGGCCTAGACAGCATCCGGGTCAGCCTGAACAGCGTGCGCCGCGAGTGCTACGAGGCCTACTTCAGGCCCAGAGGGTACGCGTTCGACGATGTCCTGCGCAGCATCGACACCGCGCTCGCCAGGGGGAAATTCGTTTCGATCAACTACCTCAACTCCCCGGGGTTCACCGACACTCCGGAGGAGGCCGCGGCCTTCTTCGCGTTCATGGAGGCCCACCCGATCCACATGATCCAGTGGCGCAACCTCAACTTCGACCCCCTCCGCTACTGGAAGGCGATGGGGGCGGCCGCCCCGCCGGGGGAACCGCTGGGGATGGCGGCGTTCATCGCCGAGATCAGCCGCCGTTACCCGCGGCTCAAGTTTGGCTATTTCAATCCGCCGAAGGAGAAGTTCGGGTCGCTTTAGCAAACCGCTCCGAAAACGCGAAGGTGATGCTGCCACAAAGGGCGACTGGGAACAGTTTTATGTGTTAAGTTTCAAGTGTTAAGCGGTGGAATTCTGTCATTGAGATATGAGCGTTAGAACCCTTGAAAAGGCGATGCGTCACGGGCGGGAGGATCTCGGCTGTCTCATATGGGTCTGTTTTTAACTTAAAACTTAAAACATAACACTTAAAACTGTCCCTCCATGCACTACATCGAAACCAAAGTCACCTTCGACCACAGCGACCCGGAGCTGGCCTCCGACCTGATCGCGGGGGCCTTCTTCGACTTCGACCTGCAGGGGGTGGTGATCGAGGACCCCGGCCTCGACCCGGACGAGGACTGGGCCGAGGATGCCGTGGCGCGGCCGGCGGCCCACGCGGTGATCGGCTATTTTCCCCAAGACGGGCGGGCGGACGCCCTCTGCCGGAAGCTCGCGGCGGAAATCGGGCGGCTGGCCGCGGAAATCGGCTTCATCCACCGGGTCCGGTTTCGGCAGCTCGACGAGCAGGACTGGGCCGAGTCCTGGAAGGCTTTTTTCTGGCCCCGGAAAATAGGGGCGCGGGTCGTGGTCAAGCCTTCCTGGCGCGATTACGTCGCCAGGCCGGGGGAGATCGTGCTCGAGCTCGACCCCGGGATGGCCTTCGGCACCGGGACCCACCCCACCACCGCGCTCTGCGTCGCGCTGATCGAGACCTATCTGCAAGAGGGTGACGCGTTTCTCGACATCGGCACCGGCTCCGGCATTCTGATGGCCGCCGCCGGCAAGCTCGGAGCGGGCCTTGTGTGCGGCGGGGACCGGGACGAGACGGCCGTTCGCATCGCGGCCGCCAACATCGCGCGCAACGGCATCGCCGCCGACCGCAGCTGTCTCGCCCAGGGTCTTCTGGCCGAACCGTTCCGGCGGCGCTTCGATCTCGTCGCCGCCAACATCCTCACCCACGTCATCGTGGAGCTGCTCGAGGATGTCCCGCGGCTGCTCGCCCCCGACGGGGTCTTCATCTGCTCCGGGATCATTGCGGAGAACAAAGACCTCGTCACCGCCAAGATGGGGGAGCTGGGACTCACGCTGCTCGAGACCAGGGAAAGGGAAGGCTGGGCGGCCATCGCCTGCCGCGCGAACCCGGTCTTGTCCGAGCGGCAGGCCATCAGGCGTTCGGGCTGAAACCGCCATGCGCATCCTGCTCGTTGAAGACGACCCGAAGATCGCGAGCTTCATCCTGAAGGGGCTGAAGGCGGAGGGCTTTGCCGTGGACCACGCGGCCGACGGCGAACAGGGCCTGGACCTTGCCCTGAGCGAGCCCTACGCCGCGGCCGTCGTCGACGTCATGCTCCCGCGGCGGGACGGTTTGGAGCTGATCCGGGACTTGAGGCGCGCGAAAGTCAAAACCCCCGTCATCATCCTGAGCGCCAGGGGCACGGTGGAGGACCGCGTGAAGGGGCTTCAGACCGGGGCGGACGACTACCTCGCCAAGCCCTTCGCCTTCTCCGAGCTGCTGGCCCGCGTCCAGGCCCTGATCCGGCGCAGCACCGACGCCGCCGAGCCGACCCGGCTCTCTTTCGCGGACCTCTCCATGAACCTCATCACGCGCGAGGTGTTCCGGGGAGAGAGCCGCATCGAGCTCCAGCCGCTCGAGTTCGCCCTGCTCGAGTACCTGCTGCGCAACGCCGGCCGCGTGGTCTCGAAGACCATGATCATGGAAAACGTCTGGGACTACCACTTCGACCCCCAGACCAACGTGGTCGAGTCGCGCATCTACAAGGTGCGGGAGAAGATCGACCGGGGGTTTCCCGTCAAGCTCATCCACACGGTGCGCGGAGTGGGGTATGTCCTCAGAGAAACCGACTAGCTTCCGCCGCAGCCTGGCCTTTCGTCTGACCCTCTGGTACGCGGGCATCTTCCTGGTCTCCGCGGCGATCGCCTTCGCCTTTTTTTTCTACTTCATCACCACCACCGTCCGCGGCCAGGCCGACCAGGAGCTCCAGGCCGAGGTGAACACCTTCGCCGGGCGTGATGGGGCTGCAGGGGATCGAGGCGGCCAAACGCAAGGCCCTGCTCGATTCCCAGGCGGCCGGCGAGAAGAAGATCTTCATCCGCCTGCTCTACCCCGACGGCCGGGTCTTCTCCTCCTCCAACATGTCCTACTGGCGCAACATCTTCGTCTCCGAGGAGGCCATCCGGCGGATGCTCGCCCAGGAGCGCCCCCTGTTCGCCACCATGCGTTCGCCGGACGGCGTCCACGAGGTGCGGGTGGTCTACGCGATGATCGGTCCGGGGCTCATCATTCAGATCGGCCGGGCCATGGACGACCTGACACGGATCATCGCCGCCTTCCGGAAGGTCTTCGTCGGCACGATGGCGGCCCTGTTCCTCCTGGCGGTGGTCCTCGGCGGGTTCATGGCGCGGCGCGCCCTCGGGGGGGTCGAACGCGTGACCCGCACCGCACGCCGGATTGCCGGGGGGCGTCTTGCCGAGCGCGTCCCCGTCGGGCCCCGGGGGGACGAGGTCGACCAGCTGGCGGCGACCTTCAACCAGATGCTCGACCGCATCCAGGCCCTGGTGACCGGGATCAAGGAGATGACCGACAACATCGCCCACGATCTGAAGAGCCCCCTGACCCGCATCCGCGGCCAGGCCGAGATGGCCCTGACCGCCGGCGGGGAGGCCCGGGACTACGAGGGCATGGCCGCCAGCGCGGTGGAAGAGTGCGACCGGCTGCTCGGGATGATCGACACCATGTTGTTCATCTCCCGCAGCGAGGCCGGGGTGACGCGGCCGGATTTGAGGGAAACGGACCTTGCGGCCGTGGTGCGCAGCGCCTGCGGGCTGTTCCAGGCCCTGGCCGAGGAGAAGGGGATCCGGCTGACCTGCGCGGTGCCCGAGGCCCACGCGCTGCCGGCCGATGTGCGTCTCGTCCAGCGGATGCTCGGCAACCTCCTGGACAACGCCCTCAAGTACACGCCGCCCGGCGGCGAGGTGGGGGCCAGCCTGTACCCGGCCCCCGGCGGCGGCGTTACGCTCGAGGTGACCGACAGCGGCCCGGGCGTCACGGAGGCCGACCGGCCGCACATCTTCGAGCGCTTCTACCGCGGCGACAGAAGCCGCTCCCAGCCGGGGGCGGGGCTGGGGTTGAGCTTCGCCCGCGCCGTCGCCCGCGTGCACGGCGGGGACATCACCGTCGAGAGCCCCCCCGCCGGCGGCAGCCGCTTTCGTGTGACGCTGCCGGCGACCCCTCCGCCGGGGCCCCGTTCCGAGGCCGAACCACCGCCCGCATGTTTCGAGGCAGAGACACCGCAGGGAGGTTGACCCATTAGACCGCCGCGAGCACCGGACCTCACCATCACGCCCGGCGCCCTGCCGCCCGCCGCGCTATTTGCCGCGCGGCGGCGCGGAAAGCCTCCTACATCCGCGCGACACCGAGAAAGACCGCGTGCAGGCTGACCACCAGCACCAGGAAGACCCGGCGCGCGGCCGCGGCGCCGAGCCCCGGGAACCGGTACGCAAGGGCGCCCTGCCGGCAGGGCTTGAGGCAGTCCCCGCACAGGGTGCAGTTCAACCCGGGCCGGCCGGCCGCGAAGTCGCCCTCCTCCAGGGCGCCGTAGCGGCAGACCCGCGTGCAGGCCCCGCAGCGGGTGCAGTCGGGGCCGATGCGGATCCGCCAGGGCGAGATCCGGCCCGCCAGGGCGCTGAGCAGTCCGATGGGGCAGTAGGCCGTGCAGTGGGCCATCAGGCCGAGCCGGCGCGAGGCGAACGCCATGACCCCCACCCCCAGGACCCCGAACCCCCCCGCCAGGCCCGCCGCCACCACCGCGGGCGCCCCGAGCCCCCGCAGGGCGAAAGCGGCCCCCAGCACCAGGAACAGAGTCAGCCAGCGGCCGTGACGCGCCCAACCGGGGAGGGCCCGGATTTTGCCGCCCCGCAGCCGGCCGGCGCGGTCGTCCCAGGCCCCGATGTAGCACAGCCAGCTGCACCAGGCCGGCCCGACCAGGACCAGGGTCGCGGCATAGAGGATCAGCATGAAGTAGCCCCCGCCGCGGTAGATCGGCCCCCCCGCGATCAGCGCCGGGACCGGCAGGTGCAGCTCGCCGGTCATCAGCATTTTTTCCAGCCCGGCCAGCCCGGCCGCCAGCTGCAGGAAGAACACCAGCGAGAAGAGGCCCCAGACCCGGCCGCGCAGGAGCGGCGTGCGGTCCGGGTCCGCCGCGGCGTGCACCAGCCAGGCGGCGTAGAGCGCAAGCCCGAGGATCTCCAGCCAGCCCATGCCCGGCAGGAACCGGTCCGCGAGCAGCACCGGCACGGGTGCCTTGGCCCGTGCGAGCGCGAGCAGCGACACGGTGAGCAGCGCGGCGGCCGCCGACGGGCCCGCGGTCTCGCCCCGCCGGATGAAAAAGGCCCGGCCGCCGGCCGTCAGGAGCCAGACCAGCGCCGCCCCGGACAACCCCGCCAAGGCGGCCATGATCACGCTCAACCGCAGCACCGGCTGGCCGAGGGCGAGGCGCATGGTCAAAAAACCGGACCAGCTCTCCACCCACACGCCCGCCGCGAACAGCATGGCCGCGACCAGCACCGGCCGCAGCCAGGCCTGGCGCGTGCCGGTGAGGGCCGCAAGGCCAACGAAGAAGAGACAAAGCCCGATGCCGCCCGCGCGCAGAAAATGGGCCGCGACCAGGACCAGGCTCAGGAGCGGGAGCGCGAGCCCCAGCCGGCGCGGGAGGGGCTCCGCAACGATGGGGGCCGGGGTGGCGGTGAGGGCGGGCGGCATGGCGTTACGATCGCTCCTTTCCTTGAGGCGGTGGGGCTTCACCGCCGTTCACTCGAGCCCGACTGCCGCCTATTATAGACCGGCTTCGACCCGGGGGAATTGACCCATGTCAATCCGCGGGTGGTTCGGCGGCCCCATTCCCCCCCCCATTGGGGTCCGGGTCCGATCCGAACATGACCGTTGCCACATAGTGGTCTTTTTTATTGACATCATTTTTTGATTGCAATAGATTTCGCCGTCCAATAAAAGAGTAGGCTTGCTATCACCAACGGAAGATCCGGAGATAGGCGGATTTAGCTGAAGTATCAAGCGGATAAGGCGTCATTGCTCCCTTTCTATTACCACTTTTCAAGTCTGACCAGAGGAGAGGACCATGGCTGAGGCGAAATCGACAACGGCGGAAAAGGACTTTGTCGTCATTGAAAGCGGCAAAACCACCCTCAAGGACCTTTACAAAAAAGAAGACTGGATGGCCGTCTGGATGGGCTTCTTCCTGCTCATCGTCGGCCTTCTGATCTACCTGCCGCGGCCGCCCGAAAAAGTGGCCGAGGTCCCCAAGTACAACGCGGTCATGAAAGAGGAGGCCGCCAAGGCGCCCTTCAAGACCATCGAGTGGCACAACGCGTCCGCCGCCAAGAAAGGCATCCGCGCGCGCGATCAGGAGTTCGGCAAGACGATCCAGAACTTCCTGGCCGCCCCGAGCGACTGGTCGTCCAACCCGCTCGATGCCCTCTACCGCAGCAAGGAAGCCGCCGACGCCATGAGCGCCCCGCACAAGGAGGCGGCCGACAAGGCCAAGGCGGGTGAGGATGCCGCTCTGGCCAAGGCCAAGGCCGCCCAGGCGGCCGCCGCGGCCGCCGGGTTCAAGGATTCCACGCTGAACTCCGCGGCCGAAAAGGAGATCAAGGCCTGGCAGGATGCCAAGGGGAAGGCCTCCAAGGCCAAGGCGAAGGCCTCCGTCAAGCCTTTCAACCGCATCCCCTATCTCATCGGGCTATGCGTGATCCTGGCCGTTTTCTTCGGCATCGGCAAAGCCATCATGGGCATCCCCTTCGGCCAGTTCGTGGCGGGCTTTCCGGTGGTCTTCTTTCTCGCCATCCTGGCCTACATGGCCGAGACCCAGGAGCTGATGAAATACTGGGGTTTCGGCTTCCCGTTGTGGGCCATCGTGTTCGGGCTGCTGATCAGCAACACCGTCGGCACCCCCAAGTGGCTGCAGCCGGCGGTCTGCACCGAGTTCTACATCAAGACCGGCCTCGTCCTGCTCGGCGCCGAGATCCTGTTCAACAAGATCCTCGCCATCGGAAAACCCGGCATCTTCGTGGCCTGGATCTGCACGCCCGTGACCCTGGTCCTGACCTACTGGTTCGGCCAGAAGATCGTCAAAATGCCCTCCAAGACGCTCAACATCACCATTTCGGCCGACATGTCGGTCTGCGGCGTCTCGGCGGCCATCGCGACCGCCGCGGCCTGCCGGGCCAAGAAGGAGGAGCTGACGCTCGCCATCGGGTTGTCCATGGTCTTCACGGCCATCTGCATGGTCGGCCAGCCGGCGTTCGCCAAGCTGGTCGGGATGCCCGAGATCCTCGCGGGCGCCTGGATGGGCAGCACCATCGACTCGACCGGCGCCGTCGCCGCCGCCGGTGCGTTCCTGGGCGAGAAGGCCCTTTACGTGGCCGCCACGATCAAGATGATTCAGAACGTGCTGATCGGCGTCGTGGCCTTCTGCGTGGCGGTCTACTGGTGCGCCAGAGTCGACTGCAAACCCGGCAAGCAGCGTGAGCTGGTGGGAAATCTGGTACCGCTTTCCGAAGTTCGTCATCGGCTTCATCATCGCCTCGATCGTTTTCTCCATCATCGACCAGGGCGTGGGCAAGGACATGAGCACCATCATGATCGACCAGGGCGTTCTGAGGGGCTTCACCCGCATCGCCCGCGAGTGGTTCTTCGCCCTCGCCTTCACCTCGATCGGGCTGGAGACCAACTTCAAGGAGTTCGGCCCCTATTTCAAGGGCGGGAAGCCGATCACGCTCTATGTGTTCGGGCAGTCCTTCCAGCTCGGCTTCACCCTGCTGATCGGCTACATCATGTTCTACATCGTGTTCCCCGAGATCACGGCGGCGATCTGACCGCATGACCGCTCAGGGCACATGCATCGCAACACCCGGCTGCGGGGCCTCGGCCCCGCGGCCGGGCCTCAACCCCTGGCTGAAGCTCGTCGTCGGGTTCGTGCTGATCTGGGTCCTGATCTTCGGCTGCGGGACCCTCGCCCAGTACCTCCCCGGCGCGCGCCACATGGCGCAGGTGATCGACGCGCGCGGCCTGCGGGCGACCGCCATCTACTACACCGATTTCGAGGAGTCCTACGAGGGTTCGGAGTACATCCGCCACCGGCTCGAGTCCATGCCGGAAGGCCAATGAAGCCGGCCGACCCGAAACCCCGGTACCCCACCCGCCCCTGTCGGCGGCTTCCCACACCTCCCACCTGCGGGGTCCCCATGAAGGGCCTGGAGCGCAAGAAGGAGCTGATCCTCGAGCACGAGCGCGCGTTCGCCAACGCCGTCGGGGCCGCGGTGCTCGAGAAGCCCAAGGTCAGCTTCTGGATGATCCTGATCCCGATCCTCTTCCTCTTTTTCATCCACCGCATGCAGAAGTTCAAGACCGGGCGGCTGAGATTCAACGAGGAGTTCATGGCCACCCGCCGCCGGGCGCTGGAGATCGCCGTGGAGTCCCTGGAAACCGGGTCGAAGCCCGACATCGACCGGATGGCGCGGCAGTTGGGTCTCTCGGACGCGCTCGAAGCGCCCTACGCCGCCTGGCTGAGAGCCCTGGCGGATCACTACAAGGACCTCCTTGCGGCCGGCGGGGAGAGCATCGAGTCCCTCGCACGCTCGGCCTACCGCAGCAAGACCGAATTGCTGCTGACCTTGAACCGCCTGAACACGGTCGAAAAGGAGTTTCACGCGCTTCTCAAGCCCGGTTTGGCCGCCACCGAGGGTACCGCCGACATCATCGCCGTCATCGAAAGAGAATCCCAGCGCCTGCGCCGGGAGCTGGCCGAGCGCGCCTTCGCCTGACCCGGAGAAGGGGGCGGCCGGCAGTGGTTTTACCGCCGAGGGATGAAAAGACACCGTCGCCGGCCGGGGCGACCCGGTGTTGGTTTATGTTGACTAATTCAAAGACCCCTGCGATAATCAGAGCCGTTGGTCCTGGAAACGCTTGCTCATTCTCCTGCGGGATTTCGAACGGGCGATTCCCTGATTCCCTACCGCACCGCTGAACCTGATCCGAATCCTGCATTTCGAACGATTTCCACCCTTCTTTTCCAAAAAAAACCTGAGCTCGAATGCGTGTTGCCGCGGCTGCGCCACACGCGGGGACACGTGCGGGATTGCACGCGTGCACTCGTGCGCGGGTAGGGTGTGCACGCACACACATGCCGTGCCGGCCCCACGCGGCGGGCAGGTTGCAACTGCCCTCCGGTGGCCACCCGGTCAACTGAATTGAATCTTCCCAACGCAAACTGCGGGGAATCTTAAACCGCAAGGAGTGGGCCGTTTCTGATTCTTTCGCCAACCCCACCGCTTGCGGCGGGGTCGGCGCCCGCTCTTGCGGTTCGAGGGCCGAAAGGGGGTGATCGCGGAACAGCGCTGAAACACGGGAAGCGCAGGATCGCAAGACCGGATCGCTGCGGAAGCTCACGCAGCCCATAGGCGCCGGCCGGCCGGCCGGGCGCGGCGCGCTAACGCCCGGCGACAGGCGCAACATGCTGACATGTTTTCTTCATCCAAGCCGGACGAGGCTTATCGAAGGAGACACTATCATGGCAGAGAGCCCTATCAAATCGAAGACTGAAGCCGATTATGTCGTCGTGGAGAGCGGCAGGACCACCCTGCATGATCTTTACAAAAAAGAGGATTGGATGGCGATCTGGATGGGGTTCATCCTGCTCATCGTCGGCCTTCTGATCTATCTGCCGCGGCCGCCCGAAAAGATGCTGGAGATCCCTAAATACAACGCCGCGATGAAGGCGGAAGCCGCCAAGGCCCCCTTCAAGACGATCGAGTGGCACAATGCCTCCTCGGCCAAGAAAGGCATCCGCGCGCGCGACCAGGAGTTCGGCAAGACGATCCAGAGCTTCCTCGCCGCCCCCGCCGACTGGTCGAACTAACCCGCTCGATGCGCTCTACCGCAGTCAAGGCAGGCCGCCGACGCCATGAACGCATCGCCCAAGGAAGCCGCCGACAAGGCCAAGGCCGGCGAGGACGCAGCGCTTGCCAAGGCCAAGACGGCCCAGGCGGCCGCTGGGGCCGCCGGTTTCAAGGACGCCCATCTCAACACGGCCGCGGAGAGGGAGATCAACGCCTGGCAGGAGGCCAAGGCCAAGGCCTCCAAGGCCAAGGGCAAGGCCTCTCAGAAACCCTTCAACCGCATTCCCTACCTGATCGGGCTCGCCGCGATCCTGGGGGCCTTCTTCGGGATCGGCAAAGCCGTCATGGGGGAATCCTTCGGCCGGTTCTTCGTGGGCTTCTTTTTCGTGTTCTTCATCGCCGTGCTCGCCTACATGGCGGAGACGCAGTCCCTGATGAAGCACTGGGGCTTCGGATTCCCTCTGTGGGCGATCGTCTTCGGCATGCTGATCAGCAACACGGTCGGCACCCCGAAGTGGGTGATGCCGGCCGTGGCGACCGAGTTTTTCATCAAGACCGGCCTGGTGCTGCTGGGCGCCGAGATCCTTTTCAACAAGATCCTCGCCATCGGCACGCCGGGGATTTTCGTGGCCTGGGTGGTCACCCCGGTCGTCCTCACCGTCACCTACTGGTTCGGCCAAAACGTGGTCAAGATGCCCTCGAAGACGCTGAACATCACCATCTCGGCCGACATGTCGGTCTGCGGCGTCTCGGCGGCCATCGCCACGGCGGCTGCCTGCCGCGCCAAGAAGGAGGAGTTGACGCTCGCCATCGGGCTGTCCATGGTCTTCACGGCCATCTGCATGGTGGGCCAGCCCGCGATTGCACGGCTGACAGGTATGCCCGAGATCCTGGCCGGCGCCTGGATGGGGGGCACCATCGACTCCACGGGGGCGGTGGCCGCCGCCGGCGCCTTTTACGGCGAGAAGGCCCTTTACGTTGCGGCCACCATCAAGATGATCCAGAACGTCATGATCGGGGTGACGGCCTTCTGCGTTGCGCTGTACTGGGTCACGCGGGTGGAGCGCACCGCCGGTACCCAGGTGAGCCTGTGGGAAATCTGGTACCGGTTTCCCAAGTTTGTCATCGGCTTCGCGGTGGCCTCCATTCTTTTTTCCGTCATCGACCACAGCGTCGGCAAGGACGCCGGCACCGTGCTGATCGACCAGGGTGTCCTCAGGGGCTTCACGCGCATCGCGCGCGAGTGGTTCTTCGCGCTCGCTTTCACCTCGATCGGCCTGGAGACCAACTTCAAGGAGTTCGGCCCCTATTTCAAGGGCGGCAAGCCGGTGATCCTCTACGCCTGCGGGCAAAGCCTGGACTTGAGCCTCACCCTGTTCATGGCCTGGCTGATGTTCTACGTGGTGTTCCCGGAAATTACCGCGGCGATATAGGATCGTATGCGACCATCGGAGGCGACAACCACCCCCGGCGGGCCCAATACCCCGCCGGGGGGCATCCGCCCCTGGCTGAAGCTGCTCATCGGCCTGGCCCTGATCCTGTTCTTCATGTTCGGCGTCGGCTCGCTGAGCAAGCTCATCCCCGGCGCGCGGCGCATGGCCGAGGTGATCGACGAGCGCGGACTGCGGGCCACCGCCTTGTGGTACACGGACTTCGAGGAATCCGCCGAGGGCGCGGAATACATACGCCATGGTTTGGAGAGCCGGCCGCGGCCGCCCTGAGAACCCTGCCGCGGCTCATTGCCCACCTCAGACCTCGAAAGGCGAAGATATGGACCTGGCTCGCAAGAAGGAACTGATACTGGCGCAGGAGTCGGCCTTCGCCACCGCCGTCGGATCTGCGGCGGTCGAAAAGCCCCAGGCCAGCTTCTGGATGGTCCTGATGCCCTTTCTGTTCATCTTCTTCATACATGACATGCTCAGGTTCAAAAACAACCGCCGCCAATTCGAGGCCGAGTTCATGGCCAATCGGCGACAGGCGCTGGAGGTCGCTTTTAAAGCCGTGGAAACCGGCACTGAGCCCGACATCGACTGGGTGGTCCGCAAATCCGCATGCGCCCAGGCGCTGGCCAAACCCTATTCGGCCTGGGTCGGGGCCCTCGTGGAATACTACATGGACCTTCTGGCCGCCGGCGGTGACAGCTTCGACGAGTTGGTGCGCTCGGCCTTCCACGGCCACACCAACTATCTGCTGACGCTCAACCGGTTGAATACGGCCGAAAAGCGGTTCTTCCAGGAATTGAAAACCTGCATGGCCGCCACGGAGGACGCCGCCGACGTGATCGCCGTCATTCAAGACGAGTCCCAGCGTCTGCGCCGGGAGCTGGCCGGGCAAATCTTTGCCTGACGCACAGGCTCTTCGCTGCGGTAATGCCGCGTTGCGCCCACCCCCGCCTCACAACCCTTGATTATGCCTGTCTCCCCGTGTAAGGGTTCATCTCCCATGACACCCATCGACCGCCGACCCTTCAACCTGACGCTCCCCCGGCAGGCCCGGATCCGGGCGCTTGTCTTGCTCCTCGTTTGCTGTTTCTGGGCCGGACCGGCAGCCGGCTCGGAAGAGGGCGAATGGCAGCAGTTCGAACGGCGGGTGCGGGATGGGGCGGTCACGGTCAAGGAGGGCCGAAAAGAGATCGCGCGCTGGGCCGGAATTCTGGAGCGGGCTTATCCCCCGGAACAGTTCGGCCGAAACGTGCGTTTCCCCCTGAGGGGCTATTCATTGGACGCGGTCGGCGGGAAAAACGGAGACGGCTTCCGGCCGGCCGGCTACGCGTTTTTGGGCGGAAACCGCCACAAGGGTCACCCCGCCCAGGACATCTTCGTCCACGACCGCAACCAGGATGGCGTCGACGACCGCACCGGGGGGCCCTTCGAGGTCCTGGCGATCGCGGACGGGGTCGTTGTCTCCGTCTTTGCCGAGTGGGGTCAGGCAGGGCGTTTCAGCACCATTCGGGGGGGCAACTATATTTGGATCTACCACCCCGGCCTGGGCCTGTTTTCCTACTACGCCCACCTCCGGGAGGTCGTGGCTGCCGTGGGGGACCCGGTTGCCGGAGGGGCCCGGATCGCCACCCTGGGGCGGACCGGGACCAACGCTCTCCCCGCCCGCTCCCCGACCCACCTGCACCTCATGCTGCTCAGGGCGCGGGATATGACGCCCGTCGACCCCTACCCTCTGCTGCGGCCGGGGCGCTAGCCCGCCGCCCCCCTCCCCGGCTTTCGGCCGCAGGCGTTCACTGGCTCAGGCCGCGCAGGTCGATCGGCCAGACGTCCACCACCCGGCCGCCCCGGCAGATGTGGAAGCGGTCGAACAGGTTCACCGTGGGGTCGCAGTGGGAGACGATGAGCTCGATCGACGCGCCCAGCCCGGGCAGCGGCACGGCGCGGCTGCGCGTGCTCAACCGGCCGTACTCGTCCCCGGCCCAGTCGAACTGGAGCCGTTCGTACTCGGGGGTCGTCACGCGCGGCCGGCCGCCGTCCTTGTAGAGCGATTTGAGCCCGGCATCGACCGTGACCTGTCGGCCGTGATCGACACTGATCACGGAGGTGAGCAGGGTCAAGGCCGGCCGAAAGGCATCGAAAGCCGAGCCGTCGGCCGATTCGATGGACAGATATTCGGTGTCCATGAGCGCGTAGGAGCCGGCCTGCAGCTCGGTGAGCTCCGGCACGGACAGGTCGATCTCGGCCGTGCCCGTGCCGGAGGCGCTGAAAATGGTGCAGGCGGGCTCCCGGGCCCCGAGCTGGCGGAAGACCCTCGCCGCCTGCCGCAACGCTGCCCGCGAGGCCGCCCGGCGCTCCTCGAAGCGCGTGAGGTGCTGGAGATGGCCGGCGTAAGCCTGGATGCCCCTCAGCCTCAAGTGTTTACACTCGATGATGAGCTCCCCCAGGGCCAGGGCCCTGGCCGGCACCACCCCGGTGCGCCGCTGGCCGACATCGACATCCACCAGGACGTCCAGTGTCAACTGCTCCGCGGCCAGGCGGCGTTCCAGAAAACCGATCTCGTCGGGGTGGTCCACCACCGCCATCAGGAAGGGCGAGCGCTTGAGCAGCTCGACCAGGCGTCGGTTTTTTTCACGCCCGGCCACCGGGCCGGTGAGGAGGACCCCTGAAATGCCCGCCTCGACCAGGGCCTCGGCCTCCGCGATCTTGGCCGCGCAAACGCCGACTGCGCCGGCGGCCAGTTGGAGCTTGGCCATGGTCGCGCACTTGTGGGTCTTGGCATGCGGCCGCAGGGTCTTACCGGCCGCCTTGACCATGGACTGCATCTTCAGCAGGTTTTCGTCGAGCAGGTCCAGGTCCACCACCAGGCAGGGGGTGTCCAGGTCGGACTTCTTTTTGCCGATGGGCTCCATAGGTTCACCTCGCGCCGCGGCTGCTGGGTTCGGCGACCGCATCGGGTCGCCGGCAAGGCCCTCCTGGAGCTCGCGCTGCGCGGCGGGGGCCGGGGCGAAAGCCGTCACAGGTCCAAGAAGGCGTTTGTGAAAGCAGTGGCAGAAAACCGGTGCCGGTCTGTGACCGGACAAACCCATCAACGGCCTGCGGAACCGGGCCGGCAGTCGGGGCTTTGCGATCGGGCTGGGCTTGCTGCAGGGCCCTATTTAATTTATTATGGGTCGTCCGCCTGTTTGTCAATGGTTTAACCCGGATGAAGCACGAGAGCGCACTGCCTCCGCGTGCGCCTGGAGCCCTGCCCTTGACCCCCTCAGATGCGAACGCCGTTCTGGCGAAGGCCGCCGTTCCCGAACACTCGGCCGACTTCATGGGTGCCATGTCGGGCGGCGAGCCTTTTCTCGAGGGGCCGTACCTGTTCCTGGCGGCCGACGACTGGCTGCTGGCGGTGGGCTACCCGCTGGAGGGCGGTCACGACGTCAAGACCTTCGAGCAGGCGCTGGCCGGGGCCCTGCGGCGGACCCGCGCCAGAGACTGCTGGGCCATCGGGCCGGTCCTGCCCGAGCGCCTTGAGGCCCACCGCCGTGAACAGGACCGGTACTATGTCCTGCCCGTCGCGGACGCGGTTCCCGCACGCCTGGAGCGTCTGGCGGCACGGGCGGCCGACCGTCTGCACGTGGAGCGGAGCGCGGCGTTTACCCCGGCCCACCGGCGTCTGTGGGCCGAATTCACGGGGCGCACGGCCCTGCCGGCACGGGTGCGCGAGCTCTTTGCGCGCACCGAGGAGGTGCTCGCCGCGGTCCCGGGGCTGTCGTTGCTGAACGCCTGGGACGGGGATGGCCACCTGGCCGCCTGTCTGCTGCTCGATTCGGCGCCGCGGCGCTTCCTGAGCTACCTGCTCGGCGCTCACTCGCGCACCCACTACAGCGCACACGCCTCGGACCTGCTCTTCCGAGAGATGATCCGCATCGGCCGGCAGACGGGCAAGGAGTTCGTGCACCTCGGTCTGGGGGTCAACGCGGGCATCCGCCGCTTCAAAACCAAATGGGGCGGCCGGCCATCGCTCGCTTACGAGATGGCTGAGTGGCGGGAGCCGACCGGGCTGCGCACGGAAGTGGGCGATTTGATGCGTGTGCTGGCCGCCATGCAGCGGGAGCCGGTGTCCAAACGCGAATACCTGGCACGTCTGCCCGCCCAGCGTCGTTTCCGCATGCTCTGGGAGATCGAGAAAAACGGCCGGCGCTCGTGGATCGGCGGCACCGCCCACTTTTTTTGCTTCAGCTTCGAGTCCTCTTTGCGGGATCTCTTCGAAAACGTCGACACCGTGCTCTTCGAGGGACCGCTCGACGCGGCGAGCCTGGCACAGGTGTCGCAAATCGGGCGTGAACCCGGAAGCCACAGTCCGCGACTGAGCGAGCACCTCTCCGAGGAGGAGACCTGCCGCCTGGAGCGGGTGGTCTGCGGGCCGCGGGGTTTCTGGGCGCGGTTCTTCGGGCGTGAGGCGCCCGATCCGCCGGACGTGCGCGGGTTGCTGAGCGGCACCCGCCACTGGATGGCATTTTTTTCGATGTGGACGAGCTATCTGGCGCGTCAGGGGTGGACCCAGTCCGTGGATCTGGAAGCCTGGCACCTGGCCCGGGAGATGGGCAAGGCGGTGCGCGGCATGGAGACCATCGCCGAGCAGATCCAGACCCTCGAAGAGATCCCCGTGCCGCGCACCGTCCGGTTCCTGAACGGCTGCCGCGGTTGGGGCGCCATCGCCCGGCGCAACGTGCGGGCCTATCTCAAGGGCGATCTCGAGGCGCTGATGGGCACCAGCATCGAGTTTCCCACCCGCACCGAGCGCGTCATCCACCGGCGCGACGCCCGGTTCCTCGAGCGCATGCGGCCGGCGATCGAGCAGGGGCGCTGCGCCGTGTTCGTGGGCTCGGCCCACATGCTCAACCTCCGGCACATGCTGGCCGAAGAGGGGTTCAGCGTGCGGAGGTGCCGATGATCGGCCCGGACCGCTTTTCGCGGGTGACCGCCGCGGCCGTGGTGCCCGAACAGGTGGTGCCCTATGTCCGTGCCGTGGCCGGGTCCGCACCGCGCATGGTCGGCGCTTGCGTGGGCTATGAGTCCGAAGGTCAAATGGTGCTCGTGGGCTACCCCCTGCACGATCCGGGCGACATCAAGGCCATGGCTGCGGCGGTCGACGAGGCGCTTACCCGGCCCGGGCTGAGGCACCTGACCGTTGTCGGCCCGGCACGGCCGCCCCAGGCCCCGGCGCGGTGCGCTTCCGTTGCCGATGACTACTTCGGGCTTCCGATCCCGGCGCCCGCGCCGCCGTCCAAGCTGCGCAGTCTGCTGCGCCGCGCC
Source organism: uncultured delta proteobacterium (assembly GCA_963716785.1). Taxonomy (GTDB): domain Bacteria; phylum Desulfobacterota; class Desulfobacteria; order Desulfobacterales; family SpSt-501; genus SpSt-501. Next base: position 135,927 of record CAVQUW010000018.1, on the reverse strand, counting down.
GGCCGCGAGCTCGGCGTGGAACGGGGCCGGGACCTGGGTGCGGAGCACCTGGCCCTGGTCCGGCGCACCCTGGACGAGCGGCAGCTCGCCGCCGGCACGCGGCTGATCTTCGAGCGGCTGCCGCGCTACCTCGAATCCTCACCCGGCAGTCTGACGCTCTCGGCCCGCCGGGCGGACGGACGCCTGGCGGCATTTGCCGTGGGCGAGTACGCCGCGCTCGGCACCGCCTTTTTCATGTTTTGCTTTCGCGACCCCCGCCTGGCGCCGCCGGGCAGCGCCGACCTGCTTCTCTCCGGGCTGCTCGCCGAGGCCGACGGCCGCGGCCAGACCCGCATGAACCTGGGGCTGGGGGTCAATCCCGGGATCCGTTTCTTCAAGCGCAAATGGGGTGCGGACCCCTTTCTCCCCTGTGTCGAAACGGGCTGGGGGATCGCGCCGCGGGGGGTGATCGCACGCCTTCGCGGTATTATCCGGTGACGGCCATGGGAAAAACCGAAAACGACCGGGTTCGGTTTCGGCGGCCGGGGTTCTGGGAGACCCTGCGCGAGGACTTTCTCGGGGTGCGCAGGCCGTTCGACTGCGTCCAGGTGGAGGTCAGCTCCCGCTGCCCGGCCCGCTGCACCTACTGCCCTCACACCGTGCTCGCCGACCGCTGGCAGTCGCGCGACATGGCGATCGGCACCTTCGAGCGGCTCTGGCCCCTGATGCGCGCAAGCGCCCGCGTCCACCTGCAGGGCTGGGGCGAGCCCCTGCTCAACCCGGCCTTTTTCGACATGGCCGCGCTGGCCCGCAGGGCCGGCTGCGCCGTGTCCACCACCACCTGCGGGTTGCGCATGGACGAGGGGACCGCCCGCCGGCTGGTCGACAGCGGGATCGACATCGTGGCCTTTTCACTGACGGGCACCGATGCCGCGAGCAACGCCGCGCGCCGGGGGGCTGATTTCGAGCGGGTGGCGGCGGCCGTCGCCGGGCTTCAGGCCGTGCGTCGTGCCCGGATGGGCGTGCATCTGGAGATCCACATCGCCTACCTGATGCTGGCCTCGGGAATGGAGGCGGTGGCCGGGCTGCCGGCCCTCGCCCGGCGGCTGGGGGTCCACGCCGTCGTGGTCAGCACGCTCGACACCCTGCCCGAGCCGGGCCTGGCCCCCGAGGCGATCGGCCCCCACGAGACCGAAAAGCGCGCCCGCGCCGCGGCCCTCCTGGCCGAGGCTGCGGCCGAAGCCAAGCGCCTGGGGGTGGGCTTCGACTGGTCCCTCGCCGACCCGGCCGCGCCCGGCACCGGCTGCCGGGAGAACATCGCCCGCTCCGTGTTCGTCTCCGCCGACGGGGCCATGTCCCCCTGCGTGTACGTGAACCTGCCCGTCCACGGCCCCGACCCCCGACGCCGGGTCTTCGGCAACGTGAACGCAGAGGACCCCCTCTCCATTTGGGAAGGCGAAGCGTTCCGCCGTTTCCGGGAGCGTCTGTCCTGCGGCGATGCGGACCCTGCCTGCCGCGGCTGCCCCAAACGATTCATGGGCTGAGCCCCGCGGCGGCACCCGCCCTCTTTTCGGGTGAAGCAGCGCGGGGAGGCTACCGGGAGCGCGTGAAGAGGTAGAGCCCCCCGATGGCGGCCTGGCTGGCGGCGCAGATCAGGAGCGCGGCGGCGAAAGCCTCCGGGCCCCTGGAAGCCTCGGGGTAGAGTTCCTGCATCACGATCCCCAGACCCTGGAGGAACACGGCCGGTCCCATCATGGTGAAGAAATTGGTGCCGCTCATGGCGGCGCCGGCCATCTCCCTGGGCACCAGGGTCTTGATGTGGGCGTAGACGTGCAGGCCGGTGGCCGAGAGGAGGCCGAAGACCAGGAACAAGCCGCCGGTGACCGCGGGGGAGGTGCCGGCCGGCAGGGCGCGCAGGAGAAGCGTGGTCAGCGCCAGGGCCAGCAGGCCGCCGGCGATCAGCCACTTGGGGGTTCGGAACATGCGGTCGGCGGCCGCCCCCCACACCGGCCCCCCCAGGATCATGCCGACGTTCATCATCAGCAGGATGTTGCCCGCGGCCACCGGTGAATACCCCATGACCTCCATCAGGAGCGGCCCGGCCCACAGGGCCTGGAGGGCGGCGTGGGTGCCGTAGCGCACGAAGGTGCCGGCGGAGATGATCCAGTAGTCCCGGCGACGCAGCAGGGTCCCCAGGTCGGCGAAGGGCGAGGCGCGCGGCGGGGTGCCGGTCGCGACCGCGAGAGGGGCCGCCTGCGGGGGCCTGTCCCGGACCACCCAGAACAGTGCCAGGGTCAGCAGCAGGTGCACGGCGATGATCGCCTGGAAGCTTGGGCGCCACCCGAACTGCTCGACCATCAGGACCAGGGGCGTTGCGGACACCATGTTGCCCAAGGTGCCGATCGAATAGATGACCCCGGAGAGGGTCGCAAAGGTCAGCGGGGAGAACCACTCGGTCAGGAGCTTCAGCGGCCCCATCAGGTTGCAGGCCATGCCGACCCCCATGAGCACCCGGCCGGCGATCCCCATCCCCATCCCCTCGGCCAAGGAGAACATCGTGGCGCCGGCCACCCCCAGCAGCGAAAACCCGATCATCAGCCGTTTGGGCCCCACCCGGTCGAGCATCAGGCCGATGGGGATCTGGGTCAGGGAGAAGGCATAGAAAAACGCCGCGGACATCAACCCCAGGCCCTCGGTGTCCAGGGAAAGGTCCCGGGCGAGCTGCGGGGCGATGACCGCATTGGAGGTGCGGTAGATCTGGGAGACCAGGAAATGCAGGGACCCCAGAATGAATATCAGCCAGGCACGAACCATCTGTCGGCTCAACGCGGTAAGTTCAAGGGAAAGGCCGTTGACACGCGATTCCCGACCGGAGACGGATATCTTTTGTCTTTTTCCGGGTGCGCCGGGGGATCGGGTGGTCTGTAGCCTCTGCGCCGGCGAATGTCAAAGCAAATGCCGCAAACCCGGTGGTTGACAGTCCCCCGGCTCTTTAATAGTCTGGAGCGGTTGCCGCCTCATCGCAGAGGGGAACCCGAAGCCTATTACAGCGTACACAGAAGGAGGATGATTCCCGCATGACGACGACGATCGACCCCAAGGATTTCAGAGACATCAACCCCGGCGAGCGGCTGCTCATGGGCCCTGGGCCGAGCGACGTGCCGGCACGGGTGCTGCAGGCCATGGCCGCCCCCTGCATCGGGCATCTGGACCCCTACTTCATCGCGACCATGAACGAGACCCAGCAGATGCTGCGCCACCTCTTTCAGACCGCCAACGCCCTGACCATCCCGGTCTCGGCCACCGGCAGCGCCGGCATGGAGGCCTGCTTCGTGAACCTGGTGGAGCCCGGCGACGAGGTCGTGGTGTGCGTCAACGGGGTGTTCGGGACCCGCATGGCCGACATCGTCGGCCGCATCGGCGGCAAGCTGATCAAGGTGGACGGCGAGTGGGGCCGCGCCATCGACCCGGCCGCGGTGGCCGCCGCGGTCAAGGGCCGCCGGCCCAAGCTGGTCGCCGTGGTGCACGCCGAGACTTCGACCGGCGCCTGCACGCCGCTGGCGGACATCTCCGCGATCGCGCACGCAGCCGGGGCCCTGTTCCTGGCGGACTGCGTGACCTCCCTCGGCGGCATGGAAGTGGGCTTAGACCGCCTGCAGGTGGACGCGGCCTACAGCGGCACCCAGAAATGCATCTCCTGCCCGCCGGGGCTTTCGCCTTTGTCCTTCAGCGCGGCGGCCGTCAAGGCCCTCGAGCAGCGCAAGAGCCCGGTGGTGAGCTGGTACCTGGATCTCGGCATGGTGGGCGACTACTGGGGCAACGAGCGCAAGTATCATCACACCGCGCCGATCAACATGGTCTACGCCATCCGCGAGGCGCTGCGCATCATCGTCGAGGAGGGCCTGGAGGCGCGCTTCGCGCGGCACCGGCTGAACCACCGGGCCTTGGTGGCCGGACTCGAGGCCATGGGGCTTGCCATGCTCGTGCCCGAAAAGGAGCGGCTGCCGATGCTGAACGCCGTCCGCATCCCGGATGGGGTCAACGACCTCAAAGTGCGCAAGGCCCTGCTCAACGACTTTGCGATCGAGATCGGCGGCGGCCTCGGCCAGTTCGCCGGCAAGGTCTGGCGTGTCGGCCTGATGGGGCATTCCTGCCGCCGCAGGAACGTGTTCCTGTTCCTCGCGGCGCTCGAGAGCGTCCTCAAGGCCGAGGGGTTCAAGGCGCAGCCGGGGGCGCTCGAGGCGGCCGCGGCGGTTTATTCGGCCGCTTGACGCAAGACGGTCGCCGATTCGGACCACCCCCATCCGCGGCATGCATCCGTCAAGGGGAAGGGAGCGATGACGATACCCAAGGAACTCATCCTGGAGCTGCGGCGGATCGTCGGTGAGCGGCATGTGTCCGAATCGCGCACGGCCTCCGAGCTCTATTCCTACGACGGGTCCCTGGCCAAGGGGGCCCCGGGGGCGGTGGTCTTCCCCTCCGATGCCCGTGAGACGGCGCTGGCGGTCGCGGCGGCCGCCCGCGCCGGGGTCGCCTGCGTGCCGCGGGGGTTCGGCACCAACCTCTCCGGCGGCACCGTGCTGGCCTCCGGGGGCCTCACCATCTGCCTGGCCCGCCTCAACCGCATTCTCGGCATCCACCCGGAGCGCCGCACCGCCGTGGTGCAGCCCGGGGTGACCAACCTGGAGCTTCAGAACGCGCTCGCCCCGCTCGGGTTCTTCTACGCGCCGGACCCGGCCAGCCAGAAGGTGGCCACTCTCGGGGGCAATGTGGGCGAGAACTCCGGCGGCCCGCGCTGTCTCAAGTACGGGGTCACCACCAACCACATCCTGGGCCTGGAGGTCGTGCTCGCCGACGGGGAGCTCCTGCGCATCGGCGGCCCGGCCCTGGACCCCCCGGGGGTCGACCTGCGGGGGCTTCTCGTCGGCAGCGAGGGCACGCTCGCCGTGGTCACCGAGGTCACGGTGCGCATCATGCCCAAGGCCGAAAGCGTGATCACGCAGCTGGCGGTCTACGACGATGTTCCCGCGGCCGCCCGATCGGTGGCGGACATCATCGCCGCCGGCATCGTCCCGGCGACCCTCGAGATGATGGACGCCCCCATCATCCGGGCGGTGGAGGACAGCACCCCCTGCGGGTACCCGCGGGACGCGGCCGCGGTGCTGATCATCGAGGTCGAAGGCCCTCAGGCCGGCCTCAGCGAGCAGGCCGAGCGCATCCGCGACATCTGCATGGGAAACCGCTGCCGGGAAATCCGGGATGCGGCCGACGCCGCCGAGCGCAACCGCCTCTGGGAGGGCCGTCGGGGGGCTTTCGGCGCCGTGGCGCGCCTGGCCCCGAACTACCTCGTCAACGACTGCACGGTCCCCCGCAACCGCCTGCCCGAGGCCCTGGCGCAGGTGGCCGCCATCGTCGAAAAGCACGGTTTCGTGCACGGCAACGTCTTCCACGCCGGGGACGGCAACCTGCACCCGCTGATCCTCTTCGACTCCCGGGACCCGGACCAGCTCGAGCGCGTGCACGAGGCCGGCTGGGAAATCATGGAGGCCTGCACGGCGCTCGGCGGCACCATATCGGGCGAGCACGGGATCGGTGTCGAGAAGATGGAGGCCATGCGCCTGGTGTTCTCGGACGCGGACATCGAGGCCCAACGCTCGCTCAAGGCGGCCTTCGACCCCGGTCGGCGTCTCAACCCCGGCAAAATGTTCCCGGACCTGAGCCGGCCCGGGCCGCGTCGCGCCGGACCGGCTCCGGCCGGCGGCGTTTCCGCGGCCGAGCAGGAGTTGGTCGACACCGTGCGAGGGGCGCTGGCGACGGGCGGGGCGCTGCGGCCGACGGGCGGCGGCAGCCAGGGGGGCTTCGGCAACATCCCGGCCCGGTCCGCCGCACCGCTGCGGACAGCGGCGCTCGGGGCGATGATCGAGCTCGACCCCGCCAACCAGGTGTTCACGGCCGAGGCCGGCATGCGGCTTGCCGCGGTGCAAGCCGCTCTCGCCGCCCACAACCAGTGGCTGCCTCTGCGACCGCCCGACGCCCTGCTGGAGCGGACCCTGGGGGGGATTGCCGCCTCCGGGGCCTGCGGCCCGGAGCGCCTCGCCTTCGGTGCGCCGCGGGACCTGATGCTCGGCCTGCGGTTCGTGGACGGCCGCGGCCGCCTGATCACCGCCGGGGGCAAGGTCGTCAAAAATGTCGCCGGCTACGACATGACCCGGCTGCTGGTCGGCTCGGCCGGCACCCTGGGCGCCATCACGCGGGTGACGATGCGGATGGCGACGCGGCCCGAGCGCTGCACGGCGGTGTCGGCCTGCGGTGCGCTCAAGCCCTGCGCGCAGGCGGCCGATCAGGTGTTGGGGTCCAGCCTCGGGGCGGTGTTCGCGGCGGCCGAGCCCGAAGGCCGGGAGGGCCGCTTCCGGCTGCGGCTCGGGTTCGAAGGGTTCGAAAAAACCGTGGCCGCCCAGGCGGCGCAGGCCGAGGCGCTGTTCCGCCGGGCGGGGCTTACCGACCTGGAGGCGGCGTCCTACGATCTTCTCACCGGGCCCTTTGCCGCGGGGTACCGTCGGATTGCCGCAAACCCCTTTGTTCTGAGGATGGCGGTCCCGAGCGACCGGGCGGCGACCGCCGCGGGGTGGGTCGGGTGGCCGCCGCCGGCCTCGCTGGTGGATTTCGGGTGCGGTGCCGTCCTGGTCGGGCTGCCGGAGCTTTCGGCCGCCGACTGGGAGCGGACCTGCCGGGCGGCCGTGGCGGCCGGCGGCCATGCCGTTCTGGTGGCGGCCCCGGATGAGTTCAAACACGAGCACGACGTGTTCGGCCCGCCCCGGCCGGAGTGGCGGCTGGCGCACCGGATCAAGGATGCCTTGGACCCGCAGCATCTGTTTTCGCCCGGTACGATGCCGGGGGGGGTGTGATGAGCCTCTCCGACCACTACGACAACATCGCGCAGTGCAACCGCTGCGGTTTCTGCCAGACGGCCTGCCCGATTTTCCGCTCCACCGGGCATGAATCGGGTGTGGCGCGCGGGCGGCTCGCCTTGTTGCGGGCGGTGGTCGAGGGCCGTCTCGACTGGAGCCCCGAGCTCGAGGAGCCGCTTTACGACTGCCTGCAGTGCGGGGCCTGCACGGCCAACTGTTTCCCGGCCATCCCGACCTCGGAGCTCATTACCAAGGCCCGGACGGAATACCTCGAGAAAGTGGGCCGCAAGTCCATCCACCGCCTGCTTTTCGACCGCCTGCTGCCCTACCCGCGGCGGCTGCACCTGGCGGCCCGGGCCGCGGCGCTCGGGAAGAACAGCGGCGCGAGCCGGCTCGCGCGCGCCCTGGGGCTGCTGCGCATCTTCGGCGCCGATTTCGCCAAGGCCGAGCAGATCGTCGACCGGCTCCCGGCGAAGCCGCTGCGGGAGCGGCTCACACCGGGCGAGTACGAGGGCCGCGGCGCAAGCCTGCGCGCGGCCTATTTCGTCGGCTGCGGGGTCGACATCGTCAGCCAGGCGGCGGGCGAGGCGACCTTCGCGCTGCTGCGGCGGACCGCGAAAACCGTCCACATCCTCGACAACAACTGCTGCGGCCTGCCGGCCTGGTCCTATGGGGACATCGAGGCGGCCCGCCGGCTGGCCGCGAAGAACCTGCCGCTGATCCCGGCCGGCGCCTTCGACATCATCGTGACGGACTGTTCGAGCTGCGCCTCCTTCATCAAGAAGTACCCCGCCGTCTTCACGCCGGACGACCCCCTTCGCGCCGCGGCCCAGGATGTCGCGGCGCGGGTCAAGGATGTCTCCGAGTGGCTCGCGGCCGAGGTGGCCCCGCGCGCTCAGACCCTGCAAGGCCGGCGCGTCACCTTCCACGACCCCTGTCACGCCTCCCGCGGCCAGGGCCTGGTCAAGCAGCCGCGGGAGATTTTGCGCCGCGTGCCGGGCGCCGAGTTCGTGGAGCTGCCGGAGGCGGACTGGTGCTGCGGCGGGGCCGGCTCCTATGCCTTGTCCCACTACGATCTGGCGATGCAGGTTCTGGACCGCAAGATGGAGAACCTGAAGAAAACCGGTGCCGACGTGCTCGTGACCACCTGCCCGGCCTGCATCATCCAACTCTCCCACGGCGTGCGGCGGCAGGGGCTCAAGGTGGCGGTGAAGCATCTCACGGAGGTGCTGGAATGAAATCACTTTTTATCCACGAGAAAGGACCCGAATGAAATCATCTGAATTGCACGGCATTTTTCCGCCGATCACGACCCCGTTCGTCGACGGCAAGCTCGCCTGCGACAAGCTGGCCGCCAACATCGAGCGCTGGAACAGGGCCGGCCTGGCGGGCTACGTGGCCTTCGGCTCGAACGGCGAGTACACCTATCTGAGCGAGCCGGAGAAGCTCGAGGTCGTCAAAACCGTGGTCGGGGCGGCCGCGCCCGGCCTGAAAATCATCGCCGGCACCGGCTGCGAGTCCACCTGGGAGACGATCCACCTCACCAACGCCTGCGCCCGGCTCGGGGCCCATGCCGCCCTGGTGGTGACGCCCCACTACTACGGGGGTCGCATGAACGAGGCCGCGCTGCTCCGTCACTTCACCGCGGTGGCCGACAGCGCCGACATCCCCATCCTGATCTACAACGTCACCAAGTTCACCCACATCCAGGTGAGCCTTGGGCTCGTCGCCCAGCTCTCGCGGCACCCCAACATCATCGGGATCAAGGACAGCAACGGCAACGTCAGCTTCCTGGGGGAGATGCTGAACGTGGCGGACAAGGACTTCGGCGTGCTCGTCGGGACCGCCGGGGCGCTCTTCGGGGCCCTCAGCCTGGGGTGTGCGGGCGGGGTGCTCGCCTTGGCCAACGTGGCGCCGGAGGCCTGCGTGCGGATCTTCAGCCTGGCCGGGCAGGGTGAAGTCGGTCCGGCGAGCCGGCTGCAGAAACAGATGCTGCCCGTGAACACCGCCGTCACGGCCACCTACGGGGTCCCGGGGCTGAAGGCCGCGCTCGACATGCTCGGCTATTTCGGCGGTGACCCCCGGCCGCCCCTGCTGCCCGCCACCGAAAAGGAAAAGGCGGAGATCAGGGAGATCCTCACCCGTGCGGAGCTCCTGCGCCCATAAACGCAACGCCGAAATCGGGTCTATTACGAAGTCATCCAAGAAAGGAAACCCATGCACAGGTCCATGCTCGCCTTTCTCGCATCGGTGCTGATCGCGGCGTCAGGCTGCGGCGCTCCGCGGGTCAATCTTTTCCCCAGCCAGGCCGACCCGCTGCAGGAGTCGACCCTGGAGGGGGCCGCCGGTGAGAAGATCCTCGTGGTTCCCATCCGCGGGGTCATTTCGGACCAGCCCGAGGAGGGTCTTGTGCGCACCCGGCCGAGCGTGGTTCAGGAGACGGTGTCGCACCTGCGCAAAGCCTCCGCGGATAAACAAATCAAGGCCGTCGTGCTGCAGCTTGACTCCCCCGGGGGGTCGGTGACCGCCAGCGACATCCTCTACCGGGAAATCCGCGACTTCAGGGATAAGACCGGGGTGCCCGTCGTGGCCGTCATGATGGATGTGGCCGCCTCCGGCGCCTACTACATCGCCCTGCCCGCCGACCGCATCCTGGCCCATCCCACGACGGTCACCGGTTCGGTCGGAGTCATCTTCCTGCGGCCCAAGGTGGCCGGGTTGATGGAGAAGATCGGCGTGGGGGTGGATGTCACCAAGTCCGGGATAAACAAGGACATCGGCTCCCCCTTCCGGGCCGGCACGCCGGATGAGGAGAAGATCTTCCAGGCCATGACCGACCAGCTCGGCAAGCGCTTCCTGGATCTGGTGGCCCGGCATCGCCACCTGGACCGCGAACAGCTGGCCGAGGTTTCAACCGCCAGGGTCTACCTCGCCGAGGAGGCGGTCAGGCTCAAGCTGGTGGACGTGATCGGCTACATGCCCGACGCCTTGAAGGAGGCGCGACAGCTCGCCAAGCTCCCCGACGACGCCAAGGTGGTCGTCTACCGGCGCCAGGAATACCCGGACGACAACATCTACAACCCCGTCACCGCCTACGAGGGGAGCCGGCCGGCCGCCCTGTTCGATGTGGGCCTCTCCCGGCTGATGCCCTCCCTGCAGACGGGGTTTTTCTACCTGTGGCACCCGGCGGCCAAGTGACCCGCCATGGCGGACGCACGGGAAGCCGCGGACCGGCCATGAGCGCGATCGAGTTGCCGGAGCAAAGAGTCGTATACCTCGACGATGTCCGGCTGGTGCCGTCGCTCAAACACGCAACACCTTGAGGAGCCAGATTATGGCCGTCACCTTTCTAAAACGTAGTTTTTTTCAGCGCGTTTTCGGGATCCCGGCGACACTCAGGCCCCGCGAGTCGGAGTGCTGGAGCTACGCCGGCGGCAGGGTTGTGATCGACCTCGCCAAGGCCGCGGAGTTGGAGCGGCCCGGCGGCGCCCTGCGCCTGGAGGGCGGGGGGCTTCCGATCCGGGTTCTCGTGGTCCACGGCGAAGACGGAAGATATCACGCCTTTCACAACCGCTGCACCCATCTGGGGCACCGGCGCCTGGACCCGGTCCCGGGGACCGCGACGGTCCAGTGCTGCAGCGTAAACAAGTCCACCTACGATTATGGCGGTGCGACCCTCTTCGGGCCGGCGCCAAGACCGGTCACGGTGTTGCCGGTAGAGTTGGAAGGAGACCGGTTGGTTGTCCCTGTCGGGCCGTAAACAGGGCGTCTTGAAAATGGTGCGGCGGCAAGACCTTTGGACCACTGCCGCCTTGTGATCGGCGATGCGTCCGGCCCTTGGTCCTCTTTGTGCCCTCGCATGAGGTTGATCGCGCGGTGCCGTCAAAGGAGGGGTCATGAAAAACCGTCGACCAGTTTCCGTATCGAGGAGCCCGGCGGGTGCCCGTTTCCGCCGATGATCTTCTGGATCTCTTTTGTCAGCCGGAGGCGTTCGACGATCTTCCCCAGGGCCTCCACGCTTTTCCTGAGGCGTTCGCCGCTGGAGGTCATCTCCAGAAGGACCTGGCGCTCGGCGTGCGTCACGCCTTCCATGCTGGCGACGGCAAAGGAGAACCGGGCGGGATCTTGAATCGGGCGCCAATCCGGCAGATCGATCGGCGCCTCGGCATCCGACAACGCCTTCAGCAGGTTGCGCCCGGTTTCCATCGCCACCGCCGTGTCGTTGTCGGCAGCGGTTTTCTCGTCGTCAAAAAAAGTCACCCCGGCCTCCATGTAGGCCTTGTCCTCGATCAGTTCCTGCACGATGAACCGGCGCTCGCCCCGGGTCAGGATGTCCATGCGGCCGTCTTCATGGCGGTGCAGCACCTCGATCACCCGGGCCGTGCAGCCGACGGTCTGAATGTCCTTCCCGTCGAACCAGACGATCCCGAACGGGTGATCGCCGGCCAGGCATTCCGCAATCATCAGCTTGTAGCGCTCCTCGAAAATGTGGAGCGGCAGAAGCATCCCTGGAAGCATTACCAGACCCAGGGGGAACATCGGTATGCGGGTTGCGGCCATGGGGTATGACACCTTTCAGCGGAGCATCGGTTAGGGTCCAGCCTTTTCACCCTCGCCCTCTTTCTGATGGCGGATTGCGTCGGTGAGCCCATGCTTCCCCTTTAAAAAAGAGGGCCGGGGGCGCTCAGGGATAGATGCGGTCACTTCGGGTGGGCGCTCGCCGCGCACTCGTTCTTGCCCAGGTCCATGATCTCCTGTTCCTCGTCGTCCACGATGAGCAGACCGGCGTTGATCTGGCGGATTTTGACATACTCGTCCGGTTGCCGGCGCATGTTGTCCTGGATGAAGCGAATGAATTCCGCCTCACTCGCGATGCCGTAGATGTCCGCATTGCGCCGCTTGATGTCGCCTAACGCGGCGGCAAACAGGCCCTTGGGGTTCAGCTCGCTCCACTCCATATAGTGTCCGGGAAGGACCACCGTCGATGCATCCAGTCCCGCGATCTTGGTTTTAATGGTATTGAACAGGAGTTTGGCCCACTCCACGGCCTTTCCACCCAGGTCCGGGCGGCCGATGGACAGGATGAAGATCGCATCGCCGGTGATGAGGTAGCGGCGGTCGATGAGGTAGGAGGTGCTTCCCGGCGTGTGGCCCGGCATGTGCACGGCCTCGATCTCTGGGCCGCCGGAAGACAGACTGTATTTCGTGCCGTCCCGGACGGGGGTGTACTGGTAAACGGCGAGCCCGAAGTCGTCCGGCTGGCCCAGGATCTCGGCGCCAATATTTTCGGAAAGCTGCCGGCTGCCGGAGATGTAGTCGGCCTGGAGGTGGGTCTCGAAGGTCTTGACGATGCGGCAGCCGTTGTCTTCGGCAAACCGCTCGTAAAAGGCGACATTGCGGCTGGGGTCGAAAACGGCCATCTCGTCCTTTACGATCAGGGCATAGCTGCAGGAGGCCTTGCCCGGGCGGATGAACTGGAAGAGCCGGTAGCCGTCCTTCTCCGCCACCAGGCGCGGGGCCAGCATGTTGCCCCAGGTCTTGATCCCGCCTTCCAGGTAGGCGACGTCCTGCCAGCCGTGGTTCACCAGAATCTCGCCGACGTACTTGGCGGAGCCTTCCTTGGCGCAGACGATGCGGATCTTCTCCCCGCGCGGCACCCGCGCGACCGACTCCTCCTCCTTTTCGATGAACTCCATGTAGGGCACGTTGATCATCCTCGGCGGCTGCGGTCCCTCCACCTTGAAGCGGCCGAACTCTTCGCTGTTGCGGACGTCGAGCAGCACGAAATCGTGACCGGGCCTGCCCACCCATGCAAACAAATCCTCTGCCTTGTAAGCGCTCAGCGTCATGATCCCCCTCCAAATGATTTTTGGTTTGTATTTATCAACATTTCTGCTCTATTTTTATCATTCTGATTTGATTGTCAACTTTATTTTAATTTCGTGTTGACAGAAAATTGTTCGCGATATATAGTTCGCACTATGAACAACAATAACCCAAGCCGAAACACTCAGGTCTCCGACTTCCAGCTCGAGCAGTTCAAGGGGCTCATCAACAAGCTTTACCTGTGCTGCCAGGAGCGGATGCAGTACCAGAGCGAGCGCTTCAAGCTGCCCGATGCCGAGCTCAGGTGCCTGCTGCTCTTCGGTGACGAGCGCTATTTGACCCCCAAGGGCATCGCCGCCAAGATGAACCTGGTCAAAAGCCGCGTATCCCGCATCATCGACGGTTTGATCCGCAAAAATCTGATCCTGCGGATCAAGGACCCGGGGGATTCGCGCGTCAGCCTGCTCAGCCTGAGCCCCCAAGGCCAGAAAAAGCTGGATGAAATCAACAGCTTCCTGGAAGAGGTGCATCAGGGTGTACTCATGCAGATGGCGCCCGACCAGCGCAAGGCCGTCTTGACCAACCTCGAGATCCTCAAGGCCTCCATGGAAGCCATCAAGGAAATGATGCAATAGAAACGCGCCGGGGCGCGTTTCTATGTGATGCAAAGGGTTTTTAATATAAGTTGTTAGCAGCAACCAATATTTGGCTGCTCATTCATTAACCTGTTGTATTTAAATATTTAATTTCATTTTATAAAATTGCCGCAGGCAATTTTGGGAGGTGGAAATGGAAGGGATTGAAAGGCAGGTTGCCGAGCTCAAGGCCCAGGTGGAAGCCATGAAGGCGAGCGCCCCGGAGAACAAGCTCGCCATGATCGTCTTCAGCGGCGACCTGGACAAGGTGCTGGCCGCCTTCGTCATCGCCACCGGTGCGGTCGCCATGGGCATGGACGTGGTCATGTTCTTCACCTTCTGGGGGACCCCCGTGCTCCGGGACAAGAACAAGGCGCCGGCGGCAAGGACCTCATGGGCAAGATGTTCGGCGCCATGCTGCCCAAGGGGACCGGGGACGTGAAGCTCTCCAAAATGAACATGGCCGGGATGGGCACGGCGATGATGAAATCCCTGATGAAGAAGAAGAACGTGGCCTCCCTCGAGCAGATGCTGGAGCTGGCCGAGGAGCTGGGTGTCCGGATCTACGTCTGCGAGATGTCCATGGACCTCATGGGCTTCAAGCGCGAGGAGATCATCGACTACAAGCACCTCGGCTTTGCCGGGGTGGCGACATTTCTGCAGGAAGCCCAAACCAGCAAGGTGCAGCTGTTCATTTAACCCGGATTGATCAAGGAGGAAACGACCATGAGTGACGAGATCAAGGTGGCCAAGGTATTGGATCTGAAAGGGCTGGCATGTCCCATGCCGATCGTCAAGATCAGCAAGGGCATCAAGGAGGTCGGCGTGGGGGAGATCATCGAGGCGCAGACGACCGACCCGGGGTCCCTGACCGATTTTCCGGCATGGGCCAAAACCAGCGGCAATGAAATCGTCAAGACCGATCAGCAGGACAAGCTGATCAAGTTCTATATCCGCCGCAAAGTCTGAACCCAAAAACCACCCCCGCCGGCCGGCAGGGCCTCGGGCTTTGCCGGGCGGCCCGTGACGGCCGGGGGGGATTCCGCGCCGTTCCGGGGCCGCTTGCGCCGGTGATGTCCGCTCGCAGCTGCCGCACCCCCGTCCCGTAATCGAACTAGGAGATCGTGCCGTGGACACTGTGATCCGTTTCATCATGGTCCCGATGGTCTACATCGCCTTCGCCGTGTTCCTTATCGGAACCGCCGTGCGGCTGATCCGGATCCTGCGGGCGCCGAAGCACCCCACCACCCTCAAGATCTACCCGGAGAAGAGACCCGCCTGGCTGTTCGCCCTGGCGGACACCTTCCTGTTCCCGACCGTGCGGCGCCACAAACCCCTGCTGTGGGTCTTTCTGATCGTCTTCCACGCCTGCCTCCTGCTGCTCATCATCGGGCACCTGGAGCTCTTCGGCGAGATCGCCCTCATCCAGGTCATCCCCCACGAGGTCTTCCTGGGTCAGGGTTATGTCGGGCTGCTGACGGCCGTTGCCCTGCTCTACTTCCTGTTCCGGCGCTTCCGCTCCCCGGTGCGGGAATTGTCGGTGCCGGAGGACTACTATCTGCTCATCCTCCTCTTTCTGATCGTTCTGTTCGGAAGCCAGATGGACTGGGCCCGGCGCTGGTACGGGTACGACAGCATCGGGGTGGACCACTACCGCGAGTACCTGTCGAGCCTCCTGCACCTCGACCCCTATCTGCCCGCCGAGGCCACCGACATGGGGCACTCCTTCATGCTGGTGCTGCACGTGCTCTTCGCCAACCTGTTTTTGATCTTTTTCCCCTTCAGCCAGACCATGCACTCATTTCTGGCGCTGCCGATCAACAAATTGAGAAGAGGTTGACCATGGACCCGCAAACCCGCGACGAGCTGCTGAAGCTCTTCGAAAGCAAATTGAACGAGGCCATGCGGCTTTATCTGGAGACCTGCACGCGCTGCGGGGTGTGCACCGAGGCCTGCCACGTGCACGCCTCCATGGGCCGGGTGCGCACCATCGCCGCCTACCGGGCGGAGATCGTGCGGCGCATCTACAAAAAATACTTCAAGGCCCGCGGCCGGATCTGGCCCTCGGTCGGCGAGGCCAAGGAGCTGAACGAGGCGGCCCTGCAGGAGCTGAACGAGGCGGCCTACACCTGCACCGGCTGCCGGCGCTGCATGGTCTACTGCCCCTTCGGGATCGACACCCAGATGCTGATGTCGATCGCCAAGCTCCTGCTGATCGGCGCCAACGCCGAGCCGGAGATCCTCACCATGCTGGCGGACACCTCGATCGAAAAGGGGAAATCGATCGATTTGTTCAAGGAGAATTTCCTCGCCGGCATCAAGCGGCTCGAGGCCGAGGTGGTCGAAAAATGGCGCACCGAGGCCGGCGCGCCCGCCATCCCGGTGGACGTGGAGGGCGCCGACCTGCTCTACGTGGCGCTGGCCGGCGCGCACTCGATCATCCCGGCGGCGGCGGTCTTCAATGCCGCCGGCGAGAAGTGGACCCTCAGCTTTTTTGAAGCCGTCAACTTCGGGGCCTTTGTCGGCGACCCGACCAAGACCAAGCTCATCCTCGACCGCATCATCAACGAGGCGCTGCGGCTCAAGGTCAAGGAGGTCTGCATCTGCGAGTGCGGCACGGCCTTCCGGGTCATGCAGCAGCTCTCCGGCAGCCAGCCCTTCAGCGTGTCCTCCCTCACCGAGGTTCACGCCCGCTATCTGCGCGAGGGCCGGATCAAGCTCGACAAGAACAAGTTCCAGGGCGGCGTCACCTACCACGACCCCTGCCAGATCGCGAGAAACGGCGGCGTGATCGACGAACCACGCTTCATCCTCTCAAAGCTCACGGGCGACTACCGCGAGTGCTCGCCCGAGCCCCGCTACAACTGGTGCTGCGGCGGCGGCGGCGGGCTGGTGGCCCTGGGCGAAGACACGCTCGATTTCCGCATGAAGTCCGCCACCGTGAAGGTCGACCAGGTCAAGGCAACCGGGGCCAGGATCCTGGCGACGGCCTGCGAGAACTGCCACACCCAGCTCGACAATCTGAACGAGCACCACAAAATGGGGGTGGAAGTGAAATTCCTGAGCTCGATGGTGGCCGATGCCCTGGTGCGATAGCGCCACGGCGTGCGGCCGGCCTACCGCAGGCGGTACTTCCTGCTGATCATCCAGGCCATCAGGGCCGTCTGAAGGGTCGAGAGCAGAATGAAGTACGCGACCCAGACCGGCAGGCCGAGCACCATCCCCCCCACCGCATCCCAGGCCCAGAAATCCATCGCCAGCGCAAAGAGCGCCGCCGACAGAAGAAAGTCACGGTCGGTGACCCACCGCGGCACCTGCAGCCGGGTCCCCTCCCGTCGGGCGACCATCAACGCGTGCACCGCGAGGTAGGCGCCGAAGGCGACGAGCATGACCCAGACGACGGGCAGGAAGGGTGCCGGGGAGACCCATTTGAAGTGGAAGCACGCCAGGGCGGCCTCGCCGAGGAGAATGGAGGCGAAGGCCGCCGGCGCGAAGACACGCTTCAGGTAAAGCCCGAACACCACCGTCGGGAACAGCACCGCCAGGCCCGTGAAGGTTTCGGTGGCGATCTGCAGGATGGTCGCCGGCGGCCGCAGGGCCAGGACGAGCCCCGCCAGGCTGAGGCCGATGACGAACAGGCGGCCGGATAGGCTCGCGGCCGCCGATTTGCGGCGGAACAGACCCAGGACGTCGCGGGTGAAGATCGAGCTGAGCGTCAGCAGCTGGGAGTCCATGGTGGACATCAGGGCGGCGAGCCCGGCGGCCGTGACCAGGGCCGCCATCAGGTCCCCGGAGGCGGCGTTGAGCACCAGGGGCAGGATGCGGTCGGCCTCTTTCCCGGCGAGCCCCGGAAACGAGAGGTGGCCCAGCACGCCGACCGCCACCGGCGCAAAAAAAACGACGGTGCAGACCAGGGGGTAGAAGAACATGATCCGGGCGATGCTGCGCTCGCTCCGGGCTGCGAAAAAGCGCTGGAAGAGCTGGGGGAACATCGGGTCGCAGAAAAACCACAGGGCCATGTAGCTGAACCAGACCCCCGGCGTATAGAGCCCGAGCGCCGCCGGGACGGGAGAAGAGCTCGGGCCGGGTCTCGAGCGCCTTGCGGGCGGCGGCGACAAACCCGCCGTGCGGTGCGGCGACGATGACCATGGCCGCCAGCAGGAGCACCAGCATGAGAAGCCCCTGGAAGAGGTCGGTCCAGGCCACGGCGCGCATCCCGCCGCGCAGGGTGTAGAGCACGATGATCGCGGTGACCAGCACGCAGCCGGCGGCGTGCGGCAGCCCGACCAGTTCCTCCAGGGCATACCCGGCCGCCATGGGCTGGAGTGCGAGGTAGGGCACCGTGAAGAGGATCATGACCGCCGAGAAGAGCAATGAAAGCCCCGGGCTGCCGTAGAGCGAGCGCACCAGCTCCGGCGGGGTGATCACCCCCCGCTCGCAGCCGACCCGCCAGGCCCGGCGGCCGATGACCCAGAAGCTCAGCGCCATGAAACCGGTCCCGAAGCCCATGATCGGGAAAAAGCTCCAGCCGTCGCGGTAGCCCGCCCCCGAGGCGCCGAACACCGTGAAGGCGGAAAAGTTGGTGGCGGTCATGGTCGCGAGCAGGACCAGGGTGCCGAGGGTCCGGTCGGCCAGGAAGTAGTTGGCCGGCGTCGATTTCCAGCGGGTGCGGGCGACAAACCCGATCGCCAGAATGACCAGGAAATAGGCGGCGAGGACGAAGATCTTGGTGACCATCTGAAAACCCTTTCCTTCCAATAAAAAAAGCCACCCAGAGGTCTGGATGGCTTGCGCCTGACATAACCTTTCAGCGGCCGCAAGGGCCGCGCACCGTTTTCTGCGCTCAGCTTATAGACCCTGGGTGCGTCGGCCGTCAAGGGGGTTTTTCGGCCGGCCCCGCATCGGTCTCACCGGGGTGCACCGGGCGGCAGATGCGCCGCAATGGCCTTCTTGATTCCCGCCCACACTTCCGCCCCCACCGAGGCCTCGTCGATCATGATGTGGTGCAGGGTCCCCGGGGCGGCCGTGTCGGCCTTGGTCACGGGGTGAAACCGCCAGCGGTCGAGGCCGGCGGTTTCCGCCAAGCGCTTCACCCCGCCCATCGAGACGAGCTCATCCGCCGGATCGATGAACACGAGGGTCGGGACGTTCAGCCTGGGCCCGGCATGGGCTTCGAAGTGGTCCAGGGCCTCGAAGAGGGCATTGTAGGCCGCCATGGGCGTGCCGGGGTTGGCCAGGTAGTGCCGGGGGGCGAGGGTGGGGATGACCATGCGCGGAAACAAGGAGAAGACCCGGATCAGGTGGTCCCAGCCGTGGAGGCTGACGGCGGGGGCGAAGAGAATGGCGCGCTCGCAGGTCGCCTCCGGCCGAGAGGCGAGGAGGTCGAGCCCCATGAGGCCGCCCATGGAGAAGCCCACCAGCACCAGCGGGACCTTCTCCTGATCGGCCCGCTGCCGTGCCTGGCGCCAGGCAGTGAGCGTTTCGGCGCTCCAGCGATGGTAGGAGACCGCCTTGAACGCTTCCATGCGGGCGTCGGCGGCATCCACTCCGTCCTGCCTCGCGAAGTTGCGGCCATGGCCCGACATCGACAAGCGCAGGGCATCGACGCCGTTTTCATTCAGAACATCGATGATCGGCTGCATCCGCTCGGGATCCAGGTTGAGGCCGTGGATGACGAGGGCCACCGCCTGCGGGGCACCGGGGCCCGGCTGGGGGAACCACTCAATTGAAGATGGTGCGGGTTCCCCGGTGCCGCAGTGGTCGGCTGGTGGCAAACTCATGGCGCCCGCTGCTGTTGGTGAGGAGAAAAACCGCCGCCAGGAACAGAAGGTTGCCGGAAACCCTTTTCAATTGAACCCTCGAACCCTTGTCCCCCTGTGCCTGCCGGCGTAAGCGGGCAGACGCAGACGGCCTATTCCCCTACGGCGAACTCCACTTTCTGATGCTTTTCGGAGCCGAAGGCCACGGCGAGCGCCTCGTCGATGCGGTCCACCAGCACGATGCGGGTGGTCCGGCGCACCTCCTCGGGGATGTCCTCGAGGTCTTTTTCGTTCCTCTTCGGCAGGATCACGGTCTTCAGCCCCGCGCGGTGGGCGGCGAGGACCTTCATCTTGATCCCCCCGACCGGCAGCACCCGCCCGCGCAGGGTGACCTCGCCGGTCATGCCGACGTCGCCGCGCACGGTGCGCCCGCTGAACAGGCTGGCCGCGGCCGCCACCATGGCGACCCCGGCCGAGGGCCCGTCCTTGGGGATGGCGCCGGCCGGCACGTGCAGGTGGACGTCGCGTGGTCTCGAACGCCTCCGGGTCGACCCCCAGCTGCTCGGCCTTCGAGCGCACGTAGCTGTGGGCGATCTGGGCGCTTTCGCGCATGACGTCGCCCATGTGTCCGGTGAGGGTCAGTTTGCCCTTGCCCTTCATGCGGGTGGCCTCGATGAAGAGGATGTCGCCGCCGACCGAGCGTCACGGCGAGGCCCGTGGCGATGCCCGGGATCTCGATGTGCTCGGAGAGCTCGGACTTCGAAGTTCTCCTTCTTCAGGTAGTCGCGCACGAGCTCGGCCGTCACCGACCTCATGCGTCCACTCGCCGGCCGGCGATCTTGACGACGCTCTTGCGGCAGATGGAGCCGATCTGGCGCTCCAGGTTGCGCACGCCGGCCTCGCGCGTGTAGTCCTGGATGATCTTGCGGGCGGCCTCGTCGGTGAAGGTGATCTCCTCTTCGCTATCAGCCCGTGGGCCTTGACCTGCCGTGGGATGAGATGTCTCTTGGCGATCTGCAGTTTTTCGTACTCCGTGTACCCGTCGAGGTCGATGATCTCCATGCGGTCGCGCAGCGGGGCGGGGATGGTTTCGAGCTGGTTGGCCGTGGTGATGAAGATGACGTCGCTCAGGTCGAAGTCCACGTCCAGGTAATGATCGCGGAAGGCGTGGTTCTGGGCCGGGTCGAGCACCTCCAGCAGCGCGCTGCTCGGGTCGCCGCGCCAGTCGGTGCCGATCTTGTCGACCTCGTCGAGCATGAAGACCGGGTTGCGCGTCCCGGCGCGTTTGACGGCCTGGATGATGCGGCCCGGCATGGCACCGATGTAGGTGCGGCGGTGGCCGCGGATCTCGGCCTCATCCCGCATCCCGCCCAGGCTCATGCGCGTGAAGCTTGCGGCCCAGCGCCCGGGCGATGCTCTTGCCCAGGCTGGTCTTGCCGACACCCGGGGGGCCGGCGAAACACAGGATGGCCCCCATGGCCTCGGAGACCTTTTCGGTTTCGGGCGACCCCGGAGCGGTCTTGACGCCGCGCTCGGCGACCAGCTTGCGCACGGCCAGAAACTCGATGATGCGCTCCTTCACGTCCTGCAGTCCATAGTGGTCCTCGTCGAGGATCTGCCGCGCCCGCTCGATGTCGGCCTGGTCCTTGCTGGTCTCGTTCCACGGCAGGTCCACGAGCCAGTCGAGGTAGGTCTTGATCATCGACGCCTCCGGGGCGTGCGGCGACATGCCGGAAAGCCGCTTCAACTCCCGGTCGGCCTCCTTGCGGGCCTCCTCCGGCAGATCGGCCTTGGCGATTTTCGCGTCGTATTCGCTCGATTCTGATTCGGCCTCCTCGGGCTCGCCCAGCTCTTTCTGGATGGCCTTCAGCTGCTGGCGCAGATAGTAGTCCCGCTGCGCCTTGTTCATTTCCTCGCGGGCCTCGCTTTGGATCTTCTGGCCCAGGGAGAGCACTTCCTTTTCGCGGCTGAGCTGGGTGATCAGGACGCGCAGCTTGTCCTTGACGCTGTCGGAGTCCAGAACCTCCTGCGCCTTGGCCATCTCCAGGCCGGCGTAATTGGCCACCAGGTAGGCCAGGTAGCGCGGGTTCTTGATTTGCCCCAGATAGTCGCCGGCATCCTTGGGGAAGACCGGTGAGAGCGTCACCACCTCGCGGGCGACCTCGAGCAGGCTGCGATGCAGCGCGTCGGTTTCGAGGTCCTCCTCGAGGAGCTCCGGCGCCAGGGCGATGTGGGCCCGCAGGAAGGGTTTGTCCGCCGTCCAGAACTGCACCCGGAATCGCTCCAGGCACTGGACCACGACGTTCAAGGTCTTTTCCTCGGTCTCGATGACGCGCTCGATGCGTGCGATCGTCCCCACCTCATACACCTGCCCGGGCAGAGGCTCCTCGACGTGGGGGTCCTTCGTGGTCACCAGGCCGATGAGATGGTCGCCCTGTTGCGCCTCCTCGATGAGCTTTCGCGAGCGCTCGATGCCGACCGACAGGGGGATGATCGTGAACGGGAAGGCGACCGTGTTCCGCAACGGCAGGATTCTCAATTCGACGGGAAATTCACTTGTCTTCCGGTCGGCATCACCTTCGGGTTGGGTCTTGAATCCGATGATCTTATTTGTCGTGGTCATTGATATCTCCAGTCTGGACTTCAAATTCGGCTGCACGTCTGAAAACAAGTTGAAGGTAATCCCTGTTGGGGGATTGTAAAGCACAGCCAATAGGGGTATGGAACCCAAAACCGCCAAGACCTCCGGCGCATGCCGGCCGGCGGCGAGGAGGAAGCCAAGGATGAGAACCGGGTGGTTGCGGGTGTTCCTGGGGATGCTGCTCCTGACCGGCTGCGCTGGGTCGCCGTCGCCGCCCCGTCCCCGCCGGAGGCGGAAACCGATGGGGTGCCGCGGGCCTTCCGGCCGCTCTACCGCGAGCTGGAATCCGAGCTCGCCCTGTTGAACCCGGTCAAGATCGACTGGGGCGGCAACGAGGGCACGGTTTTCGGCGTCGAACTGCTGGTGGCGAACAGCAACCGCGGCGAGGACCTCCTCGAGCCGCGGGTCCTGGCGGCGACCGCTCTGACCCTCGACCGGCTCAAGGAGTTGGGCGCCCGCAGCGTGTCGCTCAGCATCCAGTACCCGCTGCTGACCGCGGCCCACCCGAAGACCCCGGAGTTCAGGGAATTCTACCGCCGGGTGGCCGCGCAGGTCAGGGCCCGCGGGTTCACCCTCGTGGTCGAGATGGGGTCGATGTTCCGCGAACCGGAATTCAGCCGCATGACGGTGGACTACGGCGGCCTCACGCGCGAGCGCTTCGGCGCCGGGCTGAGGGAGATGGCCGAGGCGGTCATCGCCGAGATCCGGCCGGACTATCTGACGATCCTCTCCGAGCCGGACACCCAGCTGCGCAACACCGGTCTCAGGTTTTCCCCCGCCGATTTCGCCGCGACCGTCAGCAAGGTGGCCAAGGATCTCGACCGCCGCGGCGCCCGCCTGGGGGCGGGGGCGGGCACCTGGAGCTCCTCCGACTATTTCAAGGACCTGGCCGCCATCGCGGAGCTCGACTACATCGACCTGCACATCTACCCGATCCAGATGGGGTTTGCGGCCGACCGCGCCCTCAAGGCCGCCGAGATCGCCAAGGCCCGCGGCAAGCGGGTCACGATCGGCGAGGCCTGGCTGTACAAGGCCGCCGGCCGCGAGTTCGGCCGCATCCAACCGGTGGAGGCCTACGCCCGCGACGTGTTCTCGTTCTGGCAGCCGCTCGACGCGCTGTTCATCGAGACGGTGGTGAAGCTGGCGCGCACGGTCCGCGCCGAATTCTGCTCGTTTTTCTGGATGAAGTATCTCTACGGCTACGTGGCGTACAGCGAGAAGACCGGCCGCTTGCCGCCCGGGCAGCTCATGCGGCTGAGCGATGAGGCCGCCGCCGAGGAAATCCGGCGCGGCCGACTC
Source organism: uncultured delta proteobacterium (assembly GCA_963716785.1). Taxonomy (GTDB): domain Bacteria; phylum Desulfobacterota; class Desulfobacteria; order Desulfobacterales; family SpSt-501; genus SpSt-501. The sequence goes on along the minus strand of CAVQUW010000018.1, from coordinate 112,880 downwards.
AGCGCCGCCGGAGAGCGCTTCCGGGAGCTGACCGCCAAATGAGACCGACGCCTTTCGTCCCCGGCCGACCTGGGAATCGACCTTGACACGGGCCCGGAAATTCTTTAAAGGTAAGCCTCAGCGTGAAGCAACCACACACATCGAGCCGAAAAATGACGCGACGCTTCTTTTTCTTTTTTTGTTTTAGGAGCGTCCATCCGGTCGGGTAGCGAGAAAAATAGCCCCCCCCGGATGGACCGGCAGCGGTCTGTCCGGGGGTGAGAGTCACCCAGGCCCCGGGACGAAATCCCGGGGCTTTTTTATTGACATTGTGACGGGTCAACGAAGGAGACGATCGAGATGATTATAGAACTGGAGCCGGGTACGACCCCCGAGCGCAAATCCGAGCTGGTCATGAAGCTGAAGAGCCTGCGCTGCGAGTGCCGCGAGCTGCCGCCGACCGAGGTCGAGCGGGTCGGCATCCTCGGGAAGGCGGGCGTGGGCGAGCAGGAGATCCTGCGGCTGCCCGGGGTGGCCCGCATTCAAAGGGTGGACACGCCCTTCAAGCTGGTCGGCCGCCGGATGCACCCCCGGGACACCCGGGTGCGGGTGGGGGAGGTGGTCATCGGCGGCGAGAACATCGCGGTCATCGCCGGCCCCTGCGCCATCGAAAGCCTCGAGCAGGCGCTCACCATCGCCCGGGAGGTCAAGCAGGCCGGGGCGGTGTTGTTCCGGGGCGGGGCGTTCAAGCCGCGCACCTCGCCCTATTCCTTCCAGGGCCTCGAGGAGCAGGGGCTCAAGATCCTGGCCGAGGTGCGCGCAGGCCCTGGGCATCGGCGTGGTCACCGAGATGACCTCCCCCTCCCAGGCCGACCTGATGATGAAGTACGTCGACGTGGTCCAGGTCGGCGCCCGCAACATGCAGAACTTCGAGCTGCTCAAGTGCGTCGGCCGCATGCGCAAGCCCGTGCTGCTCAAGCGCGGGCTGGCGGCGACGATCGAGGAGTGGCTCATGTCGGCCGAGTACATCCTCTCCGAGGGCAACGACCAGGTGGTGCTCTGCGAGCGCGGCATCCGGACCTTCGAGCCCTACACCCGCAACACCCTGGATCTCTCCGCCATCCCGGTGCTGAAAAAACTGACCCACCTGCCGATCGTGGTCGACCCCAGCCACGCCACGGGCATGCGCGAGAAGGTGAGCCCGCTGGCGCGCTCGGCGGTGGCCGCCGGCGCGGACGGGCTGATGATCGAGGTGCACCACGACCCGGACCACGCCATGTCCGACGGCCCCCAGAGCCTCTACCCGCATCAGTTCCGGCAGCTGATGCGCGACATCTACGTGATCGCGCCGGTGGTCGGCAAACAGCTCGACTTCGCGCTGCTCGAGCGGGTCAAGACCATCGAGCGCAACCGGCAAAACGGCAGCCCGCGGCAGCGGGCGGCCTTCATGGGGCGGATCGGGACCTTCAGCCACAAGGCCTGCCAGCAGTATTTCGGTGATGCGGCCGAGGCGGTGCCCCTGCCCAGCTTCCAGGCCATCTTCGCCGCGGTCAAGTCGGGTGCGGCGGACTACGGGATCGTGCCGCTCGAAAACTCGCTCGCCGGCAGCATCCACGAGAACTACGACCTGCTGCAGGAGTACGACCTGCGCATCATCGGCGAGCTCAAGCTGCGCATCATGCACCACCTGATGGCCAGGCCCGGCACCGGGCTGGGGGACGTGCGCCGCGTGCTCTCCCACCCTCAGGTGTTCGAGCAGTGCCGGCAGTTCATCGCCCAGCACCAGTGGGAGCTGGTGGCGGTCAACGACACGGCCGATGCCGCCGAGCGCGTGGCGGCCGGGGATGCCGCCGGCGATGCGGCCATCGCCAACCTGGTGGCGGCCGAGAACTGCGGGCTGCACCGTGATCGCCGAGGGCATCGAAACCAACCCGCGCAACTACACGCGCTTCGTGGTCATCGGCCGGGCGCCGATCGCGGCGCGGGATGCCGGCAAGTCCTCGCTGATCCTGACGGCCAAGAACGAGCCCGGCGCCCTGTTCGCGATCCTGCAGATCTTCGCCGAGCAGCGGATCAACCTGATCAAGCTCGAGTCCCGGCCGGTGCCCGGCGAGCCCTGGAAGTACATGTTCTACATGGATCTCGAGGCGGACCTGGAATCCGAGCAACAAGCGGCAGTGCTGGCGGCGGTGGCCGAGAGGAGCGAGTATTTCAAGATCCTGGGCTGCTATTGAGCGCGCGCCGCCGGCTTCGCCTGGATGCCCAGTTCAGGCGCGCGAGTTCTCTGCCGAGTGAGGCGTCTTGTACGCCGCAGCGGCGCGGGACGCCGCGCAACGCCGAAATTGGGCTCCGGCGAAGCCGCGTTCAGAGGTGGCAGGCCACCCAGTGCCCCCCGCCGACATCCTGAAGTGCGGGCTGGGCCTCGCTGCAGATGCCTTTGCGGGCGGCGCAGCGCGGGTGGAAGCTGCAGCCGGAGGGGGGGTCGATGGGGCTTGGCACATCGCCCTGAAGGATGATCTTTTCGCGGTGGACGTCGGGGTCGGCGATCGGCACGGCCGACATCAGCGCCCGGCTGTAAGGATGGCAAGGGTGCCCGTAGAGCTCGTCGGCCGTCGCCATCTCCACGATGCGGCCCAGGTACATGACGGCCACCCGGTCGCTGATGTGCTCCACGACGCTCAGGTCGTGGGCGATGAAGAGATAGGACAGGTCGAGCTGTTCCTGGAGCTGGGCCAGCAGGTTGATGACCTGGGCCTGGATGGAGACATCCAGGGCCGAGACCGGCTCGTCGCAGATGATGACGCGCGGGTTCAAGGCCAGCGCGCGCGCGATGCCGATCCGCTGGCGCTGGCCGCCGGAGAACTCGTGCGGGTAGCGGTTCATGTGCCCGGGGTGCAGCCCCACGCGCTCCATCAGCTGAGCCACCCGGCTGCGGACTTCCGCTCCCGAAGCGGTCAGGTGGTTGCGGATCGGCTCGGCGATGATCTCGCCGACGCTCATGCGCGGGTTGAGCGAGGAATACGGGTCCTGGAAAATGATCTGCAGCGACGCTCGCATCTTGAGCATCTCGTTGCGGTCGAGCGCAAGGAGGTCCCGGCCGTCGAAGACCACGGTTCCGGCCGTGGGCTCGATCAGCCGCAGGATGGAACGGCCGACAGTGGTCTTGCCGCACCCGCTCTCCCCCACCAGCCCCAGGGTCTCACCGCGGGCAAGGGTGAAGCTCACCCCGTCCACGGCCTTGACGAGCCCGACGGTGCGGGAGAGGATCCCCTTCTTGACCGGGAAATGCTTTTTCAGGTTTTCGACTTCGAGAAGTGCCATGAAACGCTCAACCTGTTGGCGGATCCGGAAAACGCCGCGACCCATGCCGACCGCGGGGCTCTTTCTTTCACTTGACCCCTTTCCCCTCCGCCTCCAGCCAGCAGCTTACCCGCCGGTGCTCCGCCAGGCGGGTCATGGGGGGCGGCTGGTTGCAGCAGACGGGCATGGCCTTGGGGCAGCGCGGGTTGAACCGGCAGCCGGCCGGCATGTGAAGCGGGTGCGGCACGATCCCCGGGATTTCCTGGAGCCGCCGCTCCGGCCGCTTGCGGCGCCCGATGACGGGGACCGACCCCAGAAGGCCCTGGGTGTAAGGGTGCCGCGGGTCCTTAAACAGCTCCCGGACCGGCGCCTCTTCCACGATCTTGCCGGCGTACATGACGATCACCCGGCTGGCCGTTTCGGCAACCACGCCCAGATCGTGGGTGATCAGGACGATCGCCGTGTGAAACTCCTCCTTCAGGCGCATCATGAGACTCATGATCTGGGCCTGGATGGTCACATCGAGCGCGGTGGTGGGCTCGTCCGCCAGGATCAGCTTGGGGCTGCAGGAAAGGGCCATGGCGATCATGGCCCGCTGCCGCATGCCGCCGGAGAACTTGTGGGGGTACTGGCTGGCGCGGTCCTCCGGGCTGGGGATCTGGACCATCCGCAGCATCTCGACCGCCCGCTCCCAGGACTCCTGGCGGGTCATCTGCTGGTGCAGCCCGCACCGCCTCGGCGATCTGTTCGCCGATGGTGTAGCACCGGGTTGAGCGAGGTCATGGGCTCCTGGAAAATCATGGAAATCTCGTTGCCGCGCACCCGGCGCATGGCGTCCGCCTGCAGCTGGAGCAGGTCGCGGCCCTCGAAGAGCACCCGCCCCTCGATCGCCGCCGGCGGGCAGCGCAGCAGCCGCAGGATGGAAAGGGCCGTCACGCTCTTGCCGCAGCCGCTCTCCCCGACCAGCCCCAGGGTCTCGCCCGGGTACACGTCGAAGTCGATCCCGTCGACGGCGGTCACGACCCCGTCCATGGTGTCGAAGCGGGTGGAGAGGTTTTCGACGCGCAGCAGTGGCGGGATGTCGGTCGTCATGATTTTTGCGGACCTTGGAAAGTACTGTGCAGACGCCTTCGCCCGAAGCCCAAGTTCAAGGCGCGCGAGACCCGCGGCACGCGGCGTACCCCCTGTACGCCGCAGTGCCCGCGGGGTGAAGCGCAACGCAGAAATTGGGTTTTGGGCGAAGGCGTCATATCTTGAACCTCGGATCGAGCGCATCCCGCAGCCCGTCGCCCAGCAGATTGAAGCTCAAGACGGCGAGGAAGATGGCGATGCCCGGGAAGGTGGCCACATGGGGCGCGTTGAAAATGTAGTTGCGGGCCGAGCCGAGCATGGTGCCCCACTCGGGGGTCGGCGGCTGCACCCCGATGCCGAGAAAGCCGAGACCGGCGGCGAACAAAATGGCGGTCCCCATGCTGAGACTCGTCTGCACCGTGATCGGCACCATGACGTTCGGCAGGATGTGGCGGAGGATGATTTTCGCATTCGCAGGTGCCGACGGCCCGGGCCGCCTCCACATAGATCTCCTCGCGCACCGACAGCACGCAGCCCCGCACCAGGCGGATGTAGAGCGGCACCATGCTGATCCCGATCGAGATCACCGTGTTGTTGAGCCCGACCCCCAGCACGGCCACCAGGCCGAGCGCCAGCAGGAACCCGGGGAAGGCCAGCATGGCGTCGGTGGCGCGCTGGATGCCGAAATCGATCTTGCCCCCGAAGTAGCCGGAGATCAGCCCCAGCGGGACGCCGATGAAAAAACCGACGGCCACCACCCCCACCGCGATCATGAGCGAGACCCGGGCGCCGTGGACGATCCGCACCAGGATCGAGCGGCCGAGTTCGTCGGTGCCGAGCGGGTCCTTGAGCGACGGCAGCTCGAGGGCATTGATCAGATTCGGTTTGGCGGGGTCGCCGCGGAGCAGAAAAGGGGCCAGCAGGGCGCTCAGCAGGTACACGAGCAGCAGGAACCCGCCGGCCAGCGCCGCCTTGTTGCGCCTTAGCTTGAGCCAAAAGCGTCTCAGGCGGTCCTCCGCCGGGGCCTCCGGGGTCGGCCGGCACACACTGTTGTCGTCGGCGTCAGTCATAGCGGATCCTCGGGTCGATGAACGCGTACAAGAGGTCGACCACCAGGTTGACCATGATGTAGAGCAGCCCGAAAATGAGAATCGCCCCCTGGATCATGGGGTAGTCCCGGGCCAGGATGGAGTCGACGATCAGCCGGCCGATACCCGGCCAGGCGAACACGGTTTCGGTCAGGACCGCACCGCCCAGAAGCAGCCCGAACTGCAGCCCCACCACCGTGACGATGGGGATGAGGGCGTTCTTCAGGGCGTGCTTGACCACGACCACGCTCTCCTTCAGCCCCTTGGAGCGCGCGGTGGTGGTGTAGTCCTGGGAGAGGGTTTCGAGCATGGTGGAGCGGGTCATGCGGGCGATGAAGGCCACCACGAAAGAGGCCAGCGTGATCGAGGGCAGGACCACGTGCTCCCAGCCGCCGGTCCCGCCGGCCGGCAGCCACTTGAGGATCACCGAAAAAACCACCACCAGCATCAGGCCGAGCCAGAACACCGGCATGGAGATGCCGAAGAGGGCGGACACGGTGACGAGGTAATCCACCCAGCTGTAAGGGCGCACGGCGGAAATGACCCCGGCGGGGATGCCGAGAAGGCAGGCCAGGCTGATCGCCACCACGGCCAGCAGCATGGTGTTCGGCAAACGGGCCCAGATCTCCTCGATCACCGGATTCTGGGTCCGGGCGGAGCGCCCCAGGTCGAAGCGCACCAGGCGGCCCAGATAAAGAAGGTACTGCTCGTGGACCGGCCGGTCCAGACCGAGCTGCACGCGGATGACCTGGATGTCCTCCGGGGAGGCCATCTGGCCGGCCAGGACCTCGGCCGGGTCGCCGGGAAGCAGGCGCAGCATGAAGAAGAGCAGCAGCGAGATCCCGAACAGGACCGGAATCATCGCAAGCAGGCGTTTGACGACGTAAGACAGCATCGGTGCATTCCAGGTCCCAGCGGCCGACGGCGGCCGCCGGCCGAAGGCATCGAGCTCTGCCCCGGGCGCCGCCGGGGGTTGCTCACTTCATGGTGATGTACTGCGGGAAGAACTTCTCGGTGGGGGTGACCACCATCTTGCCGATCTTGCTCGAGTAGGCAATCACGAATTTCTCCACGTGCAGCCAGATCCACGGGCAGTCGTCCCAGACCTTGACCGAGGCCTTCTTCAGAAGCTCCAGCCGCTTCTGCGGGTCCTGGGCTTCGCGCGAGGCCTTCATGATGTCGTCATACTCCGGGTTGCAGTAGAAAGCCGAGCCCAGCCCCTTGGGCGGGTTGACCTCGCAGGTGAACTGGCCGTAGAGGCCCATGTCCGCATCCAGGATCAGCGGGCCCCAGCCGAGCAGGAAGACTTCGAGCTCGCTTTCGGCGAGCGGCTTGAGCAGCCCCGCGATGTAGGTCGGCCAGTCGTAGGTCCGCAGTTCGGTCTTGACGCCGATGGCCTGCAGGTAGGCCTGGACGGCTTCGGACACCTGCTGGTCGAACAGGTAGCGGCCCTGGGGGGTGCGCATGGCGACCGTCTTGGTGAAGTCGAAGTTGGCCTCCTTCAGAAGCTGCTTGGCCTTCTCGGGGTTGTAGTCGTACTGGTGGTCCATCTTGAAGTAGCCGAAGACCTTCGGCGACACCGGGCCGTCCATGGGCTCGGCGGTGTCGAAGAGGATCTTCTTGACGATGGCTTTCTTGTCCACGGCGTAGTTGAAGGCCTGGCGCACCTTCTTGTCGATGGTGACGCCCTTCTGGTAGTTCAGGCCCATGAAGATGGTCCGGGTGTCGAGCGGCATCTCGACCGTGATGTTGGAGTCCGCCTTGAGCGCGGCCACGTTGGAGGGCAGGGGCTTGTAGCAGACGTGGACCTGGCCGGAGCGCAGCATGGCCTCGCGCGTGGCCGCCTCGGGCACGATCTTCCAGGTGATCTGGGCCACGGTCGGCTTCTCGCCGTAGTAGTTCTCGTTGCGCACGAAGACCAGGCGGTCGCCCTTGACCCACTCCTTGAGGATGTAGGGGCCGGCGCCGACCGGGTTCTGGCGGATCTCCTCGCCGTATTTCGTGATGGCCGCCGGGCTGATCGGGGAGACCAGGGTCATTGAGAGCGTCGGGGCGAGCGGGGCGAAGGGGTACTTCAGCTTGAGGGCCACGGTGTGGTCGTCGATCTTGACGCACTCCTTCACCATGCCGATCGCAAAGCGCAGCGGCACCCGCATCTTGGGGTCGAGCGTGCGGTCGAAGGTCAGCTTGACCGCATCCGCGTTCAAGTCGGTGCCGTCGGAGAACTTCACCCCTTTGCGCAGGTGCAGCGTGTAGGTCAGCCCGTCGGCGGAGACGTCGACCTTGGTCGCCAGGCGCGGGTGGAGCTTGCCCTCCGGGTCCTGGTAGAAGAAGTTGTCGTAGATCAGGTCGCACATGTTCTGGATCAGGGTCGTCGTCTGCTCCTGGGGGTTGAGCGTGTCGGCGTCGACGCCGATGGCGATGACCAGTTCCTTGATCTCCTTGGCCTGGGCCTGGGCCGCGGACGGTGCGATCCAGATCCCTATCCCGGCAACCAGTGCGGCGACCGTGAGGGCCTTTCCGAAGCGTTTCACCACATGTTTCATCTTCCGCCTCCTTTCTGGGTTTTTGTTTGGGGTTGGGTGTTCTTGACGATCCTGCCGCCTTGAACGACCAGGCTGACGGATTCGGGGCCGGCCAGCAGGCCGATGTCTGCCAGCGGGTTTCCCCGCACCGCCACGAGGTCGGCGATCTTGCCTTCCGCGATGGTCCCAAGGTCCTTTTCCAGACCGAGCACGCGCGCGTTGACGCGTGTCGCCGCCTCGATGGCCTCGGCCGGGGTGAATCCCCCGTACTCCACCAAAAGCCGGACTTCCCCGAGGTTTTGGCCGTGGCAGTTGAACGGGGTGCCGGCATCGGTCCCGGAGGCGACGAGGACGCCGGCCTCGCGCGCCATGCGGATGCTCTCCAGGTGGTGCGGTTTGACTTTCAGCGTTTTTTCGACCGCGTAGGCCGGGATGCCGGCGGCAAGACCACGGGTCTCGATGTGATAGAGGGCCGATATGGTCGGCACGAGCGCGACCCCGCGCTGTTTCATCAGGGCCACGGTCTCCTCGTCGAGGTAGACGCCGTGCTCGATGCTGTCGATCCCGGCCTTGAGGGCGTTCATGATGCCGCGGGTCCCCATGGCGTGGGTGGCGGTTTTCCGCCCGGCCTTGTGGGCCTCCTCGACGCCGGCGCGCATCTCCGCCTCGGTCAGCTGCTCGCTGCCCGGCTCGACCGCCGGGGTGAGCACGCCGCCGGTGGCCATGAGCTTGACGATGTCCGCGCCGGCCTTGATCTGCTCCCGGGCGGCCCGGCGCACCTCGTCCGGCCCGTTGGCCTCCCGGCCCACCTGCCAGCCGTGGCCGCCGGTCATGCAGATCAGCTGCCCGCTGACCAGCATCCGCGGGCCCGGCACCAGGCCGGCATTGATCGCCTGTTTGAGGCCGAGGTCGATCCCGGCCTTGCCGCCCATGTCGCGCACGGTGGTGACGCCGGCCATCAGGGTGGCGCGGGCGAAGTCGGCGGCCTTCAGGGTCGTCGCGACGACCGGCTCCTGGAGGCAGCGGGTGATGGGGTCGGCGCTGCCGTCCATGACGATGTGGATGTGGGCGTCGATGAACCCGGGCATCAGCGTGTACCCCTTGAGCGAAATCCGCTCCGCAGCCTTGGGCACCGCCCCGTTTTTCGCCACCACCTTGACGATGCGCGCGCCCTCCACCACGACGGCGGCTTTTTCGAGCACGCGTCCGTCGCCCACCACCACCCTGGCATCCAAAAAAACTGTAGTCATACGTTCTTCCCCCTCAGCGTCGGTCCTAATGGCCTCCAGGCGAATGGAAGCGAATTCAGCCTTTATGGCGTTTTTCCGACGGTCAATCAAGCCCTAAATGAAGGCCCTGCGTGATCCCCCGAAGGCGGGACGGGGCATCTAAGCGGAACTCGCCGTCGCCTGACACGGCTTCCATCTAAGGAACTTCAGGGGCGCCCGGATCCATGTCCATGCCGCAAGAGGCTGAGGATTCAGGCGCAGCGAAGGAGAACCGCGCCGGTCCGCGGGCGGGGTTGATCCCGCCGGCCGCGCGTGGCATAGTCCGCCTGAAGTAGAAATGGGCTCCGCCGGGTTCGGACGGATCGAAGGAAAACCGCTGCCACCAGGAAGGATGATGCGCATGGACGAGATTCGCGAGTGGGTCGAAAAGCACATGGAGCAGGTGATCGCCGCCCGCCGGGACCTGCACCGGATCCCCGAGACGGGGTTTACCGAAGAGAAGACCTCCGCCTACGTGGCCGAGAAACTCCAGGGTCTCGGACTCGAGGTCAGGACCGGGGTCGCCCGCTACGGGGTGGTGGGGCTGCTGGCCACCGGCCGGCCCGGGCCGACCCTGATGATCCGGGCCGACATGGACGCGCTGCCGATCGCCGAGGAGACCGGGCTCGCCTTTGCCTCCACTCACCCCGGCCGGATGCACGCCTGCGGCCACGACTCCCACATGGCCATGGCGCTCGGCGCGGCGGCGGTGCTCGGCCGGGTCAAGGAGCGGCTGCGCGGCAACGTCAAGTTCGTCTTCCAGCCGGCCGAGGAGGGCCCCGGCGGCGCCAAACCGATGATCGAGGCGGGGGTCATGGAAAACCCCAAGGTGGACTACGCCATCGGCTGCCACCTGTGGGCCGAGCGGCCCGAGGGCGTCATCGGGGTCAAGGCCGGCCCTCTCATGGCGGCCATGGACCGCTTCGACCTCAAGATCGTCGGCAAGGGCGGCCACGGCGCCCAGCCGCACCTGTGCGTCGACGCGCTCGAGGTCGGCACCCAGGTGGTCGCGGCCCTGCAGCGCATCGTCAGCCGGCACATCAGCCCGATCGAGCCGGCGGTGGTCACGGTGGGGAGCTTCCACGCCGGCACCACCTTCAACATCATCCCGGCCGAGGCCGTGCTGAGCGGCACCACGCGCACCTTTGACGACGCGACCTGGAACTCCTGGGAGGAGCGCCTCAATACGGTCGTGCGGGGGGTGTGTGACTCCATGGGGGCGCAGTACGAGCTCAAGTTCACCCGCGGCTACCCCCCGACCATCAACGACGCCGGCATGGCCGAGGTGGTGCGCCGCTGCGCCGTGGCGGTGGTCGGCGCCGAGCGCGTGGTGGAGCCCGAGCTCACCATGGGCGGCGAGGACATGTCCTTCTTCCTGAAGCAGTGCCCGGGCTGCTACTACAACATCGGCGTCGGACGGGAAGGCGGCGCCCCGCTGCACAACCCCCGGTTCGACTTCAACGAGTCGCTCATGGCCCTCGGCGTCGAAACCCACTGCCGGGTGGCCCTCGACCTGCTCGGCTGAACCGCCACTGCAGCGGCGTTTCCCGCCGCAACCCACCTGCGGGCCCTGATCCGTCGCGCAGGCGGACTGCGACCCAAAAAAATTCTTGACAAGGTCCAGAAACATATTTTAGACATATCTAAGATATTTTTGTAATATATCAGTCGGCTCGAATTTGAGTCCCCGAGAGGCCTTCATGATCGCCAAGGCCAAGTCGCTGCCCGAGAACATCTTCGACGCCATCCGCGACCGCATCGTTTTCGGGGTCTACCCCCCGGGCGCGAGCCTGCCGGAAAAGGACCTGTGCGAGGAGTTCGGGGTCAGCCGCACGCCGCTGCGGGAGGCCGTGCTCCGGCTCCAGGACATGAAGCTCCTCACGGTCATCCCGCGCTTCGGCACCCATGTCTCCCCCATCGACATCCACGAAATCCGCTGCGCCTTCGAGGTCAAGACCCGTCTCGAGGGGCTGGCGGGCGAGCTGGCGGCAGAGCGCATCCGGCCGGAGAAAGTCGAAGAGCTGAAGGCCGTCATCACCGAGGCCGGCCGGCTGCTGCGGGAGGGCGGCAGCGAGCGCCACAACCGCCTGATCGAGATCGAGGCCCGCTTCCACCGCATCGTCCTCGAAGCCGCCGACAACCCGGTGCTCGAGGAGTTCCTGAACAACCTGCATTACCGCTGTGCCCGGCTGTGGAGCACCGCCTTGAGCGAGGTGGTGCCCAACAAGGACATCCTCGACCAGCTGAACGGGGTCTGCCTGGCTCTCGGGCGCCGTAACGCGGCCGAGGCGCGCCGCCGGATGGAGGCCCACGTGCAGTATTTCGTGGAGAAGATCAAAAACCTGCTGCTCTAATAAGAAGGAGGATGCCATGTTTAAAAGAGCGTACCCGAGTGCATTATCCGTTCTGCTGGCCGCATTGATCCTGGCGGGCGGCCTGTCCCCGGCGATGGCGGCCGACTCGTTTAAAATAGGGCTCTCGGCCCCGCTGACCGGCGACTGGGCCGAGTACGGCGCCGATTTCAAGCGGGCGGTCACGATGGTGTTCGACAAGGTGAACAAGGAGGGGGGCATCAAGGGCAAGCAGATCGTCCTGGAAGTGGCCGACAGCCGCGGCGACCCCAAGGAGTCGGTCCTGATCGCCGGGAAGTTTGCCGCCGACCCCGCCATCATCGCCCAGATCGGCGATTTCAGCAGTTCCTGCTCGATGGCGGCCGCGCCGGTCTTCGAGCAGGCCAAGATGGTGCAGATCTCCCCCACCGCCTCCCACCAGGACTGGACCAAGAAGGGCGAGTACATGTTCCGCGTGGTGGCCACCCAGGGCTACGAGGGCCCCTACAACGCCCGCTGGGCGGTCAAGGACCTCAAGAAGAAAAAGATCGCCACCATTTACATCAACAACGACTGGGGCGTCGACGCCAACAAGTACTTCACCGAGGAGGCCAAGAAGCTCGGCGCCGCGATCGTGGCCGAAGAGGCCTTCACCCCGGGCGAGAAGGACTTCAATGCCATCATCACCAAGTTGAAGCGCCTCAAGCCGGACCTGGTCTACATGCCGACCTTCTACGCCGACTTCACCGCGATCATGACCCAGGCGGAGCGCGCGAAATACAAGCCGACCGTCCTGGCCAACAGCTCGCTGTTCTCGCCCAAGACGATCGAGCTCGGCGGCAAGGCCGTGGAGGGCACCATGATCCCGGTGAACTACTTCACCACCGACCCGCGGCCGGCGCCTTCGGCCTTCACCAAGGAGTACAAGGCGCTCTACGGGGCCGACCCGACCCAGTTCGGGGCCCTGGCCTACGACGCCGCAGGTCTTCTGGTCGCCGCCCTGAAGGCGGTCGGGACCGACAGCCGCGAGAAGGTGCGCGAGGGGCTCCTGGGTCTCAAGGGCTACCAGGGCGCCACCGGCCCGATTACCTACGCCGAGGGCCGCGACCCGGCCAAGCAGCTGGTGCGGATCACCGTCAAGGACGGCAAGTGGGTGCTGTATAAGTAGGCAGCGACGACGGCCGGTGACGCCGGATGCAGTGGCGAAACCGGCCGATGCCGCATAACGAAAAAGGGTTCAAGGGTTCGAGGGTTCCAGGGTTCAAGTGAAAGGCATCAATGCACTTGCCCTCGACCCCTCGACCCCTTGGACCCTCGAACCCTCCTTTTATCCATGGACTTTCTGCTCGAGCAGTTCATCAACGGCATCACCCAGGGCAGCATCTACGCCCTGCTGGCCCTGGGGTTCACCCTGATTTTCGGGACCCTGCGCATGGTGACCTTCGCCCACGGCGAGGTCTACATGATGGGCGCCTACGTGGGGTTCGAGGCCATCCGCCTGCTGCACCCGAGCTTCTTCCTGGCGCTGCTGGCGGCGCTGGTCGCCACGGCGGTCCTGGGGGTCGTGGTGGAGCTCCTCGCGTTTCACTTCCTGCGCAATGCCCCGCACGCCACATCGCTTCTGGTGACCATCGGTATCTCGATCCTGCTGGTCAACCTCGCCCAGGTCGTCTGGGGGCCGGAGACCCAGGCCATCCCGTACGGGATTCTCGACCGGCTGGGCTCCTTCGAGATCGAATTCGGGGGGGTCTACATCACCTTTCTGCAGATCGCCGTTCTGGGGGTCACGGTGTTCCTGATGCTGCTCCTCTACGTGGTGATCAACCGCACCAAGGTCGGCATGGTCATCCGGGCGACGGCCCAGGACTTCGAGGCGGCCTACGCCATGGGGGTCAACGTCCACCTGGTCTACATGGCGGCCTTTGCCATCGGCTCGATGCTGGGCGGCGTGGCCGGGGTCCTGGTGGGGGTCTACTACAACATGTTCTACCCCACCATGGGCGGCCTCTTCGGGCTGAAGGCCTTCAGCGCCAGCGTGGTGGGCGGGTTGACCAGCCTGCCCGGGGCCGTGGCGGCCGGTTTGCTGATCGGGCTGGTGGAGACTTTCTCGGTGGAGTTCGGGGTGTCCAATTTCCGCCACATCTTCTCCTTCGTCTTCATGATCCTGATCCTGCTGCTGCGGCCGGGCGGGCTCTTCGGGGGCAGGGGGATGCAGCAGGCGCGCGGGGACTGAGGGATGACTTCGTAGGAAGCCCAATTTCGGCGTTGCGCTTTCCCGCAGGGGCGGGAAAGATAAAGGCAATTTTTTCGATGACACGTCTCATAAAATCCATACTGGCCAACGCGCCGATTCTGCTGATCCTCGCGGTCCTGGCGGCGGTTCCGGTCTTCATCAGCAACCAGTACTACCTGCAGGTGCTCGTGTTCATCGGCATCTACGTCGTGCTGGCCCTGAGCCTCAACCTGCTCAACGGTTACGTGGGGCTGCTCTCCATCGGGCATGCCGCCTTCTACGCCATCGGCGCCTATGCCTCGGCCAAGCTGACCATGGAGGCCGGGCTGCCCTGGCTGCTGGCGCTGCCCGCCTCCGGTGCCGTCGCCGGGGCCTTCGGTTTTCTGGTGGCCAAGCCGACCCTGCGGCTTTCGGGCATCTACCTGACCCTGGTGACCCTCGGGTTTCACATGATCCTCTTTCTCGTGCTGCAGAACTGGATGGGGTTCACCAACGGCCCGCTCGGGATCATGGACATCCCGCCGCCTTCGGCCTTCGGCCGGGAGCTCGGCTCCGGGCGGGACTACTACTACCTGGTCCTGGCGCTCTCGGTGCTGACCATCGTCAGCATGAACCGGCTGCTCACCTGCCGCTTCGGCCGGGCGCTGACGGCGATCCGCGAAAACGAGCTCGCGGCCGAGGCCACGGGCGTCGACACCACGCGCTACAAGACCCAGGCCTTCGTGCTTGCGGCCTTTTACGCCGGCATCGCCGGCAGCTTCTACGCGCATTTCGTGAAGTTCATCAGCCCCGACAGCTTTTACATCAACGAGTCCTTCATCCTGCTGGCCATGCTGGCCTTCGGCGGCCAGGGCAACCTGATCGGCCCGGTGGCGGGTGCGGCCATCCTGATCCTGATCCCGGAGGTGTTCCGGCCGCTGCAGGAGTACCGTATGTTCGTCTACGGCGGCATCCTGGTGGTGATGATGCTGGTGCGCCGTCAGGGGCTGCTCGGCGGGCGGCCCTTCAGCCTGCGGCTGACCTGGTTCGACCCGGCCCCGGGGAAAGTCTACTCCCGGGGGGACAAATTCCTGCCGGAGGGGTGAAGCCGATGGCGCTGCTCGACATCGTCGATGTCACCAAGGAGTTCGGCGGGCTGAAAGCCCTGTCGGATGTGTGTCTGCGGCTCGAACAGGGCGAGATCGTCAGCCTGATCGGGCCGAACGGCGCGGGCAAGACCACGCTGTTCAACTGCATCACGGGCACCATGCCGCCGAATGCCGGCTCGATCCGCTTCCTCGGGGAGGAGATGGTCGGGCTGCCGCCTCACGAGGTGGCGCGCCGGGGGCTCAGCCGGACCTTCCAGCACATCCGGCTCTTCGGGCAGATGAGTGTCCTCGAGAACGTCATGGTGGGCCGCGACCACAAGGGGCGGACCGGCGTTTTCAGCGCTCTCGCGCGGCCGCCGAGGGTCGGGCGCGAGGAGGCCGAAAACCGGGAGAAATGCATCGAGATCCTGGGCCTGTTCGGGGAGCGCCTCCTGCCCCGGCTCGGGCAGGCGGCCGGGGAGCTCTCCTACGCCAACCGCCGCCGGGTGGAGATCGCCCGGGCGCTCGTTTCGGAGCCGAAGCTCATCCTGCTCGACGAGCCGACGGCCGGGATGAACCCGCACGAAACCCGGCAGGTGGTCGACCTGATCCGGCTGATCCGCGAGCGCGGCCACACGGTGCTGGTCATCGAGCACAAGATGAAGGTGGTCATGACCGTTTCCGACCGTGTCGTCGTCCTCGACCACGGGGAGAAGATCGCCGAGGGGCCCCCGCAGGAGATCGCCGCCGACGAGGCCGTCATCGAGGCCTACATGGGAGGGCGCCGCCGTGCTCAAGCTCACTGAAGTGGACACCTTCTACGGGCCGATCCAGGCCCTGAAAAAGGTCTCTCTCGCGGTGGCGGACGGCGAGATCGTCTCGCTGCTCGGCGGCAACGCCTGCGGCAAATCGACCACCATGAAAACCATTCTCGGCCTGGTGCGGCCCAGAAACGGCAGCGTCGAGTTCCTCGGCCGGCGCATCGACCGCCTGCCGCCCTCCGCCATCGTGCGGGCCGGTGTCGCGCCGGTGCTGGAGGCCCGCCGCCTGTTTCCGCAGTTGACCGTGCACGAGAACCTGCTGATGGGTGCTTACACCCGGCAGCGACGGCAAGGCCGTCGCCCAGGACGTCGAGCGCATGTACCGCCTCTTCCCGGTGGCCAGGGAGCGCAGCCGGCAGCTCGCCGGCACCCTGAGCGGCGGCGAGCAGCAGATGGTGGCCATGGCCCGGGCGCTCATGGCCCGCCCGCGGCTGCTCATCATGGACGAGCCGTCCATGGGGCTGTCGCCGCTCTACGTGGACAAGGTGTTCGAGATCATCCGGCAGATCAACCAACAGGAGGGGGTGGCCATCCTCCTGGTCGAGCAGAACGCCAACATGGCCCTCTCCATCGCCGGCCGCGGTTATGTGCTGCAGACCGGCGAGATCGTGCTGCACGACACGGCCGAGAACCTCAGGAACAACCCGCTGATGCAGAAGGCGTACCTGGGGGTGGCGTGAGGGGGAAAAATAGTGTTAAGTTTTATGTGTTAAGTTTTAAGTAAAAAACAAACATCTCAGGCTGAGATCTTTTTCGCTTAACACTTAAAACGTAAAACTTAAAACTGGTACCATCGGAGGAATGATGAACAAGATCGAAAGAGTGGATCGTGTCCTGAACGGCGAGGAGGTCGACACCCCCCCGTTGTCGATGTGGTACCACTTCGGGGTTCAGCACGCGGACGGCGAGCAGCTTGCGCGCATCAGCCTCGAGTACTTCCGCCACTACGACTTCGACTTCCTCAAGATCATGAACGACTATTACTACCCGGCGCCGGAGGGGCTTGAGACGGTGCGCACCCGGGAGGACCTGCGACGGTTCACCGCTTTCGAGGCCGAGCGCACCGAGTGGCGCGAACAGCTCAAGGCCCTGCGCATCATCAGCCGGGAGCTCAAAGGCCGGGCGCGATGCATCGACACGATCTTCGACCCCTGGCAGAGCATTCGGCGCAGTGTCGCCGGCGAGAACATGGAATACCTCGTGGACAACGAGCCGGAGGCCCTGCACGCGGCGCTGGCGCAGGTGGCCGAGAATCTCATCGCCTACTGCCGGGCGGCCTTTGCCATCGGCATCGACGGGATCTTCATGTCGGTGCCCGCCGCCCGGGAAATCGTGAGCCGCGAAGTGTTTCTCGGCTTCGTGAAGCCCTATGCCATGCAGGTGTTCCAGGCCATCGCGGCCCTGGGGCGGATGAACACCGCCCACCTTCACGGGAGCGACCTCTACGTCGACGACTGCCTGGATTTCCCGGTGCCGGTCTTCAGCTGGTGGGACCGCGGGCCGCACGGGCCGGCGCTCGAATCCGTCAAGGGGCGCATCCCCGGCTGCGTCATGGGCGGGATCGACCAGACCCTGCTCACCCGCCGCTCGCCGGCTTTCCTCAAGGCCCATGTGCGGGAGGGGGTCGCCTTGGGAGGCGACCGGAGGTTTTTCCTGGCCAACGGCTGCAGCATCGACACCTGGGTCAGCCCGGCCATGGTGAAGGCCGTGGTGGCGGCCGCCCGCGAGCCCAAAGCCTGATGAGCTTTCTGGTCGTCGATTGCGGCACCTCCGCCTGCAAGGCGGCGGTGGTGTCCGACGGAAGGGGAAATTTTGAGCTGGAGCCGCCGGCCGGTCACGGTGCTGCGGCCCGCACCCCGGCACGCCGAAATCGACCCGGACGATCTCTGGCGCAAGGTCGTGTCCGCCGCTCGCGCGGCCCTGCGCGCGGCCCCCGCCGCCGGCCGGCGCATCGCGGCCGTCGGGGTGAGCGCCCTGCTGGGATACGTGCTCCTGGACCGCTCCGGTCTGCCCCTGGGGCCGGCCATGATCTGGATGGACAACCGGGCCGGGGCCGAGGTCGAGGAGATCCGCCGCCGCATCCCGGAGTCGGATCTGTACGCCCGGACCGGGCGCCGTGCGAGCGCGGACCTGCTGGCCCCCCGGTTGCTGTGGCTGAAACGCAGGCACCCGGCCCTGGCGCGGCGGGTGCGAACGGTCGTCGGTCTCAAGGATGAAATCGTGCGGCGGCTGACCGGGGCCATCCAGACGGACGTGGCCCACCTGGATTACTCGCTGCTGTTCAATGTCCACGGGCAGCGGCCGGATGCGGACATCCTGGCCGAGCTGGGTCTTGAGCCCGACTGGCTGCCGCCGCCGCGCCTGGCCACCGAGGTGGCCGGCGCCCTGACGCCGGCGGCGGCATCCGCCCTCGGGCTGCCCGCCGGTCTGCCGGTGATCTGCGGAAGCTCCGACGGCACCACCGCCATGTATGGCGGGGGCGTGCTCCAGCAGGGCGCCGCCGTGCTGGTCTCCGGCACCACCGACGTGCTGATGACGGCCGCCGAGCGGCCGGTGGCGGACGGCTCCCGCACCCTGACGCTCAACTCCGGGATGCTGCCCGGCCTGTTCCTGGCCGGCGGCGCCACGGGGCTTGCCGGCGGGGCGCTCGAGTACCTGGAGCGGCTGTTTTCGGTTTCGGTGCGCGCCCTCGAGCGCCGGATCGGGTTGCTGCCCCCGGGCGCGGATGGGCTTCTGGTGCTTCCGGGGCTGACCGGCGAGCGCTCCCCCTATTGGCGGGAGTACGTGACCGGCGGCATGGTCGGTCTGACCCTCGATCACGGACCCGAGCACATTTTGCGCGCGGCGATGGAGGCGGCGGCCTTCCGCGCCGGCCGCCTGCTCGAGTGCCTGCGCCGCTGCGGGCTTACGCCCTTGCGGCTGCACGTGACCGGCGGCTATGCCGGGATCGGCGTCTGGAACCGGATCCGGGCGGACGTCACCGGGGTCGAGGTGGCCCGGCCGAGGGTCGCCGAGGCGACGGCCCTGGGAACGGCCATGTTCTGCCGCGCCGCGTTGGACGGCGGCGCATCGCTGAGGGAGATATCCGCAACACTGGGTCAAGCTCGGCCGCCGCTGCCGGCCGGAGCCCGCCCGGCATGACGCCTACCGGCGGCAGGCGGCGCTTTTCGAGGAGCTCATCCAGGCGAGTGCACAGGTGTTCCGGAGACTTTCCGCTCCCACCCCGGCCCCGCCCGCAAAGGGGGGGGCGGCGCCAGCGGGCGGGCAAAAAGGCGATGATGACTTAACCCGAAACCAAGGTGTGGAATCATGACTCAAGACGAACAGCAGAAAGAGATGATCGACAAGATCCGGGCGGCGATCAAGGACCGCGCCACCTGGATGGCCCTGCTCTACCGCAGCTTCAAGGAGGCCTTTCCCGAAAAAGAGGTCGAGCGCCTCGCCCGCAAGGCCATCTTCGAGTTCGGCCGCATGAAGGCGCGGAAGGACCCCAAGGATTTCAGCCCCCGGGCCTGGGTGGAGAAGCACGTCTCCAAGGGCTCCTCGCTCGTGTTCGACTCGGATGTGGAGATCGGCGAGCAGGCCGCCGTGCAGCGCATGAAGTACTGCGCGCTGGTGGAGGCCTGGAAGGAGATGGGCTGCACCCCGGCGGAGATCGACCTCTTCTGCGACATCGCCATGGAGGGCGACCGCGGCCGGGCCGATGCCCACGGCGTGCGCATGGAGCTCGAAGAGCGCATCGGCCGGGGGGACCTGTTCTGCAACCTCAAGATTTTCGACCGCTGATGCGCTGATGTCGGGCAACATTTACTTCTGCGGGATGATCGGCTCGGGCAAGACCACGGTCGGGGTGCGCCTGGCCTCCGAGCTCGGCCTGGCCTTTTTCGACCTCGACCGGGAGATGGACCGCATCCTCGGCTACTCCTTCCACCGGCTGGTGGCGGAGCAGGGCTGGGTGGCGTTCCGCGAGCTTGAGTACGCGATCTGCAAGCGCTTCGCCGGTATGCAGGCGCGCGCTGGTCTGCCTGGGCGGCGGCACGGTGCGCTACGAGTGGAACATGGACGTGCTGCGCGGCACCGGGCTGTTCGTCCTGCTGACGGCCACGCTCCCCGAGCTCGCGCGGCGCGTGCGCGCCGCCGACCGGCCGCGGGTGAACCCCGGCGTGAGCCTGGAAGAGGACCTGCAGAAAATCTGGTCTCAATCCGTGGACAAGTACCGGGCCGCCGCCGACCTCACGGTGGACACCGACGGCAAGGACATCGAGGAGACCGTGGCCGAGCTTCGGCCGCTGTTGCGGGCGGTCCTGGGGACCGCCGCCTAGCCGGCGGGTGCGGTCTGGTCCGGACCCACGCCGGGGCAGACAGGTGGGACCCTAAGCTTCAGGCAAACCTGCCGTCGTTTGCAAGAAGACTCCCCAAGGCCCGGCAACTGTGCTATAGGAAACGGCGACCATGAAGCGCCTGACCTCTCAAGACTCTTACCAAAGCCCCGATCGGCGGGTGGGCTGGATTCCGCGCTCGTCCCCCAACGCCTTTTTTTACGCCCAGGTCGCCCACATCATCTGGCACGCCGCCCGCCTGGCCAAGAAGGGGCGCTACGACCACATCGAGTGGATCGACAGCAGCCTGACCACGATCAAGGCCCTGGAATCCGTCGGCGGGCGTTTCGAGATCGAGGGTTTGGATGTCATTCACCGCCTGGATTCCGCCTGCGTCTTCATCGGCAACCACATGAGCATCCTCGAGACCTTCGTGCTGCCCTGCCTGATCCAGCCGCACCGCGAAGTGACCTTCGTCGTCAAGGACAGCCTGATCACCTATCCATTCTTCGGGCACGTGATGCGCAGCCGCAACCCGGTCGTGGTGGGCCGGGACAACCCGCGCGAAGACCTGCGCACGGTCATGGAAGAGGGGCAGCGGCGGCTGGAGTCCGGCGTCTCCATCATCATCTTTCCCCAGACCACGCGCAGCACCGAGTTCGACCCCCGCCGGTTCAACTCCCTGGGGGTCAAGCTCGCCCGGCGCTGCGGCGTGCCGGTGGTGCCCTTCGCCCTGAAAACCGACGCCTGGGGCCTCGGCCGCCGCCTGAAGGATATCGGCAGAATCGATCCTTCCAAGACCGTCCACGTCTGCTTCGGCGAACCCCTGCGGGTGGAAGGCGCGGGTAAAGCCGAGCACCAGCGCATCGTGGAGTTCATCGCCGGCAAGCTCAATGCCTGGCGAAAGCCCCCCTGTCGGTAACTCATCGATATCTGGAAAGAACCATCCGCATTGGAGGGAGAACTGATGGACCTGATCGCCCTGCTGAAGGCCGTCGTGCTGGGGATCGTCGAGGGGGTGACCGAGTTTATCCCCGTCTCCTCGACCGGGCACCTGATCCTGACCCAGGACATGATCGGCTTCACCGGCGCCAAGGAAAACGCCTTCATCATTTTCATCCAGCTCGGGGCCATCCTGGCGGTGGTCTGGCTTTACCGGATGAAGTTCATCAACGTCCTGCGCAGCCTGGACCGGGATCGGCGCTCCCGCAACCTCGTCATCAACCTGGTCATCGCCACCTTGCCGGCCGTGGTGATCGGCCTGCCGACCGAGAAATGGATCGAGGCGCACCTGTTCCGCCCCGTCCCCGTGGCGCTGGCCTTTATCCTAGGGGGGGTGGCCATCATTCTGATTGAGCGCCGGGGCAGGAACCCTTCGGTGGTGAGCGTTGACGACATCCCGCTCAAAAAAGCACTCAGCGTCGGCTGCATCCAGGTCCTGGCGCTGCTCTTCCCGGGGGTCTCACGTTCAGGGGCCACGATCATGGGGGGGTTGGTGTCAGGGCTCTCGCGCACGGCGGCGACCGAATTCTCCTTCTTTCTGGCCATCCCGGCCATGCTGGGGGCCTCCCTGATCAAACTCCTCAAGGTGCGCGATCTGCTGTCGGCCGCCGACCTGCCTGTGTTCGCAGTGGGGTTTGTGGTGTCGTTCATCGCCGCCCTCTTCGTGATCCGCGGGTTGCTTGCCTACGTGTCGCGCAATTCCTTCATCCCCTTCGCCGGTTATCGGATTCTATTCGGGGTCCTGATTCTGATGGTGTACTGGAACCGCGGCTTCTGAACCGCCCGCCGCAGTGTTCGACGCATTGGCGCTTGCCGGCCGGCAGCGATCGGGTTATAGCAAGGGCATTGACCCGGCCGCCCGGTGCGCGCGGCCATCACGGCAACCGAAAGGAGCTCTGGCGTGGATCCAAAGGAATTCACCAGCATCCTCTACCGGCGGGACGAGGCCGGCATCGTGACGGTCACGATCAATCGGCCGGACATCAAAAACGCGCTCACCCTGAGGGTCCTGCTCGATCTCTACCGCGCGGCCGACGCCTTCGAGAGGGACCCGGCCGCCCTGGTGCTGATCCTGACCGGGGCCCCGCCGCCCGGCAGCGCGGACCCCGCCGCCGAAGCCTTCAGCAGCGGCGGGTATTTCAACCCCGCCGAGCTCGAATCCCTGAGCGCCGAGGAGCGCAGCGCGATCGACCTGACGGACATCGCGTTGAAGAAGCTCTGCCTCAAACTCTGGGGTCTGGAGAAGCCGGTTATCGCCGCGATCAACGGTCTTGCGATCGGAGGCGGGTTCACCATCCCGGCCGCGGGCGCGGACCTGATCTACGCCTCCGAGCACGCCTGGGTGCGCTTTCCCTTCGTGCGTCTCGGCATCGCCCCCGAGCTCGCCTCGAGCTATCTCTTCCCGCGCCTGATCGGGATGCAACGCACCAAGGAGCTCTTTTTCGGCGAGAAACTGACGGCCCGGGAGCTGGCCGAGCTCGGGCTGGTCAACAAAATCCTGCCCCACGCCCGGCTTCTGCCCCACGCCCGCGAGATGGCGCTGAAACTGATCCCGCCCCACGGGGCGCCGCTGGCGGTGCGTTGGACCAAACAGCTGCTGCACCAACCCCTGGTCGAAGCCGTGACCCGGGCGCTCGATCGCGAGAACGAAGTGCTGAACAAGGCCTTCGGGACCGCGGACTTCTTCGAGGCCCTGAGCGCGCGGCTCGAGCGCCGGGAGCCGGCTTTCAAAGGTGTTTGAGGCGGGTGGCCCGGACGGTGTGAAAAAAAATTCAGAATTCTGTGCAAGGCAGTTCCCAAAGGCGATCTTGTGAAACTCTAATATTCGCATAACAATTTGATAATTTTTATGAAATATGCTTTGTTGAACTTCCGTGCATGGTTTTTGCTTTAGCTGGTAGCTCAAGAGGGGAACACTTCGGCCGGCTCTCGCCGGCGTGATGGTTGTCTTCCCAAGTGGCTTCTCGGGTGTACGTGCATCTTTCCCCGGGTCTTTCTCAACTATCGAAAAGAAGGTTCACGGGAGAAACAAACGGCATCAGGGGAAGCCAGGTCGAAGGGCGAGGGTCCCACCCTCGCCCTTTTACGTGCTGCGCCCGCCGGCCGCCCCCTCGGGGCGCTTGCCGTTTCCGCGGACTGCTGATAAGAGAAGTCAGCTGATGCCGGAAGCGGGCCCCCTTCTTCCCCCCCCAACCCGATGCGCCGGAGACGCCACCGATGAAACTCTGCCCTGTCTGCGGTCAGGCGGTGTCCGAGGAGATCGGCACCTGCCCCAGCTGCGGCGGCCGGATCGCCGAGGGCCGCCGCACCATCGACGACTACCGCATCATCGATGTCCTGCACGAGGGCCACTCCACCTTTCTGTGCCGGGCCGTGCGCGAGCGCACCAGCGAAGAAGTCATGATCCGGCTCTTCACACCGCGCTCGGGTGTCGACGAGCAGGTGGCCGCCCGGCTGCAGCGCGAGCTCGAGGAGTTGAAAAAGCTCCCCGACGAGGGGTTCGTGCGGCACCACGCCATCCGCCGCTCCGCCGACGGTCTGTGGTACCGCATCAGCGAATGGGTCGAGAGCGAAAGCTGGGGGTCGCTCCTCGCCTCCGGCCGGCTGGCCGACCGGCGCCTGCTCTTCGGGCTCTTTCACCGGATGGCCGCCACGCTTGCCGTGCTTCATGCCGCACGAGCACTTCATCCCCCACCTCATCCTGAACGACATCATCGCCGTGCCCGAGGGCGACGGCGGGCTCGACGTCAAGATCGACTACAAGCTTTCGCGTTTCATCGACCCACGCTTCGACCGGCCGGCCCCGATGCTCAAGCAGCTCCTCAGCGTGCACCCGGACATCGTCAACCAGCGGCCGCTCGATTTCAGGAGCGACATCTGGTCGCTCGGGAAGATCTTCGTCGAGCTGCTCTCCGGTGATCTCGACATCGACGATCTCGAGAACCGGGTCGACGGCCTCGATCTGCCGGAGGAGATGGCCGTCCTGCTCAGGGTGATGCTGGCCGAGGACCCGGACTTGCGGCCGCAGTCCATGGAGGAGGTGGCGGCCTCGCTTGAGCGCATCACGCAGAAAACGGACCGGCCGGAAACGGTCCCGCCGCCGCGTCTCTTTCGCAAGCTGCAGCGGCGCATCCGGGCCCTGGCGGCCGTCGTCGCCGTTTTGGTCGTCGCGGCCGTGGGGGCCTGGTTTTATCTGGAACGCACGCCGCCGGACACCGAGCAAACCCTGGAGGGCTACGCCAACCTCTACGCGCGCTCGGTGGGCTTCATCCTGGTGGATTATTGGCTCGAGGCCGAAGGCAACACCGTGTTCCGCAACGTCGCCGAAGGCACGGCATTCCTGGTGGATCGCGAGGGGTATCTCCTCACCAGCCGCCACGTCGTCTGCCCCTGGCTCGAAGACCCGCGGTTCGACGCCGCGGTCAGCTACCTGCGCAGCCGCGACATGACACCGGAGCTGAAATACCGCATCTATCTCTGGTTCGAGGGCGCGCGCGCCTTCAACCCCTCCGGCCGGCTGATCGCGGGGGCGGACCTCGGGGATTTCTATCTGACCGAAAACGCCTACACCACCGACGCCTCCCCCAAGGTGGAGATCTCGGGCGTGGCCCGGCCCCCCATGCGCATCCGCCAGCTCGCCGCCTCCCCGCTCAAGGACGACTTCGCCGTAATCAAGATCGAGCGCGTGCCGGAGGGGCTCAAGCCGCTGCCCCTCAACCTGGAGATGGACCCCCGGCGGCTGCCCAAGCTGACGCGGGTGATCGCCCTCGGCTTCCCGCTCGGCAGCCGCACCCAGGTCGACACGGTCAACGCGAGCGTCGTGCGCGGCAATGTGCGCCGGGCCTTCGAGAACATGTTCCAGATCGACGCCTCGCTCCACGGCGGGAACTCCGGCGGGCCGGTGATCGACACCAACGGCAAGGTGATCGGCATCGTCTCGGCCGTGGCCATGGACTTCACCCAGGGGATCGTGCCGATGATGACGCCGGTCTGGGACATCGGGCTGATCCTGCCCATCACCGAGGCGGTCCAGCTTTTGGTGGATCTGAAGGCCGGTCAGGCGAAATGGAACGGTGTCCTGGATTTTTCGATCGAGGCGACCCTGGGGAAAATCCGGGAGTCCGCCGGCCGGGCACGCTGGGCCGAAGCCCAGGCCCTGGCCGACGAGAAACTCGTCCGCAACCTGCAGCCGGAGCTGGTGACCGCGGCAGGCATGATGCGCTTCTGCGGCGAGGACTTTAACGGGGCCCGGCGGCGTTTCTCCCAGGCGCTTTCCCTGGACCCCGAGGACAGCCAGGCGCGCTGGATGCTGGTTCTGATCGACTGGCTGACCGGCAGCCAGGACGCCACAGCCCTTCGCCAGGAGCTGGCCGGCGCCGACTGGAAGAGCCCGGCCGAGTTCCAACGCTACCTGTTGGACATCCTCGAGGGCCGCGTGTCGCCCGCGGCCGCGGCGGACGGCTGGTACACGCCGGCCGAGAAGGCCTGGGTGCGCACCGTCGTGGGACTCCTCGAGCAGAGACGCGGCAAGATCGAGGAGGCGGAAACCCTCTTCGAGGAGGCCATCCTCTCCGCCGAGCCCGACGTCTGGGAGCGCTTTCTGGCCCGCGCCCGGCTCGAGCGGGTCCGCAAACAGCGCCGCCTTGATCATACCTCCCCCGGACGGCGGGCGGAACACGAAAGCCGCGTGGAGGCCTTCGAGCGCTCCGCGGCCGAAGACCTCGAGCGTCGCAGATCCCGCACGGCCAAGCTCGCTGCCGTGTGGGAGGGGCTCCGGTCCGGGGAGCTCTCCTTCGAGGACAAGCGCGGCGCGCTGCGCCAGGTCCTCGAGCACGAGCCGGAAAACCGTGCGCTGGCCGGAACGCTCGCCTTCGCCGAGGCCGCCGCAGGAGAGCTCGATGCGTCCTTTGAGCAAGTTCGCGGGGTGCTCGCGACCGGATCCCGCGAAAACGCGCTGCGCCTGAGCCTCTCCCTGCTCGAGGCCGGCATCCTGCACCACCAGGGCAAGAACACCGCGGCCTCCGAGCGACTGGCCGAGCTCGCCCGCCGCGCGCGCGAGCCATGGTTCGTCACGGTCGCCGAGTACCTGCGCGGGCAGCAGACCGAGGAGGCGCTGCGCCGCGAGGCGGGTGAAGTCCCCGAGCAGATCATGACCGGCTTCGCCGCCGCCGGCTTCTGGGCCGAGGGCGCAAAGGACAAAAAGGCCGCGGCCCGCTTCTACCGCGACGCCCTGGCCTCGCTCCTCGACAACTGGCTCGAGTACGATTTCGTTCGCGAGCGCATCCAGCGTCTCAAGCGCACGGAGGAGTGAGTGTCAGGTAGTATTAAGGGTTGAACCGCGAAGCGAACGCATTTCCGGCCGCTTGCGGCAGCAAGCCTCGTTTCGAAGCGGAGTGGCGCTCTGAGGAGGAGGCTTCGGGCACTGTGGCAGACCGCTCTTTAGCAACCGTTTGCTCTCGTGGATTTCGCGGGATATCGCAAGATTCGACAATGTTGGGCTTTCATCCGACGTATCACCAAAGCGTCAAATCGGTTATATATCGCAATCGAACAAATTTAGGTCATAGCGGTATCAAGATTGCGATGAGCAATGATGCCTGGCGTAGGGGATACCCGAGATGCTTTAAGTTGCTAGAGCTGGTTTCATAACCCCCTTTTAGGGATTTCGCAGATAATAAATTCAGATAGTTACGAGCGTCAAAATAGGTTATGAAACCAGCTCTAAACTGCTTCTTCTGAGAAGAGCAGAACGCATCGGGGAGATATTAGGAGGGCATTTAACACCTCCGGAAACGGAGAAGCCGAGTGAAAGAGCGTTTTGAAGGCACAACAGGGCGGCAGCTATTGCTGAGTTCTCTATTGAAACAGGATGTTGTTCAGCACGACTTGGGCTTGGCGACAGTTCTGGCAGACGGCGGTGAGCTGGTTGAGTTCATGCCTGGTGCTGATATTGTCGTTCAAGATGATACTGATAACTGCGTATACTTTCTGATTGCAGGCGAATCAAATGTGTTCGTAAACGGTCGATTTGTCGGTTCGAGACCCGACGGTACTTGTATTGGCGAGATGGCGGCAATTGATCCGGCAGCCAGGCGCTCGGCCACAGTGAGAGCAAAGAGCCCCGTGGTTGCGCTCCGGGTTATAGAGCCGATCTTAAGAGCGGCAATTGAAACGCATCCAGTCGCCTACAAGGCACTTGCGCAGTTGCTGGCAACCCGTCTTCGCCAGCGATCATGCTTTTACCAGCCTCCAAATCCCCAGCCCCTCCTATTCATTGGCTGTTCGACTGAGGCTTTGCCATTAGCGAACGAGATTCAATCAGGCCTCAAGCACGATCCGTTCGAAGTCGTGGTTTGGCCGCACCCAGGTGTTTCTGGGCACCGAAGTGGGGGACCTGCTATCCTTCGACACCGCGCAGCAGTTGGCCGTAAAACAGGACGTCCGCTCGCTCGGCGTGATGCAGGCCGGCCTGCTGTTCAGCGGTGCGACCCGGGTCTGGAAGGACCCGTACGTGACGGGCCAGAACCGGGACGACACCGACCGCAAGAACATGGGGGCCCAGTTCACCTGGGACAAGATGTTCGGCTCCAACCTGGAACTGGAGTACTCCATTCGAAAGATCGACATCGGCAGCGAGAAAAGCGGTGAGTTCCTCGGGCTGAGCAATTCCAATCAGGACCGCCTGGACCGCAACGGGGTTGTCCACAAGGTTTCGGCCGCCTACCAGTTCCAACTTGGCGAAAAGCACCGGTTGACCCCCGAGACCGCGCTGAGCTACGATGACTTGGACGGCGAGGCCATGGCCAATACGGGCATCGACCTGAAACTGAATTATTCCTATTTCGGGGACCCGATCACGCTGGTGCTAAACGCCACGGTCGGGGCGGCAGACTACGACAAGAGCAACCCGATTTACGGCAAGACCCGCGAGGACGACCGCTACGGCGCGTCGGCCACGGTTTATTACAAGAACCCCTGGGGCTGGAAGCTCTTCGGCAGCGAGCCGATGCAGTTCTTTGTGACCAGCGCCTACTCCCTGACGGACGCCAACATCGACTTCTACACCCAGGAGGCGCTGCTGGGGATGGGCGGGGTCGCGTTCCGCTGGAAGTAAATCCAAGCCGCAGGCCGGGCACGAGTGCCATGCGGTGCATGGACGTGGTTTTTGTGGGAGCGGCTTCCAGCCGCGAGAGGATCAAGACAGCTGGTGAATCGATCGCGGCAGCTGCCGCTTCCACAGCCAGATGCGAGGGTGCGCTGAAAAATTTTCATGAAATGTTCGGGCTATCCGGCCGACAGGAGGTTTATCATGGAGAATGCGGAGAATCGGAAGTCGGCTTCTTTCGCGAAGACCGACTACGAGCCGACGCGCACCGGGCTGAGTCCGGACACTCTCGCCCGCGCGCTCATGGACAACCTCTATTACGCCCAGGGCAGGATAGCGGAGGTGGCAACGCCGCACGACTGGTATGCGGCCTTGGCCTACACGGTGCGCGACCGCCTGCTTCAGCGCTGGAATAAAACGGTCCACACCCTCATGCAGCAGGACACCCGGGTGGTGAGCTATCTTTCGGCCGAATTCCTCATGGGGCCGCACCTCGGCAACGCGCTGATCAATCTGGGGATCTATGAGGAGACCCGTCGGGCGGCGGCCCAGCTGGGGCTCGATCTGAACGACCTCCTGGAGCAGGAAGAGGAGCCGGGGCTGGGCAACGGCGGTCTCGGCCGGCTGGCGGCCTGTTTCCTGGATTCGCTGGCAACGCTGGAAGTCCCCGCCATCGGCTACGGCATCCGCTACGAGTTCGGCATTTTCGACCAGGTGATTCGCGACGGCTATCAGGTGGAGATCACCGACAAGTGGCTGCGGTACGGCAACCCCTGGGAGCTGGCTCGTCCCGAGATCGCCTACGATATAAGCCTCGAAGGGCATACCGAAACGTACCACGACCAGGCAGGGCATCTCCGGGTGCGCTGGGTTCCCGGCCGGTTGGTCAAGGGCGTGGCATACGATACTCCCGTTTTGGGATACGGGGTGAACACCACCAACCTGCTGCGCCTCTGGAAAGCGGAGGCGGCCGAGTCCTTCGACTTCGAAGCCTTCAACGTGGGCGACTACTTCGGGGCCGTAAACGAAAAGATCAGCTCGGAGACCATCACCAAGGTCCTGTACCCCAACGACGAGCCCTACCAGGGAAAGGAACTCCGACTCGCCCAGCAGTACTTTTTTGTCTCCTGTTCTCTGAAAGACATGATCCGCATCCACCTTCTTGCCGGCAATAGCATGGAGACCTTCGCCGGTGCGTGGGCGGTGCAGCTCAACGACACCCATCCCTCCATTGCCGTGGCGGAGCTCATGCGACTGCTCGTGGACGAGCATCTCATGGAGTGGGATCGGGCCTGGGACATCACACGGAGCACCTGCGCCTATACCAACCACACCCTTCTCCCGGAGGCATTGGAAAAATGGCCGCTGCCGCTCTTCCAGCACGTGCTGCCCAGGCATCTTGAGATCATCTACGAGATCAACCGGCGCTTTCTGGATGAGGTGCGGGTGCGCTTCCCCGGGGACGATCAGCGTCAGGCGCGGCTTTCCCTCATCGACGAGGCCGGTGAGAAGCATGTGCGCATGGCACATTTGGCCAGCGTCGGCAGCCATGCCATCAACGGCGTCGCAGCGCTGCACTCGGACCTGCTGAAACAGACCGTGCTCAGCGATTTTTACGAGCTGGAGCCCGAAAAATTCCAAAATATTACCAATGGGGTCACCCCTCGGCGATGGATGGTCCTCAGCAATCCGCGGCTTGCGGCATTGATCACCGGCAAGATCGGTGGGGCCTGGGTCAGCAACATGGAAAGGGAACTGCCGCGGCTGGAGCAATGGGCCGACGATCCGGCATTCCAGCATGAGTGGCGGCAGGTCAAGCGGGCCAACAAGGCCGATCTTGCAGGCCTGATCCAGGAACGGACAGGGGTTGCCGTCGAGCCGGACACCCTCTTCGACATCCAGGTAAAGCGACTGCACGAGTACAAGCGGCAGCACTTGAACGTGCTGCACATCGTCACCCTTTACAACCGCCTGAAAAAGAACCCGGGCAGCGACATAACACCCCGAACGTTCATCTTCGGGGGCAAAGCCGCTCCCGGCTACTTCATGGCGAAACTCATCATCAAACTCATCACCTCCGTGGCGGAGGTGGTCAACAACGACCCGGACGTTGCCGGACGTCTCAAGGTGGTCTTCTTCCCCGATTTCAACGTGAAGAACTCCCAGCACATCTACCCGGCGGCGGACCTTTCCGAGCAGATTTCCACCGCGGGCAAGGAAGCTTCGGGCACGGGGAACATGAAGTTCACCATGAACGGGGCGCTCACCATCGGGACCCTGGACGGGGCCAACGTGGAGATCCGCGAGGAAGTGGGCCCGGAAAACTTTTTCCTCTTCGGCCTTGCGGTTGAGGAGGTGGTGGAGTTGAAAGCCCGTGGCTACAACCCCATGGGCGCCTACCAATCCAACGACGAGCTCCGCGAGGCCATCGACCGCATCGCTTCCGGGCACTTCTCCCGGGGGGACGGCAACCTTTTCAAGCCCTTGGTGGATTCGCTTCTGTATAAGGACGAATACCTGCTATTGGCCGACTACGCGTCCTACCTGGACTACCAGGACCGGGTGGGCGAGGCCTTCCGCGACCAGCAGCGCTGGACCCGGATGTCGATTCTGAACACGGCCCGCTCGGGGAAATTTTCTTCGGATCGATCGATCCGGGATTACTGTGAACGGATCTGGAAGGTGAAGCCGGTGCAGGTCGACCTGGAGTAGTCAACCGCAGCTGGAGAGAAATCATAAGACGCATCCCAGCTTGGAGCGGCGGAGGCAACCCGCATGATAGACGCAGCGAACTACGATCAAGTCGAGACGCTGAAGAACGGAATGAAGGTTAGAATCAGGTCCATCCGGCCGGACGACAAGAATAGATTGGTCGAAGCCTTCAAGAACCTCGATCCTGAATCGATCTACACCCGTTTCTTCTATCAGAAAAAAATGCTGACCGAAGAAGAGCTCAAATCCGCTACCGAGCTTGATTTCGAAAACGCGGTCGCTTTAGTGGTTGCGACCGGCGATGGAGAACAGGAGACCATCATCGGGGCAGGACGATACGTGGTCATCGATGAGACCGGCAAATTGCGCAGCGCGGAGGTGGCGTTTACGATCGAGGAAGACTACCATCGTCAAGGAATGGCTCGAATTCTGCTGCAGCACCTGGCTTCCATCGCACGCGAAAAAGGTCTGTCCCGCTTTGTAGCGGAGGTCCTTCCGGAAAACAGCGGTATGCTCACTGTCTTTTCCCGCAGCGGGCTTCCCATGAAAACAGAGCATGGGGGCGACGCCGTGCATGTGACGCTGTCGCTGACGGGGGAGGTCTCATAATCATGTACCAAAATTTGGCAATCCTGGCAGCGTTTGCCTTTGTCTACAGCGCCGTCGCAGGGCGCCTGGAGAAAACACCCATCAGCGGGGTTGAAAGAAAATTTTTCCCCGTTGATTACGGCGGTGAGTTGCGTGCAAAATTCAGGTATAAATACCCGCTGTTTTTACGCGCCGTTACTGTGATGACCCTGCGATATACTTGATAACCACTGAATTTGTTGTTGCCAACACTAAAGAAAATAGTTTTTAGCAATAAAAAATCCTTTGTAGAAGCAGGCTTTAGGGGAGAGCTTGTGACAGACGATACTTCAAACATCCATATCCTGCCTACAAAGCTGAATCGCCCACCTGTTGACAGAAATTGGGTTCTGCGTCCCTGCCTCATCTCGCGTCTGGATAAGGGCCGGAAAAAACGGCTGACGCTCATCTCAGCCCCGGCCGGATATGGAAAGACGACCCTGGTTGTGCATTGGGTCAATCGAATCCCTGGAAATACGGCATGGGTCTTACTGGATAAAAACGACAATAATCCGGGTATTTTCCTCAGCTATTTTATTGCCGCTGTCCGCAGAGTTTTTCCAGGGTTCGGTTCTGAGACTGAATCGTTGCTGTCATTCCGTCAACAGCCGCCGCCTGATTACTTGGCCGACACTTTGATTTCCGAGCTGGATGCGCTGAAAAGGCCTCTGGTGGTCGTTTTCGATGACTTTCATGCCATTGTTTCCGAATCCGTGCAGATGATGCTTGCCCGAGTGGTTCAATACCTGCCGGACAACCTGCACTTGGTCATCTCAACCCGGGTGGACCCTCCGCTTCGGTTGGCGCAATGGCGGGCCCGAACCTGGATAGCTGAATTTCGTGCAGCCGACCTGTGCTTTTCCCGCGAAGAGGCTCAGGCCTTTTTCGCACAAGTCTTGAAAAAGCCCCTATCCGCTGAAACGCTCGACATGCTCCAACACCAAACTGAGGGGTGGGTTACCGGTCTCCAGCTGACGCGACTGTCGCTGGCCGATGCCAAAAATCCCGACCTATGCGCCAGGAGTTTCTCGGGCAGTGAATCCAATATGGTTGACTTTCTTATAGAAGAGGTTCTCTCGAAGCAGCCGGCCAAAACAAGGGATTTCCTCGCCGTGTCGGCAGTGTTTGATCGATTTTGTGCCTCCCTGTGCGACTATGTCATGGGAAGCAAGGTCGGTGGGGATAACAGTCGCAAACTGATTGCCAAGCTCGAACGCGAAAATCTTTTCCTGGTGCCGCTCGACAGCGAGCGGCGTTGGTACCGATACCACCATCTATTTCAAAATCTTCTGATACAGCATCTGAAAGAGAATACATCAGCAACGCAAAAGATCGAGATCCATCGGCGCGCAGGAAAATGGTTCGCCGGCCAGGGGCTGATCGAAGAGGCCCTACAGCATTTTTTAGTCGCCGGGGATGTCAATAAAGCAGCTGAGTTGGTCGAGCTGAATCTGGATGAAACGCTAGAAAAAGATTTTTCCCGGCGGACCTTAAAGCGATGGCTGGATATGTTTCCGAAGTCGGTCGAGAAGCAACAACCGGCTCTTCTGGTGGCCCGTGTCCTTCTTGCGACCATTCATTGGGATTTTGCCGGTATGGCCCTTTTGATGGACGATGCCGAGGCGCTGCTGCGCAGCCCCGCATGCAAGATACCCAAGTCCAGACGGCAGAAACTCCTGAACGACATTGATGCCCAACGCGGCTTCTACGCGGCGTTCGAGTATGTCGCAAACGCCAAAAAAGAGGCCCGAAAGATTCACAACACCCGGCAGCTGATCCAGTTACAGGCCGTGGAGGTCGTAGCCCTGAAAAGTGCAGGCAGACTTACAAATCAGGCGCGAAAGGAATCGACGCGCTCGCCGACGTGTCCGAGGAAGGTGCGGCCTGGACTCTGCTCTATCCGCATTTCAGCCTTGTGGTCCCGAAGCCAACCGTATTCCTGCCGATGGGTTATTCAGTGGCCCTCGGCAACGAAAAGTTGCTGAAAACACTCAATGCCTGGCTGATCGCGGATCAGGCCAAGGGCACTATCGAAGAGCCGTACAGATACTGGATGCTGGGCGAGGCCACCAAAAGGGAAAAACCACCGCGGTGGTCGGTGATCCGGGACGTTCTGCACTGGGTTGATTGATTTCCCGGATGCCTCGCTGACCAACTAATCGACCCGCAGGGGATGCTGACAGTAAGACATTCCGAGTTGTATTCATTAACCCTGAAGGCGGTACCCAGAATCAAGAAGACAGCGACATGAACATAACACGATATGAAGCCAACCCATTCGCAGCATTGCTCGTTGTGTCACTGATGTTTCTCGTAGGAGCGTCACCTTTCTTTGCCGCGGAGGCGGCAACAGGGAAGGAGGGGAAGGTCAGAATAGCGTTGGCCGGTTTGTTTGAAGAGGTCAACACCTTTGCTGACGAAACGATGGGAAAGGCGAAGATCACCGGCAACATGACTACCGGCTTTCAGCAGTGGACAGATAAGGCCATCATTGAGGAATACAGGGGTTCAAAAACCTACATGGGAGGGTTTATTGCCGCGCTCGAAGAGTCCCCGGATGTGGAGATTGTTCCGACGACCTTCTGGAGTTTTAGCGCCGGGCCCACCATTGAGGGCAAGGCCTATCAGAAAATGAAGCAGGACATCCTGGATCGTTTGGCGGCGGCGATGCCTCTGGATGCGATCGCACTATCACTGCATGGGGCGGGTGTTGCCGAAGGCGTCGACGACGTTGAGACAGATCTGACAGCGGCAATCCGGAAAAAGGTTGAGGAATTTGCGAAACGCGACGGCATCTACGAGTTCTCGTTCGCATATAGTTTCCTTTTGCCGATGTTCCGTACAACTCGGCTGTTGTCAATACCCGGGCAACCAGTCCCGAACTGGCCGAGAAAACCGCAAAAGAGTTCGCGGCATTGCTTTGGCAATACCGGGGCCGGTTCGTGGCGAAACAGCTCTCTGCCGAAGATGCCGTGCAACAGGCCTTGGCAGCGCTGGTTAAGCAAGACGCTGCCGGTGAGGTAGTGGTGGGTCGGGCAAATTCGTCTGGAGTTCCTGGCGGCCCTTGCCCTGGGATACTCCGCATCGACGTGGATGATTTTGAACATGCCTTGCCCTGCTGTTTATACAACGTTAGGGTCAATCCAACCTCTCCCCAAGCGCGTTCCGCATCGGCCGTCAGCCGGTTACCTTTGGACTAACCCGTTTTTACCCCTTTTGGGGGTATTGCCCGGCTTCCTATGTTGGTTTATTAGCCAAGTAAGTCCATGATTTTTTATGCTTTCGAATCCGTATCGGCCGTCGGAGTGTTTTATCGTCCAACCAATTCATTTGTCCAAGATGAGCCAAGCCGAAAGGCGGACGGCATGGCGTTACCTGGGAAGGACAAAGGTGGTAGCATTGTTGTCGAAGGCCGTTTAAACTTCTTCTGATTTTCCGAGGAATATTGAAAAGCGTGATAGGATGACTATCGTGTTTTTAACATTTTAATCCGATGTTGGGAGTAGGTTGGGTCAACAAGTCGGATTTCCTGGCCAAAAACTGCACTATCCAAGAATCCGATTCAAACTGAAGAGGAGATTATAACTATGAAATTCAAAGCATACCTTCTGTTGGTATCCGCCTTTCTGCTTCTGCCCGGTTGGGCAGGTGCGGTTTCGGAGAAGGACTTCGAAGTTCAAACTACCGAAGACCTGCTCAACCTCTGTACGGCAGCGCCTGGAGATCCGCTTTTTCAGCAGGCCGTCAACTTCTGCAATGGTTATCTGGTGGGGGCATACAAATACTATGAAGCGGCGCATTCAGGTCCGGGTGCGCCCAAATTCGTCTGCCTTCCGAATCCGCCTCCCAATCGAAACAACGCCATCGCCATGTTCATCGAATGGGTAAAAGCCCGGCCACAATATTGGAAAGAGTCGCCGGTTGAGACGGAATTTCGGTTCTTGATGGAAAAATGGCCCTGCAATAAATAGCTCAGGGGAAAGGAGCGAATCATGAAACGAACTGTAATAGCAGTCATTCTGTCAATCAGTCTGGCATTTGTGGGCTGTGCGGGCATGTCGGACACCGAGCAGCGCACCCTGAGCGGCGGCGCCATCGGGACCGGTGCGGGGGCGGTGGCCGGGGCCATTGCCGGCCACACCGTATGGGGAGCGGCTATAGGGGCTGCTGCCGGGACGGCCGGCGGTTATCTGTACGACCGGTATGAAAAAAACAAGGAGGCCGAATACCAGAAAGGCTTCAAGGCCGGCCAGCAGAGCCAGCCGAAGAGCCAATAGGATCTTCACGCCGTTTTTTCGACGGGCACGGTGGGGATTTGGGTCTTTCCGTGCCCGTTCCTTGAACTGAACGGAGGGGCGCCAGACATGCTTGAAGCTGCCCGCAAAGGCGCAAAGGACCCAGAGGGTGTTTTTCTTTTTCCGTAGCCGCTGAGAGGCCGGCTACGGAAAACCACTCAGCCGCATGGCGGCAAAAGCCCCGTTCTTTGCGGACGCTGCGTCTCGAGCGAAGCGAGTGGTGACATTCAGCTGTCCCAATGACCTCATGAGGTCCGCATCGCATTGACTTTAATCTCAGCGGGTCGAATTCCTCGAAGCTTGCTTCGATAAGATGAAGGATTCCGCTATATAGATACCTCGCAGCTTGCTGCGAGGTGATTCGATTCATATAGTTAACGAGCCTATCGGGAAGTAGCCATGTCGGATGCCATCCTCGTCATCAACGCAGGTTCGTCGAGCATCAAGTTTTCCCTGTTCCTGGAACGGAACGGAAACTTGGAGTCGAACGTTCGGGGGCAGATCGAAGGGCTTTACACAAAGGCGCATTTCATTGCAAAGGCGCCCGACGGCACGGTGGCATCAGAAAGATCGTGGCCCGGGAACGTCAAGCCGGGTCATGACGGCGCACTCGATCACCTCATCAGTTACCTGCGGTCGGAGCTATCGAACGACCGGGTGGTAGGCATCGGGCACCGAGTGGTTCACGGGGGCTCAACCTATACGAAGCCGGTCCTCGTGAATGCAAAGGTGCTGAGGGCGCTGGAAACCCTTGTTCCGCTGGCCCCCCTGCACCAACCGCACAACCTGGCCCCCATCCGTCGCGCGCTGGAGCGCGCTCCCGAACTGCCGCAGGTCGTCTGCTTCGACACGTCGTTTCACCGCAGCCAGCCCGGTGTGGCCCAGATGTTCGCCCTCCCGGCCGACCTGCGGGAGTCAGGGGTCCTGCGGTACGGGTTCCACGGGTTGTCCTACGAGTACATCGCCTCGGTCCTGCCTGAAATCGACCCGCAGGCAGCGGCCGGAAAGTGCGTGGTGCTGCACCTTGGCAACGGGGCCAGTATGTGCGCCCTCAAGGCGGGGCGCAGCATCGCATCCACCATGGGGTTCACGGCGGTCGAGGGGCTGCCGATGGGCACCCGCAGCGGCTCCCTCGATCCGGGCGTAATTCTCTACTTGATGGATCAAAAGGCGATGGACGCCCGCGCGATCGAAACGCTGATCTACAACCAGTCCGGGTTGCTCGGCGTGTCGGGCATTTCCAGCGATATGCGCACATTGCTGGAGAGCCTGGATCCGCGGGCCAGGCTTGCCATCGATTTGTTCGTTTATCAGATCCAACGCAATCTCGGCTCCCTGGCGGCAGCCCTTGGCGGCATCGACGCGATCGTGTTCACGGCCGGGATCGGAGAAAATGCGCCGCCCATCCGCAGCCGGGTATGCAGCGACGCCAGTTGGCTGGGTTTGGAAATCGACGAAGCGGCCAACGCAGTGGGTCGAAGATGCATCAGCACCGCGGCCAGCCGCGTCGCTGCGTATGTCATCCCGACCAACGAGGAGTTGATGATAGCGCGTCATACTCGACGGCTGCTGGAAACGGCCTGAGAAAGGGTTTCATCCGGAAAAGGCGGTCGACGAGCAACAGGACGCATTCCTGATACTGCCGGGATGAAGGAGGTTCGATCCGAATGATAACCAATAAAACCTTCGAAGAAATTTCGATCGGCGACACTGCCCGGATGCAGCGCACCCTGACGAAGCAGGATGTCGAGTTGTTCGGCCTTTTGTCGGGCGACATGAACCCGACCCATTTCAGCGACGAATACGCCCGCATGCTGCTGGCGCGCGACAAGCTGGTCGGCCACAGCATGTGGGGCGGGGCGCTGATCTCCAGCCTGTTGGGCAACGACCTGCCGGGCCCGGGCACGGTCTATCAATCCCAGCAATTCGAGTTCCACAATGCGGTGGAACTCGGCGACATTCTCACCATCTCCGTGACCGCATCTTCCAAGAATGCCGACGACGACAGCGTGGTGTTCGACTGCCGGGTCGTCAATCAACGCGATGAAAACATCATCACCGGCGTCGCCAGGGTCAAGGCGCCCACCAAAAAACCTACTGCTGCCGGGTCGCCCTACGCCACCATGCAGCTCCACCGCAAAAATGCTTTCAAACGGCTAATCGATCACGTCAAGGGCTGGGAGCGGGTCCCGACGGCCGTCTGCCATCCGTGCAGCAAGGAAGCGCTGGAAGGCGCCATCGATGCAGCCAAGGCCGATCTGATCGAACCGATCCTGGTGGGGCCGGAGGCTAAAATCCGCGCCCTGGCCGAGAGCCTGAAACTGGACCTCAGCCCCTATCGCCTGGTGGACGCGCTCCACAGCCATGATGCCGCCGCAAAAGCCGTGGCGTTGTGCCGCTCGGGCGAGTCCGAAGCGCTCATGAAAGGCAGTCTGCACACCGACGAGTTGATGGGTGCGGTCGTGCCGTCGGCCACGGGATTGCGTACCGAACGGCGGATCAGTCATGTTTTTGCCATGGATGTGCCTACCTATCCGCGGCCGTTGTTCATCACCGACGCGGCCGTCAACATCTACCCCAAACTGGAAGACAAGGTCGACATTCTCAAGAATGCGATCCAATTGGCCCACGCCCTGAACATTCAGAACCCCAAGGTGGCCATTCTCTCGGCGGTGGAAACGGTGAACCCGAAGATCCCCGCGACCCTTGACGCGGCCGCCTTGTGCAAGATGGCCGACCGCGGGCAGATCGAAGGGGCCGTCATCGATGGACCCCTCGCCTTCGACAATGCGATCAGCAAAGAAGCCGCCCGGATCAAAGGCATCCGCTCGCCGGTCGCCGGCGAAGCCGACATTCTCCTGGTGCCTGACCTGGAGGCCGGCAACATGCTGGCCAAGCAGCTCGCGTACCTCGCCAAAGCCGATTCGGCCGGTATTGTTCTGGGCGCACGGGTTCCGATCGTCCTGACCAGTCGCTCCGATTCGGCCGAAGCACGGCTGGCATCCTGTGCCGTTGCCGTAGCCTTTGCCCACGGCCTGCGCCGGAGCCGCCCGGTTCAAGCGAGCAGCTGAGAGGGCGTCTTTGCCGGTGCGCCCATGAACCGAAAGCGGCAAAACGGTTGCCCGCGGTTCGCAAACCGGCCTGCAGAAGGAGGTTTCATTCATGGTCATATTCTTCGCCAGCGTGGGCCTGCTTTTTCTCGGTTACTTCATTTACGGCGGCATAATCGAACGGCTTTTCGGCGTAGACCCCGCCCGGAAAACACCGGCCGAAACCCTGGAAGACGGGGTCGACTACGTCAAGCTGCCGCCCTGGAAAATTTTCCTGATCCAGCTGCTCAACATCGCCGGGCTGGGAAGGATTTAGTATACTATCTGGATTTACTCCCACAGCCCCAATACGTCACGCCCAACCGACCATCGAACCTTGCTGATGACAAGGCCCTCGACATTGTTTTTATAGGAAACCGCCGTACAACGAGTATATTTTCGCCAAGTTCCCGAGTGGCATGACCGGAAGTGGCCTGCACCCGGTTCTTGTAACATTTTCTTTAGACCATTTCTTGAGTTAGACATAATCAGCCTGGTCTGATAGAGGATGAGAGGCAGGGTTGACTTGACTGCTGACGGTCAATTGGTGAGAATTCCACAGCTTGAGGTGCGGCTGCTGCGCAATTCTCAAGCCGATTCTTTGGAAGCCTCTTATCCGAAATTATGATTTGCTGGATTGGACTTCGGCGATTAATCGAATCTTCGGGGGGTTTCTACGTTTTTGATGGCATCGATCAGGTAATCGCAAAGAAATCGTACTTCAAAAAAGTGTGGATATGATCTTGAGTAGGGGTGCAATTGGATAGATTGTGTTTTCGGATTAATATCCAACAAAAATTGGTTACCTTGTTTAGGTGGTACTGACAGCGACAAGCATCATATCAGATTTCTGGAAACGAGCGGTTGAATGCCAGTATCGCCAGCACAGGCCCAAAAACAGGAAATGCTCGAACGCAAACGCCGGGAAGCAATGAGGTCGGCAGGGGCACCGTACTGATTCGAAGCAGAGGGTTTTTCCAGAAAATAACACCATACTCACTGTTTTTTCGCGCCGTGGGCTCCCCTGAAACAATTGAACAGCCCGGGAGACCTTCCATGTAAGCATGTCACCGAGGTTGGGAACCATCTTTTTCTGCAATCGCATTTAAACTTGTTGGATATAATCATGACCCAGATGATTTGCAAATTATTCCATCTCTCGAGGCTATCTATTCACCCAGTTTTAAAAGGTAGTTCTGCCGTGTGGGTGTTAATAGTGCTAATCGTTTTCTTTTTCCCCTTCACGAGCTGCGCTGAAGAAAAGAAAGAAGCTGGCGACGCTCTAACCTCCTCAGCACAAATGGCGAAGTCACTCGAAAATCAAATCACAGGCCACCTTGCAGAACTCGCCGATATCAAGAAACAGCTAAGCCAGTTGGAGACCTTGCAGAATTCGATCTTGACAAAAATAACGGATTACGAAGCGCAGGATACAGTCCATGGCCAGCTATTGCTGATGAGCAAAGTACGCTTAGAAAATCTTGAAAATGCAGTCAAAGACAACTTGCTGGCTTCCCGGACCCTTGGCGAAGAGATCGAAGGATTCCAGAATGATATCAACGCGAAATCGATTTCTTTTCAAAAAACCTCCGATCAAATCGAGCTAACCCAAAAGCAGATTGCCGATATTCGGCAGTCTCAGTTATCCGATGCTGAGAAGCAGCAAGTGGATGCTGCCATCGAGAAGCTGCTTCAGGTTTTAAAGGAAAAGAAACAGCTCGAGGATCGCTATTTAAAGATTAACCGAGACTTGCTTGGCCAAATCGAGCTTGCTCAGGAGGCTAAAAAGACCATTGGTGGAAAGCTAATGGCTCAGCTGAAACGGCTGAAAGAGACAAGAATTATCGAACGGCTGAACTACCAAGACATAAACGGGAAGGTTTTGAAAGAAGATCTGTTTTTTTTGTGGGACCGCATTTCGGCTGTTTTCAAATTGGCGACATGGAAAGCCCTATTGGAGCAGATTACAAAGAGCGGCTTTTTTCCATGGTTTATTTTTTTAGGATCGCTGACCATAATCATCTTTGCGCGGCGGCACTACCGAAGCATGCTGAAGCAAATCGAAGAAAAGTGTGAGGGGCCTCATCAATATTATCGCTGGCTTTGCATCTTCATTTTGCGACGATCTCTCCCTTACCTTCTCATTACACTAATTTTAGGGTTGTATAGTTCAGTTCAGTTTTCACTCCTCGATGTCGAATTAGGGCGCATTTTGTTCTATATTGCTCTTGTGTTGCTGGTTACACGCTGGGGACTGGATTACCTCAAACATGGATTTCGCAACCCGCCGACTGTTTTGCGATCTTTCGTATCCCTGCATCTGATAAACTTTTTTCGGATTTTCCGCACAGCGATCATCGTTTTCCTCATACTGTTATGGATTGTAGAAAGAGACAGTCTGATGGCATGGATAGCAAGGACCGGTGTCTCGGCTGGTTTTTTGGCATGGGCTGCTATTTTCTGGCGGCAGTTGGGACCAGTAGTGGTCGAGGGAGTGCGCCTTGGCCAGTCCGCGCCCAATCAAAAAAGAATCGCGATAGCCAGAGGCTTGACCTATCTAGTTTTTGGCGGAAATCTGATGCTGAACCTGTTGGGTTAC
Source organism: uncultured delta proteobacterium (assembly GCA_963716785.1). Lineage (GTDB taxonomy): Bacteria > Desulfobacterota > Desulfobacteria > Desulfobacterales > SpSt-501 > SpSt-501. The sequence continues at coordinate 71,450 of CAVQUW010000018.1, read as the reverse complement.
GGCATTCTCTCAGGTCTTTGGTTCGGGGCTTGGATCGAAATGGTGACTTTGCTTTTTTGGGCAGGGATCAGTTTGAACGCATTGCATGAATTGCACCGAGACCTTCGGCTCCAGACAGTAGCAGCGGACGAAGACAATCCACTGACCCTTACACACTATTGGCGCTGGGCACTGATCCAACTTGCCAGGGCCGTTTGGTTCGTCGGCCTAGTGGCAGGTATGCTCTGGATTGGGGATCCTTCGGGTTATCTTAGGCTGCAGATCGGACAATTTTTCAATTTCACAGTTACGCTCGGAAGTTTAAATCTGAGTATCAAAGGCATCGTGTTGGCGATTGTAATCATTTTCATAACCCATTTAGCCTCCCGCGTTGGGCGGGCGTTGTTAAAGGAAAAAGTCCTGGACAAGCGCTCACTTGAACGAGGGCTCAAGGATTCAATTCTTACGATTACGAGCTATCTTGGCTGGGGGTTGGGTTTGTTGCTGGCCCTTGGCAGTTTCGGGGTCGATTCCACTTCTCTTGCGGTGGTTTTCGGAGCGCTCAGCATTGGGATAGGATTCGGGCTACAGAACATTTTTAACAATTTTATCAGTGGACTGATCTTGCTATTCGAACGGCCCATCCAGGTAGGTGATTATGTAGAGGTTGGCGGCCTTTGGGCCGAAATCAAGAAAATCAATGTGCGCGCTACCGTTGTTCAGACCTTCGATAACGCTTCGTTGATAATTCCCAACTCCGAATTCATTAGCCAGCAGGTGACCAACTGGAGTTTTAAGGACAAGCGGATGCGCCGCAACATCGATATAGGGGTTGCCTACGGGTCGGACATCGACCTGGTGCAGAAAACGCTGCTGGACATTGCCCGTGAGACAAGGGAGATTCTAAAGTACCCGCAGCCGGACGTGCTCTTCATGGATCATGCCGACAGCGCTTTGATCTTCCGACTGCGCATCTGGGTAAACATAGACGATTCCCTGAGAGTTGCGAGTCAGGTTCGCTGCGACATCGACTGGCGGTTTCGTGAATTGGGCATCGAAATCGCTTTTCCCCAGAGAGACCTTCACATCCGAACGATCCCCAAGGAACTTGCATCAGTTGTTTCCACTAGAGATTCGGACAGCACTCTAACCTGTTCTCAGAAGAATCCCTAAAATGCGATTAGGAGATGAATCCTATCTCTGAGAATTTTTGAGTTCTTGTTATTGTTGCTCAGGTAATCTCAAACAAAGCGTACTTGAAAAAAGTGTGGATGTGACCAAGGAATGAATGCGCGTTTAGATAGATTGTACCTCGAGAATATATCCCACGAAAATTGATTAACGTCATCCAGGGGATATTGACAGCCAAACGAGTAAAAATGTCGTCCGGGAAAAAGTGCAGATATAGAAAAGCATTAGGGACCTGTTTTCGGCTTTTTGTTTCCAAGAAGTTGCACCCGGCTTTTCTCGACGTGGAGTCGGTCTGTTTTTGCTGATTGTTCGCTGAGGACTTGTCTGTGCCTTGCCGCCAATCTCTCGTTTGGGGCACCCCCGCGGTGGTTCTTGCGTGGCTCGGCCGGCAGGGCACGCGGGCGATCGCGGCGCTCGTCTTTATCGGCATCGGCTTCCCTTCGGTCGGCGCTGCGCTGAAGCCTTACATCACGGCGCCGGTTTTCGTCCTGCTGTGCACCGCGTTCATGCGAGTCGACACCCGCGCGCTAAAGGGCTTTCTCCGCCGCCCGGTTCTGGTGCTGACCGCGACCGCGTGGACATCCCTGGCCGTCCCGGTCCTGGTCGGCGCGGGCGCCCATGCGGTGGGGCTCGACCGGCATGCTCCCGACCTGTTCCTTGCGCTGATGCTTCAGGCGCTCGCCTCACCGATGATGGCCGCGCCGGCGCTGGCGGCCCTGATGGGGCTGGATGCCACGCTGGTGCTGGTCTCCCTCGTAGCCGGCACGGCGCTCGTACCGCTCACGGCGCCCTTTTTCGCATTTGTTTTCATCGGGCCCGCCCTCGCCATGTCACCGACGGTGCTCGGGGTCAAACTCTTCGCGATTCTGGCCGGCGCCGCCTTGGTGGGGGGTGTCGTGCGGCGTCTTGTCGGCCACTCCGCCATCGAGCGGCACGGGGATAAGATCAACGGGCTCAATGTGCTGGCGCTTTTCGTCTTCGTGGCCGCCATGATGGAAAGCGTCGGCACCCGCTTTATCGCTGCTCCCGCGTCCACGATGACGCTCTGTGCGCTCGCCTTCACGGCGTTTTTCGTTCTGCTGTTCCTGACGGCGCTCGTGTTCCGGCGAGCGGGCCGGGAGCGCGCCCTCGCGCTCGGGTTCATGGCCGCGCAGCGCAACATGGGGCTGATGCTCGCGGCGACCGGCGGGGCCGTGCCCGAGATGGTCTGGCTGTACATCGCCCTTTCCCAGTTCCCCATTTACCTGTCGCCGTACCTGATGCACCCCCTGGTGCGCCGGGTCCTGGCGCGCACGCCCGATGCGAGCGCGTCGGTGCGACGAGTGGAGTGATGACCATTCGGTCTTGCGAAACCCGCGGCACTGCTCGCCAAGCGCATATCATTGCGGCCGGCAATTAGCTTACGGTCAAATAGGATCTACGCCTATTTTGGTTGAAAATTTACCATCTAATGGTAAATTTGCAGCATGTATCGGCGGCCGGTCGCGAAGTCGATGTGGTTCTCGAAGACAGGCGGGGAAATGTGGCCGGAATCGAAATCAAGCTTTCCGCTTCACTCAATTCGGGTTCGGTTTCGGGGTTGAAGGCGCTGCGTGAAATGGCCGGCGAGCATTTCCGGTCAGGGGTCGTTCTTTACACGGGACGCGATCGTGTACCGTTTGGGAAAGACCTCCAAGCACTCCCGATTTCAGCCCTATGGGAACGCCATCACTGAGAAGATTGGAGGGATGATATGAAGACGAAGCCGTCGGCCGTTTATTTTATTCTGGGTGTGATCGCAGCGCTTGGCCTGGTATTCACGATCGGTGCCGGGCAGAACGGGGGCCAGATCGGGCGCTACCAGCTGTCCACATGCCTCAAAAGGGACTGGGTGTATGTGTACGTCATCGACACGGCCACCGGCATGGTGAAATTCGTCGATGAAAAAAACGAGAACAAGCCTTTTGAGGAAATCAAGTCTTCCAAATAGTCGACAGACTCCGTTGTAATGCGTTCCGGTCGGCCGTGTCTGCCGGCCGGAACGCTGTTGCGACGCAGAGATCATTTCTCCAGCGCGACCTTGACCGGCACCGCCCGGGTGAACGTGTCGAACACCGGCGAGTAGGTCGGGCCGAGCTGCACGATTTCGGCAAGTTTCTCCGGGGGGGCGTCCGCGTCTATTTTGACGAACATCCGGATTTCCTTGTACCCCCGGGGGACGTCATCCTTCAAGCCGAGGAACCCCTGTAGATCGATGTCGCCTTCCAGCCGCGATTCCATCGCGTTGATGCGGACGCCCTTGGCGGCCGCGTGATAGACGATGGAGGTGGTTACACAGGCGGCGAGCGCGGTCAGGGCGTACTCCACCGGGTTGGGGCCCGCGTCGTTGCCAAGGAGGACGGGCGGTTCGTCCGCATCCAGCACAAACGGCTCCCGGCGTTCGTGATCCTGCTGGACCCCGTGGTAGTTATTGATGGTCGTGCGGTTGTGTCCTCCGCCGAGCCATTGGTTGCCGGCCTTGAACCGGAAGGTCGCGATGACCGGCGTTTTCTTGACGGCATCGATCGTCCCGAACAGCTTGTCGACGTCGACCCCGTTGACGGTGCCGTGATTTTCCATTTTTTGAGCGGTGTGTTTCATTGTATTCTCTCCTTTCCCCGCAGTGTGCAGGACCTGCGGTGCTTGACGGCGGTTCCGGGGCAGCCGTTTCATCATCTTCCGCGCATGGCGTCGGCATAAGCACGGTCAAGGGGGCCGCGCTCGGGGTTCGCCGTGCCGGAATAACGTTTGGCCAGGGCGTCGATGTAGGCTTTTTCCCTGTTGGAGGCAGTTTTTTTCAGCGCCAGCGCCTTGCCGATCAGTTCGTGCGCCCGGGGTTCGGCCTCGGGCGGCATTCCCATGTTGATGTTCGGCCCGATCACCAGCGCCAAGCCCCAGTACGCCATGGCGCAGCCGGGGTACAGACGCGCCGCCTCCCGGAAGGACCGTGCGGCTTCGGCGTGGTTGAACCCATAGGCCAGCATCATGCCCTGGTCCATGAAGAGTTGGGCGCGCGCCGAGGTCGTTGTGACGGGGAACTGGTGGTCCCCGAGATTTTGCAGCCGGGGGGCCGTCTGTCCGGCCACGGAAATTGACTGCACGTCGTTTTGGGTGCTTGCCAGAACCATTTCAGGCGGATTGATCGTCAAAGCTCCGGCGGCGACCCAAGCGAGGGCAACCAGAATTTTGCACCATAGTTGAGTTCGCATGGTAACCCTCCATGTGGTTTGAGAGTTGCCGAGAGCAACAGCGATTCATGCTGTTCAAACACCGCTCTGAAGCGAACCGGAAGAGTGGAGAATCCCAAGCGGTCAAATGGCTGGAGACGACAGAGAGCGGCTTTCGATTGTGAACTTGACTCTGTGCTGCGGCTCATTCATCGCAAAGACGTCGTGACACGACATCGGATGAAAATGCCGTCGAGGTTCGGATCCCACCTCGGTCACTGATTCAGGATAGTGCCACTATGTGGGAATTCAAGGGGTGGGCAGAAATTTTTTCCAACGACGCGGGTGCGTACCGATACTGGGGGATTTTTAACGCTCGACTTAGCACAAAAGCAGCGTTCAACGGTCGAAAAACGAACAAATAAAATAGCCGTCCCGCGGCCGGACGCCCGGTTGCGAAACGGCTTTTATGACTCCGGCTATTCAATCTGTCCCTATTTTCATTCCGGCGGATCCCGGTTCAAGTCCGGGGTGAATCCAGGCCGAGAGTGGGTGCCGGATCAAGTCCGGCATGACGGTATCAGCCTGTTAAGCCGCCGGTTCAATAATAATGATGGGCGGTGTCAGGGGAGCGGCGCGAGTACGGTCACGGACTGACGGACCTGGGTGCCGATTGCCTCGAACAGGGAGCCATGGCCGGTAGCGCCGAGAGCTTCCTGAGACCCGGTGGACTCGAGACCCCGCGCACTCGAATCGGCGGAGAGTCTTCCAGTGAAATTCGTGGTGGTCTTGGCGGCCACGTCAAAACTCCTCCCGACCGAACCGACGGAAAGCGAGCACGCGAGTGCGAGCTTCCACTTGCCCTTGATGGTGCCGTTCTTGTTTTCCTTGCCGCTGAAACTGTTCACGGTGATGACCAGGCCGCTGACCTGGGCATCGATGCCCTCGTCCAAGAGAGCATCCTCCAGCTCGCTTTCCAGGTCGCCCGCGAGGTCGGCCGTGTCCAAATCGACATAGAACTTCTTCCCGGCCATGCGCCAGGTCCCAAATGCATCCAGCATGTCAAAGGAACCATCGGCGTCAAATACGAAGGTGTCGACGGCGCTCTCCGTGGTGGAGTCCGACCCGATGCCCTTGATCTTGACCTTGGCCTTGACCACCGCGTCGACATTCCAGACGGTATCGGAAAGATCAGCGAAAACAGGAGCGGAGAACACGAATAAAAAAATCAGCAAGGCCGCTGCCGATAGAGCGTTCCCTCTCATTCTTCACCCCCTTTTCCTTCGTTTGGGCCCGCACCCCCCCCGCAACCCGGGCATCCCCCGCGCTAAAGACATAGATGAATATACCTGAGGCCTCTCGCGCATGTCTATCACTTCGAGTGTCGATCCCCGTTGGCTCGACCCAATCGCGGCGCATGTCAAAAACCGGGAAAAAATCGGGTTATAGGAAAAAGAATTCGTTGCAGGCGGCGCTGAATTTTTGCTATCGGGAATATATCCCCCGCAGGCCATCGCCAACAGGTCACCCCTGCCTTGCAGAAACCGGTCGCTCATGGCCGTGGCCGGTTATTGCGGGCGCCAAACAAAGGCCGGGAGAAATGAAAATCAATCTAAAAAAGAAACTCGACCGGGTGAGGGATTTTTACCGGTGGTACACCACCGGATTGAATCGGGGGGAAGTCGAGCGGCTTCTTAAAAAAGATGCCCAGGAGGCCCTCGAGTATTACAAGGAGAAGACTTCGCTACGGAACGGTGTGCCGGCCGCCAAATCGTTCAGGGACCGGCTGTGGGTGGTCAAAGAAATCTTTTTGAGCTTTCTGATGCAGCTCACCCCGGCCCGCAGGCTGTTCTACGGTCTGGCGGTCGTCGGGTTTGTGGCGGGTTTTCTCTGGGCGGCACCTCTGTGGGTCATTGCCGCCTTTGTCATCTTGAACCTGCTGCTGGCCTTGGAGCTTGCCGACAAGCTGACCACGCGCGACGAGCTGGAGATCGCCCGGGAAATCCAGGTCAGCCTCCAGCCGCAAAAGCTTCCGGCGTTTCCAGGGGTGTCGATCGCGTCGTTTTCAAGACCGGCCAAGATCGTCGGCGGGGATTTTTTCAACATCGTCGCACGGAAGGATCGCCGGCTGCTCGGCATCGTCGGCGACGTCGCCGGCAAGGGCATCCCGGCGGCGCTCTATGCCGCCCACATCCAGAGCATGTTCGAGTCGTTGTCGGAGCAAAGCGCCGGCGCGGGGGGCCTCATGAGGGGGCTGAACAGGCTGATCTGCAGGCGCCTGCGCGAGGGGGACTTCATTACGGCCGTGATCGCATTGTATGATTCCGGGGATAACTCCATCACGATTGCACGCGCCGGACACAATTGGCCTCTCTACTATGAGGCGCGGACGCAGACCGTCAAGGCGTTGAAACCCCCGGGAGCCTGCCTGGGCATCGACAACGACATGGGGTTTTCCGAATGCCTGAGAGAAGAAAGAATTTCTTTCAGCAGCGGCGATGTCCTGCTGCTGTATTCGGATGGGGTCACCGAGGCGATGAACTCCGGAGACCAACTGTTTAACTTGTCCCGGCTGGAATCCGCCCTGAAGGAAAACGCGCATTTTCCCGCCAATGGAATCATCGCAGGCATCAATCAGCGGCTTGATGAATTCGTCCGATCCGAAGAACTGCACGACGATGCCACGGTGGTGGCGATCAAGGTGGAATAGTCCGTACGATGAAGGCCGGCTCAAGTCAGTTGCCTGAAATGCCGATGATAACCAGGGTAGAACCCGATATCCAATTTCAGTGAGTCAGTCCAAAAGCCTCCTCAAATCGCCGACCGGTGGAAGGGCGGGCGATTGGCCTGAGATTGCCCGATGTCCAAGGCGATACTGGATCACATCCTTGACGGCTCCATTCTGATCGACTCGCTCGATGCGTTCGAAAGCGTCGTTCAGGAGTTCCCGGAGCACCCCGAGCTGTTGAAACTGGTGGCGGATTCCCTGGCCGCCAAGGGGAAGAGACAGTCCGCCGCCCAGAACTACAAGAAAGCTTCGGCAATCTTTCTTGGCTCGGGGCGGCTTCTGCACGCCGTGGTTGTCAAAATGCTGGAATGGCGTTTAGACAGGCCGGCCCGCGAATCGGTCCTGGGCTTTCTGTCCGCCGTCAGGGTTCAGCCGCACGAAGGGGGCCCGGTCAACAGGTTTTTGCAGTCGCTCTTGCCCGCCGAGCAAATTGCCCTTTTTTCGCAGTTCAGCTGCAATCGATTTCCTTCCGGAAAAACCATCCGCAACATCGGAGAGCCGGAAACCCATCTTTGGCTCGTGCTCGCCGGCAAACTAAAAGAGACGCACTATCAGCTGATTGGGCACAAGCCGAAATTCAACAAGCAGAGGCTTCAGCAAGGGGCTATCCGGTTGCTCGGGCCAAATGACGTCTTCGGGGATATCTTCCCATTCACCGAGACCAGCACTTCACAAGGCGCCATCGATGCCGTTTCGGGCGCGGAGGTGATTGCGATCCCGCGTAGTCGGCTGATCAAAATCTGCCAAAAATATCCGAAAGTGGAACTCGGGATCTTAAAACTGCTTCAGGTCCGTTCTGAGAAAGGGGCGGATTCGCATTCCAGCATGGTCCGTAGCGGGGAGCGCTATGCCATGCACGTCAACATGAGTGTCACGATTACGCCGGCCGGCATTACCGGGCCTCCGCTCACCCTCAATGGGGTCGCCCTCGACCTGTCCGTCTCGGGCGTCTCGTTCATCCCCGAAAACAGCGGTTCCTGTCCTCCGGCGAAGCTTGCTTCGCTTGTCAAAGATCACGACCGCCAGAGGGTGCGGGTGGCGATTTCAAGCGAAACGCTGTCGATGAGCATCTCGGGACAGATCGTGCGGATGCGGGAATTGATGCTGAACGGCAGCAGAACCATCTCCTACGGAATTAAGTTCGATGCAGTTTCCCCTCGCTTGCGAGGCGCCTTCTTTGCCTTTGCGGAGAGCACGGGCAACTTCGACAAGTCTCGAAAAACTCGGGCTTGACTCGAGGTTCTGACACCACTTCTGGTTCTCGCTGAAGTCATCGGGTTAAATCGACCGGCCAAGCTCGTCGGCTTCGGCGGTCGCATCGAGCAGGGTGCGGGGGGACTTGGCGTCACCCAGGACATGGGTTTCGTAGCCGAGGCGGCTCAAGAGCTCGACGGCCCCGCGTTCGGAGCGGAAGCCCTCGGCGATGACCAGGTCCCGGAACCCGGTGAGGGTGTGACGACCGCCGGCGTGGCTGAAGACGAGGCCGTCGGGCAGGAACTCCCGGATGAAGGCATCCTTGTAGAGTTTGACGCCGGCTTCGAAAAGCCGGCGGCGCAGGGAGGTGCGGTCGTTCGGGGAGAGCTCCGGCGCAAAGTGGCCGGCGCCCAGGACCACGACTTCCCGCCCGCCCTGGGCCAGGTAGTCCGCCGTGACCATGGCGGCCTGGTCGGAGCCCATGACGACCACCCGGGCGCCGGGCACCACCTCCCCCGAGAGCACGTCGATGACGGTCGACAGCTCCAGGCCCGAATCGAAGAGGCCGGGCACCTGGGGCAGCCTGGGGTTGGCGCCGCTCGCCACCAGGACGGCATCCGGGGCGATCTCCGCCGCCAGCGCTTCGGTGACCGGGGTGTTGAGCCGGATGTCGACGTCGAGGCGCGCGAGCTCGGCCAGGAAATATTCCACCATCTCCCAAAGCTCGGAGCGGCCGGGCGGCTTGGAGGCGTAAACCATAGCGCCGCCCGGGCGGTCCCGCTCTTCGACCACGACGACGCGGTGCCCGCGCAGGGAGAGCAGGCGGGCGGCCGCGAGCCCGGCCGGTCCGGCCCCGACCACGAGCACCTTCCGGGACCCGGCCGGCGGCGGGGACTTCTCCAGAACGGATTCCCGCCCCATCTCCGGGTTCATCACGCAGGTGGCATCGCTCAGGGCCAGCACGTTTTCGATGCACCCCCGGCAGCAGCCGATGCAGGGCCTGATCTCGTGCAGCCGGCCCCCGGCCGCTTTGGCCGCCAACTCGGGATCGGCGATGTGGGCCCGGCCCATGGCCACCAGGTCGGCCCGGCCCTCGGCGATGATGCGCTCGGCCATCACCGGGTCCTTGATCCGGCCCACCGCGATCACCGGGATCGAAACGACCTGCTTGACCGCTTCGGCCAGGTGCACGAAGCAGCCGTGAGGCTCGTACATGGAAGGAATCGTCACCGGCATGGAACCATAGATCCCGGCGGAGACGTGCAGCCAGTCGGCCCCGGCCGCCTCTAAAATCGGTCCGAGCCGCACGGCGTCCTCCAGGCGCCAGCCGTCGGCGACGTAGTCCTCGCCGTTGTAGCGCACCCCCACCGGATAGTCGGCCCCGCAGCGCGCTTTGATGGCGGTCAGGATTTCCAGCAAAAAACGTGTCCGGTTCTCGAACGGGCCGCCGTATTCGTCGCTCCGGTGGTTGGCGTTGGGGGCCAGAAACTCGCTGATGAGGTAGCCGTGGGCGCCGTGGATCTCGACAAAGTCGAAGCCGGCGTCCCGGGCGCGGCGGGCGGCCTCTGCGTGGCAAGCCACCAGCTCTCGGATTTCGTCCACGGTCAGCTCGCGTGGAACGCCTTTGACCACGGCGAGCGAAGGCAGGGGCGAAGGGGCCACGCGACGGTTGTGCCAGGCCTGGCGGCCGCCGTGAAGAAGCTGCATGCCGATTCGGGCCCCGTGCTTTTTGACCGCGGCCGTCAGCCGGCCGAGTACCGGGATATAGACGTCATCCCAAAGCCGTGGCATCCGGGGCAGATCGATACCGTCGGGGTGCACCGCGCCGCCGCCGACCGAGATCATCCCCGTTCCGGCCCGGGCGCGGGCCGCGAGATAGGCCCAGAGCCGCTCGGTAACGAACCCCTGCTCGTCCACCCCGAAATTGATGCTCATGGGCGGCATCACCAGCCGGTTGCGGACATCCATCGTTCCGAGGCGCACGGGCGCGAAGAGGTGCGTGAGCTCCACGGTCATGCGGGCACTAAATCATCGATCGCACCTGAGGGTCAAGACTGAATATGGATTGAAATCGCCGTCGGGACAACTATGGTGAAACGTGAACTGATTAATGGTCCCATCATATTCAAGAGGCACTCCGAAAATCTCTCCCGTCCTTCCTATCCAAAGGGAGGGATCGCCCCTCTGTGGCAAAGAGGGGCAGGGGCGATGTTACAGAACGGTTCCATTCAATTTCGAGACCTGCAACAATAGCGGTCATTGATGGACTCGTAAAACGTGCATGTTCCTCTTTGTGGGCGGCGCAGGGCATGTCGGTCTGAGTCTGATGGGGTTCGGGGAAAAATAATAAGCTTGACGCGGGGAGGCAAAGGGATTATTCTTAATTCCAAGTATTCGGTTGGCCCGTTGAGGGGCCGGGTGCTTCGAAGGTAGGATGAAAACATTTTGTTGCGTAGGCTAACCACCCCACTCTGCAAAGTGTGGTGGTTTTTTTATGCCATCGTCGTAATCCGCCCTTGTGAAAATTTATGAAAGGAGGATGAAAGCGATGATGCAAGGCAAAGTAAAGTGGTTCAACGAGCGCAAGGGTTTCGGCTTCATCGAGGCCGAAAACGGCTCCGATGTGTTCGTGCACTTCAGTGCCATTCAGAGCAGCGGCTTCAAGACCCTGGAAGAGGGTCAGGCAGTCAGCTTTGACGTGCAGAATGGCCCCAAGGGGCTGTCCGCGGTAAATGTGACGGCTGCTTAATCCCGGCGTCCGAAAAGGCGCCTCCCCGGTTTGCCGGGGAGGCGCCCCATTCCTCAGCGCGCACCCCTCTTCGGTACGGCGCCTTAGCGCATACCGGCAAACCCGGGAGAGCCCGGGCAACCTCCTTCCACGAAAGGACTCATCCCATGGGCAAGAAACTCTACGTCGGGAACCTCTCCAGCGACGTTACCGAGCAGGACCTCAGCCACAACTTTTCCACGGTGGGCACCGTGGTGTCGACCGCTATCATCAAGGACCGCTACACCAACCGCAGCAGGGGGTTCGGGTTCGTGGAAATGGACAGCGAAGAGGCGGTCGCCAAGGCCATCGAGCAGTTCAACGGCGGAGAGCTCAAAGGCAAAAAGATCGTCGTCAGCGAGGCCCAGGAAAAGAAAGAACGTGAAGGCGGTTTCGGCCGCGGCGGGGGCGGTGGTGGCCGCGGCGGTGCCGGCGGCGGTTATTCGCGCAGCGGCCCCGGACGGGGAGGTCCCGGCGGCGGGGGCGGCAGACGCTATTAGTCGCGTCCGATGCGCACTTGCCGGATGCGCTGGACCTGGAGGTTGACAAAAAAGGGCATCTCTAGCACAGAGTTGCCCTTTTTTTTGAGTGTTAAAAAGACAGGTTTCGGCCCTGCACCCCACCCGTCCCTTAAGTGAGCGCTGATTTATTGACGAGGCCTCCCCATTGGTCGCCCCGCCCGCGCGTCGACCCTATTTGCGCACCAGTCGGCTGACGTCGGCCCTCTCCAGGTTGGATGCCGGGATTTGGAGTTCGCCGGCTTTGTTGCGAACACCGCTGAGACGGCCGCTCCTGAGCCACTCGGCGACCCCTTTTTCGGTCAAATAAGTCATGGCGGCGAACTCGGCGATCGAGAAGGATTTCTCCCCCGCCGGCGGTTCCTGCCGGTCTGCGGGCTTTCGTACCGGGGTCGACCCCGGCCGGGTCGCGGGGGAGCCGGGGGCCCGGGAGATCTCGCGCACGACCGGCGCTTCGAGCTGGTCGTGCGGGATCGCCCACTTGCCGGATCGCTTGCGGGCCTTGAGCCGGCCCTGCCGGATGAGTTTTGAGACCGTGGCCGACGGGATACCGGTCGTTCGCGCAAACTCAGCGGTGGTCAAGGATTTGCTTTGCGTGGCCATCTTCCATCCTTTCGTGGCAGTTTAAAGTTACTGGACCGGCGACGGAAACCGGGCAAGTTGTCTGTCCGCTAATCCGAAAGCGCCTGCTCGATGTCTTCAATGATGTCCTCGGCATCCTCGATGCCCACCGATAGACGCAGCAGGCCGTCCGAGATCCCCAGCCCGGCCCGCTCCGCGGCGGTCAGTTTGACGTGGGAGGTGGCGGCCGGCGCGCAGATGATGGTCTCAACCCCGCCGAGGCTCAGGGCCGGTGTGATGAGTTTGAGCCGGCGCAGGAAGCGGTCCGCCGTCAGCCGATTTTCGTCCAGCTCGAAGGAGAGCATGCCGCCGAACCCGGACATCTGCTTGCGGGCGATCGCATGGCCCGGGTGGCGCTCCAGCCCGGGGTAGTTCACCCGGAGCACCCTCGGGTGGCCCGCCAGGGCCTCTGCGACGCTACCGGCGTTGGTGTTGTGGCGCTCGATGCGAAGCGCCAGGGTTTTGAGGCTTCTTTCGATCAGGTGGCAGGTGAGGGCGTTCAGGCTTCCGCCGAGATTGACCGCGGTGGCGCGGATGCGCGCCATCGAGCGCTCGTCCGCCAGGGCCGCCCCGCAGCACAGGTCGCTGTGGCCGCCGATGTACTTGGTGCCGCTGTGGGTGACCACGTCGATGCCGAGGGCGATGGGATTCTGGTTGATCGGGCTGGCAAACGTGTTGTCGATGACGGTCACGATGCCCCGTGAGCGCGCCAATCGCGCCACGGCTTCGATGTCGGTGATCAGAAGCAGCGGGTTCGACGGGGTCTCGATGTAGATCAGCCGGGTGTTCGGGCGTATGGCGGCTTCGAGGTCCGCAACCCGGCTGGGGGCGAAGGTGAACTCGATCCCGAGCCGGTTGAAGTCGGCGGTGATGAAGTGGTGGGTGCCTCCGTAAATGTCGCGCTGGATGAGGGCGTGGTCGCCGCTGCCTAAAAAAGCGAGCAGCACCGAGCTGATGGCCGCCATGCCCGAGCTGAAAAGCAGGCCGTCCGCGGCGCCTTCCAGGGCGCAGAGCTTTGCCACCACGGCCTTCTGGTTGGGGGTGTTGAAGTAGCGCGGGTAGACGTTGTTCTCGATATCAAGGTATTCGAAGGCCGAGGATGGGTAGATCGGCGTGTTCAACCCGCGGGTGGCGGTATCCTTGCGGGTGCCGCAGTGAATGCAGTCGGTCGATTTGGGCATGTCCGTTTTTCCTTTTACTTGCCTTTCTTCTTGATTTCCCGCACCCGCTTCAGCAGCTCGCTGTAGCGCAGCGGGTCGAAGGTGCCGATTTCCTGGGAGTGCAGGCGGTAAATCCTCAGACAGAGGTTTGCGTCGGGTGCGTCGCGTTGGGAGATGGCCGCCTCCACGCACCGCAGGTTGTCCTTGATGGACTTCTCGTAGAGCTGTTTTTCCATCTCGTCGGCGAGCTTGCGGTCATAGTTGCCGGCATCGATGGCGCTGGCCTTCCAGACGTTGAGCGCCACGCGCGCGTTGTAAAACGCGTCTTCCAGAATGGATTTTTTCGCCAGTGAGAGATTGATGGCGGCGTCGCGTTCGAGCTCTTTCTGACGCGGGTCGGGCGGGGGCTGGGCGCCGGTTTGACCGAACGCCCCCGGTGCGGCCATCAACGGCAAAAACGCCGCCGCCGCAAGGAGCACAACCGGCCACCGCCATTTGCGAGTGGTCATCAGGGCCCCGTTCAAAGCCATCCTTTCCATAAGCTCCCGAATCCGGGCCGGCACGCGGTCCTCAGGCCAGCAGCGGATGTTTCACGAGCGCCACAAACGGCAGATCGGCCGGGCAGAAGGTGAATTGGTCGAGCTCGCCGGCGGCCGCCCAGCGCACCTCGGAGTGGTCGTTCAAGGCGAGGCTTCCGCCTCGCACCCGGGCGCGGTAGGCCAGGAGCCGCACGGTTTTTTCGGGGTAGGCATGGACGCTTTCCCCCAGGGACTCGCCCACCTCGACCGCGATGCCGAGCTCTTCGGCGATCTCGCGTTTCAGGCACTGCCGCGGGGTTTCGCCGCGGCGCACCTTTCCGCCGGGGAACTCCCACAGGCCCGCCTGGCTGGCGCCGGCTTTGCGGCGGGCGATCAGGACCCGATCGTTTTCGATGATGATGGCCGCCGTGACTTCGATCATACGGAACTGTTGTACACCCTCACGCGGACGAATTCAAGAAACGACCGCCGGTGCCGCGCTCCGGGCGGGTGCGATGCCGTCAGTCGGGGTTTTTGCCGAGAGTGCGGCGCAGCACGGCGATGTGACGGGCGGGGTAGACCCCTGCGGGGCACACCCGGCTGCAGGCCAGCGCCCGCCGGCAGCCGCGCTCGCCGCGCTCGCCGCCGGCCGTCGCGAGCAGCCCCTTGCGTGCCGACGGGTTTTTCAGCATCTCATTGTGCAGGGCCGCCAGGGCGGCCGGCCCCATGAACCCGTCCCGTGCGCGGGCCTCCGGGCAGGCCGAGACGCAGGCGCCGCACTCGATGCAGTCTTCAAGACGCCGCAGCCCCGGGTCAGCCGGCGGCGGCCCGCTGGGCTTCAGGTATGACCAGTGCGGGTCGATGTCGCGGAAGAAGCCGTGCATGTCCACGGCCAGGTCCCCGATGCGCGCAAAGCCTGCGAGCGGCTCGAGGCGGACCAGGTCGCTGCCGAGCTCCAGCACGCGGGTGGCGCAGGCCAGGCGTTCGAGGCCGTTGATGCGACAGGCGCAGGTGCCGCAGCAGCCGTGGTGGCAGCTGCGGTGGTAGGTCAGGCTCGGGTCTTGACCGAGGCGGATGCGTTCGAGGCAGTCCAGGACGGTGGTGGCCGCATCCACTTCCAGGCGGAAGGGCTGAAAGCGCGCCGGGTCGTCCCTTCCCGGGGTGAAGCGTGAGATCTCGATGAGGATGGTGCGTGCGTGCGTCATGGGGTGCGTTCACGGTCGTAAAACCGGCGATAGGGCAGCAGCACGGTGTCATGGGTGCGGCAGACGCGGTCGCGGCCGGTCAACCGGCAGATGAGATCGGCGGTTTCCTCGGCCATGGCCCGCATGGTGGTGGCCTTGCCGCCGATGAGGGTTACCAGCCCCTCGACCCCGTCACGCCGGCCGTGGTCGAGGCACTCGAAGGTGCGGCTGATCTTGAGCGGGTCGTCGGTCGTCCCCGTCTTCAACAGGGGTCGGCTTGCGCTCCAGACGAAGCGGGGCCTGAGCCGGGCCGCGGCCGGGACGACCCGTCCGCAGAGATCGAACAGGCGCGCGACATGTTCCGGAGGCACACCGGCCGTGTCAGGGTCCTCGGCCAGCCAGGCCGTGGTGCCGAGGATGGTGAGCCGGCGCTGGGGCACGAGGATATCCCCTTCACCGGCGGGGTGGAGCCGATGGATCACCCGCTCGGTCAGGCGGCCCGAAACCGCCACCATCACGCCCGGAGCGGGCTGGACCGGGACTTCCACATTAGCGAGTGCGGCGATGCGTCCGGCCCAGGGACCGGCGGCGTTCACCACGAGGTCGGCGCCGAGCATCCGCTCCCGGCCGGTGCGCGGGTCGCGCAGCGTGAGGCCGGTGACGCGGCGCGCCGACACCCTCACCCCGGTCACTTCGCTGAAACTTCGAATCGCGGCCCCGTTGGCCTGGGCGGTGGCGAAAAAATGCATCGGCAGCCGCCAGGGGTCCACGGCAGCGTCGGGTACCTCCACGGCGGCGCCAGCCGCCGGGTTGAGGGCCGGCTCCAGCGCCCGTGCCTGGGCGGCGGTAAGCGGGCGCACCGCGATCCTCGCCGTGCGGCACAGGTCGAGAAACGGCTCCCGGTGGGCGCGGTCGCCCTCGTCCACGGCGACGAAGAGGCCGTTGTTCGGCTCGATGGCCTGGGGCGCGATTTTGCGCAGGATCCGGTTTTCCCGGCAGCACTCGCGGGCCGCTTTGAGGTCGTGCAGCACGTAGCGGGCCCCGCTGTGCAGCAGACCGTGGTGCCGCCCCGTGGTCCCGCAGAGCAGCGCACCCTTCTCCAGCAGCGTCACCCGGAAGCCGCGCAGCGTCAAATCGTGCGCCAGGGCCGCGCCGCTGCCGCCCCCGCCGATGATCGCGATGTGTTCGAGCTCGCCCATGGTCAGGGGCCGATTGTACCACACGCGGGGCCCCGGTCCAATCGCGAAAAGGAGGCCGCGCTGCGGTTTTGACAACCGGCCGATTGTCGGCTAAACACCGGTGATGGATTCGTAAAAAGTCGCTTAATTCCTTTTTCTGTCATTCCGGCGGATCCCGGATCAAGTCCGGGAGGAATCCATTTTTTTTCAAGCTGTTCTGGACCCCGGCGTTCGCCGGGGTGACAACGATTGAGACTTTTTACAAATCCATCACTGGTGACTTGGCAGCACTTCAATGCCCCGTTCAGGGATACCACGAATCCTGGATGTTACCAATAACCCCCGCCCTCACGCTGGGAGAGGAGAATGTCTAAGGAGAGGTTCGGCGGAAGTGTTTGCAGGCTTCGTACGGCGTCTTTTTTGTTTCCGCTTTGAACTTCCAGCTTCGAGCTCATTTTCATTATTTGGGTGGTGGTCGCCCGTGCGGGTCCGTGGCTGAACCGCAAAAGCGAGCGCATTCCCCCCCGCTTGCTGCGGGGAGATTCAATCTATTATTCGAACCGAAGGCGGTTTCATGACGGCGGCGGAAATCAAAAAAGAGCTGGCGGGGCTTGCGGACGAGCGGGTCGCGGCGGTCTCCCGGCGGTTTTTCAAGACGGGCCCGGGCGAATATGGCGCCGGCGACCGGTTCCGGGGCATCCGCGTCCCCGTGCTGCGCCGGCTGGCCCGGGCGCACCGCGGCATCAGCCTGCGCGAGGCCGGGCGGCTGCTCCAGTCCGCCTTTCACGAGGACCGGCTGCTCGCGCTGCTGCTCTGGATCGACATCTTTGCCAAGGGGGATGATGCGGTCCGGGCGCGGGTCTACGACCTTTATCTTGCCAACACGCGGCGCATCAACAACTGGGACCTGGTGGACGCCTCGGCCGCGCCCATCGTCGGTGCTTTTCTGAGAGAGCGGCCCAGGGACCCGCTCTACCGCCTGGCGCGTTCGGCGGACCTCTGGGAGCGCCGGATCGCCGTGATCGCCCCCTGGCATTTCATCAAGCGCGGCGAGTTCGCCGAGACCCTGAAGATCGCCCGGGTGCTGCTGACCGACCGCGAGGACCTGATCCACAAGGCCGTAGGCTGGATGCTGCGCGAGGTCGGCAAGCGGGACCGGGACGCGGAGGAGGGCTTCCTGCGCGCCCATTACCGGCGGATGCCGCGCACCATGCTGCGCTATGCCATCGAGCGCTTCCCGGAGCATCGCCGCCGCCAGTATCTTCAGGGCTGCCTTTGATCAGGCCGGTTTCTTTTCGCGCTCCCGGCTGACGCAGTAGATCCCCGTGCCTTGCGACCCCGGTGCGAAGCACAGGTTGTCGGATTTGCATTCGGCCCTGCGCCGGTCGCCCGCGCGCCAGCGGGCGACGAGGCCTGGCTCGCGGATGAAGGGCCGGCTCATGGAAATGAAGTCGCACAGGCCCTCGTCGACGAACCGCTCGGCCAGCCCGAAGCTGCGAACCCCGCCCACCAGGATCAGCGGGATGCCCAGCTTGCCGCGGAACACCCCCGCCTGCTGCCGGTGGTAGGCTTCCTTCTCCTCGCTCTTGATGCCCATGCGGGCCGGGGACATCTTGATGCTGCGCAGCACCCCCCCGCTCAGCTCGACCGCGTCGAGCCCGTCGGCCTCGAGCATCAGGGCTGCCGCGAGCGCGTCCGCGACCGTCAGCCCGCCGTCCACGAAGTCCTCGCAGTTGATCTTCACCAGGACCGGGAAATCGGGTCCGACCGCCCGGCGCACGGCCGCCAGCACCTCGCGGTGCACGCGCGCACGATTTTCGACGGGACCGCCGTAGGTATCCGTGCGGCGGTTGTGGAGCGGGGAGAGGAACTGACTCAGGAGGTAGCCGTGGGCGGAGTGGATCTGCACGGCGTCGAAGCCGGCCTCCTTGGCGCGGGCGGCCGCGTCGGCAAAGGCGGCCGTCAGGCCGCGGATGTCGGCCACGCTCATGGCCTGCCGCGGGACCTCGTCGGCGGGCACCGATTGCGAGACGGCGAGGGGCGGGAGGCCGGTGAGCGCTTCGGCGGCAAAACAGCCGGCGTGGGCCATCTGCAGGGCGATTTTGGCGCCGTTGGCGTGGGCGGCGGCCGCCATCTGCCGCAGGCCGGGGACAAGCTCGTCCTTGTGGGCGCCGAGCTGGAAGGGACCGGCCTGGCCTTCGGCCCGGACGTAGGCATGGCCGCTGACGATCAGGCCCACGCCGCCCTTGGCAAGCGCCGCCATGGTCTCGACGAGTTTCGGGGTCGCGGCGCCCTCGGGGGTCGCCATGCCCTCCCAGGTCGCCGAGCGCACAAAACGGTTCGGCACCTCCATGGTCCCGATTTTCGCAGGTTCGAACAGCGTGCTCATGTCAGGTCTCCTCTCGGCAAATCGTCTTCGACGCCACCACGGACCGCCATTGCTCCAGAAGCATGCGGCGGTTCGCGCGAATCCACTCTTCCCCGTTCAGTTCCTGCAGCTCGCCCAGGCGACGGCGCAGGACCATCAGCTCGCGCTCGTTGCCCGGCACATCGCCGGTCCCCAGCAGTTCGCACGCCTTCTCCAACGAGAGTGCTCCCATGGCCCGATCCTCCAAGGTGAGGTCGCTGCCGGCCGGCGCGGCACCCGGGGGTCGACTTTCTCAGCAGGGCGCGGCGGGTCACCGGGCGAGCGCGGCAACGGCTTCGCGGGACATATCGAGGATCGGGCCCGGGAAAACGCCGGCCGCCACCATGACGACGACCAGCACCCCGGCCAGCACCTCGAGCGCCGGCGGAACCCTCAAGCGCGTGGGCTCCGTTTCGGGTTCCAGGAGATAGGCCGCCTTGACCACCAGCAGGTAATAGTAGAGGGAGACGACCACATTGACCATGGCGATCAACACCAGCGGCAGGTGTCCACGGTCGATGGCGGCGTTGAACATCAAAAATTTGCCGGTAAAGCCGATGGTCGGCGGGATCCCGGCCAAGGAAAACACCGACATCATCAGCGCCAGGGCCAGCAGCGGTGAGCGCCGGTGGAGCCCGGCCAGGTGCGCGACCTCGAGATTGGCGCCGTCTGAAGCCAGCACGACGATTACCAGAAAACAGGTGAACTTCATCAGCAGCAGCGCCAAGGCGTAGAACACCGTGGCGCTGTACCCTGCGGGGGTCATGCTCAGGATGCCGATCAGCACGTAGCCGGCCTGGGCGATGCTGGAATAGGCGAAGAGCCGCTTGAGGTCCTTCTGGGCGATGGCCGCGAGGTTGCCGACCGTCATGGAAAGCACCGCGAGTGCCACCAGGGTGTGGGCGAGGAACGGGCCGGCAGCGCTGCCGGCGGCGGTCATGCGGACCAGGACGGCGATCGCGGCCACCTTCGAGGCGGTGGCGATGTAGGCGGCCACCGGGTGGGCGGCCCCCTGGTAGGTGTCCGGCGCCCAGACATGGAAGGGGAATACGGCCAGCTTGAACAGGAAACCGCACAGGGTGAGGACCAGGCCGAGGCCGACCAGCGGGCTTCCGGCAGCGGCCGGTATCAGCCGGGCGAGGTCGGCCACGCGCACCGCACCCGTGACCCCGTAGAGCAGGGCCAGCCCGAAGAGCATCACGGCCGAGGCCGTGACCCCCACCAGGAAAAACTTGAGGGTCGCCTCCAGGGCCGCCGGCCGCCGCTGCCGCAGCGCCACCAGGACGTAGAGCGAGTAGCTCGAAAGCTCGAGCGCCACATAGGCGGCGAGCAGGTGCACGACGCTCACCAGCAGCATCATGGCCAGGGTGCACACGAAGAGGAGCAGGTAAACTTCGGGGTGGTGCCGCTCGTCGATGTCCGCCAGGGGGCGGCACAGGCAGACCACCAGGAACAACCCCATGGCGAGCAGGACCTTGAAGACCTGGGAGAAGAGATCCACCTGGTAGGCCCCGGCAAAGAGCGTGCCCTGGGCCGGGACGGCCGCCAGGGCGGCCGCGATCGTGAGCGCCGCCGCGGCGAGCGCCGCCCGGAAGTCCCTGGCGGGGCGGGGTTGCCCGGCCAGGCTTGAGCCCAGGAACAGGAGCGCTGCGCCAAAGGCGGTCATCTCCGGGGCGAACAAGGTCCAAATCGTCATGGCAAGGCCTGTATGAACGGCACCGATGCCGTCTCGATCACATCAAAGAGGATCGAGGGGAAGAAGCCGAACAGAACGATCACGGCCGCCAGGATCATGCGCGGGACCCCCTGCCGGAGGCCGACATCGGGCAGGTCCGCGAACTTCTCGTTTTGGGGGCCGTAAAAGGTTTTCTGCACCACGCGCAGCATGAACAGGGCGCTGACCACCAGCGCGGCCACCGCCAGCACCCCGGCGGCCGGGTAGACGCGGAAGGCCGCGATGAACACCATCAGCTCACCCCAGAAGCTCGCCAGGCAGGGCACGCCGATGCCGGTCAGCGCCGCGAGGATGAAATAGCCGGAGGCCTTCGGCATGACGCGGCTCAAGCCCCCCAGCTCCGGGATCATCTTGGTGTGGGTGCGGTCGTAGATGAAGCCGATGGCCGAAAAGAAGAGGGCCGTCATGATGCCGTGGGCGAACATCTGGTACACCGCGCCGTTCAGCCCGTCGACACTCACGGTCGAAAGCCCCAGCCCCACGATGCCCATGTGGGAGACGCTCGAGTAGCCGACCACATACTTGAGATCGGTCTGCCTCAAGGCCGCCAGGGCGCCGTAGACGATGCCGATGACGGCCAGCGCCGCCATCCACGGCGCCCAGAACTTCCAGCCCTCCGGGCAGAGGAAAATGGCGACCCGCAGAACGCCGAAGGCCCCGATCTTCATGAGCACCCCGGCGTGGAGCATGCTCACCCCCGTGGGCGCGGCCACGTGGCCGACCGGCGACCAGGTGTGGAAGGGCCAGACGGCGGCCAGGATCCCGAAGCCGACATAGAGCAGGAGGAAGGCGAGCTTTTGAACGAAGGGCGGGAAGGTCCCGGGCCGCATGAGCAAAGTGATGTCGAAGCTGGTGCCGCCCGCCGCAACGTGCAGGTAGAGGATCGCCGGCAGGATGAGGGCGCTTCCGGCCAACAGGTAGAGGGTGAGCTTCATCGCCCCGTATTCCTTGCGGGTGCTGCCCCACACGGCGATCAGCAGATACATGGGAAAGAGCGAGACGTCGTACCAGATGAAGATGAAGAAGAGGTCGAGCCCCACGAACATCCCGAAGACGCCGGCCACCAGCAGGAAGTAGAGCGCGAAGAACTCCTTGACCCGGTTCTCCAGCTCCCACATGGTCAGCACCCCGGTGAAGAACACGATTCCGGTCAGAAGGACCATGGGCAGGCTGAAACCGTCGACGGCGTTGAAGTAGTTGATCCCGAGCGACGGCACCCAGGGGATCTTCTCGACGAACTGCAGCCCCCCGAGGCTGCGGTCGTAGGCGCAGAAGACCACGAGCGACAGGACGAGGCTCAGCCCGGAGAACGCGGCGGCCACCCGCCTGATCGCAGTTTTCCGTCCCTCCGGCAGGCAGAGGATGACCAGCAGGCCGAGCAGGCAGCAGAGCAGAATCGATGTCAGGTATGGGAAGCCCGCCATTGGCGTCACATGAGACCGTAGAGGGTCAGAAGCAAGATGGTGGCAAACACGATGATCAGCCGGTACTGGATCATGCCCGTGTGGGCGGTGGAGAGCCGCCGCCCGGCCCGGGCCGTGAGCCCGCCAAGCCCGTCCACGGCCCCGTCGATCACGCGCTGGTCGCCTTTCGCGCACAGCGCCGAGAACACCCCGTAGACGAGGTTGTCGAGCACCCACCGGTAAGCGCGGTCGATGTACCAGCGGTTGGCGAAGAGCGCGGCGAGCGGCGCCGCCCGCTCGGCGAACCCTATCTGTGCGGCGCCGCGTCGGCCGAATTCGACCCAGGCCAGCAGGATCCCGGCCCCGCACAGGCCCACGGCGGCAAACGGCAGCCAGGCGTGGTGGGCGGTGCCGGCCGGGGCGGTCGGCAGCGCGCCCGCCAGGAAGCCGGCCAGGGCCTTTTCGGCAAAGCCGCCCGCCGCGGTCGCCCCCGCCAGGACCCACAGGGGGGCGGTCATCGCCAGGTCGCCTCGGCGGGAGCCGTGCCCGCCGTGCTCGTTTGCATCGCTCGGCGCGGCAGCCCCGCCGGCCGCAGGATCACGAAAAGGAGCCGGAACGTGTAGTAGGGCGTCAGAAAGGCGCCGAGCAGCCCGGCCGCGAGCCAGAGGGGGTTGTCCAGGTCGGCCAGAGCCGCGAGGACCAACTCCTTGCTGGCGAAGCCCGAAAACGGCGGCACCCCGCAGAGGGCGGCGGCCCCCACCAAGAGACAGACCGTCGCCGCTTTGAGGCGGCGGCCTCCCCGGCGGCCGATCGCGAACATGTCGTTGGTGCCGAAGGCGTGGATGAAGACCCCCGCGCACAGAAAGAGCAGGGCCTTGAAGCCGGCGTGGGTCGTCAGGTGGAAGACCCCCGCCGTGAAGTCCCCGGCGGCAAGGCCCATGATCATCAGGCCGAGCTGGCTGATGGTGGAGTAGGCCCAGACCTGCTTGATGTCGCGGCTGACCATGGCCATGGTGGCGGCGAGCAGCATGCTCACGGCCCCCACCGCCAGACAGACGCCGAGCGCCGTCGGCGAGAGACTGAAAAACGGGAAGAGCCGCGCGAACAGGAAGACCCCGGCCGCCACCATGGTGGCCGAGTGGAGCAGTGCGCTGACCGGCGTCGGGCCCTCCATGGCGTCCGGCAGCCAGGTGAGGAGCGGGAACTGGGCGCTCTTGCCGACGATGCCCCCGAAGATCAGGAGCGCGGCGGCGGTGACCACGGCCGGCGACAGGCGGCCGGCCGCCGGGCTGTTCAGCGCCCGGATGTCCAGGTTGCCGAACTCGATCAGGATCAGCAGGATCCCCAGAAAGAGGGCGACATCCCCCAGGCGGGTCATGACGAAGGCCTTCTTGCCGGCCTCGCTCGCGCTGAACTTCTCGTACCAGAACCCGATCAGCAGGTAGGAGGCCAGCCCCACCAGCTCCCAGAAAATGTAGAGCTGCAGCAGATTGGGTGCCAGGGTCATGCTCATCATCGCCCAGGCGAAGAGCGACATGAAGGCGTAGTAGCGCCCAAAGCCAGGATCGCCCGCCATGTAGCCCAGGGAGTACACCTGCACGAGCAGGCAGATCGTCGCCACCACCGCCAGCATGAGCAGGCTGAGCGGGTCGATCAGGACCCCGATGCGCACATCGATGCCGCCGCCGGCCACCCAGGAGGCGCTGAACTCGAGCGGCCGGGGGAGCTCCTGGTGAACGAAGAGCAGGACCCCCGCGCATACCGTGGAGACCGCCACCGCCGCGATCGAAATGCCCGCCGACAGGCCGGGCCTCCCGCGGGTCAGCAGGATGATGACCGCGAAGGCCGCCAGCGGCAGGGCGGCGGCCAGCACGGCGGCGATCAGGCTCGGGTCGGCGGCGGCTATTTGGGATATGCCCATGAGCGGCTTACTCGAGTTCATTGACCCGCCGCGGGTCGAGGGACCCCGTGCGGTGGTAGAAATAGACGATCAGCGCCAGCCCCACCGAAACCTCGGCCGCGGCGATGGCGATGATGAACATCACGAAGGCCTGTCCCTCGAGCTGCTGCCAGCGCAGGGCCGCACCGATGAAGGCGATGGCGGCCCCGTTCAGCATGATCTCAACCCCCAGCAGCACCATGATCAGGTTGCGGCGGGCGACGGCACAGACCATGCCCGTGACGACCACGACGGCCGCCAGCGCCAGCACATGACCAAAAGGGATTGCGTTCATGGGGCCTCGGGTTCGCCGGCTTGTTTTCCAGCGGTGCGCCTGCCGATCAGCAGCGCGCCGATCAGCGCCACCAGGAGCAGGAGGGATGCGATTTCAACGGCCAGCCAGGCGTTGCGGAACACATACACCCCGAACGCGGCCGGCGTGCTCTGGGCGGCGGTGAGCGGGGCCGAGGCCGTGGCCGGGTCGATGCGGCCCATCAGGGCCCCGGCGGCCAGGTAGGCGACCGCCATCAACGCGGCCGGCCAGATCTGCCGCGCCGGGAAACAGCGTGGCATCCGGGCTCTCGACCCGCAGCATCATGATGATGAACAAAAAAAGCACCATGATCGCGCCGGCGTAAACAATGACCATGAGCGCCGCCAGAAACGGGGCGCCGAACAGGTAGAAAAGAAAGGCGCTGCCGAAGAAGGACAGGATCAGGTAGATCACCGCATGCACCATGTTCCGGCGGGTGACGGCAAGCCCCGTCGACACCACGATCAAGACGGCGACCAGGTAAAAGAGTGTGTGGAACACGGTCATGGTTGATCCTCTGCGTCCTTTACGTCCCGGCGCTGAGAATTCCTTTCAGGGCATGTTGGTTCTCACATCGACCGGCTTGTCCTCGCCGATGTGTTCCCCCTTGCCGGCCGCCGCCGTGACGATGCCGGCATGCCGGTAGAAATCATAGTCCGGGTCCTTGCCGCCGTGGTCGACGAGCAGGTCCTCCTTTTCGTAGACGAGGGTCAGGATCTCCCGCTCGCAGGTCTCAAAGAGCGGGGTGAGCTGGATGGCCGAGGTCGGGCAGGCCTCCTCGCACAGCCCGCAGTAGATGCAGCGCGCGAAGTTGATCCGGAACCAGGCGGCGTGGCGCCGGCCGTCCTCCCGCTCGGCCGACTGCATCGAGATGCAGCTCACCGGGCAGACCCCCGAGCACAGGTAGCAGGCGACGCAGCGCTCGCCCCCGTCCGGGTCGCGGGTGAGTACGATGCGGGCGCGGGTGCGCGGCGGCAGCACCCGTTTGAACTCGGGGTACTCCTCGGTGATGGGCCGGCGGAAGAGATGGGTGAAGGTCGTCGCGAAGCCCGCGGCGAGCGCCTTCACCCCCTCCCAGAGGGCTTCGACGGGCCCGGCCGGTTTTTTATCGATCAGATCGACGCGCATGGTTCCCTCAATTGCCCACTACCCTTTCCACTTACCACAACAACCGCGCCCCCGTCACCACGATGTTCATCAGGGCGACCGGGATCAGGACCTTCCAGCCGAAGTTCATCAGCTGGTCGTAGCGCAGCCGCGGCAGCGTTCCGCGGATCCAGATCATCACCAGGCTGACCGCGAACATTTTCAGGGCGAGCCACACCGGCGGGGGCAGCAGCGGCCCGCGCCAGCCGCCCAGGAACAGCACGGCAGTGAGGGCCCCGAGCACCTGCATGTGCACGTATTCCCCGAGAAAGAACATGCCGAAGCGCATGCCGCTGTACTCGGTGTGGAACCCGGCCCCAAGCTCGTTTTCGGCCTCGGGCAGGTCGAAGGGGATCCGCTTGCTCTCGGCCATGGCACTGGTGAAAAATACCGCGAAAGCCACCGGTTCGAGCACGAAAAACGGCAGCCCGCTCTGGGCCTCGACGATGTCCACCAGGCTGAAGGAGCCTGCGTGCATCACCACGGGCACCATCGCCAACCCCAGGCTGAGCTCGTAGCTGATCATTTGCGCCGCACCGCGGATGCCCCCGAGCAGACTGTACTTCGAGTTCGACGCCCAGCCGCCGAGGGCGGTGCCATAGACGCCGAGCGAGGAGAGGGCGAAGATGAAGAGCAGCCCGATGTTGAGGTCGCTGATGACCAGCGGGACCCTGGCGCCGAAAACGGAAATCTCCGGCCCGAAGGGGATCACCGCGAACATCAGCAGCGCGGTGGTCGCCACCACGGCGGGCGCCAGCAGGAAAATGACCCGGTCGGCCTCCGCCGGCACGATATCCTCTTTGACCATCATCTTGATCGAGTCGGCAAAGGGCTGGAGCAGGCCGAACTTGCCGGCCCGGTTCGGGCCGTAGCGGATCTGGATGCGGGCCAGCAATTTGCGCTCGACCAGGACCAGGTAGGCCGCGGCCAGCAGCAAAAAGAGCAGGACCGCCCCGAGTTTGAAAATCAATAGGATAAAGCCGATGATCCAGGTTTCCATGGTGCTCACATTTTACGGATGTCCGCCGGCTGGACCCGTGTTCCGATCTTCTGCCAGGCCAGCCGGCAGTCGCGCGGGACGACCAGGATGCCGGGCGCCATCGTGTCGCATACCCGTGCGAAGGCTTCGAGCGGTGCCGGCCCGCGGCCGACGGCGATGCGGTCTCCGTCGGCGACGCCGAGTGCCCGGGCGTCTGCGGCGTGCAATTCGATCTGCGCCGGGGTGAGGAGCGGCCCGAGGCAGGGGGAGTGCACCGAGAGCTCCTCGGTTCCGAAGGTCCGGTCGGCGAGAACGACTTCAAACCCGTCACCCGCGGATTTTCCCACGGCGGGTGCGGCTGCCGCGAATCCGGCCTCAGCCCCCCCGGCAGCGATCAGGATTCCCCCCGGGGGCAGTGAATCGTCCTCCGCGGCAGCGGCCGGAACGGGTGTCGCCGCCGCAACGTGCCCCCGTACACACGCGCGGGCCTGAGCGGCCCCCTGCGGCAGGTCGTCGCCGGCGATCCGCGCCAGCAACTGCCAGGCCGGGGCGGGGTCGGCACCCGGCAGAGCGGCCGCATAGACCCGCGGCGGGTGGTCGCCGCCCCCGGTGTCCCGGACGGGGGTCCCGCCGCCAAAGGCCGGCAGCGACTCCTGGAGCCGGCTCTCCTGATTGACATACAGGCCCCCGCTCTCGTAGACGGTCTGGGTCGGCAGGAACACCTGCGCGGCTTGGGCCGCCGGCGAGTCGAGGCAGTCCAGGACGACGAGCAGCTCGATCCGGGCGAGGGCGCGCTCGAGCAGCCCACGGTCGGGAAAGGTCGTGAACGGGTCGTTTTCAACAAGGAGCAGGGCGCGCACGTTTCCCTGCTCGGCGGCGGCGAGGAGACCGGCGAGGCCTCCCTCATCCCTGGAGATCAGCCCCGCGCCCCAGGCGTTCGCACCGGGCATCAGGAAAAAGAGGCCGGCCTGTTTACCCGCCGTGCCGAGCCGGCGAGCGGCGGCGGCCGCCGAATTGACAGTCTCAATTCCCGGTAGGTCCGTGCCGCAGACGATCACCGGCCGGCGGCTTTGCCGCAGCCAGGCGGCGGCCTCGCTAAGCGCGGACAGGTGCGCGCCGGGGTCGGGCGCTTCTCCGGCGGGGTCGGCGATCAACCCCTCCAGGGC
Source organism: uncultured delta proteobacterium (assembly GCA_963716785.1). Classification (GTDB taxonomy): domain Bacteria; phylum Desulfobacterota; class Desulfobacteria; order Desulfobacterales; family SpSt-501; genus SpSt-501. The sequence continues at coordinate 44,079 of CAVQUW010000018.1, read as the reverse complement.
CGATGCGAGCGCATGCGCAGAGAGCGGTGTGTGGCGAAAATCGCAGGGCAGGCAGACCGGGCGGGGGTCCAGGACCGCCACGCGCGCACCGTTTCGCACCGCCTGTCTCAGAGCGAGCGCCAGCATGGGCGCCTCGTTGAGGGGGTCGGCGCCGACCACGAGCACGCAGTCGGCAGCCTCGATCTGCCGCAGGCTCACGGTCAACCCGGGCTCGAGCTGCGCGACCGCGGAGCGCACTTTGCGGGCCGTGTCCGCATCGGCGAAGAACGCGGGTTCCCGCCACCCTCCGAGCCGGGCGGCGCGCCGGAGCATGATCTGGGTCTCCAGGCTGCTGCGTGTCGAGCCGGCCGCGGCGATGGCCCCGGGTCCGCCCGCCGCCCGGATCGCCGCAAGCCGTTCGCGGACGAACGCAAGGGCCGGGCCCAGGTCGCTTGATGCCCCGTCGACCCGCGGCCGGCGGGGTCGCTCGGGCAGGCTGGCGTAGAAGAACCCGTAGCGGCCCCGGTCGCAGATGAAATGGCCGTTCACCGCCTCGCTGAAGCGGGCCTCCTGGCGGGCGACCTGGCGGTAGCGCACGCTCGTGGTGGTGTGGCAGCCGAGCGAGCAGTTGAGGCAGATCGTCGGAGTGCGCTCGTAGTCCCAGCGCCGGCCGAAAAACCGCGAAGGCTTGTCGGTGAACACCCCGGTCGGGCACAGGTCGCTCAGGTTGCCGCTGAACGGGCTCTCCAGGGCCCCGCTTGTCACACGGCCGAAATAGGTGCGGTTGGCGACACCGAGCGCCCCCAGGTCGCGGCCGCCGCAGAACTCCTGGTAGAAACGCGCGCAGCGGTAGCAGTGGATGCAGCGGTTCATCTCGTGCTGGATGAGGGGGCCCAGGTCCTGGTCCGGGTAGGTGCGCTTTTTGCCCGGGGTGCGGCGGATCCCGTGGCCGCCGGAGATGGTCATGTCCTGCAGCAGGCAGTGCCCGCCCTCGTCGCAGACCGGGCAGTCGTGGGGGTGGTTGACCATCAGCCACTCGATGACGTGACGCCTGAAGTCGACGGCCTCCGCGTCCGTGGTCGAGACCACCATGCCCTCGGCCGCACCCACCATGCAGCTCATCTGGATGCCCTTCACCGGACCCTCGACGAACTTGACGGCGCACACCCGGCAGGCACCCACCGACCCCAGGGCCGGGTGGTAGCAGAAGCGCGGGATCATGATCCCTAGACTGCGCGGCGGCCTCGATGACCTTGGTCCCCTCCGCGACTTCGATTTCGCGCTCGTCGATGGTGAGTGTGACCATGTCTGCTCTTCGGGCTGCCGAGTGCGGCAGACCCCCTGATTCCTTGAAAAGCCTGATGAGGAACGTGTTACGTGTTAAGTTTTAAGTGTTAAGCAAAGGAAAAAGTGTCGGTAATTTTTTCTTAAAACTTAAAACGTAACACTTAAAACTATCTCTTAAAAGGACATCTCTTCCCCCGGATGTGCTCCTCCACCTCGTCCCTGAAATGCGTGAGCAGGCTTTCCAGCGGTGCGGCCGCGCCCGGGGCGAGGGCGCAGTAGCTGCGGTAGAGGTGTTTGCTCATGCGCTCGAGGGTCGGGATATACTCGGCCCGCCCCTCCCCGGCCTCGATGCGGCCGAGCAGTTCGCGGATGGTGGGCAGCCCCTCGCGGCAGGGCGTGCACCAGCCGCAGGACTCGCGCGCGAAAAACTCCATCAGGTTCAAGGTGGCGGCGACCAGGCAGGTCTTGTGGTCGAGCACCATGATGGCCCCCGTCCCCAGCCGGTTGCCGACCTGGCGCAGGGCGTCGAAATCCATGGCCACGTCGTAGTGCTGGGCGGGTAAAAACCCGGTGGACGCCCCGCCCGGCAGGCAGGTCTTGAACCGCGAGCCCTCGAGCATGCCCCCGGCGTGGGTTTCGATGATCTCGCTCAGGCGCACCCCCAGGGGCAGCTCGTAGCACCCCGGCCGACGCACCTTGCCGCTCACGCCGAAGATCTTGGTCCCGGCGCCGGTCTGGGTCTTGGCGAGACTCTTGAACCACTCGGCCCCGTTTCTGACGATGTGCGGGAGGCAGGCCAGGGTCTCCACGTTTTGAGTCAGGGTCGGGCGTCCCCAGAGCCCTTTTTCGGTCGGGTAGGGCGGCGGTTGGCGGGGGTTCGGGCGCCGGCCCTCCAGGGCGTTCAACTGGGCCGTGACTTCGCCGCAGATGTAGCGGCCCGCGCTGCGGTGGACGACGATTTCCAGGCTGTAGCCGCTGCCCAGGATGTGGCGGCCGAGAAACCCGGCGTCGCGGGCGATGCCGATTTCCCGCTCCAGGATGCGGGCCGCGTTCTCGTATTCCGGGCGGATGAAGACGATGCCGCGCTCGGCCTGAACCGCCCAGCCGGCGATGGCGATGCCTTCGATCAGCTGGTGGGGGTCGGCGTGGATCAGGACCCGGTCCTTGAAGGTGCCGGGCTCCATCTCGTCGGCGTTGCACACGATGTAGCGCGGAAAGGGCGCGTCCTCGGCGATGGTCATCATCTTGCGGGCGGCCGGGAAGGCGGCCCCCCCGCGTCCGAGCAGCGCCGCGTCCAGGATGAGCTGCTGCACCTCGGCCCGTGAGCGGCCCGCGACCGCCGCCTCCAGGGCCCGGTAGCCGTCGCTCGCCCGGTATTCCGCCAGCGTGGCGATGCGGTCGGGCTTGCGGTTGCGGAACAGTATTTGCGGGTAGGAGGTCACGTCGATGTTCCTGTCACCGCTCTTCCAAGTAAGTCACTCTTTTTCTGGTGGGAGCGGCATCTTGCCGCAAAATGATCGCGGCTGGAAGCCGCTCCCGCAAAAACAAGACTTACTTGATGATAAAGTGGCGCTGCGCGCCATGAATCGCTTCTTGTCATCGGGCATCCAACGATTCGGCCGGTTGTCCGTTTCTCAACCGCTCCAGGATCCCGTCGATTTTCTCCGGCGTCAGCTCGCCGTGCACCCGGCGGTCGACCAGCATGGCCGGGGACCGGTCGCAGTAGCCGATGCAGCAGACCGAGAGCAGGGTGAACATCCCGTCGGCCGTGGTCTCCCCCGGCCCGATCCCCAGTCTGCGGCTGAGGTGGTCGAGGACCGGCACGCCGCCGTTCATCCAACAGACCAGGCTGTCGCAGACATGGATCACGTGCTTTCCCACCGGCTCCCGGAAGGTGAAGGTGTAGAAGGTGGCCAGCTCGTCGAGCTCGAGCGGCGTCATCGCAAGCAGCGCGGCCGCCTCGGCCAGGGCCTCGTCGTGGAGATACCCGTAGTGCTCCTGAACGGCGAACATCACGTCCACCGCCAGCTCCCGCGGGTGCTCGACTTCGCGGATTTCGGCTTCCAGCCGCTCTTTCAGTTCCTTCGGCAGCATAAACTCATCGGTTGTTGCTTGCAGCCAGCTCCAAGCTGGAAGCAGTAAGCTCGAAGAATGAGTTGAGAAGATTTTGGATGGCTGCGATCAAAGGCCAAGATCAAGGCGCGCGAATCCCTCAGAGCGAGGCGTACTGGAAGTACGCCGCAGCGATCGAGGGATGAAGCGCAACGCGGATATTGGCCTTTCAGCGCAGCCATCCCCTCACCTGTCGATGTCCGGGAGGATATAGTCCACCGAGCCGATCACCGCGATCAGGTCGGCGATGGTCTCCCCGCGCGTCAGGATCGGCATGACCTGCACGTTGGCAAACCCCGGCCCCCGGATCCGCAGCCGGTAGGGATGCCCCAGCCCGTCGCTGACCACGTAGTAGCCTTGCTCGCCGCGGGGGATCTCGCAGGCCGCATAGGCTTCGCCGCGGGGGATCTTCATGCCGCGGGTGACGTTGACGAAATGGTGAATCAGGCTTTCGATGTCCTTGAGCATGTCCGCGCGCGCCGGTATCACGTAGCGGTAGTCGTCGGTCACGGTGCGGCCGGCCGGCATCTCGGCCGCGGCCTGCGCGATGATGCGGGTGCTCTGGCGCATCTCCTCGATGCGCACCAGGTAGCGCGCGTAGCAGTCCCCGGCGACGGCGGTCGGCACCTCGAACTCGAAGCGCTCGTAGCCCGAGTAGGGCATGTTTTTGCGCAGGTCCCACTCCAGGCCGCAGGCCCTGAGGTTGGGCCCGGTGACCCCCCAGTCGATGGCATCCTCCAACGTGATGCGGCCGATGCCCTGGGTGCGGGCCTTGAAGATGGGGTTTTTGCGGATCAGCTTCTCGTACTCGTCGATGCGCCGCGGGAAGACCTTCACGAATTCGTCCACGGCCTGCTTCCACCCTTCCGGAAGGTCCGCGGCCACCCCGCCCAGCCGAAACCACGAGGGGTGGAGCCGGCCGCCGGTGATGAGCTCGACGATGTCGAGGATCATCTCCCGCTCGCGGAAGGTGTAGAAGGTCGGGGTCATGGCGCCGACATCGTGGGCGTAGGTGCCGAGCCAGACGAGGTGGTTGCTCAGCCGGAAGAGCTCGCTCAGCAGCACCCGGATCACCTGGGCCCGCTCGGGCACCCGGATGTCCGCCAGGGTCTCGACCGCCAGGACATAGGGCAGGTTGTTGGCCGCCCCGGCCAGGTAGTCCACCCGGTCCGTGTAGGGGATGAACTGGTGCCAGGTCTGGCGCTCGCCGATCTTCTCGACCGAGCGGTGGTGGTAGCCGATGTCGATGTCCATCCCGCTGATCTCTTCGCCGTCCAGGGTGACGACGTAGCGGATCAGTCCGTGGACGCTCACGTGATGCGGCCCGATGTTGAGCACCAGGTGCGGGTCGTCCGGCGCCTGCCCGATCAAAACACCGGCGTCCACGGGCTGGTGCCGGCGGGCGTCTTCCAGGGTGTAGGGGGCCATCTCGGTCGCACGGCCCGGGTGGCTCTTGCGCAGCGGGTGCCCCTGCCAGTCGGCGGGCATGATGAGGCGTCTTAAATCCGGGTGCCCGTCGAAGCGGACGCCGAGCAGGTCGTACGCCTCGCGCTCGTACCAGTTGGCCGAGGGCCAGATGTCCGTGATGCTGGCAGCCTTGGGCTCGTGGCCGTTGAGCGGGACCTTGAGCCGCACCCGGGTGGCCGGGTCGAAGGCGAGCAGGTGGTAGACCAGGGTGAAGTCCGGGTAGTCGCTGCGGTTTCTGCGGGCGGACTCGTCGACGGCGGTCAGGTCCTCGAGCCGCCGGAACCGCGGGGCGGATTCGTGTTTGAGAAAGCGCAGCACCTCCTTGACGCGGTGCTCCGCCACCTGGAAGGTCGGCATGTCGGAGGGGTGCGCCTCGGCGACGATGTCCGGTCCGAAGCGTTCGGTAAGGCTCCTGGCAAGGACGCTCTCGGTCGCGTTGAAGACGATGCGCCGTGCGGGAGGGGTCCACATCAGCTCCGAGCGGCTGTCGGCAAACAGCGGCGGGAGATCCGAGGTGCCGCGGATCGCCGTGCCCTGCATGCCGGGGCCGCGCGGGTCGCGGGATTTCGTGCGGCCGTCGACGAGAATCGGGCCGCTGCGTCCCCTGGGTCCCGCCCGGAAGGTTGAGGGTCGGGCGGGTCGGACGCTCTTCGGCGACGATTTTCTGCTGCAGGAGCACCAGGGCCTGGAGCACGGCCTCGGGCCGCGGCGGGCAGCCCGGGATGTAGACGTCCACGGGCAGGATCTGGTCGATGCCCTGCACGACGCTGTAACCGTCGTACATGCCCCCGCAGTTGGAGCAGGAGCCCATGGAGACCACCCACTTGGGCTCGGCCATCTGTTCGTAGAGCCGCAGCACGACCGGTGCGATCTTCTTGAAAATGGTGCCGGCGGTGATGAGCAGGTCGGCCTGGCGCGGGGAGGGGCGCAGCACCTCGGCCCCGAAACGGGCCATATCGTAGCGGGCGGTAAAGACGGCCGCCTCCTCGACGAAGCAGCAGGAGAGCCCGAAGAACATGGGCCAGAGGCTGTACTGGCGTGCCCAGTTGATCAGGAGATCGGTGCCGGTCAGCAGGCGTCCGCTCAGCTCTTGGCGCGGGTCGGCCCCCAAGCGAGCCCTCCTTTGTTCCAGATATAGACCAGCCCCAGGAACAGCATGCCGATGAAGAAGACGATCGCAAGCCACCCCTGCCAGCCGAGTTCGCGGAAGCCGACGGCCCAGGCGAGGATGAAGGCGCCCTCGACGTCGAAGAGCAGAAAAAAGATGGCCACCAGGTAAAAGGGCACCGGCGTGCGCAGGCGGGCGATGCCGGTCGGGATGACCCCGCACTCGTAGGCGCGCAGCTTTTCGGTGCCGGGCCGTCTTTGGCCGATCCAGGACGAGACCGCCAGCAGGCCGGCGACGACGATCAGCACCGCGGCCCCATAAACGGCCAGGCTGAACAGGCCGGGCTCCCAGGGCGAGTACCACTGGCCGGCATCGAGCGGGTGCATCGGGGTCCCTCGCAAAAGCAAATCGGGGCGTCGGGTCATCCGACGCCCCGATTACCATAGAATCAGAGGCCCCGGCTTGTCAATACGTCCGGCGCAGGACCTTCTTGTCGAGTTTGCCGACGCTCGTCTTGGGGATGGCGTCGACGAACTCGAAGCGTTCGGGGACGGCGTACTTGGGCAGCTTCCCCGCCTCGGCGAACCCGAGCATGAACCGGTGCAGCTCATCGGCCGTGACCTTGCCCTTGTGCTCGGGCTTGAGCGCGACCACGCACAGCGGCCGTTCGCCCCACTTCTCGTCCTTGACGCCGACGGCGGCCGATTCGAGCACGGCCGGGTGCTGGCTGAGCAGGTTCTCCAGGTCCAGGGAGGAAATCCACTCCCCGCCGCTTTTGATCACGTCCTTGATGCGGTCGGTGATCTGCAGGTAGCCTTCCGGGTCGATGTAGCCCACGTCCCCGCTGTGCAGCCAGCCGGAGCGCCAGAGCTCGGCGGAGCGTTCGGGGTCCTTGTGGTAGCCGGCCGTCAGCCAGGGGGCGCGCATGACCACCTCGCCCGTGGCCTTGCCGTCGTGGGGCAGGGGCTTGTCGTCGGCGTCCACCACCTCGAGCTCGACCAGCGGGACGGGCCTTCCGGTCTTGGTCAGGATGTCGAGCTGCCGCTCCTCCTCCCAGTCGAGCATGTGCTCCTTCGGGTTGGCCAGGCTGATGATGGGGCAGGTTTCGGACATGCCGTAGCCCACGTTGACATCGACGCCGCGCTTTCTGGCCATCTGGGCCAGGCCTCGCGGCAGCTGGGACCCGCCGATAATGCACTTCCAGCCCGAGAGGTCCGCTTTCTCGGCGGCCGGGCTCGTCAGGATCATCTGCAGGATCGTGGGCACGCAGTGGGAGAAGGTGACCTTCTCCGTCTGGATCAGCTTGAGGAGCATGCCCGGTTCGTACATGCCGGGGTAGACCTGCTTCACCCCCAACAGGGTCGCGACGAAGGGGATGCCCCAGGCGTGGACGTGAAACATGGGGGTGAGCGGCATGTAGACGTCGTTCGAGCGGAACCGCCCCTGGGTGTGGTAGGCGCCTGTCGCCACGGCCGAGACGAGGGTGTGCAGCACGAGCTGGCGGTGCGAGAAATAGACCCCCTTGGGGTTGCCGGTGGTGCCCGTGGTGTAGAAGGTCGTGGCGCGGGTGTTCTCGTCCAGGTCCGGGAAAGGGAAAAAAGTGTCGGCCGCACCGAGCAGCTCCTCGTACTCGGCCGCAAGGTCGAGCGGGGTTTGCGGCTTGGCGCCGTCCTCGACGATGAGGATGACGCTCTTCACGGTCGAAAGCGTGTCGCGGATCCCTTGGAGCAGGGGCAGGAAGGTGGCGTTGACGATGACGAGCTTGGCTTCGGCATGATTGATCGTGTAGACGATCTGCTCGGGGGAGAGGCGCCAGTTGACCGTCTGCAGCACCGCACCCATGCCGGGTACTGCGAAGAAGCACTCGAGGTAGCGGTGGCTGTCGAAATCCATCACTGCCACCACATCGCCGGGCTTGACCCCCAGGCGGCTCAGCCCGTTGGCCAGGCGGTTGATGCGCTCGTCCAACTGGCGGTATGTAAAGCGCAGCTTGTCGCGGTAGACGATCTCCCGCTCGGGCGTGTAGATCAGCGGGGTCGAGAGAAGCTTTTTCAAAATCAGCGGGTAGGTATAGGGTTCTCCGGGTTGGAATGCGCTCGTCTTCATTCTTCCTCTCCTGTCCAAAAGGTTTTGGGTCGTTCAACGCCTTTTGCTTATTTAGAGAATTGGGTGCGGCAAGTCAACCGCCGGCGGGGCGTTTCCGGCCGGCCGTTCCGTCCCTGGCATCCAAAACCCGGCTTGCACTGCCGCCGAAAAGAGGGTAAAAGATAAATCTTCGCGCCGATCGCTGAGCCGCGAAATCCAAGAAAACTCCGAACTGACGGACGGAAACGGCGCCTGCACGGCCCCCCGGGAGAGACTGCGACGCAAGGAGAGCCTGAATGAACCCCTTTGAAGTAGCCAAGGACAAGTGCAACCATGACGGGATCTGTGTCGCCGAGTGCCCGGCGCGCATCATCCGCCTGGATTCGGCCGACGAGGTGCCGGTGCCGGAAGCTGATTTTGCAACTTATTGCATTGCCTGCGGTCACTGCGTCGCGGTGTGTCCCACCGGGGCTTTTGCCCTGAACTGGCTCTCCCCCGAACAGTGCCAGACGGTGGACAAGGAACTGCAGCCCAGCCGGGAGCAGGCCGAGCAGTTCCTGCGCAGCCGGCGCTCCATCCGCACCTTCCGGGACAAACCCGTGGAGCGGGCCAAGCTCGAAAAGCTGCTCGAGATCGCCTCCTGTGCCCCCTCGGCCAAGAACAGCCAGCCGTGGCACTGGACGGTGGTGGAGAGCCCGGAAGAGGTGCGGCGTCTATCGGGGCTGGTGGTCGACTTCATGCGCGGGGTCATCCAGGCCCAGCCGCAGTTGGCGGCCACGCTCTCCTTTACGCGGGTGGCCGCGGCCTGGGACACGGGTGTGGACCGCGTCTGCCGGGGTGCGCCGCACGTGATCGTGGGTCACGCCGACAAGGACTACGCCTTCGGGGCCGAGGACACGGCGCTCGCGCTCAGCTACCTCGAGCTCTACGCCCCGGTGCTCGGGCTGGGGGCCTGCTGGGCCGGCTACCTGTACGCGGCCGTCAACAAGTACCCGCCGCTCTTCGAAGCCCTCAAGCTGCCCGCCGGCCACCGCGCCTTCGGCGCCGTGATGGTCGGCTCCCCCAAGTTCCGCTATCAGCGCCTGCCGCTGCGCAAGGCGCCGAAGGTTACCTGGCTCTGATGCCGGGGGACCGGTGGCGATACGATCCTATTTATTGACGGTCTCGAAATTGAATGGACCCGTTCTGTAACATCTCCCCTGCCCCTCTTCGCCACAGAGGGGTGATCCCTCCCTTCGGCAAAGGGAGGACAGGAGGGATTTTCGGAGGCCGTCTTGATTATTACGAGACCATTATTAGCTCGGCGCCGCCGCCACGGCGAGATTCATGAGGTACCCCTACCCGGACTCGAACTGCCGGCGGGTCGCTTTCTGAGCGCCATCGCCGGCTGCGGGCACCGCTCAAGCGAGCATGGTCAGGATCCGGTCCTTGCGGCTCGGGTCGAGCGTGAGGATGCCGCGCGCTTCTTCCGGGGTGGCGATCTCGCGGCCGACCTCGCGCGCAATGCGCACGATCTTCTTCACCAGCAGGGGGTTGGTGGCCGCCGAGCCGTCCGGCATGAAGAGGTTGTCCTCGAGTCCGACGCGCACGTGCCCGCCCATGACGATCGCCGCGGTCGCAAGCGGGATCTCCGCCTTCCCGATGCCGGCCACCGCCCAGGTGGAGCCGGCCGGGACGCTCTCGGAGAGAAACTGCAGGTTCTTGACCGTGGCGGGCATCGAACCGGGCGCTCCCAGGACAAAGGCGAAGTGCAGGGGCGCGGCGATGAAGCCTTTCTTCTGCAGGAAGAGGGCGTTTGCGATCATCCCGGTTTCGAACACTTCGATTTCGGGCTTCACCCCGGTTTCCCGGTAGACCTTGGCCAAGTGCTCGATGAAGGGCGGCGAGTTCTCGTAGACGATCCCCGGCAGGTTGTTGGAGCCGGTGGTGAAGGAGCCCATCTCGGGCAGGAGCCTCACCGGCCGTGTCCGCTCCTCCCAGTCTCTTCCCGCGCGGGCGCCGGTGGAGAGCTGGAGGATGACCTCCGGGGCGAGTTCCTTGATGCGGCGGGCATTGGCCTTGTAGGCATCGATGTCGAGCGTCGGGCGTTCCTCGGCGTCGCGTGCGTGCACGTGAAACACCGTCGCGCCGGCATCCGCGCAGCGCCGCACGTCGGCCCCGATCTCCTCGGCCGTGACCGGCAGATGGGGATTCATTTTCCGGGTGGGGACGTTGCCCGTCAGCGCCACCGTGATGACGAGTTTCTCCATTTTAAATGCCCTCGGGGGTGATGAGAAACCCATTTCATCACCCGCAACGATTGTCAAGGGCCGCGGGGAACCCTTTCCGTCGCCCCTTGTCTACCCCCGACAACCGGCTTATACTGGCCCAGGATAATGCTCCGGGGTCGAGAGCCGGTCTTAAGAACGCCACAAGTCGGACTGGGGCCTGGTCCCCAACGGTGGACTCCCCGGAGGATGGTGACGGCGGAGTCCCGAACCCGCGTGAAGGAGGTCTTATGGCGAAGAAGAGTTTGGTGTTGGGATTGGTGCTGGTGATGGCCGGTGCGGCGGTCGTGTTCGCTCAGTTCGCACGCACCGAGGATGCCGTCAAGTACCGCCAGTCGGTCATGTTTCTGATCGGGCAGCACTTCACCCGCATGGGGGCGATGGTCAAGGGCGAGGTGACCTTCGACAAGGCCGGGTTCGCGGCCAACGCGGCGGTGGTGGAGACATTGTCCGCCCTGCCCTGGGAGGCCTTCACGGTGCCCGGCAGCGACAAGGGCAGCGGCATGAAGGCCGCCGCGCTGGCCGAGAAGGACAAATTCGCGGCGGCGGCGAAGAGGAACCAGGCCGAGATCGCCAAGCTCGCCGCTGCGGCCAAGGCGGGCGAGACCGGTGCGATGAAGACCCGGTTCGGCGAGACCGGTCAGAGCTGCAAAGCCTGTCACGACGCCTACCGGAACAAGTAATCGGTTCGGGGATCGCGCGGTCCAGCCCCGTTCGTGTCCGTTGATGACCGTGCGCCGACGGCGGCGCGCCTTCCTCAGCGCACCAGGAGATAGACGCCTGAAGCGGCGAGGACGGCGACGGCGGCGGCGAGCCAGAGGGACGGCTCCTGAAGCGGCGGGGCCTGTCCGCGCCACGGCTTGACGCCGGTCAGCATCGGGGCGATCAGATTCTCGTGCCGGAACACCAGGTGAAAAAGCACCGCCGCCACGTGGACGGCCACCAGCACCAGGATTATGTCGTGGTTCAGGTGGTGGACGGAGGTGATCCGGTCGCTCATAACCTTGCTTACCCGGGCCGCCAAAGGGCCGGTGGTCGCGATGTCGTCGTTGGCGAACAGCCCTGTGCCCGCCTGAACGAGCAGGGAGAGCAGCATGAGCGCCACCGACCAGCCGCCGAGGGGGTTGTGCCCCAGGTGGGCGGGGGCGTCGCGCTTCAGCAGGGTGGCGGCATAGCGGACCACAGTCCCCGGCCCCTTCAGGAAGTGGGCAAAGCGCGAGGGGCGGCTGCCGATCAGGCCCCAGGCCAGACGGAAGACGAGCAGGGTCAGGATGCCCAGGCCGCTCCACTCGTGATAGCGCATGGCGTTGCCGCCCGCCTTGCCGGTCGCAAACGAGGCGATCACTAAAGCCACCAGCAGCCAGTGAAACAGGCGGGTGGGCAGGTCCCAGACCCGCACCGGCCTGACCGCGGCGGCGCGTTTTTGCTTTTTCGCCATCTTCAGTCCCTCGTTTTTTGGTCCCGGTGCTCACGGTGTCGTCGCAAGGTCGCATGGTAGCACATCGGGAGACCGGCGCCAAGGCAGCTGCGGGCCGGGTGGCCTGAATCGCGGCTCAAACGGGGTCGTGCCGGTGTGCGGGAAGCACCCAGGAGCTGATTTAAGGCCTGCCCCCCGACGGCCGGTCCCTACGATGAGGAGATCCCACGTCCATGCGTGCCCGTGACATCATGACCACCCGCTTTCACACCCTGCGGCCCGGCCAGAGCATTGCCGAGGCAGTCAAGCTGTTCCGGAGCGCAAGTCTCGCCGAGCAAAAGAAGATCTTCGGGATGATGGTGGTCGACGAGCAGGACCGTCTGGTGGGGATGCTTTCGATGTACGACATCCTGCTCTTCGTCCGGCCAAAACATGCGGCCCTCTGGGGGGAGATGGAGGGCCTGCAGACCGGACGGCTTTTTCACGGAGCTGCTCGACCGCGTCAAGCCGATCCGCGTCGCGGACATCATGACCCCCGACGTGGTGACGATCGCACCCGACACGCACGCCATCGTCATCGCCGATTTGATGATCCGGCGCCACATCCGCCGGCTTCCGGTCGTCGATGGAAAAGAGATCGTCGGCATCGTCTACATCTCCGACCTTTTCTACCACCTGCTCGAGAAGTTCACGTGATGCCATGCCGATCGCCACGCGGCGCAACGTCCTGAGCGGAATGCGGGTCAGTGAGGCCATGCGGCGGCAGGTGGTCCAGCTGCCGGCCGAGGCCTCGATCGCCCGCTGCATCAACCATCTGATCAAGTTCAAGAGCAACGCGGTGCTGGTCACCGCCGATGAGGGCCGGCCCGCCGGCGTAGTCTCCAAGACCGATCTCATCGGGGCTTTTTACGCCGGGCTGAGCGTCGACACCGTGCTCGGCGACATCATGATGGCCCCCGTGCTCGCCTGCTTCCCGGACGATGAACTCGAGGTGTCCCTCGACCTCATGCGCACGCACGGGGTCCACCGCCTGTATGTGCGCGGCGCCGACGCGGCGGCGATGATCGGGACCCTTTCCACCACGGACGTGGTGGCGCTCCTCTACCGCTACTGCCGCGGCTGCGATCGCAGCATCGCCCGCCGGCCCCACACCGTCAGGCCGACCGGCACCGATCACCGGCTCGCCGTAGCCGACGTCATGACCGCCGGGGTGGTTTCCTTTGCGGAGGAAGCCTCCCTGGCCGAGGTCGTCGAAGGGTTGATCGCCCACCGGTTCGGGGCGGTACTCGTCTGCGGTGAGAGAGGCCGGGCGACGGGGGTCGTTTCCAAGACCGACCTGATCCGCGCCTACCACCACGGGGCCGCCCTCGAGGGCCGGGCGCGCAGCGTCATGAGCGCGCCGGTCGCCGCCTGCGACCAGCGCGACTCTCTCTGGGATGCCCTGCGCACCATGTTCCTGAAGGACGTCCAGCGGCTGTTCGTCCACGCCGGCGACCCCGGTGTCGTCACCGGCGCACTGTCGCTCTCGGATGCGGCCCGTGTCCGTTCCGGGTCCTGCCGCGCCTGTACTCCCAGTCGCTTCATCGCGGTCGAGTGAGACGGGCGGTTTGTCACCGGGCCGGAACGTAAAACAAAACTTGATTTTTCCCAAAAACCGGATAGAATATTTGTAATCATCCAAAGGTCCCTGATGTGTGGACCGGTTTCGACTTAAGGGGAGAATCCAGTTCCGATGGTGGCACCCTTGGTATGAGACTATGAGAATTTTATGAAAGGAGGGTGCTTCGATGGCCAACGGAACTGTGAAGTGGTTCAATGACAAGAAGGGCTACGGCTTTATTCAGGCTGAAGATGGACGCGACATCTTTGTCCATCACAGCGGCATCAACGGGTCTGGTTTCAAGAGCCTGAAGGACGGCGACCAGGTTACCTTTGACGTCACTGAGGGCAACAAGGGCCCCGCTGCCGTGAACGTCACCGTCGTTTAGGCAGCCGGTCGGAAAACCAATCAAAAAGCATTTCCGGGACCTGGAAATGCTTTTTTTTTTGATCGCCCGGCCGGGCGAATCCCATGAACCGCGTGCCGCCGGCACGCCGATCATCCGAACACCCCGCCCATTTTGCTTCCCGCCACCCGGTTGATGACGAACAGGCAGGTCGCGCCCAGCACGATCAGGATCAGGCCGAGGGCCGCGGCCTCGTTGACCGAGCCCCCGATGTAGAAGTTGAAGATGCCGACCGTCATCATCTCGTGGCCGGGCACAACCAGGAGCAGTGTGGCGGATGCCTCCTGCAGCGCGAGGATGAAGGAGTAAAGCGAGCCCACCAGCACCCCCTTCCAGATCAGGGGCAGGGTCACGTCCTTGAAGGTGGTCGCCTTGGTGGCGCCGACGCTCTCGGCCGCCTCCTCGAAGGACTTGTGCACGATCTGCAGCGAAGCGAAGGTGCCGCGCACCGTGTACGGCAACCGCCGCACCCCGAGCACGATCGGGATGACCATCCACATGCCGATAAAGGCCACGTCGAGATAGGGCAGGGGCTCCCTGAACGCGCGCATGTAGGCGATGCCGATGCCGGTGCCGGGCAGCGCCAGGATCAGCGTGGTCAGCGAATCGAGAAACTCGCGGCCCGGCAGCTTGGTCCGTGCCCCGACCCAGGCCAGCGGCACCCCGACGGCGATGCAGATCACCACCGAAATGCCCGCGTACAGCAGGCTGTTGTAGATGAACTTCGGCGTTTCGATGGCCACTCGCTGGAAGTGCTGCAGGGTGTATTTCACCGGGAACGGTGTCAGGGCCCAACCCTTGCCGAAGGAATCGAGCACGATCCCCAGGTAGGGGATGAAGGCGAGCGTCAGGACCAGGCCGAGGAAGATGATCACTCCCGCCTTGGCGGCCGGCCGCAGCGGCTTGCGCTCGATCACCGAGTAGGAGAGCGAGCTGTAGTCCTTGATGGCCACGTATTTCTTGGCGACGATCAGAAACAGGATCGCGAGGATCACCATGATGGCGGAGATGACGATGCCCATCTTGAACAGCCGCCGGTCGACGAACTGCACGATGTTGAGGTAGGCCTGGGAGGCGAGCAGATCGTCGACGCCCACCACCAGCGGGGTGGCGAAGTCCGCAAAGGTCCAGATGAAGACCAGCAGCGCGCCCGACACGTAGCCCGGGGTGGTCAGGGGGAAGGTGATGTCCCAGAACTTGCGCAGGCCGCGCGACCCGACGCTCTCGGCGGCCTCGTCGAGCGAGGGGGAGATCTTGCCCATGGCGTCCACGATGCTGAGGGTCATCAGCGGGAACAGGTGCAGGGTCTCCACCAGCAGGACACCCTGGATGCCGTACATGAAGTTGATGGGCTTCGTAAAGCCGAGGTAGTCCATCAGGATCACGTTCACCGTTCCGGCTCGGCCGAGGATGAACACGAAGCCCATCACCCCGACCAGCGGCGGCATGATCATCGGCACGATGGACAGGTAGGAGAAGAGCCCCCGGCCCGGGAACTCGTAGCGCAGCAGCAAAAAGGCGAAGGTGATCCCGATGATGGACGTGGTCATGACGGTGGCCACGCCGAGCAGGAGCGAGTTCATCAGCGCCTTGAGGTAAAACCGGTCCGAGAAGAAATCCATGAAGTTCTGCAGGGTGAAAACACCCTCTTCGGTGGTCAGGGAGTCATAGAAAAGGTGCAGGAGGGGATAGATCAGGAAAATGATCATGAAGGCCCAGATCGCGGCGTAGCCGATCATCCCGCCCACGTGGACCGCGCTGCCTGTCTTGACCCCCGCGGGGGGTGCCATGGTTGCCGTCTGCGGTGTCGCCATCAGGGGTGTCTCTTTCTATTCCGCCGGAATCGCCAGCGTGGAATTCGCCGGGAACCCCACCACCACCCTGGTTCCGACGGGCAGCTCACGGTGATCCGTGGGGTTGTGGACGTCCACTTTGAAAATCTCGCCGCCTACCTCCACGTCGTAGCGGATGGTGGTGCCGATGTAGGACGGGAAGCTGACCGTGCCCTCGAGGAAGTTGAAGCCCTCCTTCGCTTGCCGGGTGAGGCCGATGTCCGCGGTCTCGGGGCGCACGCACACCAAGCAGGCATCGCCGGCCTTGAGCCGGCCGTCGCCGATGCACTTGAGCGGGCCGGCCGGGCCGTCCACCGCCAGCCGGAACCCGGAGTCCAGGGAGTCGCTCACTTTCCCGGGGAGGAGGTTGTTGATGCCGATGAAGTCGGCGACGAATGGGTTGAACGGCTTTTCGTAGAGCTCGTGGGGGGTGCCCATCTGCTGGAGCTTGCCGTGGCTGAGCACCGCGATGCGGTCCGAGAGGGTCAGCGCCTCCTCCTGGTCGTGGGTGACGTAGATCGTGGTGATGGCGAGCTCCTTCTGCAGTTTGCGGATCTCGGCCCGCACCTGGATGCGGATCTTGGCGTCGAGGTTGCTCAAGGGTTCGTCGAGCAAAAGGACGTCGGGGTTGAGCACCAGTGCCCGCGCCAGCGCCACGCGCTGCTGCTGTCCGCCGGAGAGCTCGCCCGGGTAGCGCCGCTCGAGCCCCTGCATGTTGACCAGGCCGAGCGCATGACCGACCTTCTGTTTGATATCGGCTGCCGAGAAGTTCTGCAGCCTGAGGCCGTAGGCGATGTTGTCGAAAATGCGCATGTGCGGCCACAGGGCGTAGTTCTGGAACACCATGCCGATGCGGCGCTCGTAGGGCGGCTTGCCGGTCATGTCCTTGTCGCCGAAGAGGATCCGCCCCCCATCGGCCCGGTGAAAGCCTCCGATCAGGCGCAGGATCGTGGTCTTGCCGCAGCCGGAAGGCCCGAGCAGGGTGAACAGTTCCCCGTCGCGGATGTCGAGCGACACCCGGCTCACTGCTTCGAGTGCGCCGAAGCGTTTGACGATG
This sequence comes from uncultured delta proteobacterium, assembly GCA_963716785.1. Classification (GTDB taxonomy): domain Bacteria; phylum Desulfobacterota; class Desulfobacteria; order Desulfobacterales; family SpSt-501; genus SpSt-501. The sequence continues at coordinate 27,462 of CAVQUW010000018.1, read as the reverse complement.
TTCTGAAGTGTGATGTTCATCGACCCGTTTCCTTGATGGCTTTGATCACGAAAATCAGGCTGAAGGCTGAAGGCTTTTAGCTCATAGGTAAAAAAAAAGACGGCACGACCCAGGCGGTCACCTACGGCCGCCCCGGCCATGGGCTTTGTCCTTGCGCGACCAGTAAAGAGCCGCCGGCTGTCGCTCCGGCGGCTCTCGTTTCAGCAGGGGCAGGCTTCCGCAAATCACTTCTTGTCCTTGACGATATCCTTGTGCTTCTCGGCGATCTCCTTGCGGAAATAGGAGTTCACGTCCTCGATGCGCTTCTTTTCGCCGGCGACCTTGTCGTCGTAGACGTTGCCGATCTCGGTCTCGAAGAAGGAGCGCATGCCGCCCGTGAAGGCCACGGCCTTCTCCTGGTTGGAGCCCTCGGGGCCCTTGACCTTGAGCTTGGGGGTGATGGGGTAGACACCGAGTCCGGCGAGCAGCAGCTGGCCTTCCTCGCTCAGGCAAAACTCGATGAAGGCATGGCCGGCCTTGGCATGCGGCGCGCCCTTCAGCACGGCCATGGGCTCCGGCGTCACATAGGCGTTCTTGGGGTAGACGAAGTTCACGTCGAAGCCGCCCAGGACTTCGGCAAAGGCCATGTAGCTCGGCACGGCAAAGCCGACGGCGAACTCGCCCTTGGCCACCACGCTCGGAACGTCGCGCGAGCGGGCGGTGAAGATGCCGGTGTTGGCCGCAAGCTTGGTCAGCCATTCCCAGCCCTTGTCCCAGCCGTGGGTCTGCAGGATGACCTCGTAGCTCGCGTGGCTGGAGCTCGAGCGGTCCGGGGTGCACTGGGCGATCTGGCCCTTCAACTTCGGGTTGAGCAGGTCGTCCCAGCTCTTGATCTCGACCCCCAGGCGCTTGACCAGCTTGGGCTGGTAGATGATGCCGTAGGGCTCCAGCGTCGTGCCGACCCAGAATTTCTTCTCATCTTTCAGCGGCAGCGACTTGGGGGTGCCGATCGAGGCCGGGATGGCGTCCCACGTGGCCTGGGGCAGCTTGACCTGCTCGAGCAGGCCCTCGGCCGCCAGGTTGTCGAACAGCGTCCCCTCCCCGCCCCAGAAGACGTCCGCCTGGGGACGGCCCTTCCACTCCAGGATCTGCCCGTAGGCCACCGGGGTGCCCTTGGGGATGGCGCTGGTCTTGACGTCGACGTTGTACTTCTTCTTGGCCCAGGCGGCGAAGGCCTTGAGCATGGGGTCGTGAACATCCTTCGACACCGGCGTGATCAGGTAGAGCTCGTCCTCGATGGCCTGCGCGAAGGAATGACCGGCCAGGCCGCCAATCACGAAGGCCAGCGCACCAAGCAACAGAACAGCCTTTTTCATCGTTCTCCCTCCTCCTGCAAAAGTGTCAGACATGTCAACGCACGCAAACAGCCGATCGGATCATTTCCCTACCTACCGAAGCCCGTGATTCAAGTCAATTAAAATGTGCCTGCCTTATAGTTGTTTGAAGGATAGTCTTTTATATTATTTTAGTGGGTTATTGCCCCGTGCGCGCGGAGGGAGGTGTCATCGGGCCGGGGTCTGAGACGTCAGGTCGATTCTTACGGTCGGGCCAGGAGGATGTCCGCCATTTCGGCAAACCCGCAGCCCCCCTCCCGGCGCGTGACCCAGGCCGGCAGGGAGGTCATCCGTCCGGCGCAGGCGGCGACGTTGGCCACCCCCACCGCGTGGGGGAAGAAGGCGAACATGGGCTGGTCGTTGGGGGAGTCCCCGACAAAGACGGCCTCGGGTGCCGCGGCGTCCAGGTCCAGTCCGAACTCCTCCTGGAAGAGCCGCCGGGTCATGGCAAGCTTGTCGAAATCGCCGAACCACCCGTTGACGTGGATCGAGCTGACCTTGGCGCGGGCGCCGGCGGACTCGAAGCATTCGACGATGCGGTCCACCGCCGTAGCGTCTAAACGCGGGACATCCTCGCAGAAATCGATGGCGAGGTCCGCCTCGCGGTAGGCCTGATCGGCTGAGACGGCGCAGCCGGGGACCGCGGCGAGAATGATCTCCCTGAGGGCGTCCAGCCGCCGGCGGTCGGCGGCCCGCTCGGCGGCGCTCTTGAAGTAAGTGCGCCGCATCCGGCGCCGGGCGCGGTCGTAGCGGAAATAAAAGGCCCCGTTTTCCCCCACCACGGCCGCCACCGGCCACATGCGGGCGATGTGGTCGCACCAGCCGGCCGGCCGGCCCGTGACGGGAATGACCGCGAGCCCGGCCGCATCGAGTCGCTCGACGGCGGAGAGAGCGGCCGCGGGCAGCCGTCCGTCCGTGGTCAGCGTGTCGTCGATGTCGGTCAGGACCCAGCGGATGCGCGGCTTGAGCTGCTGCGGGAATTCCTGGAAGGGGCTCATCATAAAGGTCATTTTAGCGGCTTATCGGGAAAAGCAAAAGAGTTTTTCAGGAGGGGTAGCGTCTACCGGGGGGAGAATGCCGCTGGATCCGGTTCCGGGGATTCCCACCCCCGCCGCCGCCGGGTTTCTCCACACCAATTCGCGGAAGACGAAACCCGGTGGTGCTAAATCACGCCCCGCGCGGTGATGCGTGACGCCGCGGCCGGCCCCTCCCGGCCGGCTGAAGCTCGAGCTCCGCCACGAGTCTTCGACCGCGGGCCTTCATGGCCGGCGTACCGCTGGTGCACAGCTCCCGCAGCAAGGCCGCCACACGCGGTCGCAGGGCGGGAAAGTCCCGGGCGAGATCGGCCATGGCCTGCATCGCGCAGGTCTTGACGATGCTGCTCTTGTCGTCCAAATACCCCGTCAAGACCGCCAATACGCGCTTGCGCCCGGCAGTGCCCCATTTGACCCGGGGCAGCATGAGGGCGGCGTGCCAGCGGACCTCCTGCTGCTCCAGGCGTGAGATCTCTTCAATTAAAATCGTTTTATGAGGTTCCAGGAGCTCCGGGTGTCGAGCGGTGATCTTCTCGACGGCATCGGCCGCGCGCATGCGCACGAGCGGGTCCGCGGAGAGCATACCGGAGAAGAGGGTGTCGAAAAGCCCCGGCTCGGCCAGGACCTCGGCCGCCACCTCGTCGGCCCTTCCGATCGAGCGGCGGTCGCCGCCCTGAAGTTTTTTCAGGATGGGATGCATGGCTCAGCCCCCGGGGTTTGCAGACGCCGCGCTCCGCAGGCGTTCTATACCCCTATATCAAATAGCGGTACTGGGGGAAACCGGCAAAGAACGCGGGTGTCGGAGGGCTGGGCAGGGCGGGGTTCGGGATCTCGAAATTTCGGTTTTTACGGCCAACCCTATTTTTTCCAGGGTATAGGGCTTCTTGACGTACGGGCCGGCGCCAAGTTCCTGGGCCTCTCTTACCCGGTCGGTTTCGGAAAACCCTGAGGCGATGACGGCCTTCTGTTCCGGATGGATTCGTTTGATCTTCTTGTAGGTCTCGAGCCCGTCGATCCCCGGCTCCATCACCATGTCCAGAACCATTAAATCCACCGGTTGATCCTGGACGTACTCCAGGGCATCCTCGCCGCTGGCAACCGAAGTCACCTGATATCCGAGTTTGCGCAGAATGGCCGAGGCAATGTCGCGCTGCTCGCCGGCATCGTCCACGATCAGCACCGATTCGCCTTGACCCTTGATATCTTCCAGCCTAGTCCTGTCGGCGGCAGATGACAGTTCGTTGCGGGTTGCCGGGAAGTAGAGGGTAAAAGTCGTTCCGGCCCCCGGGGTACTGTGGATGTCGATGAAGCCGTTGTGGTCCCGGATCGTTCCCCACACCACCGCCATCCCCAACCCGGTGCCGCTGCGCCCCATTTTTTTCTTGGTGAAGAACGGTTCGAAGATGCGCTCGAGATCCTCCGGCGCAATGCCGTGGCCGGTATCGGAAATCGTGAAGACGACGTACTCGCCCGCCGGGACGGTCTCAAAGCCCTGAATCGGCTTTTCCAGGAACCGGTTTTCAGAAACCAGGCGGATGAGCCCGCCCTCCGGCATGGCCTCCGCGGCGTTGTGGACCATGTTCATGAGGGTCTTGGCCAGATGCACCGGCGAACCCGTGATATTTAGAATATCCGGCTCCAGTCGGGTTTCCAGGCGCATGGCCGGGTGAATGGTCTTGAGCATGTGGAATTCGGGACTCTCCACATAGTGGCGCACGATGTCATTGAGGTTGACGACGTCCACTACGGCTACCCCGCGGCGCGCCAGGGTGAGAAGGTCCTGGACGATGTCGGCGGCGCGCTGACCCGCTTCCTGGATGGTCTGGATGGGTTTGCAGAGCGGACTGCTTTCAGGCAAATCGAGCAAGATGAGGTCCGGGTAGCTCACGATGCCGGAGAGAATGTTGTTCAGGTCATGGGCGACCCCGCCCGCGAGCGCGCCGATCGCCTCCATTTTCTGGGATTTGCGCAGCTGGTCTTCAAGCACCCGGCGTTCCTTCTCCGCCTGCTTGCGCTCCGCCATTTCACGGATCAGATCCGCGTTGATCTGCACCAGCTCCGCCGTGCGTTCCGCCACGCGTTTTTCCAGCTCCTGGTTGACGGCCAGCACCTTGCCCTTTTCTTCGCCGAGCGCCCGGTTCTGGAGGAAATTGCGCCGGCGGTAGAATTCGATCGAGTAGCATACGAACATCAGGAGCAGGTTGGCGCTCAAAAAGAAAAAGTTGTTGCTGATCAGGTCCAGGAGCGGGAATTCGACGATGGCCACGGTAATGATCTCGTAGGCCAGGACGATCAGCCAGCCGGTGATCGTTGCATTGATGAAGCGCAACCGGATAAAGGTGTAGCCGAAGATGAAGACGAGAATAAGCCCGGCGTAATAGATTTGTCCGGCATCAGACGGCGCGAACCCGATCATGGCGACAATCCCCAGGCCGGGGATCAGGACCCCCGAAGCCATGAGGGGTTGCAGGTGCTTCGCACCGATGGCCGTGAAAGTCATCCCCAGGATTATCAGGCAGAAGGGCAGAACAACGGCGAACCGGATCAGCCAGAGAGGGGTGGTGGCGCCCGGGGCCACCCAGTAGTCTAGGAAACCGAAGAGACTGTAAAGCAGAATACCGAGCAGCGTGGCGATCCGAGCCTGTCGCAAGGATGAGGCGAGCTGCTCTTCCCGGAATTCCCTTTCGAGATCCCCCGGGAAGGAAAGCGTCAGCCAGTTCATCCGGGCCCTGACTTGGTCTAAAGCGGAGTTTTTTTCCACAGTCGGCCGATCCTGCCGGCGGCGCTCTCATAAGCCGCCAGGCTTAGATAGCGTGTCCGGCGATGGGCTCTGCCGCCGCTTTGCGTGACCGGTCCGCCCCGCGCTTGTCGCTCTGGTAAGGCCCCACCGCTGAAAGCGTCAAAGCCTGGTCCGCATCGATAAAAAAATCGACGAGCGCCAGGTCCTCATAGGCGATACGCGCCAGCCCCATGCCGACAGGTTCAGGGCAATTCGTGCGGCCGGCCGGCTCGCGGCATTTGGCGATATAGGCTTCAAAGGGACTCTGGGAACCGCGCAGCAGTTGGATGGTTTTCTCAAGTTCTTGAATCCGCTGCCGGTCGGATTCATCGACCACAAGACTTACTTCGGTGGTGACGGCGCTCTCGCCCACCTCCACCCTAAGCGACAGGCTGCGGCCGGAGGGCCGGCCGGCGTCGAGCGCGCGGGCATTGGCGACCAGCTCCCTAAGGATTTCCATTTGCACGCGCACATCCTCCTCGGCGAGACCCTCACGCGTCAGGAACTGGGCGGCCCTGCGCCCGGCGTCTTCGATCCTGTCCTTGATGGTTTTGAAGCTCAGTTTCAGACTGGTGCCCATAGATTCCCCCTTTTCTGCTGGCAGGCCAAATTGACTAAAAGCCCGTCAGCGCGGCAGCCCGAGGACCCGCTGATGACAGAGGTCCCGGTCAATTTTCTGAGGCAGCCTCTTGGGGTGCTATCCGCCTTTTTTAAGTAAACTTTAGGGATTTTAGCTGGCTGGCGTAAGATCCTCGAGGGGCGTTCGGCGGGTCTTTTCGGAGTCGAGCAAAAGCCGGGCGGGCTATATTTTTCGGATATGCAGAAACATCTGGCAACGGCTCGGTTCGAAAAACAGACGGGCGTCCACATCGGTCCGATCATCGATCAGGCCCTGGAACTCCTCATCGGTGCGGTAGAGCAGCATCCAATCGGCATAATACGCCATGGGTGTCTTGGAGACGTTTCCGACGTGGTAGTTTCCGACCAGCAGCTCACCTCCGGGGTTCAGAAGTTGAATCAGCCTTTTCAAGAGTGCGCGGGCCACGGGGTGGTTGAGGTAATCGAAAATGCCCAGGGCATAGACGAAATCAAACTGACCCCATTTCTGAGCCAGGTGACGGCTGAGCAGCATGGTGCGTACCGACGCATTCAAAAAGGACACCTTTGGCGTGGCGTTCAGATTCAGCGCGACTTCTTTAGATACGGCGGCGGCCTCCGCAAGGGCCTTTTCATCCTGGTCGAGCAGCGTGATCTCATACTGCTCGCAATCGTCACGCGAGAGCAGGAGGTCGCGCAATTCGAAAGCCGGGCCGCAGGCGATCGATAGCAACCGCAGCGCTTTGCCGGGGGGGTGGCCATTAGAGTGCCGGTAGGTGTTGACGTATTCGACCAGCATCTGTTTGCGATTGCGCACCGACTGTGATGCCGGCAGCTCCGCGCATATTTTGTGCATCAGTCGGCCGAAGGTGGTCCTGCCTTCATAGCCATTGCGGTAGATCATCTTCATCATTTCGAAATCACCGGGATAGCCATGCGGTTTTTGGTTGGATTGGACTAAAAACGGCGTCTGCAAAACGATGTTCCAAACCTGTCGCCTGAAGTAATAGCCATGTTGCTGGTATTCGGTTTCTGAAAACCCGGTCACCTGGCGGTTGAGTTCCACCATCGTCAAGTTGAAGAAATCGATGAACTTCCGGCCCTCGGTCTTGAGCATGAGATCCCAGAGGGCGGCCCGTTGCTCCGCAGGAGCAGCGGCGGCTTGGGCGTCAAACCGGTCGAAAAGGTGTTGATAGACGCTCAGATCATAGACCAGACTGCTGGTGTATTCCCTGAAAGCCGGTTTGATGTTGGACTTGTAGGAAAGCATGAGGGGCAGATCGCGGAATTGCAACTGCCAGTCGCAGCGATTGCCCGAAGTGGGCCCAGGGTCAGCATTCAGTTCCACAGGAGAAAACTCCCTTCTCGACGAAGCGCAACTTTCTGCACAACCTTTAGGCTGCGCCAAATTACTCAAACCGAATCAAATCGTCAATATATTATCGGTCCTTCCTCGAATAACATTAACATCCGGTAATTTTCGCAATGGGGGTCACACACACACAATGGGGGTCAAATCTCGATTTGTGATTTTATTAAAACGCGGTCAACCGCGATGGTGTCAATTGGTGTCAAATGCTGTCAAATGCTGTCAACTGCCGTCAAGTGGTGTAAAATACTGATTATATTATATTTTAATATTGACAATGGCAGCACTCCAGTCTATAAATCGTATCTATTCGCTATTCGACAAGAGAGGTTCCCGCGAATTCAGAGAAACTGAGGTTCGGCCGGACGGATGGAGGGATCGGTGCCGGATAGAAGATTCGGGCCGGTCTGAGATGCTCATCTTGGCACTGGCCGGGTGGTTGGCGCGTGACACCGAATTCGCTTAATTTGACTGAGTCCGACCGGCTTCTATACCGGCTGCGTTGTCTCGGCGGGCGATATCCGCTCACGGCTTTGGAAATCAGCCTCCTCTTTGGAATGGTCCTCCTTGGGTTTTTCCTCTTGTTCCTGCGACAATCCTCCTCTCCGCCCGCGGCACCGGCTTTTCCCAAGCAGGTGCGCTACAGCTTCACCCTGCGCAACACCGCAAATCTCCCGGCCGCCGGCAACAACCTGTGGCTGTTTGCGCCGGTGCCGGAGAGCGCCACCCAGCGCTGCAGCCGGCTCACCGTCGAACAGCCGCACGCCATCCTCAGGGACGAAGCCGGCAACCAGTTCATCCAGCTGCTCGGCGCGGCTCTGCCGCCCTTCGGAAGCCGCGTGGTCCAGGTCGATGCGGCGCTCATGCTTCAGGCCGAACCGCGGGCCGTGCCCCTTGGCCCCCGCGACCGCTGGCTCAGCCCGGAGAAGTTCATCGAATCGGACCACCCCCAAATCCGGCAGCTCGCCTTCGAGCTGAGCGTCCCCGACCGTCTCCGGACCGCCGAGCGTCTGTTCGCATGGGTGTCCTCGCGCATGCGCTACAGCGGCTCGATCGGACCCAGGCGCGGGGCCTTGCATGCCATCGCGACCCGGGCCGGGGACTGCACCGAGTTCGCCGACCTGTTCACGGCACTCTGCCGCGCGGCGGGGATCCCCGCCCGCACGGTGAGCGGTTTTGTCAGCCGGGAGAGTGCGGTGCTCCAGGCCCACGAGCTTCACAACTGGTCGGAATTCTACCACCGCGGGACATGGCACCTGGCGGATCCCCAGCGCGGCGTGTTCCGCGCGCAGGCGGGCGACTACATCGCCATGCAGATCATCTCGGAGGCCGCCGGCAGCCCGATCCCGGGGGGGGGACGGTTTTATTCGCCGGCAGCCGGTGTAGCGGTGCGCATGAATTGACAAGGCAATCAGCGGGAGGATGTGGATGTCGAACCGGATAGGCTTTGTCGTGCAGGCGTGTGTCATTCTGCTCTTGTCGCACATCGGTTGGGCCGAGGAACTGGTCTGCGCACGGGTCAAAATCGAAATCCGCCAGGAGCTCACCCTGGAGCGCCAGGGATTCGATGCCCACATGCGCATCACCAACGGGCTCACCCACGTGACCCTTGAAAACTCTGCCGTGGAGGTGCTTTTCACCGATGCCGACGGCAAGCCGGTCAAGGCCACCTCCGACCCGAACGACACCTCGGCTCTTTTCTTCATCCGGCTATCCTCCATGGAGAATATCGGCGACGTGAGCGGCGCAGGCCGCGTGAACCCCGAGACCACGGCCGACATCCACTGGCTGATCGTGCCTGCGCCGGGGGCCGCCAAAGGCCTCGAGAGCGGAACGCTCTACTATGTTGGCGCGCGGCTCACCTACACGATCGGCGGCGAGCTCAAGAAAACAGAGGTGAGCCCGGACTACATCTTCGTCAAACCCATGCCGACCATCGCGCTCGACTACTTCCTTCCCGACGGACGTCTACGGCGACGACCCGCTCACGGCCGAAATCGAGCCGATCGTTCCGTTCTCGCTCGGCGTGCGCGCGAAGAACAACGGCAGCGGCACGGCCCGGAACCTGAGAATCGACTCGGCCCAGCCGCGCATCGTCGAAAACCTCCAGGGGCTATTGATCGGATTTGCGATCGAGGGCAGCGAGGTGAACGGCAGCCCGGCGACGAACAGCCTGCAGGTCGCGCTCGGCGACATCGCCCCCAACCGCGCGGCAGTCGCGCGCTGGATCATGACCTGCACCCTCTCCGGGAAGTTCGTCGACTTCCAGGCGGCCTTCTCCCACGCCGATGAGCTCGGCGGGCAGCTCACCTCGCTCATCACCCAGGCCGCACCCCATTTCCTGGTTCGCGACGTGCTCGTTGATCTCCCCGGCCGCGACGGGGTCCGGGATTTTCTTGCCGCCGACGGCGACGTCCTGAGAGTCTACGAATCCGAGGGACTGGACACGGTGGTTGTCGACCAGTCGGCGGCCGCCGCGCTGTCCCTGAACGGCCTGAGCGCAACCTCACCGCGCCGCCCACCGCCGGCTTCTTCCACGTGCGGCTGACCGACCCCTTCGCCGGGACCAAGGTCCTCGGCGAGGTCCTGCGCACCGACGGCAAGCGCGTCAAGCCCGAAAACGCCTGGCTCTCGAAAACCTTCGTCAAAGGCGCGGGCTGGCAGTATTTCGTAAACCTCTTCGACGCCAACACCCCCGGCGGCTACACCCTGCTCTTTGCCGAACCCTCGGCCAACCCTCAGGCGCCGGTGCTCCAGCTGGTGGCGGACCGCGTCGTGGTGGAGGGGGAGGCGGTCGGCTTCCTGGTCCAGGCGAGCGACCCCAACGGCACCGTGCCGGGCCTCTCCGCCGCCCCGCTGCCGGTGGGGGCCAAGTTCACCGACCAGAAGAACGGCAGCGGCGTCTTCGACTGGAAGACGGCCGTGGGCCAGGCCGGACGCTACGAGATCACCTTCACGGCCACCGACGGAAAGCTCAGCGCAACCCGCCGGGCCGCCATCACGGTCAGAAGCGCGGACGACACCGACGGCGACGGCCTGAGCGACGCCTGGGAGCTCGCCCACTTCGGCACCCTCGGCCGCGACGGCAGCGGCGACTTCGACCTGGACGGGGTCTCGGACAAGGACGAGTTCCTGGCGGGTACAAACCCTGCCGAGGCCGGGGCGCCCGCGGTGCCGGTGATCGCCTTTCCGCTGCCCGGCGCCAAGGTGAGCGTGACGCGGCCGCAGCTTACCGTCGCGCCGGCCGCCGACCCTGACGGGGACCCGGTCCTCTACCGTTTCGAGCTCTATACCGACGAGGGGATGACCGATCTTCTGGCGCAGAGCCAAGGTCAGAGCGACATCATCTGGCAGGTCCCGCAGGAGCTTTCCGAAAACCGCTGGTACCACTGGCGCGTGCGCGCCTCCGACGGGTACAGCGCGAGCCTCTGGACCTACGGCCGCTTTTTCGTCAACGCAGAAAATGAGCCGCCCGGTGCACCGCACATCAGCTGGCCGGCCGACGGCACCGAAGTGGGCGTCCTGCGGCCGCTTTTCGAGGTGACCCACAGCCGCGACCCGGACGAAGACATGCTCAGCTGCACCTTCGAAATCTACGCGGACCCGGCCGGCAGCCTGCTCGTGGCCGCCTCCGCCGCGCTCGCCCCCGGAAAGAACGGTGTGACCGCCTGGCGGCCGCCGACACCTCTTGCCGATCAGGCCGAGTACTTCTGGCGCGCGGTCGTCACGGATCCCGGCGGGCTGAGCAGCGCCGCCCCGCTCGCCGCCGTCTGGGTCGGCACCGCCAATCACGCGCCGCTTCGGCCGGAGCTGCATTTCCCCGCTGCCGGCGAAGAGGTCGCCGCCACCGCCCTGGAGCTTGCGGTCCAAAACGCAGCCGACCCCGAAGGCGACCTGGTCACTTATCGGTTCGAGCTCGACACGGTCGCGACCTTTGACAGTCCGGCGCTCAGGCGCTCGGACGTGATCCATGCCGGGGCACAAAGCACGGCGTGGCCGATCAGCGGGCTCTCGGACAACACGCGCTACTTCTGGCGGGTGAAGTCGAGCGACGGGCTGGCCGAGAGCCCCTGGTCGGTGTCCGAGTTCTTCGTCAACACGGCCAACGACGCCCCCGGCGTCCCGGCGATGAGAAACCCCGGCGCGGGCGCCTGGGTGGACACGCTCACCCCGAGCCTCGATGTCCTGGCCGGGCCGAACCCGGACCGGGACAGCGTCTTTCACACCTTCGAGGTATACGCCGACGCGGCCCTGAAGGAGCTCGTCGCAACGGACACCACCGACGGCCTTGCCTGGACCGTCACCCCGGCCCTGGCCGACCGCACACGCTACTACTGGCGCGTGCGGGCCGAGGACGAATGGGGGGCAAAGAGTGCCTGGACGCAGGTCTCCTCCTTCGTGACCGATGACGACCGGATCGACGACCCGCCCTCGATCACCCTCCTGTCACCGGCGGAGGACATCGTCACCCGGGCCGCCCGCATCGAGATCGCCTGGGTCGACACCGACCCGGACAGCGATGCGGAGATCAGCCTCTATTACGCCGCCGACCGCCAGGGCACAGGCGGCACCCTGATCGCGGCCGGACTGAGCGAGGACCCCGACGGCATCGAGGACGGCTTCACCTGGGACACGTCGGCGCTGCCGGACGGGACCTATTTCCTCTACGCCGTGATCGCCGACGGGGCGACGAGCCGGGTGGCGCATGCCCCTGGCGCGGTGCGCATCGACCGCACGCCGCCCACGGCCAAAGCCGCTCCGGCCGGCGGCAGCTATACGAGCGCGCAGAACATCGTCCTGTCCGCCGGGGAGCCGGCCGCCATCTACTACACCCTGGACGGCAGCCCGCCCACGGAGGACTGCGAGCTTTACTCCGGAACGGTCTTCCTGGGGTCGAGCGCGACGCTGCGCTTCTTTGCCGTCGATGCGGCCGGAAACCGCAGCCCGGAGGCCTCCGAGATCTATGTGATCGTGCCGCAGACCAACCAGGCGCCGGTGGCCGACGCCGGTGCCGATTTTTCGGTCCTGCTCGGCGAGACGGCCGACCTCGACGGCCACGGGAGCCACGACCCGGACAACGGCCCGCAGCCGCTCACCTACTCCTGGCGGTTCGTCGGACTGCCGGCCCAAAGCGGCCTCGAGGATGCGGACATCGAGGCCGCCGACACACCCGACGCCTATTTCGTGCCGGATGCCGCCGGGGACTACGTGCTCGAGCTGACCGTCGGCGACGGCAGGGACTTCTCCCTGGCACAGGTGGCGGTCACCTGCCTCGCCCACAAGCCGGGTGATCTTAACCACGACGGCAAAATCGATGCCGCGGACTACGCCGTGTTCAAGGCAAGCCTCGGAAAGTGCAGCGGCCAGAACGGATTCAACGCCGAAGCGGATTACGACGGCGACGGCTGCGTGACCTTGAGCGACTACCGCATCTGGTACGGGTATTATCGCAACCAATAATATGCCGGCGGCGCTCTACGGCAGTGCGTCGGGCAGAAGGCCGAAACATTCTGCGATGGGGCCTATTCAATGAGCTGGGGGGGAAATCGAATTATGGACCGGATAACCAGGCTGTTGTTTATATTCATGTTTTTGACCGGCGGGATTGCTCATCGCCGTGGCGGCCCAGGCCTACCCCTACGTGGAGCTCCATGCCGACCGGACCGATTTCCGGGTCGGGGATGCCTTCGCGGTCCAGGTGTCGGCGCGCGGCCTGTCTGAGGGGGATGAGGTCGCCGCCTTCGGCTTCGACGTGCACTATCGCGCAGCCAGGGCCTCCTGTTCACCGGCGCAAGCATGGGCCCGGGGATCGATGACGTGTCCGATCTCCTGCCCGCAACGCGCGTAGCCGGAATCGCCTCGCCATTTGAAGCGCGACAGCCTCTTCAGTGAGAAAATCCTATCTGGCCAGCCTGAACTTCGAGTGCCTTTCGATCGGCAAATTCCTGCTCGGGATCGCCTCGGACCCGGACAGCAAGAACGAGGGTCTGTTCATCTACCTGGGGAAGCATCATCGTGGACATCTTCGCCGGCCTCGAGGTCAACGTCGCCCCGGTTCCCGTCCCGCAGCCCCTGCTGCTGTTGGCGAGCGGGCTGATCGGCCTGGTCTTCTGCCGCAGATCCCGCCGGGAGTCATGAGGCCATGATCGTTTCGATACTGAATAGTGGGTTGTGGCGCGGGTCGGCGCCCTCGAGGCAAAGATGTTCAGCCCTTGTGGGAGCGGCTTCCAGCCGCGATAAAATCGCTGCCCAGCCAAAACAGCGCTCCACTATAAAAAAAAGCAGCTTCCTTGGAAGGCGTCGGGTACCAATTCGGGCTTTTGTCGCTGTATTTGCTCTTTCCGCCTGCACCCTTGGGCACGGCGAATTATGCGCTGCTGAGGCCAAGGCCGCCCGGTCTGCCGCCCCCCAGGCACGCCCCTGCGACCAGTCTCTGGCCGTTTCCCCCGACGAGGCCCTGGCCCGCCTGAAGCGCGAGCCGGACCTCCTGCTTATCGACGTGCGCGGCCCCCTGGACAACGCCCGGCTGAGGATTCCGGGCTCGCTGGGCATCCCGCTCGCCTTCCTCGGTACCAAGACCTTCCTGCAGGGCCGCCCCGTCATCCTCGTGGGCGACGGCTTCCGCAACGCGGAGTTGATCGAAGAGTGCCGCCGCCTCCGGCAGACCGGGGTCATCGCCTCGATCCTGGCCGGCGGCATCCCCGCCTGGGGCCTCAGGGGCTACCCGCTCGAGGGCGACCGTTTTGTGCTCGCGGCCCTGCGCCGCGTCTCCCCGCGGACCGTGCATCAGGAAAAGGACAGAGCGGCCGTCACCCTCATGGATTTTTCCCGCGAGCTCCGCCCGGACACCAAAACCGCCTTCGCATCTCTTACGCACCTTCCGGCCGGGCTGTCACCCCCCGGCGGCGCCGGCAGGCTCAAGGCCGCCGTCGCCCGCGCAGGCTGCCTCGAGCCGATCCTCGTCGCCACCGAGGCCGGCGACGGCTATGACCTGCTCGCCCGTCAGCTGAACGATGCCGGCATCAACGCCTATTTTTTGGAGGGCGGGCTTGCCGCCTACCGGCGCCATCTCGCCGAGATCGCGCTCTCCTGGGACTCCCGGGAGAAGCGCCTGCGAACCGTGAGCGCCTGCCGCCCCTGCGGCGAAAAGCAGGCGGCCACCGACAAGCCATAGGACCGGAACGGAATGGATAACCAAACACTGACACCCGCCGCGACACGCCGAAACCGAAGGCCATCCGCACGCCGCGGCACCCTTGCGCGCCTACGCCGACGTTCCTCTTGCAATGGTGGGGCATCCGGAAAGTTGGTCGCGTGGCTTTGGACCGTGCTGCTCGTTTCGACCTTAGCCCTTCCGCTTTCAGCAGCCGCCGAGACGATCGTCAGCGGCGACATCCGCACCGACACCACGTGGACCAGGGGCGGCAGCCCCTACATCGTCGACGGACCCATCACTTTCGGCACCAGTCAGTACGACAAAATCGCCACCCTGACCATCGAGCCCGGCGTCGTCGTGCGATTCTTCCCGGGAACCTTCCTCACGATCGGCGCTTGCTGGGATGACGATGACGGGCAGCGCAGCGGCCGCCTGGTGGCCATCGGCACCGCAGCCGAGCCGATCCTGTTCACCTCGAATTCACCCTCACCTGCGCCCGGTGACTGGTACGGGATTTATTTCAGCGGCTGCAGCTCGGATTCGGGTTCGGACAGCATCCTCGAGCACTGCACGGTCGAGTACGGCAATTCAGCCAACCTATATGTCGACAACGGCTCGATCACGGTAAAAAACTGCATCATTCGGCACAGCCGTCAGTCGGGCATTACCATCCGCAGTTATGCCTCCAAAGCTTCCATCTACGGGGAGAACGGCGGTAACGTCATCGCCGACAACGGCACGGAAGGGGTTCTCTGCTACCTTTCCAACGCCTTCGTTTCCAACACGACCTTTTCCGGAAACGGCTCCTACCCGCTCCGGATCGCCCCAGGCGTTCAACTCCGCGAGAACACCTACAGCGACAATTCCAAGCAGGCCATTGCCGTTTCATCCGGAAGCATTGAACGCAACACGGTCTGGCGCAACCACGGGATTCCTTATGTCCTGGACGGAAGCGTAACTATCGGAACCTATTCTTCTCAACAGACGGCGACACTGACCATTGCCCCGGGCGTCGAGGTGCGCTTCTCTCCCACCAACTGGTCCTCCCTCATCGTGGGGCAAGACTATTCGAACCCCCTAAATGGAGCTTTGGTGGCCCAGGGGACTCCGGTCGAGCCGATCCGCTTCACCTCGGACAGCGCCAGCCCCGTGCCGGGATATTGGAACTCCATTTATTTTTCTCCTAAAAGCGACGGTGCTCGAAGCGTTTTGGAGCATTGTCTTATCGAATACGGCGCCAACAGCGTCTACCTCGAAGGCGCTTCGCCGCTGGTGCGCCACAACACCATTCGAAACAACCTATGGGCAGTCGTTGTCAGCGGCTCTGCCTCGAACGGTGGAGTCATCCGCTGCAATACGATCCAGGGCAATCAGCGCGGCATGGAAATCTCGGGTGCAAATCCGACGGTTGCTGCCAACAATTTCGTCGGCAACACCGAGGCCGGCCTCTCGTCATGGAACCCGAACAGCCCGATCGACGCCGTCGGCAACTGGTGGGGCGATCCGGCCGGCCCCAACGCCGCGGGCGACAAGGCGGTCGGCGACGTCGTCTTCACCCCCTGGCTGACCCAGGCCAGCGAGTGCCCGGACGAGCCCCCGGCTGAATTTGTCGCCGTTCAAGCCGGCAAGCCCCTACCCGGCGACCGGCGCCTTCAACGTCCCCCTGATCGAAGAGGCCGAGGTCCGCAAGATCCGGCTCGCCTGGTCGGGTGGCGACCCCAACTTCGGGGACAACGCGGTCTACGACGTTTATTTCGGGAACTCGCCCGAGAGTCTGGCGAAAATCGGGAGCGATCTCACGCTTGAGAGCCTCGAACGAACCGGCCTCGCCGAGGAGAAGACCTACTACTGGCAGGTCGTGGCCAGGGACGTGGCGGGCCTCGAGACCCCGGGGCCGGTGTGGTCGTTCACCACCCGCGGCCAGCCGCCGGATCTGGTGGTTTCGGCATTGAGCCGGATTCCCGAGGGCGCTATCACGGCCGGTCAGAGCGTCAGATTTGCGGCCACCATCACCAACAGCGGGGCCGGGTCGGTTTACGACCCGTTTTCCGTCTCTTTCTATGTCGATGGAACGTATATCGGCTCCACCAGCTTCACCTACAGCAACCCCAGCTATTTCAGCCCGCCGATCCCGCCGGGCGACTCGCGCACAATTTATAAAGACTGGACCGCCACCGTCGGCAGCCACACCCTGGAGGTCGTAGCGGACAGATGGAATGAGGTCGCCGAATCCTCGGAAACGAACAACTCGCACACGCTCGATCTGCCCCCCGTCGCGGACCCCGCCGCCCCGCAGCTCCAGGGCACCTCCCCCCAGAACGGGGAGCACCTCAAAGCGGTTTCCAAGATCACTTTCACGCTTCGTGACCTCTACGGAGGCAAGGTGGACGACGAGGCCGTCAAGGCGAGCGTCGCGGTAACGGGAGGCAGCGGCGCGGTCGTTGCCGGAACGACCACCGAGGCGTACGACACGTTCACCTTCACCCCCGCCGTCCCGCTTCCGGACGACACCTACCAGGTGACATTCACCTCGAAGGACCTTGCCGGAAACACGGCTGACTACAGCTTCGGCTTCACCATCGACAACGTCCCGCCCCCGCCGCCCCAGGTGGACCCCATCCCCGCGATCACGGCAAACCCGTACCTGCCGCTCAAAGGCACCAAGGAGGCCTACGCCGCCATCCTTCGAAACAACTGGACGCAGGTGAGCAACACCGCAAGCACCGCGTGGCAATTCACAAACTATCTCACCAAGGGCCCGAACACGATCGCCCTCACCGCCCGGGACCGCGCCGGCAACGTGAGCGCGCCGGTGACGATCGAGGTGGTCCTGGACGACTCGAGGCCGCCGGTCGTTGCGACGCTCAGCGTCAACGGCGAGGGCGACGGCACCTCGGCCGCGCTCAACTGGACCGGCTACGACGAGGCGGCCTACGGGGCGGTTGCCAACTACCGGATCTACTACAGCGAATCCGCCTTCACGAGCGTGGCCGGGATGACCCCGCGCGCGACCGCCAACGCCGGCCAGTTCACCTACGTTTTGCGCAACCTCGCCCGCGGCAAGACCTACTGGTTCGCCGTGGCGGCAGTCGGCCTGAACGGCAACGTCGACAACCAGGTGAATGCGGTCTCGGCCACGCTCAAGGACGTCAAGCCGCCTGCCAACGTGACCGGGATTGCGGTTAAGAGCTTCTACGACCGCCTGGCCTTCACCTGGAACGCGGCCCCCGACACCGACGGGGACCTCGACGGCTACCGGGTATTCTTCGGGACCGACACCGAAGGGGAGCCCCTTCCCAAGGACACGCTCAACTACGAGCGAACCGGCCTTTCTCCCGCGACCGGCTACTTCTTCAAGATCGTCTCGGTGGACAAGGACGGCAACCGCAGCGCCGGCCTCACCCGCAACGCCGCAACGCTTCTCCCCAACCCCTCCGGGCTCAAGGCCGAGCCCTTCAGCGGCTACGTCAACCTCTCCTGGGAGCACACGGAGCCGTCAAACCTGCGCAGCGGCTACCGGGTCTACGTGAGCGCGTCCGATTTCACCTCGATTGCCGGGATGACCCCGGTTGTGAGCCCCAAGACGGCCTATGCCAAGGTCGCGGGCCTCGCCAACGGCACCACGTATTACTTCGCGGTCACGACCCTCAATATCTCGGGGGGCGAGACCCCGGAGGTCGCCACCGTCTCCGCCACCCCCATGGCCGACACCGAGGGGCCGGTGATCAGCGACGTCTCCGTGAACGAAGCGCCCCTCGCATCGGGCCACACCCTGCGCGCGCCGGCCACCTTCACCTGCCACGCCGAGGACCCGGCGGGCGTTGCCCGGGTGGAGTTCCTGATCGACGGCGCCGTGATCGCAACCGACACCAGCCCGGTCTACTCCTTCTACTGGGACATCCTCTCCGCCGCGGACGGCGGCCACACGCTCACCATCGCGGCCTACGACACCCTGGGGAACCGGAGCACGCGCGACTTCGCGCTCGTCGTGGCACTCGAGGTGCCGCCGGCGCCGGTCATCACCCAGCCGCCGGCAGGGCTTTTGACCAACAAGGCCGCCCAGGCGGTCGCGGGCTTCTCCGCGCTGCTCACCACGGTGGACGTGTTCCTCGACGGCGTCAAAACCGCCGGGCCGCTTGCCGTGGACTCGGCCGGCAAGTTCGGCGCCGCCCTCACGCTCAAGGAGGGCCCGAACCTGATCAGCGCCGCGGCCCGGAACCGCGCCGGCACGAGCCCCATGAGCGAGGAGGTCCTCGTGACCCTCGACTCCACCCTGCCGGATGCGCCGGTCGGGCTTTCGGCCGCGGGCAAGCCGGGCGGCGCCATCCAGCTTTCCTGGAAGGCCCCGGCCGACAAGACGGTCGCGGGCTACAACCTCTACCGCTCCGAGACGTCCTTCGGCGCGCTTGCGCTCGCCGCCCGGGTGAATGCAAACCCCGTCACGGCGACGGGCTTCTCCGACCTCCCGCCCACTGACGGCACCTGGTTCTACCGCGTGACCGCCCTCGACCCCGCCGCAAACGAGAGCGACCCCTCGAACGAGGCCAAGGCCGTCTCCGACCGCACCGCCCCGCGGGCCGCCGCGATCGCCTACGCGCCCCAGGGGTCCTTCGACCCGGCCACCGGCGCCATGGCGCCCGGCACGGTCCAGCTGACGCTGACCGTGAGCGAGCCGCTCCAGGCGGCCCCCTACCTTTCGATTGTGCCCGAGGGCGGGGTCCCGATCGGGGTCGAGCTCACCCAGGAGACCGAGACCCGGTTCAAGGGCTTTTTCGTCATCGCCCCGGAGACGCCTTCCGGCACGGCCTTCGCCATCTTCTCGGGCCGCGACCTCATCGGCAACCGCGGGACCGAGATCGACGCGGGCGCCACCATCCTGGTCGACACCGCCGGGCCCGCGGTCTCGCGCCTCGAGATCACCCCGGCCGACCCGATCAAAAACGACGAAAAGGCGCCGGTTGCGGTCACCGTGAACCTGGGCCTGACCGAAAAGCCCGCGCCGGGAACCCTGCCGACGCTCGCCTACACCCTCTCCGGGCCCGGCCGCGAGCCCATTGCCATCGAGCCGCTGACCGAGCTTGCGCCGGCCGCGGGCGATGCCGCCACCTACCAAGCCGAGTTCACGCTGCCCGCCGACGCCGGCCTCGGCGCCCCCGAGAGCCTCGCCTTCGCCTTCAGCGCCGTCGACAAGCTGCAGAACAAGGGCGAACGCATCCAGGTCAAGAACCTCTTCCAGGTCTACCAGGGGAACCTGCCGCCGCTCGCGGCCCCCGAGGGGCTTGCCGCCCTCTCGCTTCCGGGCGGGAAAATCAGGCTTTCCTGGAAGCCGGTCGCACACGCGGCGGGCTACGAGCTCTTCCGCAAGGCGCCCGGCGAGGCGGAGCTCACTGCCTACCAGCGCCCCGGCACGGCCACCGAGGTGGTCGACCAGCCCGGCGCGGACGGGATCTACACCTACGCGGTCGCCAGCATCCGTCTCGAAAACGGCCAGGAGGCCGTGAGCGGCCTTTCCGCCGCCGTCACGGCCGCGGCCGACTCCGTGCCGCCGGAGGCGCCGCTCAACTTCACCCTCACGCTTGCGGCAAACGGCATTGCCGCCGCCTGGCAGCCGCCGCCCTTTACCGAGCCGGTGACCTACTCGCTCTACCGCGCCGACGCCCAGGAGATCACCACTGTCGAGGGGCTCGCCCCGCTTGCGACCGGGATCGCGCAGACGAATGCCGTCGACCCGACCCCCTCGCCGAGCGCGCATTGCTACGCGGCCACGGCGGTCGACGCCGCCGGCAACGAGTCCCTGCCCTCGAACTCGGTCTATCTCAACTTCCAGCTCCTGCCGGTCTCCGGCATCACGGTCACGCAGAGCGGCACCGAACCTCCGGCCCTGGCCTGGTCGCACCCGGGCGGGGACATTGCCGGCTACGACGTTTATCTGGGGGGCAAGGCGGGCGGGGTCAAGCTGAACCCCCAGCTCCTCTCCGGGAAGAGCTTCATCGACACGGGCTATGCGGGCGACGAGCGCAGCTACACCCTGATCGCCGTCGACGAGGAGGGGGTCGAAAGCCTGCCTCGCAGCATCACGCTGCCGAAGATCGAAACCCAGCTCAAGGCGGGAAGCCGCCTTGCGCGCGGGGTCATGAACCGGCTCGAGGTCACGCTCGAAAACCAGGGCGCAGCGCCGGTAGAGGAGCTGCGCCTGAAGCTCTCCGTTGCCGGCCGCGAGCACCTGTCGGAACCCGTTGCCCTTCCCGCCGGCGCCGCGCGCGTCGTCCCCGTGGTCGTGGGCGGCTACGCCGAGCTTTTGGACGAAAACGAGGTCTCCACGGCGATCGAGATCAGGCCCGCGGCGAACGACATCGTCAGGATCGAACGCACGTCCGCGGTCCCGGCCGAGGACGGCGCGCTCGTCCTGCAGATCCAGCCCGAGGGGTTCACGCGCGCGGCCACCGGTCTTGCGCGCTTCACGCTCGAGAACACCGGGGCGGCCGAGATCGAGATCGTGACGGCAACCGGCTCGGGCGGGGCCGACTCGCCCGAGATCGCCTTCACGCTGCTCGATGCCGACGGCAACGTGCTTGCGGTGAAACCCTTCAAGCAGGTGATCGGCGAGAGCCTCGTCGTCCTCCCGAACGGGAACACGGTGGCGCGGATCGCCGCCGGCAAGATCTTCACCTCGGAGCCCCTGGTGATCCCGGTCCCGGCCGCGGCGCCGGATCACTGCACGCTGAGACTCGAGATCGGCAAGATCCACTATCGCCAGGGCAAGCCCGAGGCGGTCGAGATGGCCGGGCTCGCCACCACCCAGGCCGTGACGCTGGCCGAGACCGGCTACTACGGCGAGGTGACCGCGATCACCCCCAAGACCTCGACCGGCGAGGCCGAGATCGTCATCTCCGGCCGCGCGGTGGAGCGCGCCGGCGCAAAGCCGCTATCGAATGTGCCGCTCAAGCTGGTCATCACCCTCTCCGGCTTCGAGCGCACCTTCACCGTCGCCACCGGCACGGACGGCGGCTTCACCCACCGCTTCACCCCGCCCGCGGGCGAGTCCGGGGTCTACGCGGTGCGGGCGGTGCACCCGGATGTGACCGACAAGCCCGTTCAGGGCACCTTCACCGTGAGCCGCATCAGTGTCACCCCGGATACGATCAACCTGAACATCCCCAAGAACTACGAGAAGACGATCGCCTTGCAGGCGACCCCCGGCGAAGGCACGGTGGTCAGGAACCTGCGCATCGTCTACGCCGAGTCCGACCAGGTCGGGGGCGCGTTCTCCCCGGGCGTCCACCTCACCCCCGGCGAGCCGGCCGCCGTCGTCTCCGAGCGCGAGACCGTGGGGCTGCCCTTCACGGTCTGGGCCGACAACACCGCCGCCGCCGCGGTCACCCTCAGGCTCAGGGTGGTGAGCGACGAGTCCCCGCCTGCGGGCTGGGCGGTGGTCACCATCAATGCCGCCTTCAGCGAGGCGCGGCCGGTCATCACCTTCACCCCGGACCACATCGAAACCGGGGTCACGCTGAACGGGCAGGCGAGCGAGACGGTCACGATCAAGAACTCCGGGCTTGCCGAGCTCAACGGGCTTGCGCTTTCCCTGACCGATGCCGCCGGCGGCCCGGC
This sequence comes from uncultured delta proteobacterium, assembly GCA_963716785.1. Taxonomy (GTDB): domain Bacteria; phylum Desulfobacterota; class Desulfobacteria; order Desulfobacterales; family SpSt-501; genus SpSt-501. The sequence continues at coordinate 5,543 of CAVQUW010000018.1, read as the reverse complement.
CCCCGCCTGGGTGAGCCTCTCCGGCACCCTCGCGCAGCCGGTGTTGAACGTCGGGGAGTCTCTCGAGGTGCGGGTCGATTTCGCACCCGGGGCTGCGGCCGCGGAAGGCGACTACCAGTTCAAGCTCAAGATCACCGCCGCCAACCACCCGCCGGTCGACGTCAACCTCTTTTGCGCCGTCACCCAGCAGGGCTTCGGCAACGTGCTGCTCAAGGCGGCCGACATCTACACCGGGACCCTTGGCAAGGACGGCAAGCTGATCCAGGGGCTTGCCGGCGCCCGGGTGGAGCTGCAGAACGAACTGGTGCTCTCGGAGGTCTTCACCCTTGAGACCGACGAGGTGGGCGAGGCCTATTTCCTGGCGCTCGCCGCCGGCCAGTACAAGTGCCGGGTGTCGGCGGCGAACCACCAGGAGTACATCGGCCGCCTGCGGGTCAAGCCCGGGATCAGCGTCACCCAGGAGGTGTTCCTGGACTACAACCTCGTCACCGTCGAGTGGCGCGTGACCGAGATCGTGATCCAGGACAAGTACCAGATCGTGCTGACCGCGGTCTACGAGACCAACGTGCCCGCGGCCGTGGTGGTGGCCGAACCCGCCTCGCTCAGCCTGCCTGCGATGCAGCCGGGCGATGTCATGAACGGGGAGTTCACTCTCACCAACTACGGCCTGATCCGGGCCGACAACCTCAAGCTCACGCTGCCGCAAAACGACCCCTACTACCGCTACGAGACCCTGGGGGCGCTGCCGTCAGAGCCTGGCCGCCAAGGGGCGGATCACGGTGCCCTACCGGGTGACCTGCATCAAGTCCCCGGAGGGCGACGGGGCCGGCACGGGCGGGGGCTGTTCGAGCTACGGCGCCTGCGCGCTCGTCGACTACGGCTACCGCTGCGCGAACGGTGCGGACACGCGCGGGACGGCGCGGCACTGCTGGACCTACACCTACGGCAGCTGCGGGGGCAGCCCGCCGGCGATCACCCCCGGCGGCGGCAGCTGGAGTGTCGGCGGCGGGGGCGGAGGCGGCACGAGCTCCCCCGCGGCCCCGGCGCCCAAGCCGATCACCGGGGTCAAGTGCTTCCCCTCCCCGGTCAGAAAGGAAGCCTACTGCGGCGATGACTGCGCGCTTTCAAAGGAGAGCCGCCAGGGGATCCTGCAGGATGTGGCCAGCCAGGTGAACCTGGTGCTGGGCGAGTACACCCGCGGGCACACGGATCTCTCCGTCAAGGTGGCCGGGCGGTGCGATCGGGGCGGAACGCCGCTACTACGGCAACGCCTGGCACTTCGAGCACACGCGCCACAACCTGGTGGTGAAGCCTGCCGTCATCGGCACCGGCATCGAGTCGGTCGAGAAGGCCGGGGTCACCTACACGGCCTCGGCGCTCGACTCTGATCTGTTTCTCCACGACACCTACCGCATCAGAAAGACCGCCACCGGGTTCCGCTGGGAGGAGAAGAGCGGCGGGTTCAAGGAGTTCGACGCCGAGGGGCGGATGCTCGCCTACGGGGGCCGGAACGGGGTCATCGGGCGGCTCTCCTATTCAGGCGGGAAGCTCGCCGCGGTCTCGGACAGAAACAACCTGCCGGTGCTCTTCTACGAGTGGGACGGGGAGCGGATCTTAGCGGTGCGCGACCGGGACAACCGCCGGGTGGATTATGCCTGGAGCGAGGGGCGGCTTTCCGCGGTGACCGACCCCACCGGCGCCGTCACCCAGTTCAGCTACGACGGCCAGGGGCGGATCGCCAAGGTCACCGACGCCGAGGGCCGCGAGGTTCAGATCGGCTACGACGACTACGGCCGGGTCGCATCGGTGGTGAACGCGCTTAACCAGGGGCACTTCTTCGAGTACGACTACGACGAGGGCCGCCAGGAGCTCTACGCGCGCATGCGGACCTCGGCCGGGCTTGTCAAGGAGATCTGGTTCGACAAGGCCGATGAGATCAGGCGGGTCGATGTGAACGGCCGCAGCGTGATGAAGATCGCAAAGGACGGCCGCCACCTCATCATCACCGACGAGCGCGGTGAGATCACCCGAAAGGAGTACGACGAGCGCGACAACCTGACCCGGGTCGTCCACCCCGACGGGGCCATCGAGAGCTTCACCTACGAGCCGCGCTTCAACCGCCGGACCCGCGAGGTGAATGCGCTGGGCGTTGCGACCGCCTACGAGTACGATACGCTCGGCAACCTGGTGCAGGAAGACCGAGGCCGCCGGCACCGCCGATGCCAGGGTCACCGAGTACGGCTACGACGAGACCGGCAACCTCGTCTTCACCCGCAGGCTCGCGGATGCCACGGCCCCCGAGGCCGTGACCACGATGAGCTACGACGCCTCCGGGAACCTTGACCACGATCACCGACCCGGAGGGCGGCATCACCCGCTTCACCGAGCACGACCTTGCCGGCAACGTGCTCAAAAAGACCGACCCCCGCGGCAAGCTCTGGGAGTACGGCTACGATGCGGCGGGCAGGCTCGTCTCGGCCACCGACCCGATCGGCAACGCCAGCTGCGCGTCGCCTACGACAAGACCGGCCGGAAGATCGGCGAGACCGACCCCGAGGGACGCGAGCGGAGCTTCGTCTACGACGCGGCCGGCCGGCTTGCAAAGACCATCGACGCAGCCGGCGCCGAGACCCTTTTCGAGTACAACCCCGACGGCAAGCTCACCCGTCAGCTCGACCCCGAGGGCAGAGAGACCCGCTACGAGTACGACCTGGACGGGCGGCTCTTCCGCACCACCGATGGCAACGGCAATGCCGTCACCGTCGAGTACGCCCAGGGCGGCACGGGCTGTTCGAGCTGCGCCTCAGGGGCCGCCGGCGACCAGCCCGCGAAGATCCTCTACCCCACCTTCAGCCGCGAGTTCACCTACGACAAGCGCGGCAGAAAGACCCGCGAGACCGAGGTGATCAGCGAGACCGAGCGGCTCGAGAGCCGCTTCTCCTACGACGCAGCAGGCAACCTCGTCTCCCGCACCGACCGTGAGGGGCGGGTCACCGGCTATGCCTATGACCCCTTCAACCGGTTGACGAGGGTGACCGATGCGCTTTCAAACGAGACAACCTATGCGTATGATTCGAGGAACAACCTGCTTTCGTTGACCGATGCCGAGGGCCAACGCCACCGGCTTTGCCTACGACCGCAACAACCGCCTGACCCGCGAGACCCGGCCCATGGGGCAGGCGGTGGACTACACCTACGATCCCGCCGGCAACCTGCTTTCCAAGATCGACGCCAAGGGGCAGAAGACCACCTACGAGTACGATCCGGCCGGCCGGTTGACCCGGATCCGCTACTTTGCCGCCGGCAACCACAACAGCCCCCAGAAGACGGTATCGTTCAGCTACGACAAGGCCGGGAATCTGGTCTCCTACAGCGACGGCACCACCTCGGGCACCTATTCCTACGATGCGCTAAACCGCAAGCTCGCCGAGACGGTGAACTACGGCGCCTTCAGCCTCGGCCACGGCTACAGCTACTACAAGAACGGCCTTAAAAAGACCTTCACCGGCCCGGACGGGAATAGCTACGGCTACACCTACGATGCCAACAACCAGCTCGCCGCAGTCGAGATCCCGGCGGTCGGCTCGATCACCTGGAGCCAGTACACCTGGAACCGCCCGGCGGAGGTGCTGCTGCCCGGAGGGAGCAAGCGCCAGTACGCCTACGACCCGCTCATGCGGGTCAAAGAGATCCTCGCCACCGACCCGGCGGCCAACCCAATGATGCATTATCGGTATTCCTATGATAAAATGGACAACATCACCCAAAAGGCGCACCGAGCACGGCGAGCTACGCCTACGGCTACGACGCGCTCTACCGGCTGACCGCGGCCGACAACCCGACGCTGCCCAAGGAAGCCTACACCTACGACGGCGTCGGCAACCGCCTGACTTCGGCTGAGCATTCGGACTGGAGCTACAACCCCAACAACGAGCTTTACGGCTACAACGGCATCACGTTCGGCTACGACGCCAACGGCAACACGACCCAAAAGAACGACAACGGCGCCGTCACCCACTACCTCTACAACTTAGAGGACCGCCTCACCCAGGTCACCGACGGCGCCGGCTCTTTGACAGCGAGCTACTACTACGACCCCTTCGGCCGCAGGCTCTGGAAGGAGGTCGCCGGCGTCAGGACGTACTTTGTCTATGCCGACGAGGGGCTGGTCGCCGAGGCGGATGCCGCGGGCACGGTCACCAAGACCTACGGCTACCGGCCGGGCTCCACCTGGACCACCGATCCGCTCTTCATGCGGCAGGCCGGACAGTACTACTTCTACCAGAACGATCACCTCGGGACGCCGCAGAAGATGACGTCGGTCAGCGGGGCCAAGGTGTGGGAAGCGACTTATAAAGCGTTTGGGGAAGTGGAGATCTGGGCGCAGTCGAGTGTGGTCAATAATTTGAGATTTCCGGGGCAGTATTATGATAATGAAACAAAGCTGCAATATAACTAGCACCGTTACTATGATGCTAAGACCGGAAAATATGTTAATTCTGATCGGATTGGGCTCGAGGGTGGAATAAATCTATTTGAATATGCCGAAAATAACCCACAAAATTTATCAGATCCTTTTGGATTAGAAGCAATGGCCCTCCCTGGGCCAGTTCCTCTTCCTATTTTCCTGCCCCAAACCCCCGATCAGCAATCAGCAGACAAACAGCTATCGAACGCTCTTTACAAAGCATGGATGGAGTATGTACATCCCCCACTTATTAGTGCTGGATACTATCTTTACCGTGGTGGAATAGGCGAATGGATTTATGATGTTACACATCAAGGATCTGAAGATGTTTGTTTCGCAATGGGGAAAGGACTAGGAGACAAATATGGGCCTCTATGGAACGCTCCAGGAATGCCCGGCTGGAACAACCCCCAGGACAACCAGCCTCATGATCCAGAGTGGTGGAAAAAACCTAACAACTGGGATAGGATGTCCAAATGGCAAAAGATCAAATGGTGGCTTAAGAAAGCAGGAGGAGCCCTGACGGGAGCTGGTGGCGCTGGAGTTTAAGATATAGGTGCAATAATGGAAACACCAATAATTATCGAAAATTTTACTGACTGCGGCGTAAACATAGGTAAAATTGTAACAAGAATTCTTAATCATGCGCCTGTGGGATGTTTAGATAATCTTAAACAAGTTAGAATTTTAGATAACGATGCTAATAAGAATGGTTTTGCCTGCTATTTAAAAGAAGAACGAGAAATAAGGCTGTTTGCGCAAGCATTAGTAGGCTGGCAGCCTTCGATCTTAAAAAAGACTTATTTGTTCCCGTATATTACAGTTGGATTGGCCTTGGGTCATGAAATTGACCACCATGTAAACAGAGAAAAGAATCTCATCAATAAAGAACACTCAGCTCAAAACAATGCTCTTAGGTATATTTATCCATCTTTAGGAATGTTTAAACCTATAGTAAAAATATTGATGTTTTTTAGCAGTTTTTATCATTCCTGTTCAAAATAGTTTCAATCTAAAAACACGGGTGCAGTAATATAAGCAAGGGCGGTGGTCCCCAGGGTGCACGGGACGATAA
>CAVQUW010000017.1:0-264459 GCA_963716785.1 uncultured delta proteobacterium | reverse complement strand
GTCCCGCGCCGCGGCCGCGGAGATCAGCGCGTAGCGCGCCCGGCGGTTGAATTCCAGCGTGGTCGCCACCAGCACCATGGTCACCGACAGGGTGATCAGCAGGGCGACCCCGCGGTGGTTGCCCAGCGTGGCGCGCAAAGCCTTCATGGGTCATCCCGTCTTTTTGCGAACCATCGGCATGCGCACGGTCGTCTGGAAAACGACCTCTTCCCCGGCATCCAGGATTTCCAGGCGTACGGCCACCATCGACGGGGTGGCGTAGTCGGATTCCCGCGAATCGGAGTCCCAGGTTTCGAACTCCGACCCATCCTCGGCAATGTAGGTAAATGCCAATGATTTGACGTTTTCGCATAACACCGGGTCGCCGCTGCGTTCCTCGATGCGCGGATACGGGTACAGGTGGTCCGCGCGTCTGAGCACCAGGCCGCCGCCCTCCTGGTCCTGGACGTAGTACACGATTTCGGCGACCCCCTTGCGGGGCTCGCGTTCCAGGGGAACGTGGGCATCGCTTGTCAGACGTAGTTCTGCAATTCTCGTGCCACCGACGTTTGAGATCTTCCCCAGAAAACGATAGGGGTCCGGCGCAGTGTCGACCCCCGGCGGCTTGTAGAACGGCCGCTCGGCGATGGTGATATTTTCCAGGTCGGTCACGATCCGGCTCAGACAGGTCTTGCCTGCCTCGAACATGGCCGCCGAGCGCTCCAGGGTCTCGGTGGTCGAGAAGACCATGTTGAACGAGGTCAGCACGGTGGTCACGACGATTCCCAGGATCAGCACGGCCACCAGGATCTCCATCAGGGTGAAGCCGAAGTCGTCGGTCACCGCAGGTCGACGGCTTTTGAAAGCGGCCAAGCCGCAAATGACAAGGCCGGCGCGCGTCCCCGACCCCCGCAGGGCTGATGGGCGCGGGGCCTTCCCGGCGGCACGGGCCGGCGGTGCGGGGGCGCATGGAATCCGGTGCCGTTCATGGCGGCCCTTTAGCGCCTTTCGAAACGATAGGTCCGAAAACCATAGGAGTACTCTCCTTCGTTCAGCGTCACCGAGACGTCGATGCGCTTCATGTCTTTCGAGATCTCGGCGCCCAGAGCCGGGGAGGCGGTGTCCTCGACGCTGATCTTCCAGCGGTAGCCCGGAAACTCCTTCCCGAAATCACCCTCGTCCGATATCAGACCGCGCTGCCGGTTCTCTTCCAGCCGGGTAAGGGCGCCGCGCGCCAGCAGGGGCGCCTGCACGTGGAAACGGGTCTCGGTGGCCATCGAGATCGTCTGCGAGTGCAGCCGGTAGACGCTCACCAACACGATGGCCATGATGCCCAACGCGACCAGCACCTCCAGCAGCGTGAAGCCGCCAGTCGAACAAGAAGCCCCCCGGGCCGGCGCTTGTGTCGAAGGCCCGAGTTCAAGGCGCGCCAATCGCCCGGCGCGCCGCGGCGGCTGCGCGATGAAGCGCCGCACGGAAATCGGGTTTTGCGCGCAGTCCCCAGAGCGGATCATCGCGTCGTCACCGTAGGTCCTCGAAACCCACCATGGTGTCGAAGATTTTCACCCGGGCGAGGAAGGGCTCGAGCAGAAACGACTGAACGTCGCTGCCGTGGCGCAGGTGAATCAGCACCCGATCCGTGTGGCCGTCCCCGTAGAAGCGGATGTCGGCCCTGCCGGCGGTCACCCGTCCCCGGGTGGGGAAGTCGACGCCGGCCAAGCGGGCGCCGCCCGGGACTTCCTGCGCGCGCTGCGTGGCACGGTCGGCTTCCTCCAGACTCATGGTCTCCACCGTCTCCCAGACGCGGTTGGTGTCCAGATCGATGTGCAGGACCCGCGCGTGGCGGGTGCGCAGCGATTCTTCGCGCAGGTTCCGGACCTTGCCGAGCAGCCAGCGCGCGCTGTGCTTGGCATCGTCGATCAGAAACGACCCCTCGAAGCGCGGGAGGGCAAAGAAAAAGACGATGCCGATCAACGCCATGACGACGATCAGCTCCAGGAGGGTGTAGCCGCGCCGGCCCTTCCGCCGGATTCGCGGTCGATGCCGCTCTGCCGACATAATCCGCTTCCCGAACTCGACGCCGCCAGGATCCCGGGGTTCTAAGAGAGTGTTCATCCGGAAATGGTGAATGCGGGGTCAGGACTGGGTCGCGGCGACTCGGCCACCGCAGGCATAGCCCCTCCGCGTCGCGGATTGCCAAGAGCGAGATCGCCGGCTTGGGGTGCAAGACGCCGTTTCCGGATGAACACTAAGCTAAACACGCGACTCCCAACATCAAGACCGACCCGCGATCACTCGATTTCCCAGTTGTTGATGTCCCTGTTCTCGTTCTCGCCGCCCGGCACCCCGTCGGCCCCGTAGGAGATGATGTCGAAATCCCCCTTGAGACCGGGGGAGAGGTAGATGTATTCGTTGCCCCACGGGTCCTTGGGCACTTTGCCTTTTTCCAGATAGCCTCCCTGGCGCCACTTTTTGGGGATGTTCCCGGATTCGGGTTTCTGCACGAGGGCCTGCAGCCCCTGGTCGGTGCCGGGGTACATGCCGCTGTCGAGCTTGTAGAGCTTGAGTGCGGTTTCCAGGGCGGCGATGTCCATTCTGGCCCGCACCTGTTTGGCCTCCTCCGGGCGTCCCATCAGCTTGGGCGCGACGTACATTGCCAGGATGCCCAGGATGATGATGACCACCATGATCTCTATCAGGGTAAACCCCCCGGTGTTTCGAATCAAATCCGTCCTCATTGCGAAACTCCTCCTTCGCCGATGCGCGACAACTGTTTTTCCGGTGCGATCGTTCTGAAAGAAACCCGAGAGTGAAACGTGCGCGCCGCCAACCGTGCACCGAAAAATTCGGGCTTGTTCACACGCGTCAACGGATCAACTGGTTCATTTCAAATATGGGCAGGCAGATCGACAGCACGATGAAGCCCACGATGCACCCCATCACCAGGATCATCACCGGCTCCAGATAGGAGGTCAGCCGGAGGATCGTGGTTTCGACCTCGTTTTCAAAGACATCGGCGATCTTGTAGAGCATTTTTTCAAGCTCCCCGGACTGCTCGCCGACCTGGATCATCTGGACGGCGAGCATGGGGAACGCCTGACCCTCGGACAGGGCAAGCCAGAGGCTTTTGCCTTGACCGACCTCCGTGGCCGCCTGTCCCACGGTGTCGGCGATCTGGACGTTGCCCACGATGTTTCTGACGATGTCGAGGGCGATCAGCACCGTCACGCCGTTTTCGAGCAGGGAGCCGAGCGTCCGGCTGAAGCGCGCCACCGCCAGCTTGCGAGCCAGGTTCCCGAACAGGGGCAGCCGCAGGATCGACCCGGTCCGTCCACCGCCGGCCGCCGTCGGTCTTGCGGAACTGCCGGGCGCCGCCGGACCGCGGCAAGGGTCAAAATCAGCAGGGCCCACCAGTACTGTTTGAAAAAACCGCTCAAAAAGATCAAGGCCTGGGTCGGGGCCGGGAGCACCTGCTTCATGTCGGTGAAGATCGAGGTGATGCTCGGCACGATATAAGCGAGCAGGATGAACAGCACCACGGTGCCGAAACAGAGCATGAACACCGGATAGGCCAGGGAGGCCTTGATGCGGTTCGCGAGGGCCTGCTGCTTTTCGGTGATGTCGGCCAACCGTTCGAGAACGATTTCGAGCGTTCCCGAGGTTTCACCGGCCCTGACCATGTTGACGTAGATCGGCGGGAACACGCCCCCGAACCGGCCGAGGGTGTGGGCGAGACTGTTCCCCTCCACGATCAGGTCCTTGATCCGCGCCAAGGTGCGTTTCAGGCCGATGGATTTGGTTTGCGGCAGCAGCGCGTCCAGCGCCGAAACCAGGGGGAACCCGGCGCCGATCAGGGTGGCCAGCTGCCGGGTGATCATCGCTACCTCCGCGGGGCCGACCCGGCTGAATCGACCCCGGAGGCTGAAGGCCGGCTCGGCCTTCCGGACCCGGCTCTCCTGCGCTGCGTGAATCGAAACCGGGAACTTCCCCGAGGCCCGCAATTTCTGGCGGGCGGCCGGCAGGCCGTCGGCGTCGATGATGCCGGATGTCGATTTGCCCTTGGCATCCAGCGCTGTGTACTCGAAAACCGGCATTCAGGTCGTTCCATTTCCAACGATAAATAATCTCGAATGATATCAGTTTTAAAATCGAAAGGCAAAAGGCAATTGAAACACCGGGGGTCGGGCCGCGTCCCCTTGGGCGGGTGCGGGGAGGCGACGCCGCGCGGGGGCCGCCGGACGCCGGCGAGGACGGGTGCCGGCGAGGGTCAGGGCTCTACCGGCACGGGCACGGAGGCGAGGACCTCCGCGAGGACCGCCTCCTCGGTCCTGCCCTTCAGACGGGCTTCGGTGGCCAGGATCAGACGGTGAGCGAAGACCGGCACGGCCAGGAACTTGACGTCGTCGGGTGTGACAAACCCCCGGCCGCGGCAGGCGGCGAGCGCCTGGCAGGCCGCCTGCATCCCCAGCGCGGCGCGGGTGCTTCCGCCCAGCCGGATGTCGGGGTGGCTGCGGGTGGCGCGGGTGACCGCGACCAGGTAATCCCGCACCGGGTCGGCGAGGTGAATGCTCCGGGTGTGCGCCTGCAGCCGCGCGAGCCCCGCTGCGTCGAGGACGCTTCCGAGCCGTTCGATCGGGTTGTCCTGCTGGTAGCAGGCCAGCACCCGCGCCTCCTCCTCCGGCGACGGGTAGCCGAGCTTGAGCCGCAGTAGAAAGCGGTCGAGTTGGGCTTCGGGCAGCGAAAAGGTGCCTTCGAGCTCGATCGGGTTCTGGGTGGCGATCAGGATGAACGGCCGCGGCAGGGGCACCGTTTGCCAGTCCACCGTCACCTGCTGCTCCTGCATGCTCTCGAGCAGGCAGGACTGGGTGCGCGGCATGGCGCGGTTGATCTCGTCGACCAGGACCACATTGGCCAGGATCGGCCCCGGCCGGTACTCGAAGTCGGAGGTCTTCTGGTTGAAGAAATGAACCCCGACGACGTCCGAGGGCAGGAGATCGGGGGTGCACTGGATGCGCTTGAAGCTGCAGGCGAGCGAGCGTGCGGTGGCCTTGGCCAGGTGGGTTTTGCCCACCCCGGGGACGTCCTCGATCAGCACGTGGCCCTCGCACAGGAGTGCGATGAAGACCAACTCGGTGATTTCAGGCCGCCCGATCACCGCCTGTTCTAAATTACGTCGAAACTCTTCCGCTGCGGCCCGAATGCCGGCCGCCGTCTCACTCAATCCGCCCCTCATCGGTCCCCCTCTTGCGATCGGTTACGGTCTTCCGCGGCCGCTGTTTTCTCACGTTCCGCATGCGAAGCGCAAGCCCCGCGACGGCTTCGGCCGCCGGGGTTTCGGCGCCGTAGCGCATGCGTTCATAGGCGTCCGTGATGCGCTCAAAATCCGGGCCTGCCGCGGGCCGCCACGCGCAGAGCCGGGAAAGGAACTCGCGCGGGGTCTGGTCCGGCCGTCGCCGGCAGCCGCCGGCCGCCGCCCACCGCAGCAGCCCTAATAGATCCGCCGCACGGCGGCGATCTCAGGCGCTGAGGTCTCAGCCGCCCTGATCAAGCCGAAGGCGCCGCCCAGCCGGCCCCACCAGCGGGCCAGGCGCTCGCGCAGCCAGCGCAGCACCCGCCGCAGATCCTGGCGCAGCGCGCCGGGGATGACTTCGATCTCGGCGTCGTCGGTACCCGTCGCCTGACGCCTCAGCCAGGCGGCGACCTCCGCGGCGATGCGCCACAAGCTCAGGGCGAACAGCCCCACCCAGAATGCCCCCACCAGGAACTGGGCGATGGAGCGGATGAGATCGGGGATGCGCAGGAGCTCGGGAACGGAGCCCGTCTCGGGTGCGGGCCCGGCGCCTCCGCCCAAAGGGGGGTGGACGCCCATGTCCGGCTGCGGCAGGAAGCGCACCAAAAACGCGATCACGGCGGCGATCAGCCCTGTAACAACGTCCCAGAGGGCCTTCACCCCGGCCAGCACCAAGGCCAGCGCCTCGGGTGTCACGGCGGCGGCGAGGGCGGCCCCGGCGACGAGGACCAGCAGGGTGTGGCCCGCCGCCACGGCGACCCAGGGGCCGCGGAAGCTGCCGTGGAGCCACCCCCCCCGGCCGAGGCCCTGGGTGATGGCCGCACCGCCGAGGAAGAACAGGAAAAAAACGACCAGGGTCGGGGAGATGAGGGTCAGGGCCAGGTCCCATTGGGCCGCACAGAACAGGACGACCAACAACAGCATGAGCCCGAACTGGAACTCGCCCAGGATCCGTCCGAGGTCGATCGGCTTGGCCGCCGTGCGGATGCCGCAGACCCAGGCCGCCGCGGCGGCCGCCGCCGCGATTTGCGAAGGGGTCGGCCCCCCTTTGAGAACACCCAGCGCGGCGATGGCCGCCGCCATGCGCGCGCGGCCGACCGGGTCGGGCCCCGGGTCACCGGCGAGGAGGACCAGCGCCGCGGTCCAGACCAGCCCGGCGCCGACGCCGACACCGGCCCGCCACCTCCGGCCGAGCGGCCGGGTCGACCGCCACGCGGCGAAGGCGGCCGGCAACCCCGCCAGGATCCACCAGAGCGGGACTCCCAATGCCACGCGTTGCTCCACCAGCCACAGGGCGCCGGCCAGCCAGCAGGCTTCCATCCCGCCGACGGACAGCGGACCCGCGGCCCGCGCCGCCCGGCCGCTCATAGCGGCCTCCCGCCGGTCGGCCCCAGGTCACTCTCCCGGGTGACCCGCTGCCAGGGGGTGCGGGCCGGCAGCTGCGGCGGTGCATGCGCCCCGACCGTGAGCACCAGGACCCTGAACCCGGAGGCGTTGAGGCCGGCGGTCAACAACGGCAGGCACTCCGGCGGCCGCGCCACGACAAAGACCAGGGTGGTGCCGGCGGAGAGCTTCGCGCGCTGGGCCTCCACGAACGGTGCCAGCGGTGCGGCCGGGACGGCGAGGACCTTGGCCAGGGCCTCGAAAATGTCCACCAGGCGGCCTTTGCCGGCGCTCGGGGCGATGCTCGCCGGCTGTCCGCTGTCGGCCAGAAGGGCGTTCACAAAGAGCCCGATCGGGCGGCCCCGCTCGGCCAGCGCCGCGGCGATGGAGGCGGCCACGCTGATGCCGAGCTCGAATTCCGCCCCCGCGCAGTCCCCGTCGGCCGCGAAGCTGGTCGCATCCAAAAAGATCCCGACCTGAAAACTGGTGGTCGCGGCGAGCACCCTGACCTGCAGGTCCCCACGCCGGGCGGTGGCTTTCCAGTGGATGAGCCGGAGACTGTCGCTGCGGTCGTAGCCCCGCACGCCGATGGTGTGGGTGGGGTCCTGAAAAAGGCGGCGGGCGGCCCGGAACTCCCCCATGGGGTGCAGGGATGGGATCCGGCCGGTGTCGACGGGGAAAATTCGCGGGTAGACGATGATGTGCGCCCCGCCCCCCATGGTGGTCGAACGGGCGTAAAGACCGAGGAGGTCCACGGTGGTGATTTTCAGAGGCCCGAGCGGGAAGAACCCGCGGTGCCCGCAGTTGAGCTCGAGTGTCCAGCGAATGCCGCGGTACCAGAGCAGCGCGGCCGAGCGCCCGCAGTCCCCCGCTTCCGCGGCGCCCCCGGCCCCCTCGGGCCGGATGGCCGGCGGCAGGCGGTCTTCCACCCGCACCCACGGCAGAGGCAGGGGCTTGCGGTTGACCAGCTTCAGGACGCACGCGATGCGCTCGCCGGCGAAGACACGGGTGGTGTTCAGATGGCGCTCGGCCCGGACCCCGGTCAGTGCCAGTCGGCCCCACAGCCAGGCCAGGGCGGCGGTGGTCAGGAACAGGGCGGCGAGCAGCAGGATGCCGGTCTGGGCGAACCAGGCGGCCAGCACGAGCACCACGGTCAGGGTCGCAAGCCCCGGGGCGGTCAGCAGGGCCCCGGCCGGCCGGGTCGTATCTTCGGCTTCCCGAGTCCGATTTTCAGTAATCACGGGCGGAGTCCATGTGGCTGCCGAAATCGGCCTCACGAAAATAGGCTCGAAGCTCAAAGCTCGAAGGGCAAGCGCACCACCGCGCATCGCGACGCGGGTGACCGGCTCCGGCGAACTTGCCCTGATGCGTGTTTTCAGCCGGCGCGGAACAGGGTCTATTTCAGGAAACCCGGCCGCAGGAATTCCGGGTCGGGGTAGGTGTAGAACCCCCGCCCGCTCTTGACCCCCAGCTCCCCGCGGTCGATCATCTCCCGCAGGGCCTTGGGGGGGTGGTCCCTGGGGTCCTGGGAGTCCTGGTGGTACACCATCTCGATGTCCCAGATCACGTCGAGCCCGACCTTGTCCATCAGCGCGAACGGCCCCTCCTGCATGCGGGTGAAGACCATCCAGGCCCGGTCGATGTCGCGGAAGTCCACGAACCCGTTGCCCCACATGAACAGGGTCTCGCGTTTGACGGCGCGCCAGACGCGGTTGAAGCAGAAGCCGAGCAGCTCCTTGTTGACCGTCAGGGGGATGAAACCGATCGAGCGGATCCAGGCGATGCCCTTGGCCATCACGTCGGCCCGCGTGCGGCTGCCGCCCATGATGTCCACCATGTTGACCCCCTGCATGGGGAAGTAGAAGTGGATGTTGAGCACCTGTTCCGGGCGGCCGCCCGCATCCTCCAGGCGCGAGACCGGCATGGAGGAGCTGTTGGTGGCGATGATCGCACCGGGCGGCGCCAGCCGCCCGAGATCGGCCCAGACCCCGCGCTTCGACCTCCAGGTTCTCGGGTACGGCCTCGAGGATGAGATCGGCCCCGGCCACGGCCTCGGCCAGGTCCTGGACCGGCCGGACCTTGCGGGCACAGGCCTCCCACTGGTTCCAGGGGATGACGGGGGTCGCTTTCTTGGCTTTCAGGTCGGCGCGGATTTTTTCGAAGGTCTGTCGGAAAACGCCCGCACGCGGGTCGTAGACCGTGACCCCGTAGCCGGCGCGGGCGGCGATCATGGCGATCTGGGTGCCCTGGATGCCGCTGCCGATCATGGCGAAATTCCGAAGCGGCAGTTCGGGCTTTTTCTTCTGGGGCATGGCGGCCTCCTATCGGTTTTCGGCTGAAGGCTTAGGTGTGTGCGGCGCTCTCGCGCGCATTCCCCCCCCCGCGCGGCGGAGACCCGCGAGGATCGTCGGGTTGTTGTGGTTTTCCGTGGTAATTTCCCTTTCAGAAACAAAAGCCCCGCCGCGGCGGGGCTTTTGTCTGGTTTCAATCGGCGCCGGTCACCCGACCCCCGCCCCGAAGAACGCCCGCGGGGCCCACATGATGATCTCCGGCATGAAGATGCACATCAGAAGCGCCACCCACTGCAGGAGCACGAAGGGCACGACCCCCTTGTAGATGTCGTAGATGGTCATCTCCGGCGGTGCGATGCCCTTGAGATAGAAGAGCGAGTAGCCGAAGGGCGGGGTCAGGAAGGCCATCTGCAGGTTGACGCAGATCAGCGTCCCGAACCACAGCGTGTTGAACCCGAGCTCCATGGCCACCGGCCCGAAGATCGGGGTCACGATCAGCAGGATCCCCAGCCAGTCGAGGAAGCAGCCGAGGAAGAAGACGATGCCCATCATCATGAAGAGCACCGCGATCGGGTGCAGCTGGGTGCCGAGGATGAAGTTGGCGATGGCGTCCCCGCCGCCCAGCCCCATGAAGATGGCCTGGAAGGCGTTGCCCCCCAAAAAGAGCGTCATGATCATGGAGGTGGTGAGGGTCGTGGACCAGGCCGCATCCCCGATGGCCTTGATGCTGAACTTGCCGTAGGCCACGGCCAGGATCACCGCGCCCACGCAGCCCATGCCGGCCGCCTCGGTCGGGGTGGCGACGCCGCCCACGATGCTGCCCAGAACGACGATGACCAGGATCACCGGCGGGACGATGGATTTTGCGAACATGCCGATCTTCTCGGCGTTGCTGTGGGTGCCGCCGGTTTCGGGCGGCCCGAACTCGGGTTTGACGAAGCAGATCACGGCGATGTAGAGGATGTAGAGCCCGGAGAGCAGAAAGCCCGGGCCGAAGGCCGCGGCGTAGAGCCAGCCGACCGAGATCTGGGTCAGGCTGCCGTAGACGACGAGCATGATGCTCGGCGGGATCAGGATGCCGAGGGTGCCGCCGGCGCAGATGCAGCCGGCGATCAGCGGGATGTTGTACTTGACCCGCATCAGGGCCGGGATGGCGAGCAGCCCCACCGAGACTTCGGTGGCGCCGACGACGCCGGCCGTGGCGGCGAAGATCGTGCAGGCGATGATGACCGCGACCCCCAGGCCCCCGCGGATGCGCCCCATGACGATGTGCATGGTCTCGAAGAGGCGCTCGGCGATCCCGGTCGAGTCCAGGATCTGGGCCATGAAGATGAAGAGCGGCACCGCCACCAGCACGTACTCCTCCATGACCCCGTAGGCCCGGTTGGCGAGCAGTGCCAGCACCGCGTCGACCGACCCGCCCCAGCCGATCAGCCCGAAGACGACCGCCAGGAAGCCCAGGGAGAAGGCCAGGGGGTGCCCCAGCAGCAGCGCCGCGAACAGCATGAAGAACATGGTTATGGCTAAGGCTTCCGCGCTCATATTTTCTCCCCCTTCAACTGGTACCACTCGCGGATGAAATTCGCGAACCCCTGGATGAACAGCAGGAACAGGGACACCGGCATGACGGTCTTGTACGGGTAGAGCGGCGGCTTCCAGGCGCTCCAGCTGTGCTCCCACTGGGCCCAGGAGGTGGCCGCGTAGTGCGTGGCGGCGTAGAGCATGGCGCCCACGAAGGGCACGAAGATGAGCCAGTAGGTGATCAGGCGCAGGATGAGCTGGGCCCGGGGCGAGAGCTGCAGGGTGATGATGTCGATGCGCACGTGCTTGTCGTGGAGGAGGGTCACGCCCATCGCCATCATGTAGTGGAACCCGTAGAAATACACCGTCATCTCGAAGGCCCAGGAGGTCGGCGCGTTGAACAGACGGCGCATGGCGACCTCGTAGAACACCACCAGTGTGAGGGGCACGAGCAACCAAGCCGTGAACCGGCCGACGATACGTGTTGACGGCATCGACGGCGCGGACGAATTTCTTAAGCATTTCAGTCATCCTTTCCCCAAAAAATCGCGCCAGTCCCGTGCGGCGCGTGCCCGCGCCGCACGGGTGCACGGGTCTACTGCAGAAGCCTGCCCTTCAGGACCTCTTCTCGGGGCCAGGGGGCCACACGGCTGCGCAGGTCACGCCACTGGGCGTAGTCGTTCTTGAACTGCTCCTGGGAATCCAGGACTTTCTTCGACATCCGGCTGCTTGGCGGCGAGGTCGTCGAGGTACTTGAAGGTGACCTTGGCGAACTCGATGATGGCGGCATCGTCCATCTTCACGTACTCGGTGTTCTTGCCGATGATCTTGAGCGCCTCGATGTTGAGGTTCTCCTGCCAGGCCCAGGCCCACAGCTGGGTCTCCTTGGCGCAGATCTCGACGATGGCTTTCAGGTCGTCGGGCAGCTCCTGCCAGCGCTTCATGTTGAAGACCACGTCGAACTGGCAGGAGGGCTGGTGCACGCCGGGCTCGATCACGTACTTGGTGATCTCGTGGAAGCCGGAGGGCACGTTGGCGGCCGGGCTGCTGAACTCGGCGGCATCGATGACGCCGCGTTCGAGGGCCAGGTAGATCTCGCTGCCGGGCAGGGGGGTGACCGCGGCGCCGAGGAGGGTCAGGATGTCCATGTACCAGCCGGGGGTGCGGATCTTCATGCCCTTGAAGTCTTCGATCTTGGTGGCGCGCTTGTTGGAGTGCAGCCCCAGCTCCTGGCCGACGTTGCCGGCGAAGAAAGGCTTCAGGTTGAAGCGGCCGTAGAGCTCGTCGAACATCTCTTTCCCGCCGCGTTCGTAGTACCAGATGTTGTAGCCTTCGACGTCAAGGCCGAAGGGCACCGAGGCGTAGGCCACGAAGGCCTCGCTGCGGCCCTTCCAGTAGCCGGGCCAGGAGTGGAAGACGTCGAGCGTGCCCTTGGAGGTCGCCTCGAAGATCTCCATGGCCGGCACGATGGCGCCGGTCGGGAAGACCTTGATGTCCAGGCGGCCGCCGGAGGTGGCGCGCACGCTGTCCGCGAAGTGCTGCGAGATGTCGTGGAAGTTCAGCCCGCCCCAGGGGTCGCTCATGCGCATGGTGAACTTCTTGGTGGAGGTCTCCCACTTCTTGTCGGCCCACTCCTTGATGCGCTTGTCCTCGCCGAATTTTTCGATCTTCTGCTTCTGCTTGGGCGAAGGAGTTGATCGGGGCGCCGGCCACCAGGGCCGCGGCCACGAAAACAACCAGTACTGCCAATCCCAGCTTTTTCATCACATATCCTCCTTTGATGAAGTTGAGGGTGAGCGTTGATAAGATCGGTCGACTCCGTTAATGCCTGCCGTGAACCACCTCCTTTCCGATGCCGTGGGGACCGGCGCGCCGGTGCCTTAGAGGTTCAATTCGTGCGGGCGTTTTTTCAGGTAGTATTTCCCGTCGGCCGTTTGGGCCACGATCTCCCCCTGGACCAGGGCCGCCACGGCCTTGGGGCGGAAGTCCCGCATCCCGATCCGGAACAGGTTGGGCCGGGCGTAGGGCAGTTCGACCGCGGAGTCCGGGTCCAGGGCCTTGCGGCGCTCGAGGTCCTTGATGATGCCGGCCCCGGCACGGCGGATCCGCCAGCCCACCACGACCTGGGTGAGCACATAGACCCCGATGAGCAGGATGACCATCACGATGATCTGGGGGATGTCGGACACGGCGTCCTTTCAGCCGGCGAACCGGATCGGTTAATGAAAATAATTCAGTATCGGCATTGAGGGCTCTAAAGAAGGTCATCAAGCCTTAAATGCATCAATATGTCAACACCACCCCGCCGTCGAAGAGCAAATCCCCGCCCACCAGGAAACGGCCGTAGCGCGAGAACCCGAACAGGAAGAGGTTGGCCACCTCGATCGGGTCCATCATCTCCTTGATCCGTGACTTGCCGAGCATGACGTCGCGCACCACCTCCTCCGGGGTGATCCCGCGCTGGGCCGCCTGGGAAGGGATCTGGTTCAAGGCGAGCGGGGTCTTGATGAAGGCGGTGCTGACGGTAAAGGAGCGCACCCGGCCCTCGCCCTCGGCGGAGATCGACTGGGCGAGGGCGCGCAGGCCGAACTTGGTGATGTTGTAGACCGGCTTGTTCTTGGTGCTGATGTGGGCGTGGATCGAGGCCATGTGGCCGATCACCCCGGTGCCGTCGCCGCTTTGGCGCATGTGGGGGATGGCGAGCTTGGAGAGCAGAAAGGGCGCCCGCAGCATGAGCCGCTGCATCAGGTCGTACTTCTCCATGGGGAAGTGCTCCACGCTGTCGATGTGCTGGATGCCGGCGATGTTGACCAGAAACTTGATCGCCCCCAGCTTGGCCGCATCCGCCACCGCGGCGGCGACTTCCTCGTCGCGGCACAGGTCGGCGCGGATGAAGATCATCTGCCCCCCCATGTCGCGCGCCATCTTCTGGGTGCGCTTGCCCTCGGCCTCGTTGATGTCGATGCCCACGGTCATGAGGCGGTTGGCCGCGGCGGCGATGGCGGTCGCGCGGCCGATGCCGGTGCCCGCCCCGGTCACGATGCACACATTTTCAACCTTGAAATTGGGGTCCTGCAGGACCAGCACCTGATCGCGCGTGATTTCGGGCTCCCGGATGTCCATTTGCGGGTCTCCTCCTTCGAGGGTGTGGGTGATCGCCGCGCAGGGGGCTGGAACCGTTCACGCCAGCCCTTCAACCGGCATCCGATCCTACAGAGCAAAACCCGGGCCAGCCTGGACCCGATTCGTCCGAGTGCCGAGCCCTGAAAAAATTAACTCTTAGTTTCAGTAAGTTGTGGTTGAAATCATTTTGCTCGGCCATTCCGGGGCGTCGAGTGCGGCCGCGAAACGTATCAAAATTTATACATGTAGCTTATTACTTCATGTTTTATTCCGGGTCGGGCCTTGCCAAAGGCGATTGTTCCCTCGCTGCAGAAAATTGGTCTTATTAAATTACCACTTGATGGTCTCGTAAAAAGCCTTCAATCGTCGTCACCCCGGCGAAAGCCGGGATCCGTGCGCCTGGAAGCAGGTGCGATCTGGGAGGTGAAAGTCCTCCTCCGGGAGATGCCCGCTCCCGGTAGCCGAAGGTAACTGCGTCACCGCGAGGTGGGGTGGGGAGCAACCGGAGGCGAACATGCAGTCCGTAGCAGTTTGCGAACACGATTCGGCCGCACGTAGTGACGAGCCTGCGGATTCAAGGCGAAGTCCAGACCGGGATCGAAGGCTTGCCCCAGGTTGGTCAAAACCCCGTGGACGACCGCGCGTCGCACGGAAGCCACAGGATTCCGGAAGCCCATCACGCTGGGCGGGCAGCAGAAAAGCGATGATGGGGCGCGTCAGGTGTTTGGTGACGGAATGCATGGAAGGTCGTGGCATGTGAACCAGGGAGACCTGTCCGTGTAAAGGTCGGGGTTCAGGCTGCATAAGCAGACGAAGAGCCGGTCGGGCAGGAGTCAGAGCGTCCATAGTAGCCAAGAAGCGGGGTAATGCCCGTGGAGCCAAGGGACGCAGGAAGGTGGATACGGTGAAGGCACATAGCGTGCGAGAGCAAACCTGCGGCAGTGTCCGTAAGGACTAAGCAAGCAGGAGAAGCCCGCGCCGATCAATGGGGCTGGGTGGAACGCACGGTATGGACGGATCGTATGCTGGAGGCCCTCGAAGAGGGGGTGAAAGGAGGCGTTTGGTTCAGCCTGATTGACAAGGTCTACCGGCCCCAGGTGCTTGTTGCGGCCTGGCAACAGGTCAAAGGCAAAGGTCGCGGCGGTGGGATCGGACCATCAAAGTCTGGAACAGTTTGAGGAGCGGCTGGATGACGAACCTGGCGAAGCTGGAGACGGAACTGCGCACGGGACGTATCGGCCGCGACCGATACGTCGCACTTACATCGACAAGCCTGGCAGCAAGGAGAAGCGTCCGCTGGGAATACCGACGGTGCAGAGACAAGGTGGTGCAAACGGCGCTCAAGATGGTCATCGAACCGATCTTCGAGCGTGAGTTCATGCGACACCAGCTTTGGCTTTCGTCCCGGCAGGGGTGCAAGGATGCCCTTCGAAGGGTCGAACGGTTGCTGAAGGCGGGCTACAGCGTGGGTGGTGGACGCCGACCTTAAGAGCTACTTCGAAACCATCGCGCACGAGCGGCTGATGGAAGATGTGCAGCAGCGCATCGCCGACAGCCGCGTGCTGGATCTGATCGAAGGCTTTCTCAAACAGCAGATCCTGGAAGACCTGGAGCTGTGGACACCGGAAACGGGCTCGCCCCAAGGGGCGGTGATCAGCCCGTTGCTGTCCAACATTTACCTGCACGAGGTGGACAAGGCCATGAAGATGGCAGGATACGAAATGGTCCGCTATGCGGATGATTTCGTCATCCTTGTGCAAGAGTCAGCCGGAAGCCGAAGGCGGCGCTGGCGCGGGTAGCCGAACTGATCCAGAGCGGGGGCTGAGCCTGCACGCGGACAAAACCAGTCTGGTCGACACACAGCAAGACCGGTCAAAGCTTCGAGTTTCTCGGGTATCACTTCGAGAAGGGCACCCGCTGGCCGCGCAAGAAGAGCCTGAAGAAATTCAAAGAGACCATCCGGAGCAAGACCCGGCGGAGCAACGGCCGCAGCATGGCGGTCATTATCGCCGACGTCAACAAGCACCACGCAAGGGATGGTTCGAATACTTCAAGCACAGTCATTGGAAGACCTTCAAGCCACTGGACGGATGGATCCGGCGCAGGTTCCGAAGCATCCTGCGCGGGTACCACAAGGGCAAAGGGATCAGCCGGGGCTAGGGACCATATCCGCTGGCCAAACCAATACTTTCAGGACCTTGGGTATTTTAGCCTTTACGATGCCCATCGCGCCTTACTCCAGTCCTCGTGAGGATAACCACCGACCGGAGAGCCGGATGCGGGAGATCCGCATGTCCGGTTCGGAGGGGGGAGAGCCTGGGTAACCAGGTTTTCCCACCCCTATAGAACGCCTGAAAAGACTGGATTCCGGCTCCGCCGGAATGAAATTCTACGACCTGCCTTTCTGCAGGGCATCCACGACAACCTCGAGCACCTGTATCGTCGTCCCGAAAACAAGCGGCTGATCCGCAGCCAGCACGAGGGGATTTTCGTTGCGATCAAAAACCGCGACACGCACGCGGCCTTCGATGCCATGCGCCAGCACATCGCCTTTGTTATGGACTCCTTTAAAGGAGGCGGCGCGCTTTGAGGGACGGGCGACGGCTGCCGGAGGGGCCCGTTCGGGCGAAGCAGGCGGCCAAGCCGGGGCGGCCGGACGCAGTGTCGACTTTTTGATACAAATTGGCTTTTCGCGTCACCTCCGGCAGAGGGTTTCGCTGTAATCCCGGATAACTCCGGAATGGCATGTTTGTTGCTGAATCCTGGACCAGGGACGAGTTGCACGTCGGGGCGAGGGTTTCCCGCCCCACGAACCTATCTCACCAGTTGGAGGAACCGTTATGAAGGTGCTGGACCAAGGGGTCAATCCGCTGTTCATGGATCCGGACCCGGACAAGGCGCGCGGGTTTTTCGCCGCCAAGCCCCGGGCAATGGTCGACAAACGCATGACCGAAAAGGAGGTGGTGGAACGCTTCATCCCCGACGGCTGCTACCTCGGCATCGGCGGCTTCGGCGCCAACCGCATCCCCACGGCCGTCATCCACGAGATCCTGAGGGCGCGGCGCAAGAACATGGGGTTTCTCGGCCACACCTCGACCCACGATTTTCAGCTCCTCTGCGCCGGGCGCTGCTTCGACCGTGTGGACGCCGCCTACATCGTCGGCCTGGAAGCGCGCGGCCTGTCGCCGAACGCGCGCCGCTACATGGAGTCCGGCGCGGTCACGGTCTGCGAATGGACGAATTACTCGCTGGCGGCGCGCCTGAAGGCCGCGGCCGAGGGGGTCTCGTTTGCGGTCGTGCGCAGCATGCTCGGCACCGACACGCTCAAGATGTCCGCGGCCAAGGTCGTCGAGTGTCCGTTCACCGGCAAGAAGTTCGCGGCCGTGCCGGCCCTGTGGCCGGATGTGGCCGTCATCCACGTGCACGAGGCCGACATGTACGGCAACTGTCAGATCCGCGGCATATCGGTGGCCGACATGGAACTCGCGCGGGCCGCCAAGCACGTCGTCATCACGGCCGAGCGCCTGGTCGCCAACGCCACCATCCGCGCCACCCCCTCTCAAACGGCAATCCCCTTCTACCTGGTGGATGCGGTCATCGAGGTGCCCTTCGGCAGCTACCCGGGCAACATGCCCTACCTCTACTTTTCCGACGAGGAGCACCTGGCGGAGTGGATGAAGGCGGAAAAGGACCCGCAGGCCTTCGAAAAATTTCTCGACCACTACATTTACGGGGTCGCCTCCTTCGAGGAATACCTGGAGCGTTGCGGCGGCTTGAAGAAGCTGAAGGAGCTGCAGAAGAAGGAACACCTGGTGGACAAGTGACTTGGGAGTTCGGAGTTCGGAATTCGGAAGGCGGAATTCGGAAGTTCGGAATTCGGAAGGCGGAAGGACTGGAAGGCTGAAGGCTGAAGAAGGCTGAAGATTCTGGAAGGCGGAAGGCTGAAGGTTCGAAAAGGGCTTGAGGCCGGCGGGGTATGGATGATTTTAGCGGGTCGAGCGTTCAGCTCGCCATAAGGAGCGAGATACGATGGCACCTGAATTCAACATGATGGAAATGATGATCTGCGTGGCGGCGCGGTACCTGGAGGACGGGAAAACCGTGGCCGTCGGTACGGGCGCGCCCTGCGCCGCGGCCATGCTGGCCCAGAAGACGGCCGCCCCGAACCTCATCATCCTCTTCGAGGCGGGCGGGGTGGCGCCCCTGCTGCCCCAGATGCCGATTTCCGTAGGGGATTCGCGCACCTTTTTCCGGGCCGTCATGGCGGCCGGCATGACCGAGATGATGACCACCTGCGCCCGGGGCCTGGTGGACTACGCCTTCTTGGCGGCGCCCAGATCGACAAGTTCGGCAACATCAACTCCACCGTCGTCGGCGACTACTACAAACCCAAGGTGCGCTTTCCCGGGCAGCGGCGGGGCCAACGACTTCGCCTCCCTCTGCTGGCGCACCATGATCATGACGGTGCACAGCAAGGCGCGCTTCGTGGAGAAGCCGGACTTCATCACCTCCCCGGGCTACCTCACCGGCGCCGGCGCCCGGGAGGCGGCCGGGCTGCCGGTCGACAGCGGGCCCTACAAGATCGTGACGGACCTGGCGGTGATGGGGTTTGACGCGGCGACCAAGGCCATGCAGGTCGAAAGCCTCCACCCGGGGGTGGAACTGGACAAGGTCAAGGCCGAAACCGGCTTCGAGCTGATCGTCGCGCCCCGGGTCGAGCGCACCGCGCCGCCCACGGCCGAGGAGCTCAGCACCCTGCGGGAGGAGGTGGACCCGCTCAGACTGGTGATCGGGCGGGCCTGATGCGCTGACGCGCACGCACCCACGGATGGGACCTGAGGCAGCCCGCTGACCGGCCTCCCGGGCCCGCACCCGACCCGCCGCCCCCTGCCGGTGCCACCAGGCGCCGGCGGGGGGTTTGTTTTTGGTGGGGCGGGCGAAAAACAGCGGGATAAGGCTGAAGGCTATAGGCTGAAGGGTGAGGCAAAAACAGGTTATTCCCGGGCATCAAGCGGCTATTGAGGCTGATGGCGACGGCTGAAGCGGTGAGGGTGCGATGCCAAAAACGGGTTACTTCCGGCCGCATCGGCCGCGGCTCCATCGCAGGCTGATGGCAACGGCTACCCTGTCGACCCCCAGGCGGCGTTCCGGCCTCCCAAGCCACCCGGGTTGCTCCGCCGTGGTCGGTGCCTCCCAGCGGATCCGGGCAGGCCTTGCCGCCGCCCCCCGGCCTTCCGGCTTCGCGCCGGTACGGCAGCCAGACCAGGCCGAAGAACTCCTGGGCGATGCCGGCGGCGGTCGGGGTGATGCGGACCTCCTTGAGGTCCTCGCCGGTCGGGTCGAAGGCGGCCTCGAGCGCCTCGATGTCCGCCTGCAACTGCCGGTCGAGTTCGGTGATCTGCTCCTTGACGGCCGCGACGGTCTCCTGGGCCCGCGCGGCGTCCATGCTCTCCTTGCGCAGACGCCCGGCGGATTTCGCCGCCGTCCCCAGCCGCCCGGCCGAGGTCGCGCTGACCGCCTTGCGGCCCAGGAAGGCCCCGAGGATGGCGGTCCCGAAGGAGATGGCGGTTTCGATCTTCTTGGACGAAAGCTGCTCCTGCTCGCGGGACACGGCCTGCTCGGCGCGCATCAGGCGGTCGTTCAGCGTGGTGAACTTGGCGGCGTAGCGGCGACGCAGCTTCTCCACCTCCAGGTCGCGCTGCTCCCGCGAGGTCTGCGCGAGCCGGGCCAGGAACTCGGCCTTGGACTCCTCCGGCCGTGAAGTGAGGCCGAAGCGCTTGGACTGCAACAGCTGCAGACGCACCGGTCCGGCGCACCCAGCGCCCCAGGTCCCGGCTCCAGGCGTCGTAGGCCTTGGGGTCCCTGGCCGGCGAGGGAAGATCGGCGAAGGAGGCTCCGGGAACCGGCTCGGGCTCGAGCCGGGACGGGTCCAGGGCGAGCTCCATGGCCTGGTCCCAGTCGAGATCGACGGGGCCTTCGGACACGGGCGCGGCGAAGGCCATTTTCCTTGAAGTGTCGACCTGCAGCCGCGTCTGGGTGTAGTGGACTTCCAGACAGGCCAGAACGGCCGGGAAGTATTCGATCCCCGGGGCGGGGTCCGCGACCGGGAGGTGGAAGGCGTTCATCCCCGGCGGCAGCAGCGGCGGCTGGGGGGCCAGGCCCCGGGACGGCCCGGGCGCGGGGGCCGGGGCGGCGGCCGCACCCGGGGCGTCCGTCCGTCCCGCGGCGCCGGCGGCCGCCGTCAGCGCCTTGATCTGGTCGCGGGTCAGCGGGCCGCGCAGGTAGGAGAGCGTCCAGCGCGTCTGAAAGGTGACGGGCTCGTTTTCGTGCACGTTGTTGAGCAGAAAGACCCGTTTGCCGAGCCCTGCCAGGTGACGCTCCATCCGGCCGCGGTCAAAGTTCTTGCCGCCTGCGGCCCCTTCCAGCCCCGCCATCACGCGCTGCTTGTCGCCTTCGGTCTGGAGTCGCCCGATGAACCAGCTGCCGGTGTTGGCGAGCCCCTTGTAGTCGAGGTCCACCGGGTTCTGGGTGGCGAGCACCACCCCCAGCCCGTAAGCCCGGGCCTGTTTGAGCAGGGTCAGCAGGGGCTGTTTCGAAGGCGGGTTGGCGACCGGCGGGAAGAAGCCGAAGATCTCGTCCATGTACAGGACCGCGCGCAGGCTGGAGGTCCCGGGCTGGGTCCGCACCCAGGCCAGGATTTCGTTCAGCAGCTTGGAGACGAAAAACATGCGCTCGCTCTCGGCCAGGTGGCTGATGGAGAAGATGGCGGCGCGGGGCCGGCCCTCGGGCGTGTGCAGCAACCGGCCGATGTCGAGCGGGGCACCCTCCAGCCAGGCCTCGAACCCCGGGGCGGCCAGCAGGTTGTTGAAGCGCATGGCGAGCTGAAAGCGGTCCTTGGCCGGGTAAAAGGAGTCGAGGTCCATGACCCCGACCCGATCGAAGGGCGGGTCCTGGACGGCGCGCACCAGGCCGGGCAGGTCGAGCCCTTTGTTGTCGGACCAGACGGTGCTGAAGAGGTTGGCGATCAGGATGTGTTCGCGGCTGGTGATCGGGTCGGCGTCGATCCCGGCCAGGGCCAACAGCGCGGTGGCCGTGCTCTGGATGCGCTCGCGCATCAGGTCGCGGTCCTCCTGGAGGGCCGGCGGAGGCGGGGCGAAGCTGCCCAGGGCGTTGACCGGGATCCCGGCCTGACTTCCCGGGGTGTACACGGCGAATTCCGCCGCCGCCCGCAGCCGCGCGATGCGCTCGGCGCCCTGACCCCACTCGGTGAGCCCTTTGCGCCACAGGTCCGCCTGCTTTTCGGCGAACTGTCGGCGGCTGAGCCCGGCGCTCAGTGCCTCGCGCTCATCGACCCAGGGGCTGAATTCATCCGCGGAGAGATCGGGAAAGGTGAGCATCAGGTTCGAAAGGTCCCCCTTGGGGTCGATGGCGATCACGGGGATGTTGTCGATCAGGGCCTCCTCGAGCAGCCCGATCCCCAGGCCGGTCTTGCCGCTGCCGGTCATGCCGATGATGACGGCGTGGGTGGTCAAATCCTTTGAATCGTAGAGAACGGGCTCCTCCCGAAGCGTGCCGGAGTTCATGTCGAATGCTTTGCCCAGGTAGAAGACGCCGAGCTTTTCGTATGCGTTCATAGCCCCCCTCCTTCGCGGAATGCGTGTTGGTGGTCGTTGCCCTGCTAAGGATGTCTACCGGGTATGCATTTCGGAAGTCAACGACCGGTTGCCCGCCGCGGTGCGAAGCGTCTGCACCCCGGTCGGGGGGTGGGGGAATGGTTGGAACGGTGGCAACGCGGGCGCGTTTGCGGTGAGCCGTCAATAAAGTCGATCGGCAAACAGGCGGGCCAAGGCCGGCCGGAGATCGGTGCAGGTCCGGGCACCGAAGCGGCGGTCAAACGAAAACCAGCCGCACCAGCGCGGTGATGGTGATGGCAGTGCCGAGAATGTCCCAGAGATTCATGGCCGTTTTCTTCTTGAATGGGTCGTTGCGCCACCCTCGGCGCAGCGTCCGGTTCGATGGACGTTGCGGTGTTTCCGCCGAATCGGGTAGTAATTCGGTCGTTCTTCGTACCTAGTCACTATCTGCAAAAGCCGTGCGCATCTTGAGGCCTTTTTCGTCGCCCGCCTCTGGCTGATGCCCCAAAAGCGCCGATGGCGCCGCCGCGCTCATGGCCGCCGGCGTCCGTTCTTTAGCAGCTGCCTGTTATTATTAGGGATTTCGAGCAGCGGCCTGGACATCATTCGAGGTGGTTGCCTTTGGTCGGCGGCACGTCGCGGCGCTGGGGAGACCATGGGGGAATCGCGGATCCGGATCCGCGGGTGAGAAAAAAAAGTAAAGTTTCTGGGGTGCCAAGTTCAACACAGGAGCATTATCCGGTATGAACCGCCGCCGCGCGCGTATTCCCGGCCGCGTGCGGAGGAGCACTTCAAAATCCGTGTAAACTCTGCTAAGGTCCAAATTCCAAATCCGACCCATGCGGCGAGGGGTTCCACGGCAAACCCAAGACCAACGAGGTGAGCGTGTTCGAGATCGGTGAAATTCTGGATCTGGCCATACGTCTGGAGAAGAACGGCGAGGCCGAATACCGCAAGGCCATGGGCCGGGTGTCCGACCCCCGTTTGGCGGAAATGCTGGAGTGGATGGCCGACGAGGAGGTCAGGCACCGCCGCTGGTTCGAGGACCTGAAGCGGTCCCTGAGCACCGCCGGCCGCAGCCCGTTCCTGGAGGAAATGGGCCGTAATCTCTTCGGCGACGTGGTGGGCACCCAGAGCTTCTCCCTGCGGGAGGTCGACTTTGCGGCCATCGAAAGCGGCGCGGAGCTGCTCGCCGTCTTCGTCGAGTTCGAGAAGGACACCACGGTATTCTACGAGATGATCGAACCCTTTGTCGAGGACGGCCCGACCCGCGATCACCTGCGGACGATCATCGCCGAGGAGAAACGGCATATCGACCAGATCGAGGCGTACCTGCAGCGCGGCCTGGAGGTTTCTTTGGCCGGCGGTTCGGGCGGGGATTGAACGCGCACAGACCGCCCGCGGACCTTTCCGGCGGCAATCCCGGGTGATGGCGGGACTCCGCCCCCCCTCTCCGCAACTCGAATCGTCGCCGGGAAAAGCTCAGCCTCTTGCGCGCATCGTCCGCGTGAGGGCCGCTGCCAGGAGGAGGACGGGCAAAAGCCACCCGTGCCGCGCCGGCTCTGCCGCCGACAAGGGCGCCACCTCCCCGCTCGCGGCGCGGATAAAGCATCCCCCGCCTCCGCCGCCACCCCCGCCGCCGGAGCTGCCGCCGCTGCCGGACCCGGCTGTTGCGGTGCTGAAGGTGCGGTCCGGTCCGTGACTGGTCCCGGCGCTGCTCGAGGCCACCAGCCGATAGTGGTAGATGGTGCCGGGCAGCAGGTCGCCGACGGTCTCCGACACAGAGCTTTCCGCACTGACGGTGCGGCTGGCGGTGGTCGCGCCGTAGGCGGTCGTCGGGCCGTACTCGAAATGAAAGGCCGCGCTCACACCCTTGGGGTCGACGCTGCCGTTTAAGACCGCCGTGGCCGCGGTCACCGCGGTGGCCGGCCCGGTACTCACCTCCGGGGCCGGGGTGGGGCCGTCGACGTGCTCGAAGTCGAGCAGCACGCTGCCGGCGCCGACGGCGGCGCTGAGCGTGACCGGGGTCGTAATGACCGCGCCTGAAAACCGGACCAGATAGATGCCGGCCGCGGTGACCGGCAGGGCATAGCCGCCGCCGTCGGCGGTGACGGCGTAGTAGGGGCCCTGGTCCGGCTCCACGCGCACCCCGCCCAACCCCTCCCCGGGGTCGTACTGGCCGTTGGCGTTCGCGTCGGTCCAGACGGTGCCGACCAGGAAGCGGTTGTGGTGATCGGCGGCCCCGGTGTTCGCGGTGCAGAGGTTGCCGGTGATCACCTGCGGGCCGACGCCGGTGGCCGGGTTCGCCTCCCCGACCACGGCGATGCCGACGTTGGCGTAGCCGGCGTCGACGGACATGACGGCCTTGCGGTGGCCGCGGCCGGGCTGCATGCCGGTGCCGTCGCAGATGGCGCCGCAGCCCCAGTCGATGTTGAAGGCGGCGTGGGCGTGGAGGGCGTGCTCCGCGTAGGAGAACACGATGCCGGCCGCGGCGCTGTATTGGAAGCCGGCGTCGGCGATGCGGGTGAACTGGCCGGTGTGGCTCTGGCTGTCGCTGGCGATCAGGTAGTCCGAATGGGCCTTGGCGGCGGCGTACAGCCGGGCGTCGAAGGCGGCCGGCGGCTTGACGCCGAGGGCCGCGAACTCACTGCGCAGAACACCGAGATCGACGCCGAAATAGGTGCGCGCCCCGGCGACATCCGGGTCGTCGAGGGCGGCGAGCCACTCCCCTTCCCGGGTCGGGTTGGCCCGGGCGCGGTTCATCAGCCACACCATCTGCTGTTCGTTGCCGTCCGGGTGGCGGCCGTCGGCGGTCTTGTGAAAGGTCCACTCGGTGGTCGCGGCAAGCCTGCGAAAGGTGGCGGCCAGGCGGGGGGCTTCGGGCAGGTCGAGTCGGATGCTTGGCGGTTCGGGTTCCGGGAATTTGTCGCGGGAGGCCGAGAGAGCGGGTGCGGCCGCAAGGCCCGGAACCGCAGCCGTGACCAGGGCGCATATAAGACCCAAGTAAAACCATAATGTTAGACGCCGCATACGCTCAACCTTTCATTTTCTTCGTGTTTGGGACCGGGCCTGGTCCGAATGCCGTCGAGACCCCGAGCGGTGGTTTAGCAAACGGTATGCCAAAAAAAAAGGGCCGAGGCAACAGGGAAGGGCCCGCCGGGCGGCGATCCCTCTGCGGCCGGCACGGGGTGCTTGACCCTATTGGTCGTTGCGGCTACAATGAGCTTCCCTGCGGTCGGTAACCCCCCCCCCGCCAGGGTCAGGGTGAAGCGGGTCACCGCCGTGGGGCCAGGGGGTCGCTCCGCAACATGTGACGGACACGTAATAAGTCCTCCTGGTCGATGACTTTGAAATAAGCCCGAGTTCAAGGCGCGCGATTCCCGCCGAGTGAGGCGTACTTTTCGTACGCCGCAGCGAGCGCGGGATGAAGCGCAACGCCGAAATCGGGTTTATTACGAAGTCATCAAATTTTACCTGAAGGAAAGGGACCGTGAGGCCGATAACAAGGGCATTGACGGTGTTCGTCCTGACCGCGGCGGCGCTCGGCTGCGGCGGCCAGGGGCCGCAGGAGCCCCCGCCGGGGTCGCAGAGCGCCGCGGGGCGCCGTACCGGCTTCAGCCCGGTCGAGAAAGCGGCGGCGGCGCGGGTCGTTCCCGGGGAAGTCCTGGTAAGGTTCCGGGACAACACGGATGAGCGCCTGATGCGGCGGATCGAGCGTGAATGCGGCCTCGAGCTTTTGAAGGTCGTCTCCGCGCCCAGCCTGGTTTTGATGAAAATCGTCAGCGGCGCCTCCCAGGAGGAGGTGCTCCGGCGCCTCAAGGCCTTCCCCGAGGTGCTCCAGGCCGAGCCGAACACCGTGAGAACCCTCAAGGAGAATTGATTGGTGACCACCACCGTACGTGTGCCGAAGGCACTGAAGACCGCCGCCGTGATAGTGGCGCTGTTCTTCGTCTGGACCCTGCCGCCAGCGATCGCCGGCCCGGCGCCGGCGGGTGAGGCGGACCCGGGTCGGCCGGCCTATGCCCCGGGCGAGGTGCTGGTGAAGTACCGGTCCGCGGCAAGGGACGCCGCCGCCGAGCGCCTTGGCAATCGCCTCGGCGCCAGGACGCTGCGGGTGTTCGCGCATCGGGCCATCCACCACCTGCGGCTGCCGGAGGGCACGACGGTCGCCGAGGCGCTCGATCTCTACCGGCAGGACCCCGACGTGGAAGTCGCCGAACCCAACTACTACCGCTACCTGCGCCGCACGCCGGGCGACCCCTCCTTCGGCTCGCTGTGGGGCATGACCCGGATTTCCGCACCGGCCGCCTGGGACCTCGCGACCGACTGCCGCCTGACGGTGGTGGCGCTCGTCGACTCCGGGGCGGACACCACTCACCCGGATCTTTCCGCCAACATCTGGGTCAACCCCGGTGAGACCGCCGCTGACGGCATCGACAACGACGGCAACGGCAAGATCGACGACACCCTGGGCTGGGACTTCGTGTCCGGGGACAACGACCCGATCGACGGGAACGGCCACGGAACCCACGTGGCCGGGACGCTGGCCGCCGCCGGCGACAACGGCACGGGTGTGGCCGGCGTCTGCTGGCGCGCCAAGATCATGGTGCTGCGGGCCTTCGACGCCACGGGGCTCGGGACCGTCGCGGACATTGTCGCGGCGTTCGACTACGCCCGCCGGCAAGGGGCCAAGGTCGTCAACGCCAGCTTCGCGAGCGCCGACTTTTCGCAGATCGAGTACAACGCCGTCAGCGAGCTCAATCAGGCCGGAGTCCTGCTCGTGGCGGCCGCCGGCAACGAGGACGCCGACAACGATACGAATCCGGCCTACCCGGCTTCCTACGACCTGCCCAACATCATCGCCGTCACGGCCACCGACAGCTCCGACCGACTCGCCGCTTTTGGAGCCAACTACGGGCCGGTCGCGGTGGACGTGGCCGCCCCCGGGGTCGGGGTGTTGAGCACCTACCTTGGCACGCAGTCCGACGTTTTCGAGGAGGGCTTCGAGGCCGGTACGGCCGGCTGGACGCTCGCCGGTTCGATCGGCAGGGAAAGCGGCGGCGCCTACGCCGGGACCTGGACGCTCGCCGACAGCCCGGGCGCCGACTACGCCGACAATCTGAACATCGCGGCGCAGGCGCCCGCTTTCAGCATGAGCGGCCGCTCCGGGGCGCTGCTCGAGTTCACCCTCAAGGGCCGGATGAGGACCGGCGACAAGCTTCTGGTGGAAACGGCCACGAGCCCGGCCGGCCCCTGGACGAACCGGCCGGCCCAGGTGTGCCAGAACCTGAACTGCGCCGACTACGCGGCCGGGATCTCCGGCGACTTCACGAGCGCCTGGCGCCTGGCCCAGGTCTATCTCGAGGACCTGGACCGCGCCCCCGCCGCCTATTTCCGCCTGCGCTTCACGACCGACGCGAGCGGCACGGCCGAGGGCTACCGGGTCGACGAGGTCGCGGTCAACACCTTCGCGACCGGGCAGGACACCTACGAGACCGAGTCCGGCACCTCGATGGCCGTCCCCCACGTGAGCGGGCTCGCGGCCCTGGTCTGGGGCACCAACCCGGCGCTTTCCGCCGACCAGGTCAAGGCCCGCATCCTCGACGGGGCGGACCGCATCGCCGCGCTCAGCGACAAGATTTTCTCCGGGGGTCGGATCAACGCCGATCAGAGCGTTCGCAACATACCGGCGACGCCCGCAAACTTCTCGGCTCTGAAGGTCGCAGGCACCCGCAACGACCTCTTCTGGGACGCCACCTACTTGGGCGCCGTCTCCTTCCGGCTCGAGCGCCGGGACGCGGCCGGCGGCGCGTTCAGCGAGATCGCCGTCCTTGCCCCCGGCACCTCCTCCTACAGCGACACCGGGGTCGTCTCCGGCACCACCTACCTCTACCGCCTGCGGGCCGACAACGGCGAAAATGCCTCGGCCTACACCGCGGAAACACCGGCTGCCGCGGCATCCTCAGGCTCCGGCGGCGGCAGCGGCGGTGGTGGGGGCGGCTGCTTCATCACAGCCGCCTTCGGGGGCTGACCGTCCCGCTCAAGTGGCGCCCCGCCCCGGCGTGGGCGGGGCGTTTCATGAGGTGGCGAGCACCTCGCTGACCTGGCGCACCGGGGCGGCGTCGGTGAAGCGGGGGATGTCGGCCCGCAGGGTCGCGCCGCAGGCGGCCATGCCCTTCTCGTAGCCGTCGACGGTCTCGAAGATCATCACCCCCACGCAGACATACGGCAGGGGCCCGAAACCGCCCCCGGAAACCCCCCGCAGGACCTCGGTGCGCACGAGCCCGAAAGGGGTGAGGAGTTTTTTCACCAGATCCATGTGGGTGGTGCGGTAGTAGTCGATGTCGAACCGCACGCCTTCCCGGTTCGGGTACATCACGCTGACCTGGTACATGGATTCCCCCCTTCCGATCACGTTGGTTTTTTCCGTGGGAGCGGCGTCCCGCCGCGAAATTATCTAAGCCGCAAGCCCCTTCCGATCAAGCACCGGACTTGCCGCGCGTCCCAATCCCCCTTTGCCCGCCTTACGCGCGAAGCGGTTCAGCCGGCGGCCGGGCCTCGTCCCGGAAGACCCGGGGCACGCCGCTGAACGGGCAGACGAACTCGAGCCCGACGGCCGCCAGCTGCAGCCCCGCGGAGTTCTTGTTGCTTTTGCCGTAGCGGGGGTCGCCCATTACGGGGTGGCCGATCAGTTCGAAGTGGCGCCGGATCTGGTGTTTGCGCCCGGTGTGGGTCACCGCCGCGACGACGGCCGTGTCGCGGCCGGGGTCCGCGGCGACCACGCGGTAGTCGGTGGCGGCCGTCTTGCCGTCCAAGGGCAGCGCGATGCGCCCGGTGCCGGCCGCCGGTTCCGGGATGCCGCGCACTTCGACCCGGTAGCGCTTGGTGATTTGCCGCTCGGCGAACAGCCGCGAGAAGGCGGCGGCCGCCGGCCGGTCGTGGGCCAGCAGGACCAGGCCGCAGGCTTCCCGGTCGAGGCGGTGAACCAGGAACACGGCCCGCGGGGGCCGCCAGAACAACTCGGCCTGGCGCAGCAGGGCGCAGTGATCCCCGTAGCGGCTGCCCTGGGTCGTCATCCCCGGCGGCTTGTGCCACACACTGTAGCGGCCTAAGTCATGCAGGCACACGGCCGCGGGGGCCTTGACGGCGAGCAGGCGCGCGTCGTACCAAAGGGCGATCTCGTCACCCGCGCGGGGGGTGAACGTCGCCCGGCGCACGCGTCTCTCGCCGGAGCCGCGGCGCTTCAGCCAGACCGCCCCCTTCAGCAGGGCGTTTTTGACCCGCAGCTTCGACAAACCGGTACCCGCCGCCAGGATCTCGCAGAGCGGGCGCCGATCGCCGGTGCCGGCCGTGGTGCGAAAGACG
Source organism: uncultured delta proteobacterium (assembly GCA_963716785.1). Classification (GTDB taxonomy): domain Bacteria; phylum Desulfobacterota; class Desulfobacteria; order Desulfobacterales; family SpSt-501; genus SpSt-501. Next base: position 235,873 of record CAVQUW010000017.1, on the reverse strand, counting down.
ATCCGCTGTCCGCTCGGGTCGGGCACGGTGCGCACTCAGAAATTATACGGCCGGCTGTCGCCGACGCCGTCGTAGAACCCGGTGATCTCGTCGCCGAGCGACTCCAGGAATCGCTTCAAATCGGTTTCGTTTCGAAAGGCGAGCACCCCCACATGGCCGCTGGCGAATTGCGGTCCGGCGCCCTCCGGGGTGTTGCAGGCGCTTTTGAGAAAGAGCTCCGGGTCGTTGCCGTAGTCCCGGGCCAGCTCCGCGGCGGTCACCGCCCGGCGGGGCAGGCCGTAGGCATCAAAGTAGACGTAGTACCGGGTCATGTCGGTATTCCGCGGCGGTGTATCGGTGACGGCCCCGCGGGGACCGCCGCATCTTCCGGCCTGTGACCGGCCGGGTGGTCATGCGCAGGGCATGCCGTGGGCCGCCTTCGCGCGTCAGTGTTCGCGGGGCCGGTGCGGGATCGGGACCCGGCGGCCATCGAGATTCAGCCGGTAGCCGTCGTCGGCGACTTCGATGGCGTCGGCCAGGGTCATCAGGGCCCGCTCGGTGAACTTGACCCGCTCGCCCGCCGCGGTCTGCAGGTAGAGCTGATCGTTTTCGATGAAGAGACGCTCAGGCTCCAGGGTCAGTTCCTGCCGGGTGTTGAGCACCAGCCTCACCGTCTCGGCCCGGATCACCTCGCGCACGAACAGGGCCGTGTCCTCGCAGCGGAAGTAGACTTTTTCGATCACCCCGTCCCGCTCCTGGCGCAGGTGGTAGCCGCGCTCGTCCCTGCGGATCGATGCGTGGAAGTAATCGATGATCCGGGGGTTGCGGAACAGGCCGGAGGCGTTGCGCCAGCGGCCGCGGCCGTCCAGCCAGAAAACGGCCTGCTCCTCGGGGATGACGATCTCCTTCATGGTCCACGCCCCTCCACGCTCAGTAGCGGCTGCGCCGGCGCGGCTTGCGCCACGGCGCCCGGCCCATGTCCTCGATGTGGCCCACCGCCTGGAACACGGCGTTGAGGCCGAGCGGAGGGATCAGCGGGTCGCCGGGGTCCCCCTGGGGCAGGAAAGGCTGCGCAAGCCCCTGCATGTCTTTCCGCCGGCAGACCAGAAAGGCGGCGGCCTCGGCCTCCATATCGGTGCGCTGCAGGTCGAGGCCTTTGCGGTCCGTCCACCAGGCCTCGCCGTCAATGCCCAGGTGCCCGCAGAACAAGTGGCCGAGCTCAAACACCAGGGCCGCGTATTTTTCCGCGCCGCCGAGCCCGGAATCGAGCAGGATGAGATAACGGGCGCCGGGGTCCAGGTTCAGGTGCGCGCTGTTTTTGCGCACTGCCGGGGTGATCGGAGCGGCCGCCCCGCCGCCCGGGGGCGGGCCGGGGGTTTCCCTCACGGCGATGCCCTCGACCCTGCAGTTGTGCAGGGTGGTCTCGTAGCTTTTCAGGATTTGATGCTCCGTGGGCGCGGGGGGATGCAGCACCGCCTCGGGCAGGGGCGGCCCCTGGGTGTCGGCGAGATCGTAGACGAAGAGCACCGGGGACATCGGCGCGAGGATGACCAGAGGACGGGCCTGCGGTGTCAGCCGGCGGTGGTGTCGCTTGGCCCAGGCGCGCGCCGTGGCCACGTGAGTGGCTTGCGGGTGCTGCACGAAGAGGAGCAGGGCGTTGAGCGGCGAGTAACCAGGGAAGCGGGCGACGAACTCGAGCAGCCGGCGCAGACCCTCGCTGCTGCGCCAACGCTCCGTGCGGTGGAACAGCTCGTCGAGTGCGCCGGCGTCGGGTGCGAGGTCGGCACCGTCAGGGTCCGGAGGCTCGGTCACCGGCGCCTCGGGGCTTTTGAACAAATCGAGCTGCTCGGACATGCCGTCTCCCCCTCGAGGGGTTTTCATGCCGAATCCGCGGCGGTGCCCGAAAGGCAATGTCGGGAAGCGGGTCTCCGGTCTCCGGCGCCCGCGGCGCCCCGGATCCACCTCTTCTTTATTAGAAAAAACCCTTGCCCGTCAAGGCGATAACGCCGTTTGACAACCATCGCCCAAATGATAACCATTGTCTTTCACGGGCGCGATGACCCACTAATCCAAGTCCGAAAGGAGACTTTCAATGATCGGCAAGAAGCTGAACGATGCGATGAACGACCAGATCAAGAACGAGCTCGAGTCCTACTACATCTACTTGTCCATGGCCGCCTACTTCCACTCCAAGAGCCTCGACGGCATGGGGCATTGGATGCGCGTGCAGGCCCACGAGGAGATGATGCACGCGATGAAGTTCATGAACCACCTGATCGACCGCGGCGGCAAAGTGGTGCTCAAGGACCTCAAGCAGTTGAAGACCTCGTGGAAATCGCCGTTGGAAGCCTTTCAGGACGCCTCCCGGCACGAGCAGTTCATCAGCGGCAAGATCAACGATCTGATCACGATCGCCCGCAAGGAGCGCGAGTACGCCTCAGAGCCCCTGCTGGCCTGGTTTGCCGACGAACAGGTCGAGGAAGAGGCCAACGCGGGCAAGATCACCGGGGAGCTGGAGATGGTCGGCGCCGACAAATCGGGGCTGCTGATGCTCGACCGGGAGCTCGCGCAGCGGGCATTCCCGCCCGGCAGCCCCCTCGACCCGGTGGCGGCGGCCGGCGCCCAGGGATAGCCCCGGCGGCTGCCGGCAGCAGGCCCGCGGCCGTGCGGCTCAGGGGACGATGATGCGCGACTCCGGGGCCTGGATGACGGGCGACTGTTTTTCCTCGCTCATCTTCTGGGCCTCTTCGATGAGCTGCCGCACCGCCTCTTCCATGGCCTCGGGGAAGCGCTTGAAGGCCTGCGGGAGCTCCTTGGCGCGGATCATGCCCTGCACGGGAAGGGGCCCGTGCGGGCGTGTGAACGTTGGCCTGCCCGACGAAAACCGTTTGGCGGCTTTTGTCCGGCGAGCCGTCCGGCTTGACCGGGGTAAACCGCTTGACCGATCCGACCCTGAGGTCCGTGAAGGTTTCCTCCTGGTAGAGGTTGGTTCGGTCAAGCTGAAATTCGACGGGTTCCTGGTGGTCTTCGACCATGGGTCCTCTCCTGTGGCGCGGCGGTCCCGCCCGGGAATCGGATAAAAACGAGTCAACACCGACAGCGGCGTTGCATGTACGGCCCCTGGCGGCTGCCGCCGACGCGACGCGCGAGACTGCGGGGCGGCCGACGGTGGATGCGACGCACCGTAGCAGATAGGGGGCGATTACTCAAGAGCCGCTGAAGGTTTCGAGGAGGTTGACGATGGCAAAGCGCGTGGTGATCGATTCCGAAGAGTGTGTGGGCTGCGAGACCTGCGTCGAGATGTGCCCGGATGTGTTCACCTTCAACGAAGCCGAACAGAAAGCCGAAGTGGCGCGACCCGAGGGCGGCCCGGAGGACTGCATCGAGGAAGCCATCACGACCTGCCCCGTGGAGTGCATTCATTGGGAGGAAGACTGAGTCGGAATTCGGAATTCGGAGTTCGGAGGTCGGAAGGGGGAAGTCGGAAGGCGGAGGAAGGGGCGGCAACGGGTCGGGCGTCAGGGGGTGGGCGGCAGGTCTGTGCCGCTGCCGGCATTGCCGCGTTTCAGCAGCAAACGGATGGTCAACGTGGAGGCCAGGCTGCCCAGGGTCAAGCCGGCGGTGCCGATGAACTGGCCGGGAACCGACAGGCCGAGGGACGCCGCGCCGGTGGCGAAAATCGCGAGCAGGAACACGGCGTGGCCCTTCACCACGGCGGAGGGCTGCTTCAACCAGGCCGCCAGCCCTTCGCTCTGGCCCCTGAGCCCCACCGCCAGGGGAAATCCCATCAGCGCGACCGCCGTCAGCCGGGCCAGACCGAGGTCCGCGGGGTTCAGGTTCTGCAGGCGCACGTAGTAGAACTCGGCCAGCCCCGGCACCACGAACACCAGCGGCAGCACCCCTAAGATCGTCCCCGCCCACAGGGTGAAGCGCAGCGTCTGACGGTCCTTCGGGTGGGCCGGTGGAAACACCAGGACGATGGTTTGGATGCGCGAGGCGGCGAAGGCGACCGGGTTCGCCAGGCCGAGGGCCAGATAGTAGACCGGCAGCACCCGCTCCGTCTCCGCCGCGCGCGTGATGAACGCCGCCAGGATCATCGAGGCGAGCGACAGAAGGCAGCCGCCGGCGCTGAGCGGCAGGTTGAACCAGAAGATCTCCTGCAGGCTGGGCGGTGAGGCGCCGGAAGGCGGCAGGTTTTTCAAGAAAGGCCCGGCGATGAACCTGGAGGCGGCCGCCTCCAGGCCCACGGGCAGGGTCAGCGCCACCACGGCCCACACCGGGCCCACCAGACCGGCGCTGCAGAACAACGGGGCGAGCGCCGCGGTGAACAGCACACGGCCGATGGTCGCCAGGCTGGCGACCCCCGTCGCCTTGCCGAGGTACATCACCACGAAATACGGGATGCGCGAGAAAAAAAGAAACTGCAGCGGCACGCTGGCCAGCAGCGTGATCTGGGCCGGGGCCTCGATGGACGGCGGCAGCCCGATCAGGCGGCCGAAGAGCAGATGCGACAGCCACGGGAGGCACAGCAGCGCCTGGACCGCGGACACGACCCCGCCGGCGGCCAGGGTCACCCGGTAAAACTGGCGATACCCTTCCCGGGTTCGGGCGAACACCATGCCGGTGGTCACCAGGCTGATGGCGAAGATCCCCAGGAAGAACATGATGGTGTTCGACTGGGCCAACCCCGCGAGGTTCAAGGGCCCGCCGGGCCCGCGGGACGCCACCATGGCCACCAGCGGGTAGCACAATGCCTGTGAGGCTGCCTGCACCGCCAGCGGCAGAAAAAAGCGCGCGAGCCGCCGGGTGTCCGGGACACCGGTATCCATCGCATCCGTCTGCATGTGATCCGCTGTTCCGACCCCACCCACAGCTTTTTGTTTTGATGACTTTGTAAAAGGGCCAAGTTCAAGGTGCGCGCGTTCCGCGGAGTGAGGCGTGCTTCCAGTGCGTCGCAACGACTGCGGGATGAGGCGCAACACGCAATCGGTCCTTTTTCGAAGTCATTTCCTCACTCCTGGAACTCTCCCACCAGCCGCACTTCCCGCTCCAGATTGACCCCGAAGCGTTCGAAAACGCGCCGCTCGGCCAACCGGACCAGCCGGTAGACGTCATCGGCCGTGGCGCCGGCGACGTTCAGGATGAAGCCGGCGTGTCGGCGGCTGATCTCCGCCCCCCCGATGCGCTCCCCCTTGAGCCCGACCTCCTCGATCAGGGCCCCGGCGTAGTACCCGGGCGGGCGCTTGAACACGCTGCCGCAGGAGGGGGCGTCCAGGGGCTGCTTGGCGGCGCGCAGGGCCAGGATCTCCCGGCAGCGGGCGGCCAGGATCTCGGGGCGCTCCGGTTGGAACCGCAAACGGGCGGCGGTGATGACGACCCGGTCGAGCTCGGGCGCCTGTCGGTAGCCGAAGGTGAGCGCGGCCCGGTCGGCGCGAAACGGTGACCCGTCGTGCCGGAAGCCGCTCACCTCGGCCGTCACCGATTCGATCTCTCTGCCGAAGGCGCCGGCGTTCATGCGCAGCGCGCCGCCGATGCCGCCGGGGATACCCGCCAGCAACTCCATGCCGCCCAAGCCGCGGGCGACGGCGGCCTCGATCAGCTCGTGCATCAGGGTTCCGGCCCGCACAAGGGCCGGGTTGTCGCCGAAATCCCAGCCACTCATGTTCTCCCCGAGGTACAGGGTGACTCCGGGCCAGCCGCGGTCGGACACCAGCAGGTTGGACCCGCGGCCCAAGACGAAAAGGGGGACGCCCGCGTCGTGGACCGCCGTCAGCACGCGTTGCACCCCGGCTTCGGTGCGGGGTGCGACCCACACCGCCGTCGGGCCGCCGATGCGGTAGGAAGTGCAGGGCGCGAGCGACCTGCCGGTCTCGACCGGCCCGTCGGCGATCGCGGACAGGTGCCGGGCCAGTTCGCGGGCGGCGCGCTCGGCGGGCGTCGTCACTCGCCCTCCACCCATGAGGTCACCAGGTCGATCTGCGCGGCGGTCTCAGGGGAGGTCAGGTGCCGCAGGGCGGTGTTGCCGGCGCAGCGCGGCCAGGGTTTTCATGACGCTGTGTCCGGCGGTGAGCCCATGGCGGATCAGGAAGCAGCCGACGAGGGTGCCCGTGCGGCCGATGCCGCCCAGGCAGTGGACGTAAACCGGCCGATCCTCCGCCAGCGCGCGGTCGACGGCATCCAGGAGGCGCACCATGCCCAAGCGGTCCGGGACCCCCATGTCCTTGACCGGCCGGCGTTCGACGATGACCGTGCTGCCTGCGGAGTGCGCCACGGCGTCCAGAGGCTCCTCGTACCCACGGAAAGGTCGGCCGAAACGGTTGACCTCCCCGGCCTGCATTAGATTGATGATGTGCCGGATCCCCAGCGCCACAAGCGCCTCCAGCCTGCGGCGCTCCTGCGCGGGGTCCTCGGCCCCGGGAAAGGCGCCGGCCATGAGCCGGCCCGGAACCACCCAATAAGCCTGCTCGAGCGGCGGTGGAAGGCGCTCGGTCGGTGTGATCAACTCCAAGTCCACAGGCAACTGAGTAACGCATTTCCCCGGCAAATGCAATTTGGGCCCGCCGGTCCCGGCGTTGCGGCGCGCGCCGCGCGACGTGCGGCCAGGCGCGCCAGAGGTTGACAGCCGGCCCCGGGGGCTCTAAACTGGCGCTCTGAACCATCCGGGGCCGCGTCTTCGCACCCGTGAGGCCTCGACGCTCTCGAGGGCGGCGGCGGCTCGACCGGCCACCCGGCCGGGACGCTTCCGCTCGCCGCCGCCGCATTCGCCGCGTTCGGGAACATCCTTGAGAAAGGAATGCGCCATGAGCATCCGCGTGATCCTGCTGGGACTGGTCGTTGCGCTCGTCGGATGTTCGCCGCCTGTCGCCGGGTGGCGCTCCTTTCAGGGGGACCTTTCCGGGCAAGGGTTCCAGAACGTCAAGAGCGGATTCGCCCTGTCCCCGGCCTGGGTCTCGGAGCCTTTCAAGATCGCCGGGTCCTCGCCGGTCATCGGGACGGACGCCCGAGGTGTCGAGGTGGTCTACGTCGGGGCGGCCGACGGCCGGCTCGTGGCCCTCGATGTCGAAACCGGCCGCGTGCTGTGGCAGCACGCCTTCGGCGCCTCCGGGGGAGGACGTCAGGATCGTCTCCGCGCCGGCGGCGGCCGATGACGGTGTCCTGGTCATCACCACCGTGGCGCTCGAACCCGGAAAGCTCCTGAGCACTCTGCACAAGGTGGACCGGCAAGGGCAGCTGCGCTGGTCGTTTCCGTTCCCGGACGGCGGATTTTCGACCGGCGCCCCGAAGGCGATGCGGATCGGGGGCCGCGTCCTTGGTCGTGTTCATGGCGACCGTGGCGGCGGCGGGGCGGCTGCGCACGGAGTTGTTCGTGCTGCACGACACCGGCGATCGGGGCGAGCTTCTCGACCGCGGCTCCCTGGGGGATTGCCCGGTCAAGAGCGATCCGGGCAGCGTCCTGTCCGAGACCCTCAGAGTTTGGTCCCGGTTGTCGTCGCCCCCCGGCCACCCCCGGCGAGGAGGCCCTGGATTTCTGGTTCGACCCCACCCCGGCAGTGGTGACCGGCCGGCCCAAACCCCTCATCGCGGTGGTCGACAACCATTGCCGGATCGGCGCCTTCGAGTGGGACGGCAACCGTCTGGTCGCGCTCTGGCAGGCGTCTCACACGGGCGAGAAGCATTCGTCGCCGGCCGTCCTGCCGAACCGTCTCATGGTGTTCGGCGACCGCAGCGGCCGGATCACGGCCTACGACGTCGAGACCGGCGTCAAGCTGTGGGATGTCGCCACGGGTGAGCCCGTACTGGCGACCCCGGCGGCGTCGGGTCCGGCTCGTTTTTGTCGTCTCCGGGCACACCCTGCTGGCGGTTGACGCCGACAGCGGGGGGCCCGTGATCCAGTCCGGGGTCCCGCAGCGGCTGACACTCCCCGGGGCGACGATCTCCTCACCGGCGGTGACGGCCCAGCGCGTCTACATTGCGGCCGGTGAAATGATCACCGTCTCCCACGACTTCAAAGTGCGCAGCCACAACACGGGGTTCACCGGCAACGGTCTGTCGTCGCCGGCCGTGGGCGGCGACGGCTCCCTGTACGTGGTGGCCCGCGACGGGTCGGTGTGGAAGTATCAGGGCGCCCAGTGACCGCGGGGGCGGGTCGGCGCCACCCGCTCTAACGCCTAAGGCCCGCCGCGCTGGCCCTGGTAGTAGCGCTGCGTTCGACTTGCGGATGGCCTCCTCTTCCTCCGGCGTCATGTCCCGGGTCCCGGCGCAGCCGCAGAGGAACAGGGTCACGGCCGCCAGTGTCAACAGCATTTTTTTCATTCGGCACCTCGCTTCGTTTTTCGTCCCCCGCCGCGGACCGGCCCTGTGCCTCGCCACCGGGTGTCTTCTCAGCATGCTAAGGCGGAAAGACCGCCGGTCAATCCCCTCGCATTTTTTCAAGCAATTCCCGCCAGTCCGCGACGCGCTCCGATTCCACGTCCTTGCCCTTTTCGAAGATGAAACGCCTGGGCGCCAGCCCGCGGGCCGCGGCGGACACTTCCGGTGCGCCGACCACGGCGTGCACCCTGACCCCGCGGCCGGCGAGCGATTCCAACAGGGCCCGGCCCTTCCAGCGCAGGACCACGGATTCCGGGAACCCCTCCAGTGCGAGCCGGCTGCGGGCCAGCCCGACGCCCACGAAGCGGGTCACATAGATCAGCCGGTAGCGGCGGGCGAGCCACTCCAAAGCCTCGCTGCAGCCCGCGGCGCTGCGTTCCCTCAAATAGACGGCCTTGAGCAGGGTTTCGAGCTCGATCAGCACGGCCCGGTCGTCCTCCTCCATGGCCAGCAGGAGACCGGAGGCCTCGGCGCTCGGGGTGCGGGCGCTCACGCGGTGCAGGCCGCCGCTTGTGGGCTCGATGCGCAGGTACCCGTAGCCGTCCGCTCCGGTCAGGATGCGGCCGACGGGACGCTCGTCCATGAACACCTCCACTCGCCGGCCCCCGTCGGCCATCCACCAGCGTGTCGTTTGAACCGCGATGTCGACCGGTACCCCGAGCGTGCTCACGCGGTCGAAGAGGGTGACCTGCTGAGGGGCGGCAGAGGACGCCGTCCCGAGCAGGAGCGCCGCGGCACCCAGGTGCGCCAGGATGTGGGAGTATGAGTTTCGGCATGATGGTGGCCCTCCCGCCAGGTTCTGATTTAGACCCGCGGCCGCGGGTCTGTCAAATGATCCCTGCCGGCGGGTCGCCGTGAGTCGGCCCTCCGGTGGGTCGGTGCGCCGGCGCCGTCTTGAACCGCGGGCATCGATTTGATACCATACCGTCAGAGATGGAATGGTTGGAACCCAAAGATCTGCGGGGATGGATGCGACGCGGGCTCACGCTGAACTCGTTGATCCTGTGGGCCGTATTTTGCGCTCTGCTGGCCGCGGAGCTGAAGCTGGACTGGGTCGAACGGGTAATCGGCTCCTACCTGATCGCCACGAATGCCGCCCGCCCCGAATCCGGGGCCATCTGGGAAAAAGGGCGCAAGACCCGCGACGCGCACAGCACCGTGGAAAAAATGGCCGCCGACCGTGAATCCCACCAGCGTCTCGCCCGCAATGCGGGCAGTTTCAACGAGATCCTCGCCGCCCTGGCACCCGCCCAGGGCGTCATGCTGTCCGCCGAGCACTTTCGTGAGCTCTATCAGAAGCTGCCCCAGGGGTTTTCGACCGAGATGGTCTCGCCGTTCGAACTGCTGCGCCTCGCCAGCGTGGGCCGGTGGAACCGTGTCTATCTGGAACGGTCGGCCGACGGGGTGATGGTGTATCTGATCGACCCGAGCAATCGGGTCTTGAACCAATTCAAGGTGTCCGCGCCGGCCCTGGCCCTGCTCGCCCGCGGCAGCGCTCCGGCCGGTCAGTCGCTCGAGGACCTTCCCAGCTTTCAAGGCCGCATCTACCCGTCGGAGCGGTTTTTCGCGGCCCTGGTCTCTTTTCCGGAGGACGTGCGTCGCAGTCTGCTGCCGCAGCCCGAACGGCTGCTGGAATTTTCGGGCCGGATCACCCGGGTGGGGATCTCCGACGAGGCCGTGTCGGGGTTCGTCGAGATCGGCTTCGAGATCCTGGCCGGCTCCCGTCGGCGGGTGTTGTCGATTCAAGGGCAGGATTGGGCGGTCTGGCGGCTGCGGTCGCTGCTGGAAGGCAAGCCGCTCGAGACGTCTTCCACCGGCTCCCCTCAGGAGAACTGGACCCCGCAATGAGGGCATCGCTGCAGCGTTTGAGTGCGCTCTTTTATCTCGGCCTTTTGCTGGCTCGGCCTCGCGGCGGCCGCCCTGCTGGTCTATTTCTTCGCCACCGTGCCGGACCTGCCCCAGGTGCCCGAGCCGCTCAGCCGGATCATTGAAACCCCGCCCACGGAAGTCTACGCCGCCACCGGGGAGCGCATCATGGTCATCGGCGGCCGCGAGGCCGTCCCCCTGGGCCGGGTTTCGCCCCTGTTCATCGAGGCCGTCATCGCCACCGAGGACCATCGCTTTCGGGCCCACCACGGTTTCGACAAGCTGCGGACGCTCAAGGCCTTGTGGGTGACCCTGTTTCAGCGCGGGAAGGTGCAGGGGGCCTCGACCATCACCCAGCAGCTGGCCAAGAACCTGTTTTTCAGCTTTGACCGCACCTACCTGCGTAAATTCCGCGAACTGCTCGTGGCCTTTCAGATCGAGGCCCGTTACAGCAAGCAGGAGATCCTCGAAGCCTACGTCAATCAGATCGCCTTCGGCGTGGGGGCCCACGGAATCGAGCAGGCGGCCCGGGTGTTCTTCGGAAAACCGGCGGTCCAGCTCGATCTGCCGGAGGCCGCCCTGCTCGCGGGGCTGCCGAAGTCCCCGACCCGTTACAACCCCTTGCGCTATTTCGAGCGGGCCAAGGGGCGCCAGAAGGTCGTTCTGGATCGCATGGTGAAGGTCGGCGCCATTACCGCCGCGGAGGCCGAGCGGGCCTACCAGGCCAAGCTCAGCCTGCGCGAGCCCGGGGGGGCCGAACCGACCGGCAGTTACTTTCTGGACGCGGTCCTGAAGGACCTCGAGGAACGCTACGGCAGCGATGTCGTCCACCACGGCGGGTTGAAGGTGTTCACCACTCTGGAGCCCCAGCTGCAGGGCTGGGCGGCCGAGGCCGTGCGGGGCGGGCTCGAGCGGCTCGATCAGCTCCTGGGGGTGCCGGGTGCGGTGGGGGGCAGCTCCGCGGCCCGCCCGCAAGGGGCGCTGGTGGCGGTCGATGCCCATTCCGGGGCGGTGCGGGCCATGGTCGGCGGCCGGGACTACGCCGAGACCGAGTACAACCGTGCGGTTCAGAACAACCGGCTTCCGGGGTCCGGTTTCAAGCCGTTCGTGTACTATGCCGCTTTCGAGACGCTCAAGCTGAACCCGGCCTCGGTCATGGTCGACCGGAAAGGTCGCGATCCCGGTCCCGGGGCAGCCGGCCTGGAGTCCCCGCAATTTCAGCAACCAGTACGAGGGCCCGATGATTCTCAAACGCGGCCTGGCCCAGAGCGTCAACTCGATCGCGGCCCAGCTCGTCGAACGCGTCGGCCCCAAGGCGGTCATCGACGTGGCCCGCCGCTGCGGCATCCAAAGCCCGCTCGCCCCGGTGCTCTCGGTCGGCCTGGGAACCTCGGGCGTCAGCCCCCTGGAGCTGGCTTCGGCGTTTGCCACCCTGGCCGCCGGCGGCATTCGGCACGAACCTTTCTCGATCCGCCGCGTCGAGGACGCCTTCGGCCGGGTCCTGGAGGAGCGGATCATCAGCGGTCGGCGGGTGCTGGACGCCGCGATCGCCTTTCAGGTGGTCGACATGATGCGGGCCGTAGCTCGACGAGGGCACGGGCGCCTCGATCCGGCGGATGGGGTTTCAGATGCCGGCCGCCGGCAAAACCGGCACCACCGACGAGTTCAACGATGCCTGGTTCACCGGTTTCACCCCCACCCTGAGCGTGAGCACCTGGGTCGGCTTCGACCGGGCGGTGAGCATGCGCGACGCCCAGGGGCGCGGGGTCACCGGCGCCCGGGGCGCGGCGCCGATCTGGGCCGAATTCATGCACAAGGCCACCGAAGGGGAGCCCCAGCGCGAGTTCCCGGTCCCGTCGGACATCCGTTTCGTGCAGGTCGACCCGGCCACCGGGCAGCCGGTGCTGCCCTGGGGGCCGAAGGGCATGGAGGTGGCGCTGCGGGAAGGCCAGAAAAGGGCGCTCGGCGTGTTCGGGGCCGCCGCGGCCCCGGGCGGCGACCGTCGCCCGGAGGGAGCCGAGACGGTCGGCGGCTACGTCGGCGGCGGGAACTGAAGGGGGCTTGAACGGGATGCTGCATTTCTTGAGACATACCGCCCTGCGGCTGTGGGTCTCCTTGCCGATCGCCGGGGGAGCCAGCCTGTGGGGGGTGTCGCGCCTCGCGGTGCCGACCGAGTCCCTTGCGGCGGCCTTGATCACGGCGGCCGCGTTGGCGGCGGCTCTTCCTGGCGGTCGGCTGGGCGGGGGGGCGGCTGGTGATGAGCCGGGTCAGGCGCCTGGTGCGTCGCGCGAGCATTGCCGAGCGGCAGGGTCTGTATCGTGAGGCGGAAGAAAGCCTGCACGGCGCCTTTGCTCTTCTGGACACCTTTTTGGTGTCACCCGCCGCCCGGCGTAAAAGCCAACCGGCGCTGGCGGCACGCCTGGCCCGGTTTTACCTCGCGCGCGCCGGCCTCGGTGCGGAAGCCGAGGACTTCATCGCCGGCTACATCGCCCGCCACCCCCGTGACGAGGAAGTCGCCGAACAGTGGGTTCAACACATCGAGGCCCGGGGCGGACTGCGCGAGGAACATCAGGACCTGGCCGCCCGGCTCGGGGCCGCCCATCCCCGTCATGCGGTCATCCAGTACAGCCTGGCGCGGTTGTACCTGATGCTGGAGCGCAGCGACTACCTCGCCCTGCGCAGCTACCGCAGCGTGTGCGAATCCGACCTGCGCCTGCCCCCGGAGTTCATCGCGGACCTTGCCCGGCTGCTGCGCTGCCGGCGGCCGGGCCGACCCCTGGGCCCGGGAAGTCATCCAGCGGTCGGGTCTGCCGTGGCCGGCGCCGGACGGGTCCGACGCGGGCCGACCGCCCCCGGGCGGGACCGGCCGAAACGCTGCCGGAGCCTTCGGAGCTTCCGGTCCCACCCGACGACGACGAAGGGTTTCGGATCGGGATCGGGCCGGACGACTCTGAAGCGGCAGAGGAGGAAGGACGGCCGTCGCTGCTGACCCGGCACCGCCCGGCACCCGCTGCGACCGCCGCGATGGCGTGGCTTGCGGGATTCGCCGCCACCGCCGCCCGCGGCGCTTCAGCGGCCCTCTCTTCGGCTGCGGCCGGCGGACGACGCCTGTGGGGATCGCCGTTCGCCCGCCGCACCCTCGCCGGAGGACTGCTGGCGGTCTTCGCGGCCGGCGTCCTGTGGGTGGCCGCCACGACCCTCGGCCGGTGGATTCAGACGCCGGCGGACCCACCCGTGGCGGAGACGCCCCCTTCACCGCCCGTCGTCGTCTCGGACCCATACACGCTTCAGGTGGCCGCTTACCTCAAGGCGGAATATGCGCTGAAGCTCGTCGAGGAGCTCAAGGGCAAGGGGCTCGACGCCTATTGGACGGAGACCGCCAGCGGCGGCAAACGCTGGTACCAGGTGCGTATCTCCCGTTTTCCGGACCCGCAGACCGCCCGTGATGTCGGCCGCGATCTGAAAGCCAGGGGGGTCATAGACGATTTTTATGTCACGAATTATAGTAAATGAGGCTGAAGGGGAGAGAAGAAGAAGGCTGAAGGGGGTTAGGCTGAAGGCTGAAGGGGGAAGAAGAAGAAGGGGAATGAGGCTGAAGGGGGTTAGGCTGAAGGCTGAAGGAGGGGGGGGAAGAAGAAGGCGGAAGAAAAAGGAGGGGGGGCAGAACAGAGGGGCTCGCAAAAAAAAAGTATTCCGGGTCGATGGCTTTTTACGAAGCCATCAGAGGCGGTTCGGGTCGTGGGTCCGGACGTAGTCGACGAGCCGGGCGGCGAAGGGCGAGGCGGTGCGGATCTCCTCGTAGCGGACGCGCACGTTGTTCAGGTACTGGAGCACCAGGGCGTCGCCCGAGGGCAGCCCCCGGGGGAGAATGCCGGCGAAAAAGAAGCCGAGTTCCTCGAAGCGGCTGCAGAACCGGGCGGTGGCCGGGTCGGATAGTCCGAGCAGAAGGTGGACGACGTCCCAGCGCCCCAGGCAGAGTGCCTTGAGCTGGCGTCGGGTGTCGGCGATGACCCCGGGGCCGAGACGGTCGACGCGGATCCGGGCGGCGTTGAGCGGGCGGATCAGCCGGACTGCCATGAGCGTGTCCGCCCCAGGCGCCCCGGTGGACTGCGGTGTGCTTGCGGTCATCCCCCCGGTGTCGCCGAGGTTCTCGTAAACAGCGGCGATCATGTCCCGGTGGGCGGTCGGGGCGTACACCGGCGTTGGTTCCGTTCGCCGCAGGGGCTGGAATTGAACCAGCATGCTGCCCCGCTCCGGGTGCGCTCCCCCCAGGTCCTTGAAGACGGTGGCGGCCGGCACCATGGCCAGGAAGAGGGCGCAGTCCCGTGACCCGGTCTGCAGCCCGGTGCGCTGGGAATAGGGGTGGGAGGTCACCGCGGCGCCGAAAACGCCTTCCAGTCCCCTGGATTGGGCGGCGGAGATCAGAAATTCGGTCAGTGCTGAAAAAACCCCCCGCGAGCGGAAGCGGGGTGTCACGACCCCCTGGGTCAGTTCGGCGATCCGGGGGTTTTCCTCCCAGAGCTTGAGCGAGCAATGACCGGCGGTGGTGCCGTCCGCGGCGACCGCCACGGCCGAGAAGATTTCGCCGCGGCGGTTCAGCTCGGCGATTTTTTCGGGGTAATAGACGTAGTCGTGCGGGTAGGAGTAGCCGTAGGCGCGGTAGATGGCCCGCGAGACTTCGTGTGCCTCGTCAGCCTGCAACGGGCGCACGGTGAAGGCGGCCGGTTCTTCCCTTTCGTCGGGACCCGAAGTGTTCGCGGCTTCGAACACGCAGGCGGCGGCGTAGGCCGACATCGACGGGTCGGCCAGGTGCTTGATCAGAACGATCTCCTTGCCCTCGCGGCCCCGGTTGCGGACCTCGACCTCGTCGAAACGGGCCCGGAGGTCGAAGAGCGGCTGCTGCGGCGCGTGGTCCGCGGCCCACGCCCCGGAGGTCAGGGGCAAGCCGCGGTCGCGCAGGGCGATCCGGATCCCGGCGGGGATTCGTTCGCTGGTCACCTCGAGCGCAGCCTTCTCACCCGGTTCGAACGAGAGCCGGATCAGGGTCTTCAAGGCGCGGCGCACTCCGGTGCGGATCTGCCGCAGGGCGGCCTTCTCGAAGCCGATCAGTTTCGCCACGGCGGCGGTGAACTGGCCGGCGGCATCGGCATAGCGCGGATCGTTCGGGATGGTCAGCGTCGACGGCTCGCAGGGGAGCTCGCGCTCCGGGTCGGTCAAGGAGGGTTCCAATGGCATCGTGCACCGCGCAAGTGGGTTTCGGGACCGGGTTGCTTCGAGCTTAGCCGATTCGGGAAAAATGTCAATTGCTTCCAATATGATGTCCGTCACCGGGGCATCAACCCCCGGGGGGAGGGGCGGAAAGAAATTGATCGCGGCAGATCCTGACAGCATGGTGCTTCTGCGGCAGCCGGGAGGCGCTCCCGGCCCGGAACGGTCGGCGGGTCCCGCCGCGTCCGAGGCCGAGGAAAAGGCCCCGGTCGAGGACCCGCATCTCCTGTGCCGCGCCTGCGGGCAGGCGATCACCCGCAGCGCGGAGCGCGTCTCCGTCGACGGCGCCCATCACCACACCTTTGCCAACCCTCACGGCATCGTGTTCGAGATCGGCTGCTTCGCGAGCGCACCGGGCTGCGGCACCGCCGGGCCGGCGAGCGATGAATTTACCTGGTTTGCCGGCTACCGCTGGCGCGTGGCCCTGTGCGGCGGCTGTCTCACGCACCTGGGGTGGCGGTTCGCCGCCCGCGGCGGGCACGCTTTTTTCGGGTTGATTGTAGAGCGGTTGATAGAAAAATAAAGAAAGACTGAAGACTGAAGGCTGAAGGGGGACTTCGGAAGGCGGAATTCGGAAGGGGGACTTCGGAAAGCGGAATTCGGAAGGGGGAAGTCGGAAGGGGGATGGGGGAGAACGTGAGTACTTCGGGCCAGGTATTGGGGCTCAGGCTACGCGGAGCGGGCGGCCCGGCAGGAAAATGAAGCCCGCGGCCGGGGCGGCGGGCTGATCCGGCAGCTGTCAGCTAGCGCTCTTGAACTCGGAGACCAGCCGCTGCACCGTGGCCTTGGCGTCGCCGAAGAGCATGCGCGTGTTCTCCTGGAAGAAGAGCGGGTTCTCGACGCCGGCGAAGCCGGCGGCCATCGATGCGCTTGAGCACGATGCACGGTCCGGGCCTGGTCGACGTTGATGATCGGCATGCCGTAGATCGGGCTGTTCGGGTCGTCGCGCGCGGCCGGGTTGACCACGTCGTTGGCGCCGATCACGATGGCCACGTCCACCGTCGGCCATGAGCGGGTTGACGTCGTCCGGCTCCGACCAGCTGCTCGTAGGGGACGTTGGCCTCGGCCAGCAGCACGTTCATGTGGCCGGGCATGCGGCCGGCCACGGGGTGGATGGCGTAGCTGCACCTCGGCGCCGTTCTGCTCGAGCAGCTCGCCCAGTTCGCGCGACCGCGTGCTGGGCCTGGGCCACGGCCATGCCGTAGCCGGGCACGAAGACCACGGAGCGGGCGGCCTCCAGGATGAAGTAGGCGTCCTCGGGGGTGATCGGGCTGGCCTCGCCCTCGGCCTCCGGGCCGCGCCGGCCGGCGCGGCGGCGCCGAAGCCGCTGAAGAGCACGTTGGCCAGCGAGCGGTTCATGGCCTTGCACATGATGCCGGTCAGGATGAGCCCGCTGGCGCCGACCAGCGCGCCGGCGACGATCAGCACGTTGTTGAGGATGACGAAGCCGGCGGCGCAGGCGGCCAGGCCGGAGTAGCTGTTGAGCAGCGAGATCACCACCGGCATGTCGGCGCCGCCGATGGGGATGACCGCCAGCACGCCGAGCGCCAGCGAGAGCGCATGATCGCCGCGAACAGGAGATAGGCCTGGGTGCCGGTTGCGGCCGGCGCAGAGCAGCGATGCCCGACGGCCAGCGAGCGCGGCCAGCAGCGCGAGCGTTGACCACCTGCTGGCCCCGGAAGAGGACGGGCTTGCCGGGGATGCTGCTCGGCCAGCTTGGCATAGGCGACCAGGCTGCCGGAGAAGGTGACGCCGCCGATCAGCACCGTCAGGCAGATGGCGACGGCCGTGAACAGCGGCGGTGTCGCCGGCTCGGCTGTGGTAGCTCGGCCCAGCCGACCAGCAGGCTGGCCAGGCCGCCGAAGCCGTTGAAGAGGGCCACCATCTCGCGGCATGGCCGGTCATCTGCACCGCGTCGGGCGGCCACGGCGCCGATGGCCGAGCCGACGATCAGCGCCGACGAGGATCCAGTGGAAGCGAGACATGCCCTCGAGCAGCAGCGTCGCCACGACGGCCAGCAGCATGCCGACGGCGGAGACCAGGTTGCCGCGGCGGGCGGTGCGCGGCGAGCCGAGCATCTTGAGCCCGAAGATGAACAGGACCGAGGCGACGATGTAGCCGAAGTCGATGAGATGCGATTCCGCGCCGTCACTTCGCGCCTCGCGTCCTTCTTCTTGAACATGCCGAGCATGCGGTCGGTGACCAGGTAGCCGCCGACCACGTTGATGGTGGCGAAGGCCACGGCGAGCGTGCCCAGGATCGATGGTCGACACGAGCCGGCCCTCGAGCCGGCCGCGAGCAGCGCGCCGACGATGGTGATGCCGGAGATCGCGTTGGAGCCGGACATCAGCGGCGTGTGCAGCTGGGAGGGCACCTTGGAGATCAGCTCGAACCCGAGGAAGATCGGCCAGCACGAAGACGAAGAACAACAGCGAGTCCATGTCATGGCATCCATCGTCCGTCTGCGCGAGCAGGTCGCTGTCGATCGCCTGGCGTGACCACGATTCGCCCCGTCGTGGCGTCACGCAGGCAGCCCTTGCGATGATCTCGTCCGTCCCGGTCGCAGCGTCGAAGGCCGTGGCTGCTTCCTTGTCCCAGAAGTGCTCGACCAGGTTGCACGAGGTTGGTGGCGATACATCTGGCTGGCGTGGACCGCCACCCGGCCGGGCAGGTTGGCCAGCCCGATGATGCGCACGCCGCCGACGTCGACCTCCTCGTCCAGTGCGCGAGCCTTCCACGTTGCCGCCGCTCTCCACGGCGAGTCCACGACGACGCTGCCGGGTTGCATGCCGCCGATCATGTCGGCGGTGACGATGCGCGGCGCCTTGCGGCCGAACACCTGGGCGGTGGTGATGACGACGTCGGACTCGCGCAGATGCTTGGCCATGGCCTGCGCTGCTGTCGGGCCAGCTGCTCCGCGGTGAGCGCCTTGGCATAGCCGTCCTTGGTCTGGCCGGTCTCGCCGAGGTCGATCTTCACGAACCGCGCGCCGAGCGACTTGACCTGCTCCTCGACCACCGGCCGCGTGTCGAAGGCCTCGACCCGCGCGCCCAGGCGCTTGGCCGTGGCGATGGCCTGCAGGCCGGCCACGCCGGCGCCGATGACGAAGACCCGCGCCGGGGCGATCGTGCCGGCCGGCGTCATCATCATCGGGAAGATCCTGGGCAGGCGCTCGGCGGCGGCGATGACCGCCACGTAGCCGGCGAGGTTGGCCTGGGAGCTGAGCGCGTCCATCTTCTGGGCGCAGCGTGGTGCGCGGGATCATCTCGAGGCTGACGGCCGTCACCCGCCGCTCCTGCAGGGCTTCGACCAGCGGCTGCTCGTTGAACGGGTCGAGCAGGCTGACGTGGATGGCGCCGGGCTTCAGCCCGGGCACCTCGGCGGGGGCCGGGGGGCGGATGCTGAGCAGGAGGTCCGACTCCTCGATCAGCCGCCGGCGTTCCGTCGGCCCGGCGCCGGCCTCGGCGTAGGCGGCGTCCGCAAGCCCGAGCGATTGGCCGATACCCGCTTCGACCCGCAGCTCGGCCCCGGCCTTGACCAGCCGTCCGGCGTGCTCGGGGATCAGCGCGACGCGGGTTTCCCCGGGGTGGGTCTGTTTTAGGACGCCGATGATCATGGGGGCGGTTTCTCCTCTGAAATCGAACTGATTCCGCATCATAAGGATTACCCGTGAGGTCGTCAACTCGGCGTTTTCAGGCGTCTTCCCGGGCGCGGGCGGCGAGCGCGTCGTAGACCTGCCGGGCCTGGCGGCGCGTCTCTTCCATGGGCCCGGTGTTGTCGATCAGCGTGGTGGCGAGCCTTTTTTTGCGCTCGATCGGCATCTGGGAACGGATGCGGGCCAGGGCCTCGGCTTCCGTCAGACGGTCGCGCGCGATGAGCCGCGCCACCTGCACGGCCTCCGGGACCCAGACCACGATCACCTCCGCAAGGCCGGTGTCCATCCCGGACTCGAAGAGCAGGGGGACATCCAGGATCACCACGGCCTGCGGCCGGCTGCGACGGGTTTCCGCCAGCAGCCGTTCGGTGGCGTCCTTGACGTGCGGGTGGACCATCGCTTCGAGCCGCCGACGTGCGCCCGCGTCATTGAACACGATGCCGGCCAGACGCTTGCGGTCGATGCCGCCGTCCGGCTTCAGGATGCCGCGGCCGAAGTGGGCGACCACCTGCGCATAGGCGGGGGCGCCCGGCGCGACGGACGCGTGCGCCAGCCGGTCGGCATCGATGATCTGCGCTCCGAACCCGGCCAGCAGGGCGCTGACGGTCGATTTGCCGCTGGCGATCCCGCCCGTCAAACCGGCGACGATCATTGGCCACCTCCACAGGCGACGGGCTCGGACGGTCCGCCGCATGGGCTTCCGACCGGTTTGGTGCCAATCCCGCCGACCGCTTGCAATGCCTTGAATCGAGCTTACCCTATTGTTCGCGGGTGAGTCCACCCGCCGGTAACTCGTAACGCGATTTCAATCACGGGTCAAGGAGGTGAGGCTCATGGCCGAGGACAGACTCAAAATGGCCGCGGACGTTTGCTCATACGTGGACGAGAAGGAACACTCCATCAATCTGGAGATATGCATACCGGGAGTCAAGAAGGAGGACATCCGCCTGAAAATGCTCGACGACAGTTTCAGCCTGTTTGCGCCGCGGCAGGACTTCGAATACGTCGCGGCGGCGGCGTTCTGCTGCCCGGTAAAACCCGATGCCGCGAAGGCATCCTATGAAAACGGGGTTCTCAAGGTGGTCGTTCCGCTCAAGGACCCCATGGCGGGGGCCCACACCATCACCGTCAGCTGAATCACTCCCGTCCCCTCAAGGCCGCAGGAGAAGTTTCCTGCGGCTTTTTTTGTTGACAACCCGCCTGTTTCTTGACTAATTGGGTCAGGAAATTTCTTGACCGCATCGGTCAACAAACCACACGCTCGGACATCGTATCGATCAGCCGCATGTCGCCGATCGCACCCAAAAAAAAGCAGTACGCGCTGCGGGCGGTCTTTGAACTGGCCAAGCAGAGCGGCAGGGGGCCCACCAAGATCTCCGAGATCGCCGGCGCTCAGGCGATCCCGGTGCGTTTCCTCGAGGTGATCCTGAACCAGCTCAAGGGCAGCGGGCTGATCGATTCCAAGCGCGGGTTCACCGGCGGCTACTTTCTCACGCGCGCCCCGGAGCAGATCACGGTCGGGGACATCATGCGGTTCATGCGGGCCGATACCACGCCGGCGGACTGCGCGGCCTGCGTGACCAAGCGGGCCTGCCCGTTCGAACGCGGCTGCGCCTTTTCCGCGCTGTGGAACCGGGTTGATCGGGCCATCATGCAAGTGTACAACGAGACCACGATTCAGGACTTGCTCGACGGCGACCGGCTCCTCCAGGCGCGGCGGACGAAGCGCGGATCCGGCAAGTGACCTTTCAACACGGATAAGGACCTCTGCTCATGCTCAAGCAACGATCATTGGTTGGCCGGGCGGGAATCACCCTGGCGGTGGCGGCGACCCTGGTGGCGGCGGCCATCGTCGTGCACGGTTCGGCACCTGCCCCCGACGATGCGAACAAACCCCGGGCGGACATCATCCGCATCGACGGGCTCAAGCAGTTCGGGCCGCTCGAGCGGCCGGCGGTGGTCTTTCTGCATGAGAAGCACACCCAGGCCCTGGCCAAGAAAAAGGACAACAAGGAGTGCGCCGCCTGCCACCTGACCGACAAGGAGCGCCTCTCCCCGCGCTACATGCGCGTGAAGGACGTCTCCAAGCAGGCGGTGATGGAGGTCTACCACGACAACTGCACGGCCTGCCACCGGCAGACCACGGCCGCCGGCGAGAAGAGCGGGCCGGTGGTCTGCGCCGAGTGCCACCGCGACAAGAGCCCGGCCTCTTCCTGGCGGGACATCGGCATGGACCGCTCGCTGCACTACCGCCACGTCAAGGCCCAGGAGAACAAGTGCGAGGTCTGCCACCACGAATACGACCCGGTCGGCAAAAAGCTCTTCTACGCCAAGGGCAAGGAGGGCTCCTGCCGCTATTGCCATGCGGAGAAGACCGTCGAGAACCGGATCTCGATCCGTTTGGCCGCCCACATCGACTGTGTGGACTGCCACCGCCGGAAGCTCGCCAAGAACGAGAGCGCCGGGCCGGTGACCTGCGGCGGATGCCACGACGCCGAGCAGCAGCTGAAGATCGAAAAGGTCAAGGAGATCCCCCGGATGAAACGCAACCAGCCCGACGCCGTCCTGGTCAGGGCCGTGCGCGGCGAGGAGTCGCAGCCCGAGGCCGCCGGACGGCCGGGGGTCGTGCCGTTCAACCACCTGGGCCACGAGACCACCAGCGACACCTGCCGGGTCTGCCACCACGCCTCGCTCGAGGCCTGCGTCACCTGCCACACGTCGACGGGCGCCAAGGAAGGCAAGTTCGTCAAGCTCTCGACCGCCATGCACCGCGTCGAGGCCAAGGCGAGCTGCGTGGGCTGCCACACCGCCGCCCAGGCCGACCCGCGCTGTGCCGGCTGCCACGCCGCGCTGCCGCAGGCCTCAGCCCCAGGATCTTGCCGGCTGCGCGAGCTGCCACGTGCCGAAGCCGGCCGCGGCCGCGAACCCGGCGCCCGACGACAAGGCCATCGCCGCGCAGCTGCTCGCGGCGCGCCGGCCGGTCACCGGCACCTACTCGGAGGCGGACATCCCCGAGACCGTGCTGATCAAGACCATGAGCAAGCAGTACGAGCCGGTGAAGCTGCCCGCACCGCAAGATCGTCAAGACCCTGGTGGAGGGGCTCAAGGGCAGCAAGCTTGCGGGCGTATTTTCACCGCGAACCGGGCACGGTCTGCCAGAGCTGCCATCACCACAGCCCGGTGGCGAAGAAACCCCCGGCCTGCGCCAGCTGCCACGGGCAGCCCTTCGACGCCAAAACCCCGGCGAAGCCCGGGCTGATGGCGGCCTACCACATCCAGTGCATGGAGTGCCACCAACAGATGAAGATCGAGCGGCCGGTCGCGACCCACTGCACCGGGTGCCACAAGGAGAAGCTTTAGACACCGGAACCACCAACGGCCTTCAAGGGGAAGCATCCATGTCGATTTCACGCAGAAAGTTTCTCGGCTGGCTGGGCGCCGCCGGGCTGACTTCGGCGGCGGGCCGCCCGGCCGCCGCGGCCGGGAACACGCACTTCACCGGTTATCCCGACGCCGTGGGCGTCCTCTTCGACACCACGCGCTGCATCGGCTGCCGCAAGTGCGAGGAGGCCTGCAACAAGGTCAACGAGCTGCCCGAGCCCGACAAGCCCTTCAACGACCTGTCGGTGCTGGAACACCGTCGCCGCACCACCGCCAAGACCTACACGGTGGTCAACCGCTATGCCCCCGCCGGGGCCAAGGGGCCGCTCTACCGCAAAAACCAGTGCAACCACTGCCTGGAGCCGGCCTGCGCCTCGGCCTGCTTCGTGCGCGCCTTCGACAAGACCCCGACCGGGGCGGTGACCTACGACGCCTCGGTGTGCGTCGGCTGCCGGTACTGCATGATCGCCTGCCCCTTCGAGATCCCGACTTACGAGTACGACAAGGCCCTGACCCCGCGGGTGATGAAGTGCACCCTCTGCCACCCCCGCATCGTCAAGGGGCAGCTGCCGGGCTGCGTCGAGATCTGCCCGACCGAGGCCCTCACCTACGGGCGGCGACGGGACCTGCTGCGGGTCGCCCGCGAGCGCATCGCAAAAGCCCCGGAGCGTTACATCGACCACGTCTACGGCGAAAACGAGATGGGCGGCACGAATTGGCTCTATCTTTCCGGCGTGCCCTTCCGCGAGCTTGGCCTGCGGGAGGATCTGGGCATCACCCCCGCCCCGGAGCTGACCAAGGGGGCGCTCAGCGTCGTCCCGGTCGTGGCCGGTATCTGGCCCGTGCTCTTGACCGGCATTTGGGCCATCTCCCAGCGCAAGGACAAGGTCGCCCGCGAAGAGCGCGAGTTGGCCGTTGCCACGGCGGTGGCCGGGGCCCGTGAGGAGGCAAAGGCCAAGCTTGCCGAGGCCTTGGCCAAGGCCGAGAAAGAGAAAAAGACCGCCGTCGAGAAAGAGGTCAAGAAGGCCTTGGAAGAGGCGGCGAAGGCCAAAGCGGCAGCGAGCGGCGCCGACCCGAAGGAGGAAGCCTGATGCCCGATCGTCCGACACTGTTCAGCAAACCCGCCCTCACCCCCTTCAATGTGATTGCCGGGATCATCGTGGTGGTGGGGCTCGTCGTCACGGTGCTGCGCTTCACCCAGGGCCTGGGGGCCACGACCAACCTCTCGGACTACAACCCCTGGGGAATCTGGATCGGCTTCGACCTTCTGGTGGGGGTCGCTCTGGCCGCCGGCGGCTACGTGACCTCGGCCGCCGTCTACCTCTTCGGCCTGAAGCGCTACCACTCGGCGGTGCGGCCGGCCATCCTGACCGGCTTTCTCGGCTATGCGCTGGTCGTGCTGGCCCTGCACTACGATGTCGGCCGCCCCTGGCGGCTGCCCTACCCCTTCATCGTCCAGCAGGGGACCACCTCGCTGCTCTTCGAGGTGGCCGCCTGCGTCGCCCTCTATCTGACGGTGCTCTTCATCGAGTTCTCACCGGCGGCGCTCGAGTGGCTGGGACTGAAGCGCGCCCGCAGCATCGTGGTCAAGCTGACCCTGGTGCTCACCATTTTCGGCGTGGTGCTCTCCACCCTGCACCAGAGCTCGCTCGGGGCGCTGTTTCTGATCGCCCCCTCCAAGCTGCACCCGCTGTGGTACTCGCCCTACCTGGCGCTTTTTTTCTTCGTCTCCAGCATCATTGCCGGTCTTTCGATGGTGATCTTCGAGAGCACCCTCTCGCGCCGCTATTTCGGCGATAAAATGGACGATACGCATCACCGGGAAGCCGACGAGGTCGCCCTGGGGTTCGGCAAGGCCGCCGCCTTCGTGCTGGCCGGCTATTTCGTGGTCAAGGTGATCGGGATCGCCCAGGCCGACGCCTGGCACCACCTGGGCACCGGCTACGGGGTGTGGTTCCTGGTGGAGCTTTTGGGGTTCGTGCTGCTGCCCTGCTATCTTTACGCGCTCGGGGTGCGCGAGAAGAACTTGAAGGTCATTCGCTGGACCGCGGGCTTAACGGTGCTCGGCATCGTCGTCAACCGCTTCAATGTCGGGCTGATCGCCTTCAACTATCACCTGCCGTCGAGCGAACGCTATTTTCCGCACTGGATGGAGATCGCGATCTCGCTGTTTGTCGTGACACTCGGCGTGCTGGCCTACCGCTTCATCGTCAGCCGCATGCCGATCCTCTACGCGCACCCGGACTACGACGCGCACTGAGGGAACACACCGACCGGGACGCGCGCCGCGCGGGCCCGCGGGGACAAGGACCATGGATAAAGCGATTTACACCTTGCACGATTTCATGTTTCGCACGGAGAGCATCACCTACATCCTGATCGTGGCGGCGCTCGTCGGCTTTGTCTTCTTCTGGGGCTTTCTGACCGACCGCGACGAAGACCGTCACCGTCTGGGCGCCGACCGCCCCGACGAGCACCATCACTGAAAAGCGGGGCACCAGGGGGCGCGCGCGGCGTTCAAACCCCGAACCCGTACCCAAAATTACTGGCAGCGAGCTTCAAGCTCACTCAGGAGTCGCCCATGTATGACATCGTGACCGGTCCGCTGGCCTGGCTGGCATTCGCCGTTTTCTTCATCGGCCTCATCGTACGCCTGGTGCGCTACATCCGGGGCCTCGACTGGAAGCTGGACCGTGTGACCTACTCGGTGAACACCGCCTACGGGGTCAGGGGCGCCGTGCGCTCGATCCTCTTCTGGCTGATCCCCTTCGGCACCCGCAGCTGGCGCAACAACCCCGGGTTCACGCTGGCGGTGTTCGTGCTGCACGTCGGGCTGCTCTTCACCCCGGTCTTTCTGCTGGCGCACAACATCCTGCTCAAGGAGCGCTGGGGATTCAGCCTGTGGTCGATGCCCGAGGGTCTGGCGGACATCATGTCGATCCTGGTCATCGTTTCGGCCGTGCTGCTGATCATGCGGCGCATCGCGCTGCCGGAGGTGCGGATCATCACCAACGCCACCGACTACCTGCTCCTGGCAGTCGCCGTGGCACCGTTTGTGACCGGGTTGATCGCCCGCTATGCCATGGAAGCCGGCGAGACGTGGCTGATCCTCCACGTGCTGAGCGGCGAGGTCTTTTTGGTGGCCATCCCGCTGACCAAGCTGTCGCACTTCGTGCTCTTCTTCGCCAGCCGCGCCCAACTGGGGATGGACTACGGCATCAAGCGCGGCGGCATGAAGAGCAAGGGAATATCGTGGTGACGTGGTAACGCCCATCGCCCCAACTGATACACATAGAGGATAGACATCATGCCCGAGGGAGTTCTCTGCAACAAGAAACCGGTGAAGACCCTGGAGGAGCTGCAGGCGCTCCTGGCCGACAAGAGCGGCAAGCAGTACTATCAGGAGATGAACGGCCTCGAGGTCGACGACAAGGCCCTCTGGGGCCTCATCCAGCGCACCTGCAAGTCACGGCTGCGCACCTGGCTCGAGATCTGCACCCACTGCGGCCTGTGCGCCGAGAGCTGCTTCTATTACCTGGCCAACAACCGCGACCCCAAGCAGGTGCCCTCCTACAAGATCCAGTCCACCCTGGGGGAGATGATCCGGCGCAAGGGCAAGGTGGACAACGCGTTCATGCAGATGGCCATGGACACGGCCTATGCCAAGTGCACCTGCTGCACCCGCTGCGGCGTCTACTGCCCGATCGGCATCGACACGGGGGTCATGTTCAGCTACCTGCGCGGGCTGCTCTTCACCCAGGGGTTCACGCCCTGGGAGATGAAGATCGGCTCCGGCATGCACCGCGTCTTCCGCGCCCAGATGGACGTCTCCACCGAGGACTGGGTGGAGACCTGCGAGTGGATGGCCGAGGAGACCGCCGACGAGTGGCCGGGGCTCGAGATCCCGGTGGACAAGGAAAACGCGGACATCATCTACACGGTCAACGCCCGGGAGCCCAAGCACTACCCCGAGGACCTCGCCGAGGCCGCCATCCTGTTCCACGTGGCCGGCGAGAACTGGACGGTGCCGAGCGAGGGCTGGGAGGAGACCAGCCTGGCCATGTTCGCCGGCGACTGGGAGGCCTGCAAGCTGCAGGTGGAGAGCGTCTACGACGCCATGGCCCGGCTGAAGCCCAAGCGCATGGTGGTCACCGAGTGCGGCCACGCCTACCGGGCGACGGTGATCGAGGGGCCCTACTGGGCGGGGCTCGCGAGCGGCAAGACCCCCGTCGACAGCCTGCACTACGTGGAGTGGGTGGCCGAGGCCCTGCGCACCGGCAAGCTCAAGATCGACCCCGCCAAAAGGATCAAGGAGCCCGTGACCTACCAGGACTCCTGCAACTACATCCGCAACGCCGGGCTCTGGGAATCCGCGCGCTACATCATGAGCCGGATCGCCGAGGATTTCCGGGAGATGACCCCCAGCCGCGAGCACAACTTCTGCTGCGGCGGCGGGGGCGGCCTGAACGGCATCGGCCGCTACCGCGAGCAGAGGAACGTCGGGCTCAAGGTCAAGCGCGACCAGATCCTGGCCACCGGCGCCAAGCTCGTGGTGGCGCCCTGCCACAACTGCTGGGACGCCATCCGGGACCTGGAGGAGGTCTACGAGGTCGGCATCCGCTGGTCGTTCCTGAAACCGCTGCTGATCAACATGATCGAGGTGCCCGAGGGGATGAGGGCGGAGGAGTCAAGGGAATTTCAGATTTCAGATTTAGATTTCGAGAGCGATCGGGAGCGTTCATGAGATTTCAAACGTCGAATTTCAAATTTCAAATCATATCTCATGAATATCGTCACGTTAAGATCCGACGGAGTTTTGCCCAGGACGCCCGGGCCGTCGATTCCGACCCGCTGCCCCTTCTCGGGCACAAGGTGGAGTTGGGGGAGGGGTACACGCTTGCGCAGCTTTTTCAAAATGATCGAGCGCTATCAGACCTTCGGCAAGCTGAACGCCTTCATGCCGGAGTGTCTGCAGCAATACCGGGCCTGCCCGGACGGCGAGTGTGTCGCCCCCGGCATCGGGCACCTGGAGCTCTACAAGACCGTCGAGATGATGGGTTTTCCGGGCGATCCGCGCCTGGAGATCTACCACACCCTTTGCGGGGTCGAGGGCGCGGAGAGCTGCGAGATCAAGGACGTGCCCCTCGAGCAGCTGCTGGACATGCCGGTGTGCATCGGCAAGCTGAAGCACGTGGTGTTCGGCGACACGGTGGACGTGTTGGAGTTCGACACGGTGTTCAACCTCTTCGAGTTCATCGAGGGCATCGTCTGGCAACTGAGTTTTCACCGCAGCCCCAAGGAATGCGCAATAAGGAGATGACCGATGTTCAAAAAACTGCTGTTTGCGACCACGGCTTCTCCCGTCTGTGACAACGCCGCCAAGGTGGCCTTCGACCTCGAGCTGAAGTGGGAGGCCAAGCTGATCCTCCTGCACGTGCTCGGGGTGCCCACCCGCGCTTTCAGCCTCCAGTTCACCGATGTGCGCACCGGCGAGACGGAGGAGATCAACGAAGACTACGTCGACTGGGTCAAGGAGGAGATGCGCAACACCTACGGCGCGCTGCTCGAGGAGAGCGAATGCCGAGATCGCGACCGCCATCGGCGACCCGATCGGGAGATCCTGCGCAGGGCGCGCAAGGAGGACGTGGACATGATCGTCATGGGCGCCCACACCCGCGAGGAGGACGTCGGGCGCCACCCGTTACCGGGCCGTGGTCGGCAGCACCATGCAAAAGGTGGCCAAGGCCGCCCGCTGTCCGGTGGTCATCGTCAGCCGGCCCTGCACCACCTGCTGGAGGCTGTTTTCCAACATCGTGTTCGGCACCGATTTCTCCAAGGCGGCCCGATTCGGCCTTTCTGTGGGCCTACAAGCTGGCCCGTGAACGTCGGGGCCAGGCTGCACATCTTCCACGCCGTGGACATTGCCGCCGACGGCGCGTCGCGCCGCCCACCGGCCAGAACGCAATCGAGCAGCGAGATCGGCGAGGCCCGCAAGACCGGATCGAGCAGGACCTGCTCCCCAAGCTGAAGGGTTCGACAACTTCACCGTCGAGGTCTGGGAGGGGATCCCCTACGTGGAGATCCTCAAGTTCGCCCGGGAGCGTCCAGGCCGACCTGATCGTCATGGCCCACCACACCCGGGAGATCGACCCGGAAAAGGCCGAGCTCGGCAGCACCGTCGAGCAGGTGGTGCTGCGGGCCGCCTGCCCGGTGGCCAGCGTCAACCATCCGGACAAGGTGGCCGATCTCGCCTGAGCCCCCTGGATGCCCCGTTGCCGGGAGGTGGTGCGTGAAGAAGCCGAGAATCCTGTTCGTCGACGATGAGCTCGACATGCGCTTCTTCCTCGCGGCGGTCCTCAGAAAACCGAAGGGTTCGACGCCGTTCCCGCCAGAAACGCCGTCGAGGGCATGCGGAAGGCGCGCGAACACCCTCCGGACCTGGTCATCCTGGATGTGATGATGCCCGAAGCCGGAGGGGTGACACTGTTCCGTGAGCTCAAGGCCGACGAGCGCCTCAGGCCAGGTCCCGGTGATCGTGCTGACGGGGGTCAAGAAAAGGCCTTCGCCCACTCACCCGAAGTGATCAACCTGCGCAGCGACGAGACCCTGCCGCCGCCCGACGCCTTCCTCGAGAAACCGCTCGTGCCGGAGGCGCTCGTCGCCCTGATACGCAGGCTGCTGCCGGAGGACTGACCCCCAAGATTCTCGAGGCGGACCCCGCCGCGGGGCGGCCGGGGCGGAGCATGACACGGATCGGCCACCAACTCCCGCGGGCATAAATCATGGAAGAAAAGCTGCTTTTGGTCGACGATGAGGAAGGCATCCGCAAGGTGCTCGGCATGTCCCTGGCGGACAGGGGCTATCGAGGTGCTGACGGCCGAAAACGGTCAGGAGGCGCTCGCGCATGTTCCTGCCGAACGCGCCCCCATCGTGTTGACCGACATCAAGATGCCGGGCATGGACGGCATCGAACTGCTCCGGCACATCAAGGCCGAACGCCCGGACACCGAGGTCATCATGATCACCGGCCATGGCGACATGGAGCTGGCCATCGAGAGCCTCAAGTTCGAGGCCACCGACTTCGTCACCAAGCCGATCAACGACGACGCGCTGGCGATCGCGCTCAAGCGCGCCGGGGAGCGGCTGGCCATGCGGCGGCAGATCCGGGAGCACACCGAAAACCTCGAACGGCGGGTGGCGGAAAAGGCCGCGCGCCTGGTGGAAACTCGAGCGGCTGGCCGCCATCCACCAGGCCGTCGACGGGCTTTCCGTCGGCGTTCCGCGACATGGCCGGGGAGCTCGAACGGCGGGATCCGCTATTTCAACGAAATGCCGTGCCTCGTCGCCATCCACGACCGGAACCTCAAGGTGGTCGCCGCCAACCAGCCTTACCGGCGAGCGGCTGGGCGACCCGGTCGGGCGCCGACAGCTGGGAGATCTACCCCGGCGCCGCCGCAGCCCCGAACACTGCCCGGTGGCCTCGACCTTCGCACCGGCCGGGCCAGCGCAAAAGGGAAATCGTCACCGTCCCGCGACGGCACCGCACCTCCCACTATCGTGCACACCGCCCCCATCCGCAACCCCGGCGGCGAGACTCGAGCTGGTGCTCGAGATCGCCGTGGACATTTCCGAGGTCGAGCGGCTGAGGGAGGACCTGCGCCGCACCCAGGACCGGCTGGCCACCCTCGGCCTGATGGTGGGGTCCGTCTCCCACGGGGTCAAGGGCATTCTCACCGGGTTGGACGGGGGGCTGTATCTGGCGGAATCGGGCCTGCGCAGGGAAGACCTCCCGCAGGTCGCCGAAGGCCTCGACACGGCCCGGCAGATGGCGGGGCGGATGCAGCGGGTGGTGCTCGATGTTCTGTATTTCGCCAAGGAGCGGCCGCTTGAGCGCCGGCGCACGGACGTGCGCGCCTTTGCCGAGGGCCTGACCCGGATGGCGGCCGCCAAAGCGCAGCCCCACGGGATCGAGCTCGACGCCGAGCTGGGCGCGGGGCTGGGCGACTTCGAAGTCGACGAGGCCGTGGCCTCCCCGGCCCTGCTCAACATCCTCGAAAACGCGGTGGACGCCTGTCTCGGGGCGTCTCCCGGCAGCGGCGGCCGGATCCGCTTCCGTGTCCAAGGCCGCCGCGACCACGTCCGCTTCGAGATCACCGACGACGGGGTCGGCATGACCCCCGAGACCCGGGAGAAGATATTCGACCTGTTTTTCTCCTCCAAGGGGCAGGCGGGCACCGGTCTCGGGCTGTTCATCACCCGCAGTGTCATCGAGCAGCACGGGGGGACGATTGCGGTGGATTCCGTCCCGGGCCGGGGATCGCGTTTTCGCGTCCGCTGGCCGCGGGTGCCGCCGGCGCCATCCGCAGACGGCGGGTGAACCCCCGCCGGCCTGAGCGCCTCCCCGCACCGACGCGCGGACGGGCGGTTGCCAGACGAGGCGGCTTTGCGGTATTCTTCGGTGGCAAACCGCTTCCATCGCCGAGGATGGCGCCACGCGGCCCATGACCCGTCGCCGAAGGTAGTACGAGCGGTCTTTTCGGTGGGCCGCGGCCCGTTCCCGGAGGTGCCGGCCATGGCCGACGTCGTCAGAAAAATCCGCGGCAGCCTGGTGGCGAAGCTGATCCTGAGCGTGGGGGGCACCCTGCTGCTCACCATCTCCACCTGGTCCTACTTCAGCATCGCCTACCAGAAGAAAAACCTCCAGAACGAAATCGTCGCGCAGACCGAGCGGCTCGGCAACACGATCCGGCTCGGCACCCACTACGCCATGATGCTCAACTCCCGCGACGACATCAACCAGATCATCACCAACATCGGGCGCATGCGGGAGATCGAGAACATCCGCATCTACAACAAGGAAGGCGCCATCAAGTTCTCCAACCGCCCGGGTGAGGTCGAGCAGATCACCAACATCAAATCCGAGGCCTGCCACATCTGCCACCACAGCGAGCCGCCCCTGGTGGACGTCGACCTGGCCGAGCGCACCCGCATCTTCGCCGCCGACGGCGGCCAGCGGCTGCTCGGCATCATCAGCCCGATCCACAACGAGGAGGGGTGCTCCTCCAACGATTGCCATTTTCACCCGCCGGACAAGAAAATCCTCGGTGCCCTGGATGTCGTGGTGTCGCTCGCCGAAACCGACAAGGAAATCCGGTTCATGGAAAAAGGGGTGATCGGGCTGGCCCTGGTCGCCTTCGGCGTCACCTCGGCGATCATTTTCATTTTCGTGCTGCGGTTCGTCAACCGGCCGATCCGCAAGTTGATCGCCGGCACCGAGGCCATCTCGCGCGGGGACTACACGACGCGGGTCGATGAGGGGCGTCTCGACGAGATGGGCCAGCTCGCCGCGGCGATGAACTTCATGTGCCAGGAGATCGGCCAGCAGCAGGCCGAGCTCAACCGGCAGCGGGACGAGTACGAGAACCTCTTCAACATGGTGCCGTGCATCATCACGGTCCAGGACCGGGACTACCGCCTGGTCGGCTACAACCGCGAGTTTGCCCAGCTCTTCGACCCCAAGCCGGGGGACTACTGCTATTCCGCCTACAAGGGGCGCGACGCCAAGTGCGTCAACTGCCCGGTGGAGAAGACCTTCACCGACGGGCAATCCCACTACAGCGAGGAGACCGGCTTCAGCAAGGAGGGCACCCCGACCTACTGGCTGGTCAAGACCTCGCCGATCCGCAACACCGCGGGCGAGATCGTGGCCGCCATGGAGGTCAACCTCGACATCACCCACCTGAAGGAGCTCGAGATGATGCTCGAGCGCTCGGAGAAGAAATACCACGAGATCTTCAACAACATCCCGAACCCGGTCTTCGTCCTCGACGCCGACAGCCTGGAGATCCGCGACTGCAACGAGGCGGTGCGGGCGGTCTACGGGTACGAGCCGGCCGAGGCGATCGGTCGCAACTTCGCCGAGCTGTTCCCGGAGGCGGAGCGCGAGCGGTTCTCCGCCCGGCTGAAGACCCTGAGCGTCGTCCACCAGGCCCGGCAGATCCGCAAGGACGGCGCCACGCTCTTTGTGGACATGTGGATCTCGCCGGCCGAGTACCCCGGGCGGCGCGCGCTCCTGGTCACCACGAGCGACATCACCAAGCGGCTGGAGGCCGAGCAGCAGCTCATCCAGGCCTCCAAGATGGCGACCCTCGGCGAGATGGCCACCGGCGTCGCCCACGAGCTCAACCAGCCCCTGGCCGTGATCAAGACGGCGAGCAGCTTTTTCATGAAAAAGGTCCGCAAGGCCGAGCCCATCCCGCAGGAGATCCTGCGCACGATGTCCGAGGAGATCGACAGCCACGTGGACCGGGCCACGCGGATCATCAACCACATGCGCGAGTTCGGGCGCAAGACCGACCGCACGCTCGACGCCGTTCACCTGCACGATGTGATCCGCAAGACCTACGAGATCTTCAGCCAGCAGCTGAAGGTGCGCGGGATCGAGGTGGTCTGGGACCTTGCCGAGGAGTTGCCGCCGGTCAGGGCCGAAGCCAACCGGCTCGAGCAGGTCTTCATCAACCTGCTGATCAACGCCCGCGACGCGATCGAGGACAGGGCCCAGGGCGACACGGTCACGAAGGGCGTCAAGCGTATCGCGCTCGCCACCCGCCTGCGGGAAGGCCGGGTGGTGGCCGAGGTCAGCGACACGGGTGTCGGCATTCCCGCGGCCGTCATCGACAAAATATTCGAGCCGTTTTTCACCACCAAGGAAGTCGGCAAGGGGACCGGTCTGGGGCTTTCGATCAGCTACCAGATCGTGCAGGACTTCGGGGGCAGCATCCGGGCGGTGTCCCAGGAAGGGGTGCGGGACCACCTTCGTGATCACCCTGCCGGCGGCAGCCCCATGACCGCATCGCCCGAGAGGACGCCATGGACGAGATGATCCTGCTGGTCGACGACGAGGCCGGCATACGCAAGGTGCTCGGGATCGCGCTCGCCGACTGCGGCTACCGCGTGTCCACGGCCGAAAACGGGGAGGAGGCGCTCGCCCTGTTTCGCGAGCTCGACCCGGCCATCGTGCTGACCGACATCAAGATGCCGGACATGGACGGGATCGAGCTCTTGCGGCGGATCAAGGCCGAGAGCCCGGACACCGAAGTGATCATGTTCACCGGCCACGGCGACATGGAGCTGGCCATCAAGAGCCTCAAGTACGATGCCACCGATTTCGTCACCAAGCCGATCAACGACGAAATCCTCGAGATCGCCCTCAAGCGCGCCCGCGAGCGCATCGCCATGCGCCGCCAGCTGCGGGACTACACCGAGAACCTCGAGCGGCTGGTGGAGGAAAAAGCCCGCCGGCTGATCGAGGCCGAGCGCATGGCGGCGGTGGGCCAGACGGTGGCCGAGCTCGCCCACACCATCAAGAACATCGCCAACGCCCTGAAGGGCAGCATCTATGTCCTGGGCAAGGGGATCGAGCTCGACGAGAAGGAGTACCTCCACCAGGGCTGGCGCATGGTGGAAAAGAACGTCAAGAAGATCAAAAACCTCTCCCTGGACCTGCTGAGCTTCGGCCGGTACGCGGAGGCCGAGCTTCAGCCGCTGCGACCCGAACGCCCCGGCCGCCGAAGTGGTGCGGCTGATGGGCCGCGAAGGCCGCCGAGCAGGGGGTGACGCTCGACGTCGAGCTCGCCGCCGACCTCGACCCGCTGATCCTGGACCCCGACGGGATCCACCGCTGCCTGCTCAATCTGGTCGGAAACGCCTTCGACGCCTGCCGCGACAACGCGGCCGGCGGTCGGGACCAGCGGGTCGTCGTGAGCACCCGGCCGGTGCCGGGCGGCGGTGTCGCCTACCGGGTCGCCGACAATGGCTGCGGCATGGACGAGGCCGTCCAGCGGCGGCTGTTTCAGAGTTTTTTCAGCACCAAGTCCGCCGAAGGGCACCGGCATCGGCCTGATGATGACCCGGCGGATCGTCGACCGGCACGGCGGGACGATCACGGTCGAAAGCACCCAGGGCCGGGGGTCGACCTTCACCCTCCAGTTGCCGCCCGAACCTCCGGGCGCCGGACCCGAAACGAAGCGCCCGAAATGATCGGCCTGCGGGTGTCCGCGGAAAGCGGTGTCGGATCCGCCACCGGCGGACCGCGCTGCGCCCGCCGCCGCGTCTATCTTCGCTTGACACCCTTCGTCGCCATTGGTAATCATTATATTTTAGTGTTCAATCGATTGCGGAGGTCGTGCATGACGGAATTCGCGTTCCAGGAAATGTTCCCGCTGGCAGCGGACAAGACCGAGTACCGGCAGCTGACGGCGGACCACGTCACCGTGGGCGCCTTCGAGGGCACCGAGATCCTCAAGGTGGCGCCGGAAGGGCTCAGCCTGCTGGCCGAGCAGGCCTTCACGGATGTCGCCCACCTTTACCGCCCCTCGCATCTGCGGCTCCTCGCCCGGGTCTTCGAGGACCCGGAGGCTTCCGCCAACGACCGCTTCGTCGCCCGGGCGATGCTCAAGAACGCCGTCATCGCCGCCGAGAGGGTGTTCCCCATGTGCCAGGACACCGGCACGGCCATCGTCATCGGCAAGAAGGGGCAGCGGGTGTTCAGCGGCGACAACGACGAAGCGGCTTTGAGCCGCGGTGTCTACAATGCCTACACCCGGGGCAATCTGCGCTATTCCCAGAATGCCGCCCTCTCGATGTACGCGGAGGTCAACACGCGCTGCAACCTGCCGGCCCAGGTCGAGATCAGCGCCGTGGCCGGGGACGAGTACCGGTTTCTGTTCATGGCCAAAGGCGGCGGCTCCGCCAACAAGACCCTGCTCTTCCAGGAGACCAAGGCGGTGCTCAACCCCAAGACCCTGCTCGAGTTCATGCGCGCCAAGATGAAGACCCTGGGCACGGCGCCCTGCCCGCCCTACCATCTGGCCTTCGTCGTCGGCGGGACCTCGGCCGAGATGAACCTCAAGACCGTGAAACTCGCCACCGCCGGGATACCTCGACGGCCTGCCCACCGCCGGCGGCGAAGCCGGGCACGCCTTCCGGGACCTCGAGCTGGAGGCCGCGCTGCTGGCGGCCTCGCGCGACATCGGGCTCGGCGCGCAGTTCGGCGGCAAATGGTTCTGCCTCGAAACGCGGGTGATCCGCCTGCCGCGGCACGGGGCCTCGTGCCCCATCGGCCTGGGGGTCAGCTGCAGCGCCGACCGCAACGTCAAGGCCAAGATCACGGCCGAGGGGATTTTCCTGGAGCAGCTCGAGACGGACCCGGCCCGTTACCTCCCGGCCGTGAAAGCCGAGGGCGCTTCGGCGGTGGCCGTGGACCTGAACCGCCCGATGACCGAGATCCGCGCCCAGCTCAGCCGCTACCCGGTGGCCACCCCGCTGCTTTTGACCGGCACGATCGTCGTGGCCCGGGACATCGCCCACGCCAAGCTGAACGAGCGCCTGGAGCGCGGGGAGGGGCTGCCCGACTACGTCAAGGACCACATCATCTACTATGCCGGGCCCGCCAAGACCCCGGCGGGGTACGCCGCCGGCGCGTTCGGGCCCACCACGGCCGGCCGCATGGACGCCTACGTGCCGATCTTCCAGCCCCACGGGGCCTCCCTGGTGATGCTCGCCAAGGGCAACCGCAGCCGGGTCGTCACCGACTCCTGCCAAAAGCACGGCGGGTTCTACCTGGGCTCCATCGGCGGCACCGCGGCCCTGTTCGGCAAGGAGTGCATCACCGCCATGGAGGTCCTCGAGTACCCGGAGCTCGGGATGGAGGCCATCTACCGGATCAGCGTCAAGGACTTTCCGGCCTTCATCATCGTGGACGACAAGGGGAATGATTTTTTCGAGACGATTGTGAAATAAAAGGGTTCAAGGGTGTCAAGGGGCCGAGGGTTCAAGGGCAGAAAAACCTTTGAGCGCCCTGCGCCTGCAGACCATTGAATCCGTGCATCACGCATCCGAATAAATTCCGAACATATACTCACAGCAAGGAGAGACGTAATGGCCAAACCGAAAATGAAAACCATGGATGGCAACACCGCCGCCGCCCACGTGGCCTACGCCATGAGCGATGTGGCGACCATTTACCCGATCACCCCGTCCTCGCCGATCGCCGAGATTGCCGACGAGTGGGCGGCCGCCGGCCGCAAGAACGTCTTCGGCCAGACCATGACGGTGCGCCAGCTGCAGTCCGAGGCCGGCGCGGCGGCCTCCGTCCACGGGTCGCTCGCCGCCGGCGCCCTGACGACGACCTTCACCGCCTCCCAGGGGCTGCTCCTGATGATCCCCAACATGTACAAGATCTCCGGGGAGCTCTTGCCGGCCGTCTTCCACGTCACCGCGCGCGCCATCGCGGCCCATGCCCTTTCCATCTTCGGCGACCACCAGGACGTGATGGCGACCCGCCAGACCGGGTTTGCCATGCTGGCCTCGGCCTCGGTCCAGGAAGTCGTGGACCTCGGGCTGGTGGCGCATCTGGCCGCGATCGAGTCGAGCCTGCCGTTCGTGCACTTTTTCGACGGGTTCCGCACCTCCCACGAGATTCAGAAGATCGACCTGATCGATTACGAGGACATGGCCAAGCTCACGAACTTCGAGGCCGTGAACCGGTTCCGCGCCCGGGGCGCCAACCCCGAGCGGCCCGAGCTGCGCGGCACGGCCCAGAACCCCGACATCTACTTCCAGGGCCGCGAGGCGGCGAACTCCTATCTACGCGAAGCTGCCCGGCATCGTGGAGTCGGCCTTGAAAAAGGTGAGCGACTTGACCGGCCGCCCCTACCGGCCCTTCGACTACGTCGGCGACCCCCAGGCCGAGCACGTGATCGTCTCCATGGGCTCCGCCTGCGAGACCATCGAAGAGGTGGTCCACTACCTCAACGGCCAAGGCGAGAAGGTGGGGCTGGTCAAGGTCCGTCTCTACCGGCCCTTCTCCCCGATTACCTGTTCGCGGCCATCCCGCAGAGCGCCAAGGTCATCACCGTGCTCGACCGCACCAAGGAGCCCGGGGCGCTCGGCGACCCGCTCTACATGGACGTCTGCACGGCCTGCCATGCAGAAGGGCAAAACACCCGCGATCCTCGCCGGCCGCTACGGGCTGGGCTCCAAGGAGTTCAACCCCGCCATGGTCAAGGCGGTCTTCGACAACATGGCCGCCGCGGCCCCCAAGAACCACTTCACGGTCGGCATCGTCGACGACGTCACCCACAGCTCGCTCGAGGTGGGCGCGAGCCTGGACGTGGCCCCCGAGGGCACCGTGCAGTGCAAGTTCTGGGGCCTCGGGGCCGACGGCACGGTGGGCGCCAACAAGAGCGCCATCAAGATCATCGGCGACAACACCGACATGTACGCCCAGGCCTACTTTGCCTACGATTCCAAGAAATCCGGCGGGGTGACCATCTCGCACCTGCGTTTCGGCAAGAAGCCGATCCAGTCCACCTACCTGATCGACGCCGCCGACTACATCGCCTGCCACAAGGACAACTACGTCGACATCTACGACGTGCTCGAGGGCATCAAGGACGGCGGCACCTTCGTGCTCAACTCGCCCTGGACGCTGGCGGAAATGGAGGAGCGGCTGCCGGAGGCCATGCGCCGGACCATCGCCGCGAAGAAGCTCAAGTTCTACAACATCGACGCCGTGAAGATCGCCCAGGAGGTCGGCCTCGGCGGGCGCATCAACATGATCATGCAGACCGCCTTCTTCAAGCTGGCCAACGTGATGCCCGTCGACGAGGCCATCGCCGCCCTCAAGGAAGAGATCAGGAAGATGTTCGCCAAGAAGAGCGAGAAGATCGTCAGCATGAACCACGCCGCCGTGGACGCCACCGTCGCCAACCTGGTCGAGATCGAGTACCCGGCGGCCTGGGCCCAGGCAGGGGCCGGGGCCAAGACGGCCAGGAAGGACCCGCAGTGGGTCGCCGACGTCATGCGGCCCATGCTGGCCCAGCAGGGCGACAAGCTTCCGGTCAGCAAGTTCACGCCGGACGGCATTTTCCCGGTGGCCACCACCCAGCTACGAGAAGCGCGGGGTGGCCATCAACGTGCCCGAGTGGGTCATGGACAACTGCATCCAGTGCAACCAGTGCTCGCTCGTCTGCCCGCACGCCAGCATCCGGCCCTTCCTGATGACTGCCGAGGAAATGAAGAACGCCCCCGAGGGGTTCGAAGCCAAGAAGGGCGTCGGCAAGGCCCTCAAGGACTACTTCTTCCGCATCCAGGTGGACACGCTCGACTGCATGGGCTGCGGCAACTGCGCCGACATCTGTCCGGCCAAGCAAAAGGCCCTGGTGATGAAGCCCCTGGAGACCCAGACCGAAAAGCAGGTCCCGCTCTGGGAGCACGCCGTGGACCTGCCGGTGCGCGACAGCCTGGCGGGCCGGTTCACGGTCAAGGGCAGCCAGTTCTGCCAGCCGCTGCTCGAGTTCTCCGGGGCCTGCGCCGGCTGCGGCGAAACCCCCTACGCCAAGCTGATCACCCAGCTCTTCGGCGAGCGCATGCTGATCGGCAATGCCACCGGGTGCAGCTCGATCTGGGGCGGCTCGGCCCCCTCGGTGCCCTACTGCACCAACAAAGACGGCCACGGCCCCACCTGGGGCAACTCGCTCTTCGAGGACTCGGCCGAGTTCACCTACGGCATGTTCCTGGGGATGTTCCAGCAGCGCCGCAAGCTGGCGGACCTGGCGCGCCAGGCGCTTTCGGCCGACGCGCCCGCCGAGCTCAAGGAGGCCCTCACCGGCTGGCTCGAGCACATGCAGGACCCCGAGGGCTCGCGCAGCTTCGGCGACAAGCTCAAGGCCCTGCTGCCGAAGCAGAACGGCAGCCCGCTGCTTTCCGAGATCAACCGCATGTCGAACCTCTTCACCAAGAAATCCTTCTGGGTCTTCGTCGGGGACGGGGCCGCCTACGACATCGGCTTCGGCGGGGTGGACCACGTCCTGGCCTCCGGTGAGGACGTGAACATCATGGTCTTCGACACCGAGGTCTACTCCAACACCGGCGGGCAGTCCTCCAAGGCCACCCCCACCGGCTCGGTCGCCAAGTTCGCCGCCTCCGGCAAGAAGACGTCCAAGAAGGACATGGGCATGATGATGATGTCCTACGGCTACGTGTATGTCGCCAGCATCGCCATGGGCGCCAACATGAGCCAGACGCTGAAGGCCATCGCCGAGGCCGAGGCCTACAAGGGACCCTCGCTGATCCTGGCCTACTCGCCGTGCATCAACCAGGGGATCAAGGTCGGCATGGGCAAGACTCAGGCCGAGTCGGATCTCGCGGTCAAGAGCGGCTACTGGCCCCTGTACCGCTACAACCCCGACC
This sequence comes from uncultured delta proteobacterium, assembly GCA_963716785.1. Classification (GTDB taxonomy): domain Bacteria; phylum Desulfobacterota; class Desulfobacteria; order Desulfobacterales; family SpSt-501; genus SpSt-501. The sequence goes on along the minus strand of CAVQUW010000017.1, from coordinate 196,101 downwards.
TGATCGCCGAGGGCAAGAACCCCTTCACGCTCGACTCCAAGAAGCCGGACGGGAGCATCCGGGGGTTCCTCGACGGCGAGATCCGCTACTCCTCGCTGCAGAAGACCTTCCCGGAGGAGGCCGAGCGGCTGCACGCGGCGCTCGCCGAGTGGGTGGACAACCGCTACGCGCAGCTGGCCAAGCTGGCCGGCGGCGCGGCCGCCCCGGCCGAGGAGAAGGCCGCCGAGTAGGACTCGGGGGCGTTGAACCCGCACCACAGGCCGACGAGGTCACCCGGGTCCCGGGTGGCCTCGTCTTTCTCGTGCGCCCGGTGTGGACAAGCTGCGCCGCTTTAGCGGAAGATAAGCTCAGGTGGTGGGAGCGGCGTCCCCGCCGCGATCATTGCGCCGACCAGAAGGAGCAGACTCATGGAAAAAGCGGTCAAGAAGCTCGATCACACGTCCCACCTGATCCTCCACCGGACCAGCCGCAAGGAGATCGGGGAGGGCATCACCGTCATCGTCAAGGGCGAAGGCGCGTGGGTGACCGACCAGGACGGCAAGCGCTACCTGGACCTGGACGCCGGGGTGACGCGGCCGGTTCACGTGGGCCACGGCCGCCGGGAGCTGGCCCAGGCGGCCTACGACCAGATGTGCCGTCTGGCCTACTTCACCCCCATGAGCTTTGCCAACCTGCCGGCCATGGAACTGGCCGAGGCCCTGGCGGGGATCGCCCCGGCCGGGATCAACCGGTTCATCTTCGAGTGCGGCGGCTCCGAGGCGGTGGAGACGGCCATGAAGCTCGCCCGGCACTACCACCACTACCGGGGGGACAAGGGCCGCTTCAAGATCCTCTCGCGGCGCGGGGCCTACCACGGGGTCAACGGGATCGGCATCCGCGCGCTCGGCACGGTGGTGCCCATGCGCCAGGTGATGGAACCCCTGGCGCCCGGTGCGGCCTTCATCGAGTCGCCCTACTGCTACCGCTGCCCCCACCACCTCACGTTCCCGAACTGCGACCTGGCCTGCGCCCGGGAGATGACCCGCATCCTCGAGTTCGAGGGACCCGAGCAGTTCTCCCTGTTCATCGCCGAGCCGATCCAGCAGGCCTTCGGCGCCCTGGCCCCGCCCGCGGAATACTGGCCCGTCGTGCGCGAGATCTGCGACCGCCACGGCATCCTGCTCATCATCGACGAGGTCATCTGCGGGTTCGGCCGCACCGGGAAGATGTTCGCCACCGAGCACTTCGACCTCGCCCCGGACCTGATCACGATGGCCAAGGGGCTCACCAGCGGCTATCTCCCCCTGGGCGCCGTGGGCTGCACCGACGAGGTGATGGCGCCGATCGAGGTCCTGAACCACCTGCACACCTACGGCAACCACCCGGTGCCCTGCGCCGTCGGGCTGAAGAACATCGAGATCCTTGAGCGGGAGCGTCTGGTGGCGCGCAGCGCGGCCATGGGGGAGTATTTCCTGGAGGGGTTGCGCGCCCTTCAGGACCACCCCTCCGTCGGGGAGGTGCGCGGCACCGGGCTGTGGCTCGCGATCGACTTCACCGCCGACAAAAAGACCCGCGCCGCCTACCCCACCGCCAACCTGATGAACCTCCTGGCCCGGGCCAAGCAGAAGGGGGTCATCACCAAGACCATGGGCCTGGCGCTGGAGTTCGCGCCGCCGCTGACCATCGAAAAGGACGAGATCGACTTCGCGCTCAAGGTCATCGGCGAGTGCATCGAAGAAGAGGAAAAGGCCCTGGGCCTGGCGTGAAGGGTCCCGGGGCCCCGGGCCGTCAGGGGTGAGACACGGGGGCGGCCCCGGCTTCGGCCGGCTGGGCCGTGGCGCGGATGCGGGGAGCCAAACTCAACCGCCGGCGTCCGGATCGGTTGCGTTCACTGAAGAAACCGGGTGACCTTTTTTCCGGGGTCACCCATTCTTTCGTAGATAGTAGTCGTTTGCCTCACGTTTTCAATGGACGGATATCGTGCCCCGTGCTTCCTCCTGCCGCTGCCGGCCAGCTAGTGTCAAACACAAGCCGTAGCACCTTGACCCGCCGCACCTGTGGATACTGTCCGTCAACCGCACGCTTTCAGGAAACTGATATGATGCCAGAAGCTGTCACTGTATCCCGAAGAGCGGAATTCAATCCCGCTTGATATACCTCAGCGACACAATCTATCCTGGTTTCTCCTATCCTGGAAAACACCAACTCCTCTCTGCTGCCTCAAAAAATAGATTGACAGCCGCCTGAATAATGTATATACGTATACATATAAACGATAACTCTCTTTTCCAGAATGACGGATTGAGGAAGCCAATGGAGTTCGAAAAAGTTATCCCCCAATATGCTCAGATCGCGGAGACGCTCTCGCGCCGTATTTTGGACGGCCGCTACTCAACCAACCTGTTACCTCCCTCCTGGGAGCTGGAACAAGACTTCGGAGTCAGCGAAATCACCATCCGTAAAGCCCTCCACGTTCTGGTCCAGAAAGGCGAAATCACGCGTAAAAGAGGCTTGGGGACCCTGATCAATCAACGAGAGAAACACCGCAAGTTCGACTACTTCGGAAATTTCCGGGAGCTGATCGACTCCGATTCGAGCCTGCCGGTGCAGACCGAAACCAACGTCCTTGAGATAACCGTTACCCGCTCATATCCCGACGAGATCCGGCAACACCTCCAACTCTCCCCCGACGACCCGGTCTGGCGGCTGAAGCGGCTGCGGAGTCACAACGGCCAAGCGGTTTCCTACTTTATCAATTACGGCATGGTAGGGCTGTTCGATCGTCTCAAGCCGCAGGACTTAAGAAACAGCACCTTCATCGATGCAGCCGCCCAGTGCTGCGGCATCGAGTTCAGCGACATGGAACAGTGGGTGGAGGTCGAGGTGGCCGACTCTGACCTGGCCGCCCTGATGAGCATACAGTTCGGGACTCCCATGTTTTTCGCCAAGAACATCTACTTCTTGGGCTCGAACCGGCCGGTGGCCTTAACCCGGATGTACTTCAGGGGCGACAAGTATAAGTTCTTCAACAAAGAAAGCCTATCCTCGCAACACTGAGGCTTTCCCTTACCGCAAGCCGAAAGGATCCGCCATGGTCAGAAGCCCGCTTCTGGAAAAGATGCAAAACGACGAGCCCTCACTGGGGCTCTGGGTCAACAGCCCGGACATGGTGGAGCTGTGCGCCCACCTGGGGTTCGACTGGTTTTCCATCGATCAGATGTTCTCCGGAATGGACTGGAGCAAAACCGAGGAGATGATCCGCACCGGGGAGGCGGCCGGAATCACGCCCATTGTCAGGGTGCAATCCAATCCCTGGCTGGGATATGACCACCGGATCGCCATCGACGTTACCCGTGCGGCCGGAATTGGGGCGCAGTTCATCCATGTGTCCTACTCCAGCACCAGGGAAATCGAGGAGTGCCAGGCCGCCTGCGCCGATTGGCATCGCAAGGCCATGTGGATCCACCCTTACAGCAGCGAGGCAGAATGGGGTGGGGCGAAGGCGGCCAAGCAGAAAGCCTACCTGATCCCCTGCATCGAGAGCAAGGGGATCGACTCCATCGAGGAAACCTTGGCCATCCCGGGGCTCAAGATGTTCTTCTTCGCCATGACTGACCTGAGTCGGACCATGACCAACAGCGACAAGCCGGACTGGTATCACCCCCGGACATGGGAGTGCATCCGGAGAGCCGTGGAGATCGGTCGGGAAAAGGGGATCATGATCGGTGCCAACACCAGCTACGCTTACGATTTTAAAGAGATGCGAAAAAGGGTGGCCAGGCTTCACGAGTACGGGGTGAAGATGATCATGGTACAGGGGGCCAACTTCCTCTTTCAGGTGGCCATCGGGCAATTTCTGAACGAGGTCAAGAAAGACCTGGGGCTGTAAGTCGTCGGAGGGATCATGCCGGGGAATTTTAAAAAGTCGTGCAAACCATATCGGGCAAACCATAAAGGAGGCAGAAGATGAACAAGCTTCAAGTCATGGTGCCACCCCTGGCTGGCGGCCGGGTCAGATGCACGGTGGCAGCGGTTTTTGCCGTGGTCATCCTTTTAGGAGCCAGCGCTGAGGCCAAAGCAGACCAGTGGAAAGGCTACACCTTCGTTCCGGTGGCCACGGACTCCACCTTCCTGAGTTTCAAGGCTATGTCCGAGGACTTGGCCAAAGCAAGCGAGGGGCGCATTGACCTCAACTGCTACTTGGGCGGTGCGTTGCCCATTAAGTCCCAGAGCATTGTCCAGGCCGTCTCCGACGGGGTCATCCAGGTCGGCATGGCTAACCCAAACGCTTTGGAGACCTTCGTGCCCCTTTCCGGGGTCCTTTCCCTGCCTGGCCTGTTCGACAATATCGATCAGCTCAGGGTCGGCCTGGAAAAGGCGACGCCTTATATCAAGGAGTCCTTGATGAAGCGGGGGGTGCGCCTCCTGGCCTGGGCCAATTTCCCCCAGAGCGTGGTCTTCGGCACCTATGAGATCCACTCGGTGAGCGACATGGCCAAGAAAAAGTTCAGGGTCTCCACGCCCGAGCAGTCAGAGTTGATCAAGAGGCTGGGGGCCACCCCGGTGGTCATCTCCTCGCCCGAGGTCTCCTCGGCCCTGAGCACCGGTGTGATCAGCGGTGTCCTGACCTCCAACAGCGGCGGAGGACGGGCTTGGAAGGATCTTTTCAAATCGTCCTTTCGGATGGGGACCAACTTCACCCCCTTTGTGTTCATCGTCAACGAGGCCGCTTATAACGGCCTTTCGGAGAATGACCGTGCGCTGCTGAGCGAAAAGGCAAAGGCCACGGCCGACCAGATTACACGGGAGCTTCTCTCTTCGGATGAGGAGCTAACCAAGAGCTTCGCCGACGGCGGCATGTTGATTAACTACCCAAAGGGGGACGACAAGGACGCCGTGGACCGGGCGATGAAGGATTATTGGGGTGCTTGGGCTGGCCAAAAGGGCGGCGATACCTCGAAGGTCCTTTCGGAGATCCGAAGTGCTCTGAAGAAGTGAGGCCCTGGCAGCCTTAGGTGGGGCTGCCTTGACTCAACCCCGGCCAAAGGATCACTCATGTTTTCCAAGATCGCCTTATTCGGCAGATTCGTGGCGGCTACAGCGCTGGTGCTCCTGACGGTCATCGTGGCCGGGGAAGTTGTGCTCCGGTCGTTGATAGGCGTCTCCTACGAGGGCATGGAGGAACTGTCAGGTTATCTGCTGGTGGCCATCACCTACCTGGCTGCGGCCGACAGCTTCGCCTCAGATGGGTTTATGCGGGTGGCATTTCTCTACGACAAGCTTAAGCCCAAGGGAAGAAAGCTCCTCGACCGGATTCTCTCCCTGGTCGGCGCTGTTTTGTGCGGCGGCTTGACGGTCTACTTCGTCGATGTGGTCCGCTCCTCGATTCGCAACGGGGTGGTTTCGCCTACCTTCGATATGATCCCGGTCTGGGTGCCCCAGTCGGTCATGGTCCTGGGCATGACCTTGTTGTCCATCGCCTGTATCCGGCGGATGCTCTATGGACCGCCGAGTCAGGAGTCTTCAGCGGTTCATTCGACGCCATCCCGGGAGGATTGAGATCATGGACTGGTCACTCCAGCTTCTCACCGTGGGTCTCTGCGTCAGCTTCCTGCTGCTCAGCGGGCTGTGGATTCCCTTCACCATCGGCACGGTGGCCATCGGCATCATGCTCTGGTCTGGGGGGCTCAAGGAGCTGAACGCGCTAGGGCTAGTGTTCTGGGGCGGTGCTAACAGCTTCGTCCTGACGGCCATCCCGTTGTACATCTTGATGGCTGAGATTCTAATCGCCTCCCAAATCAGCGCTAAACTTTACCGGGCCCTGACTCACTTCACCCGGTCCCTGCCGGGAGGCCTTCTCCAGACCAACATCGTCGGATCGGCAATCTTCTCCGCGGTATGCGGCTCTAGCATGGCCACGGCCGCCGCTATTTCCAGGGTCGCCCTGCCCGAGTTGCGCAATCTGGGCTACAACATGCGTTTCTCCTGCGGGTCGCTGGCCGCAGGCGGTACCCTGGGGATTCTCATCCCCCCCAGCGGGGCCATGATCATCTACGGCGTCCTCACGGATACCTCCATCGCCCGCCTTTTTCTGGCCGGCGTTCTACCGGGCGTTTTCACTAGCGTTGATGTTCATGGTCTTTCTGGCGATGGGATCCCGCCAGCCGGACCGGGTCATATCTGTCGGGGCCAGCCTTTTCGCCGATTTTTTGCTCATTTTGCCCTTCGTCATCCTGGTGTTCATGATCATAGGGTCCATCTATCTCGGCTGGGCCACCCCGACTGAGGCGGCTGGTATCGGAGTGTTGGTGGCCTTGGCCATAGGCTTCATGCTGGGCGAGCTCAACCTGAAGCTTTTGTGGGAGGCCCTTCAGTCCACGGCAAAGGTTTCGGGTTCGCTGCTGATCATCATCGCCATGGCACAGACGTTGTCGTATAGCCTCTCCATAAGCGGCATGGCCTCGGACATGGCCAAGTTCGTGGTTGGCTTGGGGTTGAGTCCCACGACCTTTCTCTTTGCCATGATAGCCCTCTATGCAGTGCTGGGCTGCATCATGGACGGGGTCGCCATGATGCTGATCACGGTGCCCATTCTCTTTCCGGTGGTGCAGGCCCTGGGAATCGACCCTGTTTACTTCGGGGTGCTCTTGGTGGTGATGATGGAGTTCGGGCTTTTAACTCCGCCCTTCGGCCTAAACCTTTTCGTCATCCAGCAGATCAGCAAGGAACCCATGGATACCGTGGTACTGGGTAGTATTCCCTTTTGCGTTATCATTTTTTTCTTTGTTGTCACGCTCTTGTTCGTGCCAAACTTGGTTCTTTGGCTCTCCGTCTAGCCAGCGAATCGCCCGGGCGATAAGCTCGGCCGCCTCGTCGGGCTGCGGTGGACCCCAGGATTCGTGCAGCCTGAAAGGGGGAAACCTCCAAGCCAGCCGGCATTCGGCGGTATGGGCCAATGCGGAAATTCGGAACGTGCGCATAATTATGAATAGAATCGGGTCGGTCCGCCATGGTTGGCGTAGATTCCGTGCCTATGTTGCATCCTGACTCGGATAGAAGAGGATTGGGATTAACAAAAAACAGGATGCCGAAGGCGGTCGGCTTTTCTCTACCCAAAATAGTCAGGCCGTTCGAAGACTTACTATCGAACCGGCGGGTTAAAAAGGCTAATATCGTCATGCCGGGCCTGATCCGGCATCCAGTTATTCCATGATGTTCTGGACCCCGGCGTTCGCCGGGGTGACAACGATAGAGACTTTTTACGAATCCATCAATAATGGTCTCATCATAATCCAGAGGCTCTCCGAAAATCCCTCCTGACCTCCCTTTACCAAAGGGAGGGATCACCCCTCTTTGGCAAAGAGAGGCAGGGGAGATCTTACAGAACGGGTCCATTCAATTTCGAGACCGTTCATAATTCCCCGGCTTAATCGTGTTCCTTCCGCATCAATCCATCTTTTCCATCTTTTGCGGCATCAGCCGCGAAAGCGCGGATCCGGCGGGCATATTCCGTCTTCAGATTGTCGAGGTAGGCCGCATCGATCGGGCCCTTCCAGGTCGTGACCTCCAGGAACCGGCGCGGGATCGCGACGCGTTCGGGTTCGTAGCCCGTCTCCAGGCGCCGCCGCCAGCGTTCGGCCTGGACCCGCCGCGACACGGCCGCGGCGTCTTCGGCCAGGCGGGCGTAGCCCACGGATTTGAGGCACTCCGCCAGGCGCTCTTCGGTGTAGACCCCGCGCGCGAAGAGGCAGGCGACCATGGAGGTGAGCAGGCAGCGGCTGCGCTCGTCCTCGACCAGGAAATCGGCCGCCTTGAGCGCGTCCTTTGCGGTGCTCTTCTGGTCGAAGGAGTAGCCGCCGGCGTCGAGATGCGAGTGCCGCAGCCCCAGGGCCTGGGAGACGAAGAAGACCTCGCCGGTCGCGTAGCCGGCCATCTCCTGGCCGAGGACGCAGGCGAACTCCTCCCCGCCGTAGCGCCGGGCGGCGGCGAGCGTGCCGGAGGCGAGCAGGCGGTAGAACTCGTTTTCGCCCCGGGCCAGGTGCCACATGGCCTGCTGGTAGGCGGCGGCATCCCCGAAGGCGAGCGGCGTCAGGGTTTCGGTCGCGGTCACGATCCCTTTTTCGCTCGCCTCCGTGGCCCAGGCCAGGGCCACCCCGGCCGACATCACGTCGAGTCCCGTCTTGTCCGCCTCCTCCATGATGTCGAGCGCCGCGAAGGGGTCGGTCACCGCCAGCATGCAGCCGACGGCGAAGATGGGCTCGTGGTCGTAGGAGACCTGGCGGTAGAGGTACTGGTTGGGCTCCATGAACTTTTCGCGCACGAAGCCGATGTGGATGCAGCCGACCGGGCAGCCGGCGCAGGCCGCGTTGCGCAGCAGGGTCTTTTCGGCGAAGCGCTCCCCGCCGATCTGCTCCGCCGCCGGGTCCTGGGTCTGCTGGAGGTTGCGGAAGGGCAGGGCCTTGATCGCGTTCAGCACCACCACGTTCTCGGCCGTCCCGAGGTTGTGGTACTTGTGCATCATCTCGGTCCCGGTCAGGAGCCCGTACACCTCCTGATAGAGCTTGGGGTACTCCTTGCCCTCCGGCAGGCCGAAGCTTGAATCCCCCTGGATCACGATGCCCTTCAGGTTCTTGGCGCCCATCACGGCCCCGGCGCCGAGGCGGCCGAAGTGGCGGTAGGTGTCGACGTTGATGCCGGCCATGGCCGAGCGGGCCTCGCCCGCGGGGCCGATGCGCAGGATGCTGCGGTGCCCCGCGCCGGGGAACATACGGCGGAGTAGCTTGCCGGTGGCATAGACGTCCATCCCGGCGGTGTAGTGGGCGTCCTTGACCTCGATGCGGCGCGCGCCGACCGCAAGGCAGGCGAGCCGCGGCGCGCGGCCCGTCAGCACCAGGGCGTCCAGGTCGGCGAAGCGCAGGCAGAGCGCCGAGCGGCCGCCGGCATGGCTTTCGGCATACTGGTCGTGGTAGGGCGACTTGAAAGCGCAGACGGTCTTGCTCATCAGGGGGAAGAGGCCGGTGAGCGGCCCGATGGCGAAGATGAGGGGCTGGTCCGGGTCGTCCCAGGGCTTGTGCGCGTTTCCGAAACGGGCGAAGAGCAAGCGCCGCCAGGCCGCTGCCGCCGGCATGGCTGTCGCGGCCGTCCAGCGCCTCGATCTCGCCCCGGCCCGTGGCGAGGTCGACGTGCAGCACGCGGAAGTGGTCGCGGATCATGCGGCACCCCCGGCCGGGGCTTCGTCGCCGGCGGCCCCCGTGAGCTCCAGGCAGTCGTGCGGGCAGAAGGGGACGCAGCGGCCGCAGTGGATGCACACGAAGGGCTCGCCGCTGAAATCCAGATACACGGCATCCACCGGGCAGGCGCGGGCGCACTCCCCGCAGCGGATGCAATCCTTCTTGCGCACGACGACCCCGCCGCCCTTGCGCTGGGAGAAGGCGCCGGTCGGGCAGGCGGCGGCGCAGGGCGCCGGGTCGCAGGCGAGGCAGGTGCGGGCCTCGAACCCGGTGGACAACCCGCCGGAGGAGGCGATGCGGATGCCGGCCGTGTTCCAGGAGAGGTTCTTGTGCACCAGCCGCGCGCAGGCGAGCGAGCAGCTGTGGCAGCCGATGCAGCGTTCCATCCGCGGTGCGGTCAGGATTTTCACGCCGGGCTCCTCTCCTTAGTTCCCTCCCCGCATCTGCTTGTAGGCATCGATCAGGCCGTTGGTCGAGCTGTCGTGGCCGCCGGCCGGCCGGTCGCCCTCGAGCTCGGGCAGGATCGCGGGCGGCCAGCTGCTTGCCCAGCTCCACCCCCCACTGGTCGAAGCTGAAGATGTTCCAGATCACGCCCTGGACGAAAATCTTGTGCTCGTACATGGCGATCAGGCTGCCGAGCACGCGCGGGGTGAGCTTTGGGAACAGGATCGAATTGGTGGGCCGGTTGCCCTCAAAGACCTTGTGCGGGGCGAGGCGCTCGGATCTCCTGCGGGCTGCGCCCTTCCTTCGCCAGCTCGGCCTCGGCTTCCGCGGGGTCTTGCCGTTCATCAGGGCCTCGGTCTGGGCGAAGAAGTTGGACAGCAGGATGCGGTGGTGCTCGCCGATGGGGTTGTGGCTCTGCGCGGGCGCCAGGAAGTCGGCCGGGATCAGCCGGGTCCCCTGGTGGATCAGCTGGTAAAAGGCGTGCTGGCCGTTGGTGCCCGGCTCGCCCCAGATGACCGGGCCCGTGGCCCAGCGCACCGGCGCGCCGCTGCGGTCCACGGATTTGCCGTTGCTCTCCATGTTGCCCTGCTGGAAGTAGGCGGGGAAGCGGTGCATGTACTGGTCGTAGGGCAGGATCGCCTCGGTCTCGGCGCCGAAGAAGTTCGTGTACCAGACGCCGAGCAGGGCCAGGACCACGGGGATGTTCTTCTCGAAGGGGGTTTCCCGGAAATGGCGATCCATCTCGTGGGCGCCGGCGAGCAGTTCCTCGAAGTGCTCGAAGCCGACGGCGCAGGCGATCGACAGCCCGATGGCCGACCACAGGGAGTAGCGGCCGCCGACCCAGTCCCAGAAGACGAACATGTTCTCGCGGGTCGATGCCGAAGGCGGCGACCTTCTCGCCGTTGGTGGACAGGGCGACGAAGTGCTTCGTCACGTGGGCCTCGTCGCGGGCGTGGGAAAGGAACCACTCGCGGGCCGTGAAGGCATTGGTCATGGTCTCCTGGGTCGTGAAGGTCTTGGAGGCGATCATGAAGAGCGTGGTTTCCGGGTCGACGCGCTTCAGGGTCTCCGCGATGTGGGTGCCGTCGACGTTGGAGACGAAATGCGATCGCAAGCCCCGGCCGGGCATAGGGCCTCAGGCACTCGGTGACCATCACCGGCCCGAGGTCCGAGCCGCCGATGCCGATGTTGACGATGTCGGTGATCGGCTTGCCGGTGTAGCCCGTCCACTGCCCGTTCGCCAACTTTTTCCGAGAAGTCCTTCATCTGGGCGAGCACCGCGTTGACCGCGGGCATGACGTCGTCGCCGTCCACGACCACGGGCGTGTTCGCGCGGTTGCGCAGCGCCGTGTGCAGCACGGCGCGCCGCTCGGTGGCGTTGATCGGCTCCCCGGTGAACATGCTCTCGATGGCCGCTTTCAGACCGCAGGTCTCGGCCAGTTCGATCAAATGCCCCATGGTCTCGGTGGTGATGCGGTTTTTGGAGTAGTCCACCAGGATGTCGCCCAGGCGGATGGAAAAACGCTCGAAGCGGCCGGGGTCCGCGGCAAACAGGCTCCGCAGGTGAACGGGCCGGATCGCCTCGAAGTGGGCGGAAAGCTTTTTCCAGGCCGCGGTGGCGGTGGGGTCGATCTGGGGCAGCATGTCGGGCTCCTTATTTTTTCAAGTCGATGATCTCCATGCGGTTGTTGCGGTCGGGGCGTTTGCGCGACGGTCCCTCGGTGAGCACGATGTAGCGCTTGTCGCGGTTTTCGGGCCCCAGCCATTTGAGCGCCCAGGATTTCCAGTCCTCGGGGTGCTCGGTTTCGCAGTGCGGAAAGACCCCGTAGGAGAACAGAAGGTCCTGACAGGTCTGGTGCCGGGAGCTCACGGCCGTGATCCACACCGGCAGCCGGAAGCGGGTGATACCGCGCGCCGTGGCCCCGCTGTGGGTGGGGACGATGACGGTGGCCGGGATGATGCGCTGGATGGTGGCCGCGACGCTGGAGGCGATCAGCTCCTCCGGGTGGATGCCGTCGTCGCAGGCGCCCGCGTCGCAGGCCCCGACCGGGGCGAAGGTCCTGCGGTGGGGCTCGATGACCGCCGCGATCCGGGCGAGCATGGCGACGGACTCGACCGGGTATGCGCCCACGGCCGACTCCCCCGAGAGCATCACGCAGTCGGTCCCGTCCAGGATGGCGTTGGCGACGTCGGTGGACTCGGCCCGGGTCGGCCGGCGGTTGGAGATCATGGACTCGAGCATCTGGGTCGCGGTGATCACCGGCTTTCCCTTTTGGTTGGCCAGGCGCATCAGCCGCTTCTGGGCCACGGCCATCTCCTCGATCGGGATCTCGACCCCCAGGTCGCCCCGGGCGACCATGATCCCGTCGGCGGCGTCCATGATTTCATCGATGCGCTTCAAGGCCCCGGCCCGTTCGATCTTGGCGATGAGGAACGGGTGGTACCCCATGGCCTCCGCCGCCGCCCGCACCGCGGCGATGTCCTCGGGCCGGTCGACGAAGGACTGGCTGACGGCGTCGATCCCGTGCGCCTGGGCGAACTGCAGGCAGCGCCGGTCGTGATCGGTGAAGGCGCTGATGCCGAGCTCGATCCCGGGCAGGTTGAGCCCTTTGCGGGACCTGAGCGCGCCGCCGACCGCGACCCGGCAGCGCACCTCGGGGCCTTCGATCGCGACGACTTCGAGCTGGATGTACCCGTCGTTCAGAAACAGGGTGTCCCCGGGCCGCACCGATCGGGGCAGCTGCGGGAAGCTGACCGACACCCTGCCGGAGTCGCCGACGATCTCCTCGGTGGTCAAGGTGAAGGGGTCCCCCGGGGCGAGGTCGAAGGGCTCCTCCTGGAAAAGCCCGATCCTGATCTTGGGTCCGGGCAGGTCGGCCATGATCGCCACCCGTTTTTCGGCGGCCGCGGCCGCGGCGCGGATCCGGCCGATGGTGTCGTCGAGCTCGGTCAGGTCGCCGTGGGAGAAGTTGAGGCGGGCGATGTTCATGCCCGCGGCGATCATGCGCCGCAGCACCTCCGGGTGGTCCGAGGCCGGTCCGATGGTGGCGACGATTTTGGTTTTGTTGGTCGGAAAGGGCATGGGTGACCTCTGCTGGGCCCGGGCGACCGGCATGGCCATCTGCCGAGCAGCGGTGGCCGCCCGGGTTCATTCAGTAAAAGGGTTCAAGGGGTCGAGGCAGGGTTCAAGGGTTCGAGTGACAAAGGCAACGGTGCCTTGCCGCCATTTTCCCCTTCAACCCGCATCCGGTATCACGTAACCCTTATCGTGCCTCAGGCATCCAGGTCGAGGAACCGCGCGAGGCCTGACCCGAAGCGGGCTTCGAAGGCCTTGTCCACTTTCTGGACGGGGTTGGCGCCCAGGAAACCGAGCAGCGCCTCCATTGCGCGGGTGCGTTCGGCGCGGTCGGGGATCTCCTTCAGTTTCGCGATCTCGTCCTCGACTTCGAAGTATTTCAGCTTGTCCTTGAGCGGCAGCTGCCAGAACAGCAGAAAGCCGCGCTCCGGGAAAATCCACCCCGATCAGCCGGTAGCAGTAGCCCATGAGGCTCTTCTCGAGCGCGTGGCAGGTTTCGGCGAGCTTGCCCTTGGCCGCCGCCAACTCTTCGAGGCGGCAGGGTTTTCCCACCAGCTCGAAGTACATCTTGATCTTGGGCTCGGTGCCGGAAGGCCGCACGGTGAGGCGCATCCCGGTCGTTTCGGCGGTGTTGTGCATTTTGAGGATGATCACGTTGCGGGCCGAGGTGTCGGTCTGCGAGAGGTGCGGCTGCGGCTCGCCCTGCCAGCGGTCGATTTTATTTAAGACCTTGAAATCGCCGAACCCGGAAACCTCCTCGGAGCGGAAGTGATCCATGATGGCCGCGATCTGCTCCATGCCGCGGGCGCCGAGCAGTCGGATTTCGGTCAGGTAGTTGTGGCAGTAGCCATAGGCCGCGTAGATGTCGTCGAGCGCGTCCACCAGGCTCTTACCCTGCCGCTTCAGCTCGGCGGCGTATTCGGCGAGCCACACGGCGGCGCCGGCCGCGTCCTTGTCGCGCGCGTAGGCGCCCGTGAGGTACCCATGGCTCTCCTCGCAGCCGAAGATGAAATCCCCGATCCGGCCCTCCGCCGCGAGCTTGTTCATCTCCTCGGCGACGTATTTGAACCCGACGAGCAGGTCCCCGATGCAGCGGAAGCCGTTTTCCTGGGCCATTTTGTCGATCAGCGCCGTGGTGACGTCGGTTTTGACGATGACGTGCCCGGCCGTCAGCCGGCCGGCGGCCTTGAGCTTTGAGATCGCATAGTTGGCGAGGATGATCGCGATCTCGTTGCCGGTCAGAAACACCCACTCGCCGCGGTGGCTGACCATCAGGCCGATCCGGTCCGCGTCCGGGTCGGTGCTGAGCAGGATGTCGGCGCCGATCTCCCGGGCGAACGGCAGGTCCGCACCGAAGGACTCCACCACCTCGGGGTTGGGGATGTTGAAGGTCACGTTTTCAAAGGCCCCGCTCAAGTTGGAGGTCCGCGGGCAGAGCGCGGCATCGAAGCCCAGCTGCCGGAGCACCGGGAATACCGTGGTGAGACCCGTCCCGTGCAGCGGTGAATAAGCGATCTTGAGCGCCCGCTCGCGCGACAGGGACCCGGCGCACACTGCGTCATGATAGGCGTGGTCGATCTCCTCGCCCAGGAACTGCACCAGCCCCTGCCGGACCGCCTCTTCGAACGGCAGCCGCTGGATCTGGCTTACGTGCCCCGTGACCTCATCGACCAGGATCTGGTCGTGGGGCGGGATGAGCTGGCCGCCGTACTCGTCGTAGACTTTCTTGCCGTTGTCGGTCGGCAGGTTGTGGCTGGCGCTGAACATGTCGCCGGCGATGGCCTTCAGGTGCCGGATGGCGAAGGAGAGCTCCGGCGTGCTGCGGGGGGTCTCGAAGAGGTGGACCCGGATGCCGTTGGCCGCATACACCTCCGCCGCCGCCTTGGCCAGCGCGAGCCCGTCGAGACCCTTGACCGGGTTCGGCAGGGTGTCGGAGTACACCCCCTGCTGGGCGTACCGGCGCACGTCGAAGGTCATGACGACCCCCCGGCGCCGGGCTGCGTCCCCGTGGTTCTTGATCAGGTACTGGGAGTGGCCCTGGGCCGAGGCCTGGATGGCCCAGGCATTGATGCGGTTCGGCCCGATCCCCACCGGCCCCCGGCGCCCGCCGGTGCCGAAGGGGATCACCTGGTAGAAGGAGTCCAGCAGGATCTCCCATTTGGCGTTTTCGATCAAGAACCGGATCTGAGGGACGTAGTCCGCGAAAGCAGGCTCCGTCAGCCATGTGCGCAGGGAGTTCAGGGCACTGTCTTTGACTTTCGGGCCGACGTCCAGGGTCTCGAAACCCTTTTTGGCGGTGTTCAGAAGCTCCATGATGGCAAGGGGTCTCCTTTTAGAGCGGAAAGGCCCGCGCCGCGGGTCCGGGTTAATCCGTTTATTCTTTCACGATCCGGGCAGCCGGTCAAGCCGGGCTATGCCGACGCAGCGGCGACCCTGGCGCGGCGCGGCCGGGTTTGCTTAATCCCGGTCATGTGTTATGATCGAAACGTTTGACCAGGGTTTTCAATTTATTGTGTTTTGTGATATCGGATTCCCGGACCGATTGTCAAATCCGCGAAAGCGCACCGAACAACCCCCGGAAGTCATTGCCGCGAAAGGAAGAAGACGCCATGGCAGACGAGTCGTTGCCGGAACCCCCGGCGCCTCCGACTGCGTTGAATTCATCCCCGTCCCCTTTGGCCGCCATCTTCAACCCCTTCGGCCGGTTCGCCATCCGGCTGAACAACGGCCTGGGGGCCATGGCCATTTTTTTCGCACGCGCCTTCATCCACATTTTTCATTGGAAGCAGATCCCTGAAATCATTCATCAGGTCTATTTCATCGGCGCCCGCTCCGCGAGCATCGTGGCCCTGGTGGGGTTCTTCACCGGGATGGTCCTCGGGCTCCAGCTGTACTACACCATGGCCAAGTTCGGGGCGGTCGGGTTTCTGGGCACGGCCGTGTCTCTCTCCCTCATCCGGGAGCTGGGGCCGGTGCTCACCGCCATCATGATCACCGCCCGGGCCGGGTCCGCCATGACCGCCGAGATCGGGATCCAGCGCATCTCCGAGCAAATCGACGCCCTCACCACCATGCGCATCGACCCGCTCGGTTTTCTGGTCAGCCCGCGCATCGCCGCCGCCCTGATCAGCTTTCCGATCCTCACCGCCGTCTTCGACCTGGTGGGCATCCTCGGCGGCTATCTGAGCGGGGTCATCCTGATGGGTGCCAGCTCCGGCGCCTATCTCTACCGCATGGACGCCAGCGTGGATTGGCTCGACGTGCGCGGCGGCTTCATCAAGTCCCTCGTCTTCGCGGTCCTGGTGATCACGATCTGCTGCTTCCAGGGTTTTTTCACGCACATGCGCACGGACAGCCACGGCGCCAAAAGCGTCAGCCTCTCCACCACCTCGGCGGTGGTGCTCTCCTGCGTCATGATCCTGGTGTCGGACTACGTCGTCACTTCGTTTTTGTTGTAGCAGGCTGATAAGGGCAGGCTGGGAAGGGCAGGCTGAAGGTAAATAGGCTGAAGGCTGAAGGAAGATAGACTGAAGGGAGAAACCATGACCTTCAGCCTTCAGCCTTCAGTCTTCAGCCTAAACCCCTGAGGGTTTTATTCATGCAGCGGGAACCTCTGATCGAGTTTCGTGACGTGGTCAAAAGCTTCGGGGAGCGCACCATCCTGGACGGGGTCAGCTTCCGAATCTACGAGGGCGAGGTGTCCACGATCATCGGGCTGAGCGGCACGGGCAAGAGCGTCATGCTCAAGCACATTATCGGGCTGCTGAAACCCGACTCCGGGGAGATCCTCTATCAGGGCCGGCCGATCCACACCATGAGCCGCAAGGAGTGGGACGGCTACATCGGCCGGATCAGCTACATGTTCCAGAACAACGCCTTGTTCGACTCCATGACCGTGTTCGAGAACGTGGCCCTGGCGCTCAAGCGCACCACCCGCCTCAAGCGCCGGGAAATCGAGGCCAAGGCCATGGCCCGGATCGAGCAGACCGAGCTGACCGAGGTGGCGCACAAATACCCCTCGGAGATCTCGGGCGGCATGCAGAAACGCGCGGCCCTGGCCCGGGCCCTGGTGACCGACCCGGAGATCGTGCTCTTCGACGAGCCGACCACCGGCCAGGACCCGATTCGCAAGAACGCCATCCTGGGGATGATCGCCGAGTACAAGAAGAAGATCGGGTTCACGGCGGTCCTCATCAGTCACGAGATCCCGGATGTGTTTTTCATCTCCAACCGGGTGCTCGCGCTCTACGGCAAGAAGATCGTCTTCGAAGGCCCGCCCGAAAAACTGGACGAGTTCGACCACCCCTTCCGGGACGAGATCATCCAGAGCCTCGCGGCCCTGCAGGAGGACATCACCGGTCTTTATTCCAGCCGGCACTTCAAGATCCGCTACCAGACCGAGCTCGTTCGGCAGGGGGCGGATGAGTCCTATGCCGTGATGATGTTCTCCTTCGACAACATGGAAGAGGTCAGCAGGGGCGTCGGCCACGAGGCGGCGCAGGAGACCCTTCGCTCCCTCGGGGTTTACATCCGCAAGCACTTCGGGGTCGTGGGGGGCTTCTCGACCCGGCAGTCGATCAACGAGTTCGCCACGATTCTCCCGTTCTCGGACCTCGACGAGGCCCGGCGCATCCTCGAGCAGTTCACCCGCGATTTCAGGGAGGACGGCATGCGCAAGCTGGAAGAGCGTTTTCCAAAAGGCCCTTGGTCCCGGCGAATGCTTCGATTTTTCGATCTCGGTCGGCATGGCCCAGGGCAAGCCCCTGGTGGAGATCGAGTCCGTGATGGAATTTGCGCGCTTCAACAGACAACCGATCGGTCAGTTCCAGTGCAACCGGGGGAAGGAGCCCACATGAAGAAGTATTCCAAGGAAACCGTGGTCGGGATGTTCGTGGTCCTCGGTCTGGCGTGCATCGGGTATCTGACGATCCAGGTCGGGGATCTGGACATCATCGGCGACAACAGCTATTCGCTCTATGCCCGCTTCACCCGGGTCACCGGGCTGCGAACCGGCAGCGCCGTCAACATGCTCGGGCTGGAGATCGGGCGGGTGGGCAATCTGAGGATGGACCAGGAGAAACAGGTGGCCATCGTGGAGCTGCGGGTCGACAAAGAGATCAAGATCTATGACGATGCCATCGCTTCCATCAAGACCGAGGGCCTGATCGGCGACAAGTACGTCAGCATCGACGCCGGGGGCGGGGGCGGGCTGCTGAAAGCCGGGGACCTGATCACGGAGACGGAGTCCCCGGCGGACATCATGGATCTGGTCAGCAAGTATGCCTTCGGCGACGTCAAATAGGGGGACTTTGAAAAACAGTCCGAAGGCTGAAGACTGAAGGCTTAAAGGCAAGGCAAAGCAAAAATACCGCCCGGAGCGGGGATCACCTCGGATCGGGCGGGATCCCAGCGGAAAAATGGAGGAAATTATGCGATCGATACGGTTTATATGGATGCCCGTCATCATGGCGGCGGCGCTCATGGTCAGCCCCCTGCGGGCGCAAGGCGCCGCCGCGCTCCAGGTGGTGGAAACCCAGGTCAACAGGGTGCTCAAGACCATGTCGGAGCCCGGTTTCAAAAGCCAGCCGGAGAACGTGAAGATCGAGAAGATCCGCGCGATCGTGAACGAGATCTTCGACTACACCGAGCTGTCGCGACGCACCCTGGGCCGTGAGTGGGGCAAGTTCAACCCCGCGCAGCAGACCGAGTTCGTCAAGCTTTTCAGCGATCTGCTCGAGAAGACCTACGCCGATCGACTGCTGTCCTACTCCGATGAGAAGGTGGTCTTCGACAAGGAGAGCCAGTTGCGGGAGGACCAGGTCGAAGTCACCAGCAGCGTCCTCACCGCCGACGGCAAGAAAATCCCGCTGGACTATCGGATGGTGCGCAAAGAGGGCGGCTGGAGGGTTTACGATGTGATCATCGAGGGGGTCAGCCTGGTCAAGAACTACCGTGATCAGTTCCGGGACATCCTGGCCAAACAAACCCCCGAGGAGGTGCTGAAGGTGCTCCGGGAGAAGGCCGCCAAGGGATAGGCGGAATTTCGGTAAACGGACGTGCCCGCCCGCGGGTCGGTTTCGGGCGGGCGCGCTTACCGCAACGGTGTCGTTTTGGCCACCCAATCCTCGCCCCGGCCGACGTCGAGACGTTCGATCTCGAAGCCGGCCTGGGAGGTGTCGGTGCTGACGAGGAAATAGTACCGGCCGCCTTTCTCCAGGGCGACATTCATGCCGGAGTCCGTGATGCCGATGCGGTGCAGGCCCGGTGCGACGCGCATCGCGACATGATCGCCCGCCCGCAGGTGGGCGATGACCGCTCCGTCCAGCAGGACGTTCACGGAAAGCCCCCAGCCGAAAAGATTGTTGTTGCGAACGACCCACACCTGGGCCGAGTTCGTGGGGTCCGCCGCGGGCGGCAAGTTCGGTGCGAGTCCATGCGAGCACGCCGCGATAAGAATCGCGGCGGCGGTGACCCATGCTTTTTTCATTGTGATCCGCTCCTTTCCCGTGTTGCTCTCAGAGTCTGTCGGCGGCGGTCGAACTCCGCGATCACCTGGGCGCCGAGCAGCAGGATGATCACCGCGACCTCGATGCTGAGCAGGGCCACCACCGTCGTCGCCAGCGAGCCGTAGATGACGTTCACCAGCGACAGTTTGGAATAGTACCACACCAGCACCCGCCGGACGAGCTCCCAGAGAATCGTGGCGGTGACCGCCCCGGAGAGCGCGTGCCAGAAGACGATCCGCCCGACCGGCATGACCAGGTAGAGGGCGGTCAGCATCAACATCATTCCCCCCATGCCGATCAGGTAGAGCAAAAACTTCGAGGACCCCTGGAGGCTCAGGTCGTACCCGAAAATCAAGACGTGTTTGCTGACCAGGGCATCCAGGGCGCCGGAGATCACCGTCACCAGGAAAAACCCCAGGGCGATCAGCAGGATGAAGGCGTAGGGGATGATGGCGGAAACGAAAAAAGGCCGCCGCAGGGTGTGCTTGCGGTGGGAGAAGATCACGGCCATGGTGCTCTCCAGCACCGAGAAGGCCATCGAGCTGAAAAACAGCATGATCAGAAACCCGACCGCCCCGACCAGATGGCGCTTGGCCAGGAAAGTGCGCACCTGGCTCGCCAGGCTCATGGCATAACCGGGGACCAGCAGCTCCAGGTTCTGGGCGATGGTCGTGATCAGTTTTTCCTGCTCGATGAAATGCGAGAGGCCGACCAGGATCAGCGCGAACAGGGGCACCATCGACAGGAGGGTGTAGTAGGCGACCGCCCCGGCGAGAAGCAGGCCCTGGTTGCGGTGAAAGTCGCGCAGGACCTTCAGCGCGAAGCGGCCCACCCGGCGGGGGATCGCCGCGGCCGCCGCCTTCTGTGAGGGTTCTTCAGGGCTCATGGTCGCGGCCGGTCTCACTCCTTGTCCAGTTTGATGCCGCGCAGGGCGGCAAAGGGCCCGTTGTGGACCGAAGGCGCGCAGCTGCAGGCGCCGTGGTTGAGATCCGCCCCGCACCCGGCGCACAACCCCTTGCAGTCCTGCCGGCACAAGGCCCGCAGCGGCAGCGCCAGGATCACCTGCTCCTGGACGGCTTCCGTCAGGTCGATCTCCTCGCCCCGAAAATGGATGAGCCCCGTCTCGGAGGCTTCGATCTCCTTTTCCTGCGCCTCGGCGCCGCCGGTTTCCGCATCCGGCCCATGGGTGTAGGTCAGTGCGAACTCGCCGCCGAGGGGCGCGACGAACTCCGCCAGGCAGCGGCCGCAGGTCAGCCGGGCCGTGGTGTCGAGCGACCCCTCGACCTCCACCCAGTCGCCGACTTTGACGGCCCTGACGCGAACGCGAATCCGGCCCCACGAACTCAGCCTCCCCGCCCTCAACCATCTGCCGCAGGACGGGGAAGACCTCCGCCCGGGCTCTCGAATTCCAAACGCAGGCCGTGTTCCTTGAGCTGTTCGATTGGGATGCGCATCACGTTTCGGGGTGACCCTGGGCCTCGATATGGTCGGACGGCCTTGCGCTTCGAGCCGTCGATTTCTTCCCATTATACTCATTTGTCGGAAGATTACAAAGGGTCGTTGCTCGGCGTTGCCGGGCGTCGATGCGGGGCGCCGTCGGCAGGGGTGCTTGCCGGGAAATGAGGGCTCTGCTATAGATTCGGGGCTGGGAGAAGGATGATCGCCAAGGCCCCGCGCCCGGGCGATCGACGCCGCTGTCCTGCGGGCAGCGACGGACACACTGCGAGGTGAAGCGACCCCCCGTCATGTCACCCATCGAACCGACACCGTCGTGCGTGCGCTGCGGCACCTGCTGCCGCAAGGGGGGGCCGGCCCTGCATGCCGAGGACCGCCCTCTGGTGGAGGAGGGCCTGATCCACACGCGGCATCTGTTCACCATCCGGCCGGGCGAAATCATCGACGACCAGATCCGGGGGGGCTTGAGGGCGGTGGAAGGGGAGTTGATCAAGATCAAGGGCTGCGGGGGCGCATGGACCTGCTGCCTGTTCGACCAGGCGCGGAACGCCTGCCGCATCTACGCCCACCGCCCGCTGGAATGTCGCGCGCTCTCGTGCCGCGACACCCGCGGAATCGAGGCGGCCTACGCCCGGCCGCGGCTGACCCGCGGGGACTTGTTGGCAGGGATCGACGGGCTGTGGGATCTGATCGAAACCCACCAGCGGCGCTGCGACCACGGGCGCATCCGGCGCCTGCTGGCCGTGCCGGGTGCGGCCGGGGCCGCA
Source organism: uncultured delta proteobacterium (assembly GCA_963716785.1). Lineage (GTDB taxonomy): Bacteria > Desulfobacterota > Desulfobacteria > Desulfobacterales > SpSt-501 > SpSt-501. The sequence goes on along the minus strand of CAVQUW010000017.1, from coordinate 174,644 downwards.
GCGCAGCGGGGTGAGCTTGAGGAGATCATCCGCTACGATGAGGAGCTCCGGCGCCTGGTGGTGGCGCGCGGCGGGCTTCAGGCGGACATGACGGAATTTCTTTTCGGCCGCCCGCTGCGACGGATAGTGGGCCGCGCGCGCGGTCGCGATGCCGACGCGCCCGGGGGCGCGGCGAAGAATTCGTGACGCCCCGGCGCCCGGCGGCCGAGCGGCAGGCGTTACGCCGCCGCCGCGAGGCTCTCGGTTTTCTCCGAGGTGGGCCGCGTCGTACGGTTCGTCGTTGTCGCGGGATGCCGGCTGATTTCTCCCCCACACGAATTTCCCGTATTTCACGTAGCCGAACACGTTGTTCAGCCGGGAGTCGGTGTAGGGCTCGAAGGGAACCACGTTCCCGGAGATCATCGGCTGCAGATGCCGCGCGAGCTCCCGCGACCCTCCGCCGCTCAGGACGATCATGTCGATGTCCCAGTCCTGCGCCCAGAGCCGGTCGATCTCTCCGGCAATCGTGCCGGCCAGCTGCTCGAAGACCTGGTCGCGGATGGTGCTGAAATTGATGGTCTTGCCGCGCACCCGCAGAGTGCCCTCCTCGACCGCCCGGTAGAGCCGGTAGAGCTCCACTGAAATCCCGCACTTGTCCTGCAGCTTCTGGGCGATGAGGCCGAAGGCCTTCGAAATCCCGCTGTCGATGGTGCGGCTGCCGCGGTCGATGTGGCGCAAGCGGTCCATGATGGTGAAATCGGTGGTGCGGAAGCCGATGTCCACCACCCCGATCTTCTGCGCGGCGAGCTCGCGGTCGGAAATCTTCCCCTGCTGGTCCATGACGAGGTTGAGCACACTGCCGAGCGGTTGCGGCAGCATGCGCACCTTGTTGATGTAGATCTCCTTGGTGACGGAATCCCCTGTCGGCGAGTGGTACGTGATGGAGTGGTGCCCGGTGAGGATCCCGTGGAAGCGTTCGTGGTAGCGGCGGTAATAGCCGATCGGCAACCCCGAAACGAGGTTGACCGGCACGTGGACATGGGTCCCGTTCTGGATCAGCATGCCGGCCGCGGTCAGCGCCAGGATGCGCACGTAGTCGGCGATCAGTTTTTCCTGGTCGAGGGTGTAGCGGACGTTGCCGGACTGCTGCTCGGAGAGGTCGCCGATGAAATAGGATTTGCCGTCGATGGTGACGTGGATGTGGTCGACCGGGCGGCTCTCGCCGAAATCCGCCCAGTACTGGATGTCGGCGGCGTCCCCCAGCAGCGACTTGAAGACCAGGGTGTCCCGGCCGTTGGTGGCCTTGGTGAACCCGAACCCGATGTCGATCCCCAGAATCTGCATGACCTGCCTCCCTGGCTGTGCCGCGTCCACCCCCGGGCAAAAATACCGGCGCGGCCGGTGGTTTTTCAACAATATCGGCAGGTCTGTGTTTTTCTTTAGCCCCGGGCCGCTTGCGTGCGCGCCTACAGGGCCGGCATGCCGCCCTCGATCGCCTCCCAGAAGCCCAGGGCCTTGGGCAGCCAGAGCACCACGTCCGGGAGATAGGTCATCACGAGCAGCACGGCGACCTGGATGATCACAAACGGCAGCACGGCCTTGCTGACGTAGACGATGTCCTTGTTGGCCATCGCGCCGGTGATGTACATGCTCACCCCCACCGGCGGGGTGCAGTAGCCGATGGCGAGGTTGACCGTCATCAGCAGCCCGAAGTGCATGAAGTCCACTTCGAAGGTCGGCAAAAGCGGGATCAGGACCGGGCCGATGATGAGGGTCGCGGAGATCACGTCCATGAACATGCCCACCACCAGCAGGAAGGCGTTGATCACGAGCAGAAACACCACCGGGGAGTTGATGTTCTCGATCACGGCCTCGGCGATCTTGGAGGGCACGTTCTCGAAGGTCAGGTAGCGGCCGAAGCAGGTCGCGCCGGCCACGATGATCAGAAGCGTGGCCGAGGTCACCGCCGAGCCGACGACGACCTTCTTGACATCGGCAAGCTTCATCGTGCGGTGGATGAAGAGCTCCACGATGAAGGCGTACACGCAGGCCACCACGGCCGCCTCGTTGGCCGTGAACACCCCCGAGAAGGTGCCCGCGAAGATGATCACCGGCAGCATCAGCGACCAGAAGCCCTCCTTGAAGATGGCCGCCACCTCCCTGAACGTCGGCGCCGGCAGGCGCACGATCTGCTCGTCCTTGCGGAACAGGAAATACGAGTAGAGGCAGACCAGCAGCATGATGAGCACGCCCGGGACGAAGCCGGTCAGAAACAGCCCCTGCAGCGAGACGTTGGTGATCATGCAGTAGAGGATCATGCTGATCGAGGGCGGGATGATGATCCCCAGGTTGGGGGCGGTGGTCATCAGCCCCACGGCGTATTTCATCGGGTAGCCGTTTTTGACCAGCGCCGGGATCATGAACCCGCCGAGGGCCACCACGGTCGCCACGGTCGAGCCGGAGATCGCCCCGAAGAGCCCGCAGCCCAGGCAGCCGGCCATCCCCAGCCCGCCGGGCAGCCAGCTGACCATCGTGTTGACCACCTTGATCAGCTTGTCGACGATGGAACCCGCGGTCATGATGTTGCCGCACAGGATGAAGAAGAGCACCACCACCAGCGCGAAGTTGTCCATGCTCTTGAAGAAGCTCTGCGCGAGCATGAGCGTCTGGGGCTCGGGGGCGAAGAAGACGAAGCCCAGCACCCCGGTGAAAAAAAGGCTCATGTAGACCGGAACGTAGGCCGCCATGGCCCCGAGCAGCAACAACAGGATGATGATCACACTGATGTCCATGATGCTTGTCCTCCTCGAGTCGGCCGGAGCTTTGTCTCCTGCGAGCTAAAGCGCTTTGCGGCCGGGCAGGTTGCGGATATCCTCATGCATCGCGATCAGAACGCGCAGGAACATCATGACGCCCATCAACGGAAGGATCGCGTAGAGGTAGACCGTGGGGATCTGCAGAATCAAGGTCTTCTGAGTGCTTTCGACCTGCATCGCCGCCAGCAGGTACCCGAAGTAGACCATCATCGCCGCAAACACCAGGTTGACCCCGTAGCTGAAGATGCCGAGCGGGTGCTTCAAGGCCGGCACTAGCTGCACCAAGGCGTCTATGCGGATGGTGGAGCGGTTCTTGACGGCGGCACTGCAGCCGATGAAGGTCGTGTAGATGATCACCTCGCGGACCAGTTCCTCGGACCAGGCCAGGGAGTAGGAAAACCCGTAGCGCAGGATGACGTTGAAGAACAGCGCGACCATCGCCGCCAGCACGGAGATGAACAGGGTCCACTCCTCGAAGAAGCTTAGAATCTTGTCTATCGTCACCATAAGTGCTCCTGTATGTCAGGGCGGCGGTGCGGCACCGCCCGGTTGCCGGCTATCGCTCCAGATCCCGCAGGACATCCTCGTACCAAGTGGCCCTCTCATGGAGTTTGGCGAGGAGTTGGGTGTTTTCAAGGGCGATGCCGGCCTGATGGGCCAGGTGCTCCATCCACATGATGTAATCCGGGCCGGGACTGAACTCGAACGGGTAGTAGAGCCGCAGAACACCGACGGTTTCGCCGGCAATCTTCACCGGCAGCCCCAGGATGGCCTTCACATTTTCCGCGGCCGCGGCGTCCTTGTACTGGACCCGTGGGTCGGTGGCCGCATTCGTGATCACCACCGGTTTGCCCGTCGTGATCTCACCCAGGCTCGATCCGACAAACAGGGGCCCTTTGGCGATATAGCGCTCGCTCAGGCCGTAGCGGACCACGGTGGAAAGCGTGTTGGATTTCGGGTCGAGCAGCAGCAGGGCGCAGGCGCGGGCCATGGCATATTTGACGACGTCCTGAAGCAGGCGCTGCATGCCCTCCCTGGCGTCCGCGGACGGCATGCGCTGGATGTCGGAGACCGCATCCTTCATGGAGGCCACGTAAAAGGCCTTCTTGAGCGCAAGGCCGGCCTGGTGGGCCAGGGCCTTGAGGGATTCCAGCTCCTCGGGGTCGAAATCGCGGATCTGGTTGAAGTACAGGCGCAGCGCGCCCACCAGGGCGCTGCCGCCAGAGAGCGGCAGGCCGATGATGCTGCGGATTCCTTCCTGCAGGGCCTCTTCGGGGTACTGCACCCGGTTGTCCGCGGTGACGTCGCGCACGATCACCGGCTGGCGGGCCACCGTCTCCCCCAGGCTCTGGCGCGGGCTGACCGTGCCTTTCAGGCGGTAGGCTTCGCTCAGCCCGAAGGTCGCCGAGGCGATCAGGTTCTCCTCGCTCGGGTTGTAGAGCATGAGGCCGGCGCCGCGGGCGTCATAGAGCCGCGCGGCGTTGCGCACGACGGCCTGCTGGGTGGTCTCCAGGTCGAAGGATGAATGGATCTCGGCCAGGGCATAAAGATACCGGTGGAAAAAATCTGCAGTGGGCATGGGCGGCGTTCCTCCTTTCAGCCGGCTTTCCGATCGACCAGCAGGGATCGGGCATAGAGCAGCCGGGTTTTGCGGACATTGGCGTTGGCCCGTGAGAAGGTCAGGGCATGGGTGGTGCAGCCGGAGACGCATGCGGGGGTCAGACCCTGCGCCACGCGTTCGTGGCACCCATCGCATTTGACCACCTTGCCGGTGGATTCGTCCCACTGGGGGACTTTCCAAGGGCAGGCGGCGATGCAAGCCCGGCAGCCGATGCAAAGCTGCCTGGAGACGAGAACCATGCCGTCATCCAGCCGTTTGGCCATGGCGCCCGTCGGACAGACCGCCACACACCAGGGTCTTTCGCAATGAAAACAGGGGCGAAAGGCAGCGGGGGCATGCACCGCCTCCGGGCGGCATTCCGGGCTGACAGCCACCAATAACCCCGGCCGGACACCGGCCGGGGTGCGGTTCTTCACCTGGCACTGCACCTCGCAGGCCCGGCAGCTGATGCAGCGTTCTTGATCCAGTTTGATCAGGTATCTGCTCATGGACTCTCCAAAGACAACTTGTTGATGTTCAGGTGTTTAGGCTGAAGGCTGAAGGTTGGAAAGACATCCCGCCCGGCACGAATCGACCCTTTTAAGACCTTCAACTCAAATGCCCGGCGTTTGGTGTGATCAGGCCTGGTCCGGCCCTAAAAGCCTTCAGTCTTCAGCCTTCGGCCTATCTACCTGAGTCGTTACTCCTTGCTGACGGTGACGAAGTGCTCCTGCAACGCCAGCCCACCGCCGGCGCGGTCCCAGATCTCCAGGCCTCCGGGCATGAGCACGTTGTGGCCGAGGCCCCGTCCCCGGGCAAGAGACTCCACCGGCAGGGTTCGGCCGAACCCGTCCACCATGAACACGGCCTCAGGGTGGATATGGTCGGTCAGTTTGGCCTTGATCCGCCCCGAGATAGCCGAAATGGAAACCGTCACCGGTTCACCATCGGCGATACCCAGGCTGGCGGCGGCGGTCCGGTTCATCCACAGCACATTTTCGGGCATCTGGCGGTGCAGCAGCGGGTTGTTTACCGTTGAGCCCCCGGCGTGAAGACCGCAGCCGCCGAGGGTCAACCGAAAGACCCCGGGGGCGGGGGCGGTTTTCGGCACGTAGGGCCCCAGGCTGGGGAGCCCCTGCTGGCGCCACCTGAAGCTCACCGTTTCGATCTTGCCCGAATCGGTGGGAAAGCGGAAGCCCGGCTGCAGTGCCAGGTAGTGCGCCCGGCCGGCCAACTCCACCAGACCTTTCGCGTCGAAGTCCTGAGTCCTGAGGTCCGTCCCCTCCAGCTGGAATTTCCAGATCGCATCCGCCGAGGGAAAAGAAAGGCCCTTCAGTTCAAGTCTCTCGGCCAGACCGCCGATGATCTCCCAGTCCGCGCGGGTGTCGAAGCGCGGGGCGGCACAGCGCCGGCGCATCATGAATGCCGGCTTGACCCCGTTCAGCTGGGCCACGATGCTCTCTCGCTCCAGGTAGGGCGAAAGCGGCAGGATCAGATCGGCCTGCCAGGCGGTTTCGGACCAGCCGGAGGTGATGCACATCAGAAAATCAAGCCGGCTGAAAATGGCTTTGATTCTATCCGGGTCCGGAAGCTCGGCCAGCGGGTCCTGCTGGTAGACGAGAAAGGCCTTCAGCGGATAGGGGTCCTCGCTCTCCACCGCGCGCAGGGCTTCATGCAGCATCCCCGGCCCGTTTTCGAAGGCCGGGTACTTCCACCCGGTCCCGTCGGCACGCTGCTCGACCACCGCCGGGAACAGATCGGTCAGCCGATTCAATCCTCGCTGACCGACATCTTCGGGCCGGGCGGCCAGTGGCAGGCCGCCCCGGGCGCCGATGGCGCCCAACAGGGCATTGATGATGAACGCGGTCCGGCAGACAAAGAAGGAGTCTTCATAGCGCGAGGTCTTCCATCCCGGGTGCCAGACGACCCGCGGTGCGGCCTGGGCCAGGTCCTGCGCCAAGGCCACGATATCGGCGGCCTTGACGCCGGTTTCCCTCTGCGCGAACTCGGGCGTATACGGGTCGACCATGCGGCCGAGTTCGTCGAGATCGGCGATCCAGCTTTCCGCGGCGGCGGCGTTGTACAGCTTTCGGCTGATCAGGGTCTGGATGACGGAGAGGTTCAAGGCATAGTCGCTGCCGGGCCGGAGGAGCAGGAACCGGTTCGCCTTGGCGGCCGAGATGGTAAACCGGATGTCGATGACCGTGAGTTTGCCGCCGTTTTGCAACCCGTCCAATAGATCGTTCGCCTGCCGGATGTCGACGGACTCGAAGAGGTTGCGGCCCTGCAGCACGGCCTGGCGCGCATGCTTGAGATCCAGCGCGAGGCGGTCGCTGCCGAAGCCGAACAAGGACCGCGCGGCATGCTGCGTGTTGACGCCATGAATGGAATCGGTCGTGAAATAATTGGGGGAGCCCAGCGCACGCACGAAGGCCTGCCGGAGATCGCTGAACGGACCGCCGGTGTCGGACCAGAGAATGCTGCGGCCGCCGTGTCGGGCATGAACCTCCCCGATCTTGCCGGCGGCGTGGGAAAGCGCTTCCTCCCAGGAAACCCGCTGCCATTTGCCCTCCCCACGCCCGCCGATGCGGAGCAGGGGGAACTGGGGCCTTTCATCGTCCCGGATAAACGGGATCCCGGCCGCCCCGCGGGTGCAAAGCGCGCCGCGGATGCCGTCGACCTGCCGATTGCCCTGGATGAATCGGCAGGCGCCGTTTTCCACGGTCACCTCGATCGGGCAGCGCACCTGGCACATGCCGCAGACGCTGTAGATGGTGTTGCTTGGCATTAAACTTTCCTCCTCATAGGGCAACCGTTTCAGCCTGGCGCCCTTTGCTCCGACACTTTCAGGGAACGAGCTGCCGTCCGGCGGCCTCGGCCCAACGGAACACCGGGGCCGGCAGGGCGCCCAGGAGCAGCAGCACGGCGGCCAGCACCCCGCCCCAGAAAAGACCGCCGCGTGGCAGAGGCGCGAGCTCGACCTCCGCCTCTACGGTGTAGGCATGCCGGATCAGGTTCAGATAGTAGTAAATCGAGATGGCCGTGTTCAGCGCGGCGACAACCACCAACCAGTTGTAGCCGCGATCCCAGGCGGCGGTCAGCAAAAACAGTTTACCCATGAAGCCGGCCGTCGGCGGCAGCCCCACCAGCGCCAGGGCGGCCACCGCCAGCACAAAGGCCAAAAATGGGGCGCGGCGGTGCAGGCCGTTCAGGTCGTCCAGCACCAGATTGCGGCCGTCCGCCGACAACCGGCACAGAACCCAGAAGCAGGTCAGGTTCATGAGCACGTAAACCAGGCTGTAGAACCCGGCGGCGGCGAACCCGCTGGCCGAGACGGCCACCAGGCCGACCATGACGTAGCCGGCGTGCGCCACGCTCGAGTACCCCAGCATGCGCTTGATGTCCTGCTGGGTAAGGGCGGCGAGGTTGCCGAAGGTCATGGAGGCGGCCCCCAGCACGGCCAGGATCGTGGTGAGCTCCAGGCCGGGTTTGAGCAGCGCCGCCAGCCGGATCAGGATCACGACCGCGCCCAGCTTCGGCAGGGTCGCGGCGTAGGCCGCGGTCTCGTTGCTGGTGCCGGAGTAGACGTCCGGCGCCCAGAAATGGAACGGGAAAAGGGCGAGTTTGTAAAAAAAGGCCCCCATGAATAGGGTCAGACCAACGAGTCCGAGGGGTGCCGCGGCCCAGGTCCAGGTCCGGCCGGCCAGCACGGACAGATAGCTCGAATGCTGGGCGGCGAGGATGTAGGCCAGGCCGAAGAGGGCCAGCCCGGTGGCGGCGGCACCGAACAGGATGTACTTGATTCCGGCCTCGGCCGCACCCGGGTCGCTTTTGCGCAGGGGGATCAGGGCGTAGAGGCTGTAGGAGGAAATCTCGAGGGCGAGATAGATCGTGACGAGCTCCACCGCGCTTGAGAGCAGCATGAGACCCCAGGCGCTCAGGGAGAGCAGCAGGAAATAATCCGCGCGCTTTCCCTCCTCCAGGGTCGGCTGCGACGAGGCATTGAGGGCGGTGATGGCAAACCCCAGCGCCACCGCGAACTTGAAAAACTGGGACAGCCCGTCGATCCGGTAGGCTTCCCGGAAAAGAAGGCCGCGGCCCCCCAGGCTGAACGCCGATGCCGCCAAAACCGCGAAAGCCGCCAGGGGCACCCAGTCCGTGTTCGCGGCGGCGCGTCGCTGTCCCCTGGTCGCTCGCGGGTCTGGCGATCGCCTGCACGAAGAGCGCCGCCACCAGGACCAGCTGAAAGAGCTCCGGCAGAAGCAGGGTCAAGTCAAACGTCACAGGCATTCTCCTCGATGACTTCCGGCAAAGCCGTGTCCATCAGTATCTCGATCCCCACCCTTTTATGCCGTCGTCGAAAAAGGGCGTCCGCGAAGGCTTAACGCGGAAACCTCGGCGCCGCAGTCGGCATCCGCCGGGCCATGGCGGTTTGCGACCCTCCCGTCCCCGGGGGCGCCCGTCTCGCCGGCACCGGCTGCCGCGGACGGCTTCGAACTTCATTCAGGACCCGGTCCAGCGTGGGGTCCATCGCCCGCAGGGTCAACCCGGGCGCGAGGCCGATGTAGACACCAGAACCGCCAGCGGGGCGAGATACAGCCACTCCCGCGCGTTTAAGTCCTTCCAGCCCTTGGCCCGGCTGGGGTCACCCCAGGCCAGCTTCTGGCCAAGCCGCAGCATGTAGGCCGCCCCAAGAAGCACGCCGGGGATGGCGGCCGCCCCGACCCAGGGCTTGTCGGCGAAAACGCCGATCAGCACCAGGACCTCGCCCACGAAGCTGTTGGTGCCGGGGAACCCCAGCGAGGAAAGCGCGAACAGGCCGAAAAACCCCATGTAGGCCGGCAGGTATTTTCCCAGCCCCATGTTCTCGCTGATCTCCCGGCTGTGGCTGCGCTCATAGATACAGCCCACCAGCATGAAGAGCGCACCCGTCGTGATGCCGTGGTTGAGCATCACCATGAGGGCCCCCTCGAACCCCCTCAGGGAAAAGAGAAGAATACCCAGGGTCACGAACCCCATGTGGGCCACCGAGGAGTAGGCGATCAGCTTCTTCATGTCGCGCTGGCCGAGGGCCACGAACCCGCCGTAGAGAATCGACGCGATGGAGATCGCGATCATCAGGGGCGCGAAATAGGCGCTCGCCTGGGGCGTCAGCGGCAGGCAGAAGCGCAGGAACCCGTAGGCGCCCATCTTCAGGAGCACCGAGGCCAGCAGCACGGAGCCCGCGGTGGGGCCTCCACGTGCGCGGCCGGCAGCCAGGTGTGGAAGGGAAACATGGGCACCTTGATGGCGAACGCGAAGGCCATGGCCAGGAAGGTCCAGACACTGGAACCCGAAGGGAAAGGTCCGGGTCGATCAGCTCCGGGATCGAAAACGTACCGCCCGCCAGGTAGAACGCGACCATGGCCACCAGCAGCAGGGTGCTGCCCGGCCAGGGTGTACAGAAAGAACTTGAGCGAGGCGTAACGGCGCTGCGGTCCGCCCCAGACGGCGATGAGCAGGAACATGGGCACGAGCATCGCCTCCCAGAAGAGGTAGAAGAGGACGAAATCCAGGGCGAGAAAGACCCCGACGCAGGCCGAGGTCATGAGCATCAGGCTGAAGTGGAACTCCTTGACCCGCGTGCCGATGTAGGTCCAGGAGCAGAGCACGCACAGCGGCAGCAGCAGGACGGTCAGCAGCACCATCAGCAGGCTGATCCCGTCCATGCCCAGATGGTAGTGGAGCCCCCACTGCTGTCACCCAGACCGCCTTCTCCTCGAACTGGTAGCCGGAGGCGGACAGGTCGAAACGCAAGAGCGGCAGGCTCAACAGCGAGCTCCGACCAGCCCGACGGCCAGCGAGAACACGCGGACGGGCCTGTCGCCCTTGATGAACGGCAGCACCAGGCAGGCGGCCACCGGGAAGAAAATCAGAGATCGTCAATAGTCGGCCAGGCACTCATGCGGCCATGTTTCTCCGAAAAGTATCACCATGGAGTCACGGCGTTAACCGGCGAACCAGACCACGGCAAAGACCAGCAACCCGACGATGACGGCCCCGGCCAGATAGTCCTGCAGGCGACCGGTCTGGACCGTCGTCGCCGATCGGCCGATCCGTCGTACGGTGGTCGCGCGTCCCGTCCACCACCCCGTCGATGGCGGCCCGATCGAACCAGGCGCTTCCGCCGGCGCAGCTTCAGACATCCCGCGCAGCCCGGCCCGGTGGTAGAACTCGCTCCACCAGTTGTCCACCTTCTCGATGGGCCAGCGGGCCACGATCAGCACCAGCCGGCCGGCCCACCGGTAAAAGTAGTCGAAGTCCAGGTTGATCTTGGCCTCGGGCGCGAGCTTGCGGCGCAGCAGATAAAACCCGAGACCGGTGAAGCCCAGCAGTATCAGTGCCTGCAGCACGTGCCAGGCGGTGTAGGGGGCGTACTCGACCGGATGGGGCAGGAGCCGGTAGAGGAAGTCGGGCTGGACGCCGATGTAGAAGCACAGGGCCCCGGCGATGGCCATGGCGACATACATGTTCCAGGGAATGGGCTTGAGTGGGATCCCGCTGTCCGGGCGCGCGAACCAGGCGAAGTACGGCAGCTTGATCCCGACCGACAGGAAGGTGCCGACCGCCGCGAACTCCAGGCCCAGGGCGAGCCAGGTGTGATGCCCCTCGGCCGCGCCGGTGATGGTCATCGTCTTGCTGACGAAACCGGAGAAGAGCGGAAAGCCCGAGATGCTCACGGCCGCCACCATGTAACCGGCGAAGACCCAGGGCAGGCGTTTGAACAGGCCGCCCAGCTCCGAGAGCTTGGCCGTGCCGGCGGCGTAGAGCAGGGTGCCGGCGCCCATGAAGAGCAGGCCCTTGTAGAGAATGTGGGCATAGGCGTGGGCGCAGGCGCCGTTGACGGTCATGGCGCGTGCCGATCCCGACGCCGGCCACCATGTAGCCCACCTGCGAGACGATGTGGTAGGCCAGGATGCGCCGCGCGTTGTTCTCGATGGTGGCGTAGACGACGCCGTAGATGGTCATGAGCGTGCCCATCGACCGCCAGGATCTCGAAGCCCGAGAAGCCGCGCAGCAGGACGTAGACCGCGGTCTTGGTGGTGAAGGCGCTCATGAAGACCGCGCCGGTCACCGTGGCCTCGGGATAGGCGTCCGGCAGCCAGGCGTGCAGGGGGATGACGGCGGCATTGACGCAGAAGCCGAGCATGATCAGGATGTCGTAGTAGCGGGCCGCTGCCGGGTCGATGGCCGTCGAAGTCGAAGCTCCCGGTCGCCTGGTGGCGCAGGAGCAGACCGCCCAGCAGGAGCAGACCCGCCCAGGATGTGAAAGAGAAAATAGCGGATGCCCGCCCGGGTCGAGGCCGGCGCCCGCTTCAGCCAGATCAGGAAGGTGGAGGCGACGCTCATGAGCTCCCAGAAGATGAAGAGCGTCACGAAGTCCGCCGCGAAAACGCACCCGAAGGCGCCGGCGATGTACATGCAGGCCGCCACGTGCTGCCAGCGGTCCTCGACGTGCAGCGCGAAGATGAACCCGATCAGGGCCTGGATGGCGAAAACATGGGCGAAAACCGTCGACAGCGTGTCCACGCGGCCGAAGCCCAAGGTGAGTCCCAGGTAGCCGAGGCGGGCGAAATTCCCGGTCTGCATGGAAAGCACGCTGGCGATGGCCAGCGCGGCGGCCACCGGCGGCAGGAAGCGTCCCGCCCGGCCCGGAAGAATCCAGACGATCGCGCGCGCAGGCCACGAAGAAAATGGAAGGATGCAGGAATTCGCTCACGTCAATGACTTTCAGGTTTCAAGGGGTCCAGGGCTCGATGGTCCGAGGGCGATGTCTTTTCCGACCGTGACCGGCCCCTCGAACCCTTCTTCATAAAAATCCTCGTCCTTGCCCAGAAAGGTGTGCGCCGCCCCTTTGGCGGCCCGGGCGAGGATCACCGCGCCGACCAGCCCGAACAGCGCCCAGAAGCCGGGGTACCGGTCGAGGCCGAAATGCGGCTCGTGCGGCAGCACGAACAGGTTGAGTGCCACCAGCAACCCCAGTCCCGCGAAGAACAGGTTCCGCAGCATGGTCAAAACCCCTTCAGGACGGTGATGAACTGGACAAAAGTTTCGGGAAAGATCCCCAGCCAGACGCTGACCGCGGCCGTGAAGCACAGCGGGCGCCACCATCGAAATCGGGGCCTCGCGATAATGGCTGAGATCGACACCCGCCGCCGGCGCTTCAAAAAACGCCTTGTAGACCACCGGCGTGAAATAGGCCGCGTTGAGCAGCGTGCTCGCCAGGAGCGCCGCCAGCAGGGCGTAGTGCCCGGCGCTGACGGCGCCGTTGACCAGGTACCACTTGCTGACGAACCCGCAGACCGGCGGAACGCCGATCATGGAAAGTGCCGCCACCGCAAAGGCCCCGAAGGTCCAGGGCATCCGCCGGCCCATGCCCGACATCATGCTGATCTTCTTCTGGTGCGTGGCGACGTAGATGGCGCCGGCGCGTGAAAAAGAGCGTGATCTTGCTGAAGGCGTGGTGGGCGATGTGGGCCACCCCGCCGGTGACCGCCAGCGGGGCGAGCATCGAAACCCCCAGGACCACGTAGGAGAGCTGGCTGACCGTGGAGTAGGCCAGCCGCGCCTTGAGGTCGTCCTTGGTCAGGGCGATGACCGAGGCCGTCACGATGGTGAGGGCCGCGAAAAAGGCCGTGGCGTTCCCCAGGCTCGAGGGTGTCCATGAGGTTGACCCCGAAGACGGACAGCAGGACCCGGCAGATCGAGAAGACGCCGGCCTTGACCACGGCCACCGCGTGCAGCAGGGCGGAGACGGGGGTCGGCGCCACCATGGCCGAGGGCAGCCAGTTGTGCAGCGGCATGATGGCCGCCTTGGCCAGACCGGCCACGTAGAGGCCGTAGGTGATCTGCACCAGGAGCGGGTCGGCCGTCGGCCGGGAAGATGCCCTGGGCGATATCGCCCAGGCGGAAGTCGAGGGTGCCGCACAGCACGTAGGTCAGCACCATGGCCGGCAGCAGAAAGAGCTTCGAGGTGCCCATGAGATAGACCAGGTACTTGCGTGCGCCGCGGTAGGCTTCCGCGTCCTGGTGGTGGGCCACCAGCGGGTAGGTGAAGACGGTGATGACCTCGTAGAAAAGGTAGAGGGTGAAGACGTTGGCGGCCATCGCGACCCCCAGGGCGCCGAAGATGGCCACGGCGAAACAGAAGTAGTAGCGGGTCTGGGCGTGCTCCTTGAGCGAGCGCATGTAGCCGATGTTGTAGGCGGTGGCGAGGATCCACAGGAAGGAGGCCACCAGGGCGAAGATCAGGGTCAGGCCGTCCGCGCCGAGCTTGATTTCGATCCCGGGCAGGATCACGAAGAGGGGATAGACCAGGATCTCGCCCCGGAGCACCGGCGGCACGAAGGTCAGGACGATGCCGAAGGTCAGCAGACCGGCGACAAAGGACACCCCTTCGCGGGCGTTGATGTTGTCGCGCAGCAGCCAGATGAACAGCGGGGACAGGCCCGTGATCAGGATCGGCCAGAGGAGCGCGCTGTGTTCGGTCATTGTCTCTTATCCCCGCAAGGTTGACATCCGGTGCGCTGTCGGAGGTGCCGCAGCGTTTGACCACCACCAGGATCATGGCCAGGACCAGGGTCGCCTCGGCGGCGGCAAGCCCCATCACCAGCAGCGCGCCAAGCTGCCCCAGTTCGTCCGCGGCCGGGGTCAGCCGCGCGCTCGCCACCAGCGCGAGCCCCGCGCCGTTCAGCATCAGTTCCACCGCAATGAGCATGCCCACGAGGCTCTTGCGGCTGGTCAGGCCGTAGAGGCCGAAGGCCGAGCAGTACCAGCGCCGCAAGATGAAACAGGACCAGCGGGTTCATCGCGCCTTTCCTCCTCTCGAAGCCGAGCAGCACCGCCCCGGCCATGGCCGCCAGGAGCACGACCGAGATCAGCTCGAAGGCCAGCACGTAGGGCCCTGTCAGCGCCTGCCCGAGGCGGGCCAGCGGGACCTCGGGTTTGAGCGGCAGGGCCGCAGGGGCCCGGCTGAGCACGACGCCGCCGAGGACGCGCCGCGGGCAGAAGCCCGCTCAGGACGGCCATGACGATCCGCGGCCTGGAGCGCGGCTGCGCATCCTCCTGGCCGGCTTCCCCCTGCGGCGAGCGGGTCAGCATGATGGCAAAGAAGATGAGCACGCTCACGGCGCCGACGTAGATCAGGATCTGCATCAAGCGCCAGAAAGGGCGCGGCCATGAGAAAATACATCCCGGCCACGCCGAAAAGGGTCAGTGATCAGGCCGAGCAGGGCCCGCACGAGGTCGCGGCCGGCCACGGCGGCCAAGCCCGCCGGCGATGATGAGCACCAGGTAGAACCCGTATGCGGCGTATGCCAGAATGTCCATATTCCCCCGCCCTCAGATATCGGAACGCGGCGCCCGGGTGCCGGCGGCCTGCGATTTCATCCGCGACAGCAGGTCGAATTCGAAGTCCCGGCGCGACATGCCCGGCCAGGTAGCTGTTGCGCGAAAAGCGGATGGCCTCCGCCGGGCAGCTCTGCACGCAGAGTCCGCAGAGGCTGCAGAGGCTGTAGTTCAGGCGTGAAGACGTCCAGGACGCGTTCGATCTTTTCGGGCGGCGGCGCCAGGTGTCGTCGAATACGGCGCCGGCAGATCCGGCGCCAGAAAAAGCCCGCCGTCCTCGGCGTCCTGACCGGCCTCCTCGCCCACGACATGCGCGCGGATGGTGATGCAGCGCGACGGGCAGATGTCCGACGCACGTCCAGCAGATCAGGCAGCGCGGCGGCAGCGGGTTTTCGGCCGTGGGCACCAGTTCGATGTGGCCGCGGAAGCTCGCGAGATTGTCGACCTCCTGCCGCGGGTAGTGGACCGTGAGCCAGGGCTTGCAGAACTCGGCGCCGGTGATTTTCAACCCGACGAGCAGGCTCCACAGCCCCTTGATGGTTTGCGCCAGTCGTTTCATGCGTCAGCTCACCAGTTTGACCACGAGGGCCGTGGCGACGAGATTGGCCAGCCCGAGCGGTATCAGCCATTTCCAGCAGAGGTTCAGCAGCTGGTCGAAGCGCACCCGGGGAAACGTCCAGCGGAACCACATCATGGCCAGCACCAGGGCGAAGATCTTGGCCAGGAACCACCAGGGGCCGGGGAACACCGGGCCGTCCCAGCCGCCGAGAAAAAGCGCCGTGGCCACGGCGCTGACCACCACCATGTACGAGTACTCGGCCAGAAAGAAGATGCCGAAGCCCATGCCGGCGTACTCGGCGTGAAAGCCGGCGGTCAGCTCGCTTTCGGCCTCGGGCAGGTCGAAGGGCGCCCGGTTGGTTTCGGCCACGGCCGCGATGAAAAAGATGACGAAAGCCGAGCGGTTGCACGAAGACGTTCCAGGACCAGATGTGCATTGGCCTGTCCGGCCGCGATGACCGAAAGGCTGAGCGACCCGCACTGGAAGGCCACCGCCAGCACGGACAGCAGCAGCGGGATTTCGTAGGCCACCGACTGGGCCAGGGCCCGCGCCGCCCCGAGCAGGCTGTACTTGTTGTTCGACCCCCAGCCGGCGAGGCAGAGGGCGAGCAGTGTTGAGCCCCGAAAAGGCCAGGACCAGCAGCAGGCCGAGGTTCACGTCCATGCCGGTCAGCATCGGGCTGAAGGGGATGGGCACGAAGCAGACCACCACCGGCGCGCAGCGCGACCAGGGGGGCCAGCCAGAACAGCAGGGGGTCGGCGCCGAGAGGGGTGACCAGCTGCTTGCTCATCAGCTTGCCGGCATCCGCCAGGGGCTGGAGCAGGCCGTGGGGCCCGACCTCATAGGGCCCCGGCCGCCGCTGGATGAACCCGGCCACTTTCCGCTCCGCATAAAGAAGGACAACGCCGTTGACCCCCAGGAAGGCCATGATGGCCGCGAGCGAGGCGAGCATGTGCCCCAGGGGGTGGGTCAGCAGTTCCGCGAGCTGTGCCGTCATCGGTCGATCTCCGGGATCACCAGGTCGAGGCTGCCCATAATGGACACGGCGTCGGCCAGAAGCGTGCCCTGGGCCAGCTCGGCGAACAGGCTCAGGTTGGAGAACCCCGGCGAGCGCAGCTTGACCCGGTAGGGTTTCAGCGTCCCGTCGCTCACCAGGTAAACGCCGATCTTGCCGCGCGCGCCCTCCACCGCGTGGTAGACCTCGCCCCGGGGCGGGATGATGCGCTCGGGCAGGTCGCGGCTGACGTAGTCGCCCGCCGGCAGCTGCGTCCAGCGCCTGCTCGACGATGCGCAGGCTTTCGGCCATCTCGGCCATGCGCACGTCGTAGCGGTCCATGGCGTCCCCTTTCTTGCCCGTCGGGACGTCGAAATCCAGGCGTTCGTAGACCGAGTAGGGCTCCATCCGGCGCACGTCGTAAGGCACGCCGGAGCCGCGCAGCACCGGCCCGGTGGCGCCGTAGCGCCGGGCCATATCCACGTCCAGCACGCCGACATCCTCGCAGCGGCCGCGCAGGATCATGTTGTCGGTCACGAGATCGCGGTACATGGGCAGCCGCTTCCTGAAATCGCCGACGAACTGCCGCGGCCTTGGCCGATGAACTCCTCGCTCAGGTCGGCGGACACCCCCCCGAAGCGGAAGTAGCAGTAGGTCAGGCGCGACCCGGTGACGACCTGCAGGAGGTCCATCAGCTGCTCGCGGTCGGCGAAGGCGTAGACGATGGGGGTGAAGGCGCCGAGATCCAGCAGGTAGGCCCCCCACCACAGGAGGTGCGATGAAATGCGGTTCAGCTCGCAGGTGATGACGCGGATGTACTCCGCGCGCTCCGGCACCCGGATCCCCATCAGCTTCTCCACCGCCCCCACATAGGCCCAGTTCCAGGCGAGCGCGTGCAGGTAGTCCACCCGGCCCATGTTGGGCAGGTACTGCGGGTAGGTTTTGACCTCGCCCATCTTTTCGTGCATGCGGTGGATGTAGCCGAGGACCGGCTCGGCGCGGCGGATGTACTCGCCGTCCAGCTCCACGATCACCCGCAGCACGCCGTGGGTGGCCGGGTGCTGCGGCCCCAGGTTGAGGATCAACGTGTCGCCGTCTCCCCCGGCCTCGGTGGTGAAACCCGATGTGTAGTAATCCCCGGTCATCCGGAGATTCGCGTCCTGCGCCATGGCCTTAATCTTCCTCGCGGCTGTCGTGGGGTTCGAGTGCGTACTGGTCGAGGTGCCGCTCCGCCATGCGCCGGGCGAGATGGCGCCGGGAGCAGGCCGGGCAGATGTCGGCATTGAAGGCGGGCACCCCGGATTCGCCCGCGCGGTCGAGAACCTGGTCAAGGTCGATGACGGGTCCGAAGCGGGCCCCGCACCCGGTGCAGCGCCGCAACGGGACGCGGGAGGCTTCCCGGCCCTTCACGATCACCCGGCGCTCGCCGTCGACGTCTTCGATCCGGATCTTGTTCACCGGGCAGATCAGGGCGCAGGCGCCGCAGCCGATGCAGGTCTCCGAGGGGCGCTTGAAGGAGGTGTCGACCGTGATTTCGACCCCGCGCCCGCACAAGGCCAGCACGTTTCCGCCCACCCGCTCGCAGACCCGCGCGCAGAGCCCGCACATGATGCACTCCTTGCTCTCGGCCGGGAACCGGTCGAGATCGGCGCCGTACTGCGCCCCCAGGGTTCTCAGGATCTCGGAATCCGGGCAGCGGGCATAAAGCAGCTCGATGATCAGCTTGCGTCCCTGGCGCACCAACTCGGATTCGGTCTGGATGGCCGCGTCGCCGCGCAGCGGGTAGTTGCAGGAGGTCACCAGGCGCGTGCGCCGGTTCTCCGTGATCTCCACCGTGCACAGCCGGCACATGGCCGCAGGCTCGAGGGCCGGGACGTGGCAGAGCGTGGGGATGTGCACGCCGTTGCGGCGGGCCACTTCCAGAATGGTTTGGCCCGGGTCCGCCGCGACTTCATTTCCGTTCATCACGATCTTCATGCGTGTCGTCCTGTGGCGGGGTGTTTCAAAACGGGCCCCTGGTCCCGTCGTGCGACACCCCGTGAATGGCCGGGCGTTCCCGCCGCCGGCCGCCTACATGATCCGGATGCTCTTGAACTTGCAGTTCTTGTAGCATTCCATGCACTTGATGCAGGCCTCCTGGCGGATCACGTGCGCCTTCTTCTTCTCCCCGTCGATCGCACCGGCCGGGCAGCGCCGACGACACAGCCCGCAGCCGGTGCACGTCGCGGCGTCGATCTCGTAGTGGTAGAGCGCCTTGCAGATGCCTGCCGGGCATTTCCTGTCGCTGATGTGCGCCTCGTATTCCTCGCGGAAATAGCGCAGGGTGCTCATGACCGGGTTGGCGGCCGAAGTCCCGAGCCCGCAGAGGGAAAAAGCGTTGGTGAAGGTGCCGATCTCCTCCAGGTCCTTCAGGTCGCTCTCGCGTCCCTCGCCGCGCGTGATGCGCCGGAGGATATCCCGCATGCGGATGAGCCCCTCGCGGCAGGGCGAGCATTGGCCGCAGGACTCCTCCACCAGGAAGTTGATGAAGTAGCGGGAGACCTCCACCATGCAGGTGTCCTCGTCCATGACGATCATCCCGCCGGAGCCCATCATGGACCCGACTTCGGCCAGCTTGCCGAAGCCCACGTTGATGTCGATGAATTTTTTGGGGATGGGGATGCAGCCCCCGGAAGGGCCGCCCGTCTGCACCGCCTTGAGCTCCTTCCCGTTGGGGATGCCGCCGCCGATCCCATAGACGATCTCCCGCAGGGAGATGCCCATCGGCACCTCCACCAGGCCCACGTTGTGCACGTTGCCGGTCAACGCGAAGACTTTGGTGCCGGTCGAGCGCTCGGTGCCGTGGGACTTGTACCAGTCGCCGCCGTTCTGGATGATGCCGGGGATGTTGGCGAAGGTTTCGACGTTGTTGAGGTTGGAGGGGCTGTCGCGGAAGCCCCGCTCGGTGGAGCGGATGTACTTGGGCCGCGGGCGCCCCACCTTGCCTTCGAGCGATGACATGAGCGCGCTCGACTCCCCGCAGATGAACGCGCCCGCGCCCGTGGAGATGGTGACCTTGAAGGCGAAGCCGGTGCCGAGGATGTCCTCTCCCAGCAGACCTGCCGCTTCGGCCTGGCGGATGGCGGCCGTCAGGGTCTTGACCGCCAGGGGGTATTCGGCCCGGCAGTAGATGTACCCGCGGTGGGCGCCGATGGCGTAGGCCGCGAGGGCCATGCCTTCGAGCACGCTGTGAGGGTCGCCCTCGAGCAGGGAGCGGTCCATGAACGCCCCGGGGTCGCCCTCGTCCGCGTTGCAGATCACATAGCGGGTGCCGGGCTGGCGGGAACACGACTGCCATTTGAGCCCCGTGGGGAAGCCGGCGCCGCCGCGGCCCCGCAACTTGGAGGTCATGACCTCCTCGATGACCTGCGCCGGGCTCATCTGCGTCAGCGCCTTGGCCAGGGCGACGTAGGCCCCGTGCGTCAGGGCGTCCTTGATTTCGAAGGGGTCGATCTTGCCGATGTTTTTCAGCACGATGCGCGTCTGCTTGGCGTAATAGGGGATGTCCTCGCCGCGCGCGACGACCTCCTTGGTGTCCGCGGCCCGGTACTGCAGCCTTTTGATGACCTCTCCCGCCAAAAGCGTCCGGCTGACGATCTCCGGGACATCGGCGGCGGTCACCCGCTGGTAGAAAAGGCCGCCGGGCTCGATCACCACCAAGGGGCCGCGGGAGCAGAAGCCGTGGCATCCGGTGGTTTTGATGCGCGGGACGACCTTGCCCTCCCAGCCCGCCTCCGCCACCGCTTGGCGCATGGCCTCGATCACCTCCACGCTGCCGGTGGCCTGGCAGCCGGTCCCGCAGCAGACGATGACCTGCGGGGCGGCGGGGTCGCTGCCGGCGATGAGTGCCCGGCGGTACTCCTCCAGATCCCGCGGGCTGGAGATCCGCAGGGATGGAATGTGGTTAAGGGTGTCGGGGTTCAAAGCCTGCGCCATGGAGTTTCTCCCTTACTCGGCGTTCACGCGGTCCAGGAACTCGTTCAAGACATTGATGTCGGCTGCGGGGTGATACTTCTCGTCGATGACCACCACGGGGGCCACCGCGCAGGCCCCCACGCAGTTGACGGTCTCCAGGGTCACGGCCATGTCCGCCGTGGTCTTTCCGGGCTCGATCTTGAGCCGCTCGCAGACGTGCTCCACCATGCGGAAGCTGCCCTTGAGATGGCAGGCCGTGCCGGTGCAGACCGCCACGATGTGTCGGCCCTTTGGCTCCAGGCTGAAGGAGGCGTAGAAGGTCGCCACCTCGTAGATCCGGGTCAGGGGGACTTCGATCACCTCGGACAGATAGCGCAGGGCCGGTTCGGGCAGGAAATGGTAGTGCCGTTGGATGCTTTGCATCATCATGATCATCGCTTCGCGGTTGGCGCCGAAATCATCGCGGATGATCCGGTCCAGCAGCAGGTAGTCGATTTCAGGTTCCACGCACTTTGCTTCCGTCTGCAACATGTGCTCCTCCGTGTCGTTTCCACCCCACCGCTCGATGCGACTTCGGCTCCCCTCGGTGAAGGGACTGACGGGGTTCAGCGCTCTGCGTCCACGTCCGTCAGGCTCAGGCATTGCGTCGTGCACACCGTGACGCAGACGGGTCTGAGGCCCTGCGCCAGGCGGTCCATGCACAGGTCGCATTTGACCGCCTTTTTCGGTTCCGGGTCCCACTGCACCGCGCCCCAAGGGCAGGCCACCATGCAGGCCTTGCACCCCACGCAGAGCTCGCTGTCCACATAGACGACCCCGTCCTCTGGGCGCTTCTTCATGGCCCGGGTGGGGCAGGCGGCCACGCAGGCGGCTTTCTCGCAGTGAAAGCACCCGAGATACACGTAGCTCTCCCGGGGCACTCCGCGCACCACGCGCCGGCCCATCACGAAGATCTGGCAAAGACGCGGCCCTTCGGGCAGATGCTTGTTTTCCTTGCAGTAAATCTCGCAGCTCAGGCAGCCGATGCACCGGTCCTGGTCTTGTTGGATGGAGAGTCTGCTCATTCTGGCTCCTTACAACCGAAGTCCATTGGAATGGGAATTTGCCTGCCGCGGCGTATGTCGGGCAGTCAGGTTTTTTCCGCCACCAGTCGCGAGAACGGCAGCAGGCTGAAAATCGATCGGCGGTCCTTTTCCTTGATCAGTGGATGGGCATCCATGTCGTCCGGGAGAAGCAGGGGCTTGAGCCCGGGGTGGTTCAGAAATTCCACCCCGAAGAAGTCGAAGCACTCGCGTTCGTGCCAATCCGCCCCGCTGAACACCGCGGCCATCGACGGGGCCTTTTTGTCGTGGTGGGGCACGATCAGCCTGAGGGTCACGCGCCGTGAGACATCGAAGCGGTCGAAATGGTAGACCAGCAGAATGCCCTCCTCGACGTCGACGCCGGCCAGGTCTTCCAGGAAATAGCCCCGGTCTCTGAGAACCTGCGCGGCGGGCACCAGCCGGTCGTGCTCGACGTAGAGATCGGCGTGGCACCCGCTGCTGTCGTAGGCGGCGGCGTTCGTGCGCCAGGCCTGAATCCGCGCCAAATCGTCGGACAGGGTGGGGCCGGAGTAGGCGGTCATGCGGTTTTGTCCTCGTGAGTCTCGGGCCACCAGCGTTTGCCGGTCAATTTCTTTTGCAGCTCGAAGATGCCCTCCAGCAGCCCCTCGGGCCGCGGCGGGCAGCCGGGGACGTAGACATCGACGGGGATGATCTGGTCCACCCCCGCGACGATCCCGTACTGGCCTTCGAAATAAAAGGGCCCGCCGGAAATGGCGCAGTTGCCGAGCGCCATGACCCACTTGGGGGCCGGCATCTGCTCGTAGAGCCGCACGACCGCAGGCGCCATCTTGCGCGAGACGGTCCCGGCCACGATCAGCAGGTCCGACTGGCGCGGGGACGGGCGGAACGCCTCGGCCCCGAAACGGGCGATGTCGAAGCGCGCCATGCCGACGGCCATCATCTCGATCGCGCAGCAGGCCAGCCCGAAGGTCATGGGCCAGAAGGACATCGAGCGGCACAGGTCCAGAACCTGCTGCACCGGCTTGATGTTCAGGATGGGCGGATCGATCTGGGTGACGGCCGTCTTCAGAAGGTCGCTTTTCGGGGCCAAGTGAAAATTCCTTTACGCCAGAAATAGACCACCGCCAGAGCGAGGATGCCGACGAAGATCATGAGTTCCCAGAAGACGGCCCAGCCGGGGCTGTCGGGGTAAAAGACGGCCACCGGAAAAAGGTAGAGGACGTCCACGTCGAAGGCCAGAAACAGGAGGGCGTAAAAATAATAGTCGATGCCGAAGCGCACACGGGCGGTGCCGTGGGGGGGGATGCCGCACTCGTAGGGCAGGCCGATGTCGCCGCCTCTGCTCCGGGGGGAGAGAAGCCGGGCGGCGATCAACGGTATCGCACCGAACAGGGTCCCTGCAGCCAGAAAGACGATGAGGGTCAGGTTCAACCAACTGAAATGCATATCCGGTTCCGAAACGTCACGCAACTCATCCTGCTGCAGCAAGGCAGATGAAGATTGGGACTGAAATGTCGCCGCACGCGGGCGGCGGACGCATGGGCATCAGGCGGCCAGCCGGCTGCCTCCGGTTTGTCCCGGCTCGGCTGGGCCGGTCGGCACGCCGTTGAATTCGATCACCGTCGCATCGCCGCGACCGGCCGATTCCAGTTCGGCGTAGCGTGCCAGCCGCTGCTTGATTCGCATCAGCCGAAGAATCAAGGCCGTCACCGGAACGGCCGCCAGGCTGATCAGCCACTCCTGGATGCCCGGGAAGGCGCCGCCCGCAAAAGCGCGGCTGGCGATGATCAGGCCGGTCGACCCCAGGCTGATGACCACCATGACGAACATGCTCACGGGCACGAAGCCCTGGGTCCACCCGGGGCTTTGCGGGTTTCGCACCATGATGAGGGTCAGGCCGTAGAGGACGGCCGCCAGGCACAGGGCAAGGGACCCGAACAGCAGATTCATGCGAACCTCCTCGATCGCCGCGGGGCGATCCGTTTGTGCGGCGCCGTCACCGAACTGCGCCGGGAGAGGGCGGGGTGCGGCGTATGCCTCACCGGCCGTCTTCAGGCGGCCTTCTGCGTGGGCGGTGCGACAAGCTGGGCCGCGTGGGTCTTCTTGTTGTACGTCCCGGAGAAGAGCACCAGTTCGGGGTGCGCGTCGAAGGAGTGGTAGTCCCGGATATTCAGCGCCCGGACGCCGGCGTGGCGATCGTCGAAAATGCGCACCTCGAAACCGCCCTTCTCGGCGGTGGGCTTCACCACGGCCCGCAGGGTCCAGACCCAGTTGGGGTCCTGCTTGAGGTCGACCACCAGGAAGCGGCCGGCTTCATCAGGGATCGGCCGGGGGCCCGGCAGTTTGGCGACCTTGTTTCCATCCGCTGATTTTTTTCTGAAGAAATCGAACATGGCTGGCCTCCTTTGCCGGGGCGTATCGGCGCATACCGACTGCCGCCCCGGGGCTTCGCGGCCGCTTTGCCGGCGAAGTAGGTAAGTGTTGACATGCAAAATAAAACATGATTAACTATTCATGAGTGTATCTTCCATGTAATCCCGTGTCAAGAAAATTCTCCGGTTGCGCTGGCCGAAAAAAATCCGGGCGCGCCGCTTTTGCTTGCCGCCGCTGAATGTTGGTATATGTTAGCTCGCAATTCGAAAAGAAATACAGAAATTACAAAAGTTTGTAATCATTTGAGGGGCCCGGGAGGGAGTTGAAATGGCCGAGTGGACCTTTGTCACCAACCATGCCGTGGTGCTCAGTTTTCTCTCCACGCACCCCAGCATCACCGCGCGGGAGCTGGCGCTGAACGTCGGCATCACCGAACGGGCGGTGCGGAAGATCATCCGGGATCTGGAGCTCGAGGGGTATATTCTCAAGGAGAAGGAAGGGAGGCGGGTGCGCTACAGCGTCGATCCGCATCTGCCCATGCGGCACTCGAGCCAGCGCGACAAGGTGGTGGGCGCCTTGCTGGATGTCCTGGCTTTGGAAAAAGGCACGCTGAAGCGGGTCTGACCCGTCACTCGGAAGCACGGCGGCCGTCCGCGCGGCCGGCGGGGCTTGTCAGGGAGTCGCCTCCGGCGGTTGATCGAGGACCCATTCCACCCGCAGGCCGCGGGGGGCCGCGATGGAAGCCAGGTGTTTCGCAAAGAAGCGCTGTTCGACCGGCCAGGGTTCACCCTTGTAGTCCACCAGCAGGCGCAGGGGGTCCACAATCGCCGCGATGCGGCAGCGGGAGAGATCGGCGAGCCCCTGTCCCCCGGTCTTGAGCACGGCCTCCTTGGCGGTCCAGAAGCGGAAGAACACGCGCACGCGGTCGGCATCGGCCGCAAGGGCCCATTCGGCCTCGTCGGCGACTTTGGGGAACAGATTCTCCACATCGGGGCGGATGGCCTCGATGTCCAACCCGACGGCCGCGGGGGAGACCACGCCGCCGACGAACCCGCGGGTGTGGGTCAGGGACCAGAAGGTGCCCCCAAAGGGGATGGGGGCGCCGCGCTCGTCCTTTTCGAGCGGGCCGAGCGCCACGTTGCTGCGCTCGGCCGACCGCTTCAGCGCCTCCCGGGCGTGACGGCTCAAGTACCTCACCCGCTCGCGCGGGGGCAGCGCCCGGGCCGACGCGGGAACCGGCAGGATGACGGGATGGATCGTCGCGGTCATCGCAATCCCGGCCGACGAAGGGTTTCCCCGCTCAATGCGCCGGCTCCGTATCGCCGCCGGGCGCGCGCAGGATCATGCGGCAGTCCGCCGCCGTGGCCCCCTGGCCCTTGGCGTGCACCAGCAGCGGGTTCAAGTCGAGTTCGACGATCTCCGGGTGGTTGATGGCCAGGTGGGAGAGGCTCACCAGGCACTTTTCGATGCACTCGATGTCCGATTCCGGCCGGCCCCTGAAGCTCTGCAGCAGCTTGTAGCCCTTGATCTGGCGCACCATGCGCCGGGCCTCGTTGCGGCCGATCGGCGCCAGGCGGAAGGTCACGTCCTGGAACACCTCGACGAAGATGCCGCCGATGCCGAACATCAGGAGCGGCCCGAACACCGGGTAGCGATTGAGGCCCAGGATGATCTCGGTGCCCGCCGGCGCCATCTTCTGCACCAGCACCCCCTCGATCACCGCATCCTTGTTGTAGGCCCGGGCCCGGGCCGTGATGGTCTCGAAGGCCTGCCGCGCCTCTTCGGCGTTCTCCAGACCGATCATGACGCCGCCGGCATCGGACTTGTGCAGGATCTGGGCGGAGACGATTTTCATCACCACCGGAAAGCCGATCTCGGCCGCGATCCCGGCCGCCTCCTCGGCGCTCTGTGCCAGGCGCGTCGGCAGGACGTTGAAGCCGTAGGACTCGAGGATCCCGATGCCGTCGAGCTCCCCGATGTGGGTCTTGCCGCGCGCCAGGCAGTCGGCGATGATGCGGTCGGCCCGCTCGCGGTCGAACGTCTGCTGGTACTGCGCCAGGTGCTGGCGGTTCAGCCAGCGGGAGTAGCGGTTGAGCGCGCCGAAGGCCTTGGCGGCGTTCTCCGGGAACTTGTAGACGGGGATACCCCTTGCCTGGAGATACTTGACGCCGCCGGACACATCGATGACCCCCATGAAGCAGCACAGGATCGGCTTGAAGGAGCGGCGGGCGATGCGCGCGATGGCCTCGGCCGTGCCCTGGACGTCGGTCATCGACTGGGGGGTGAGGATCACGAGCGCCCCGTCGACGCCCTCGTCGCGGATGACGGCGCCCAGGGCGTTTTCGTAGCGGTCCATGGGCGCGTCGCCGATGACGTCCACCGGGTTTCTGAGGTTGGCCGTGCTCGGCAGGTGGCTCGCCAGGGCCTCGATGGTCTCCTCCTGGAACTGGGCGAGCTCGAGCCCCGAGATCATGGTCATGTCGGTGGCGACGATGCCCGGGCCGCCGGCGTTGGTCACGATGGCCACCCGGTTGCCGGACGGCACCTTGCGGCGCAGCTTGCCGAGCTCGCTCTCGTTCTTGTAGGCGAAGGCCGTGGCAAAGTCGAAAAGCTCGTCGATCGAGTCCACCCGGATGATCCCGGCCTGCTGGAAAATGGCGTCGTAGACGGCCTCCGTGCCGGCCAGGGCCCCGGTGTGGGAGGCGGCGGCCTGGGCCCCGGCGCTGGTGCGGCCGGACTTGATCACGAGCACCGGCTTCGGCCGGTAGTCCCCGCAGGTGATCTCCTTGACCGCCTCGATGAACTCCGGCCCGCGCCGCAGCTCCTCCAGGTAGATCAGGATCACCTCCGTGTCGACGTCCTTGTGCAGGTAACGCAGCAGGTCGAGCTCGTCGACGTCGGCCTTGTTGCCGATGGAGATGAACTTGGAGAAGCCGAAGTTGCGGTCGGCGGCGAAATCGAGCACGGCCGTGCACAGGGCGCCGCTCTGGGAGATGAACGATATGTTGCCGGCCTTGGGCATGCGCGTGGAAAAGCTCGCGTTCAGCCGCACGCTCGACAGCGGGTTGATCACCCCCAGGCAGTTCGGGCCGACCAGCCGCACACCGGCCTCGCGGCAGACGGCGACGATGCGTTTTTCGATCTCGAGCCCCTCCCCGCCCACTTCCCGGAAGCCGGCCGAGACGACCACGATGCCCTTGACCCCCTCGGCCACGGCGTCCTGGATGGACTGGAGCGCGGCGCGGGGCGGCACGATGACGATGGCGAGATCGATCCGGTCGGGGACCTCCTTGATCGACGGGTAGGCCCGCACGCTGGAAATCGAGCGCGCATTGGGGTTGATGGGGTAGAGGGTCCCGGTGAAGCCCCCCTTGAGGATGTTGACGAAGATGTCGTGGCCGACCTTGCCCGGGGTGTTCGAGGCCCCGATCACGGCCACGGACTGCGGCGCGAAGATGGCATCCAAAGGTTCGATCAATCCGTTGTCTTCCATAGTCTCCTGCTTTTCGGGTCGATGCTGCGTGGGTGATGTTATGGTTTCAGCGATCCTTGGTTTTGGTCCTGCAGACCGGTCTTGATCCGGACGGCCTCGGCATAGACGGCCTGCCGCGGCAGGCCGTGGCGGCCGGCGGTCTCCTTGGCGAGCTGGGCGAGGCTTTTCGACCCGCTCGCCAGCTCGGTTCGAATTTCGGCCCGAACCGTCTCCCAGGAAGACGGCTCCGGCGGCGCTCCCGCCGCGACCAGCAGGGTGCACTCCCCCTTGAGCTCCGCTCTTTGCTCCAGGGTTTCCACAATTTCGCTCAGCCGGCCGCGGATGAACTCCTCGTGGATTTTGGTCAGCTCCCGGGCCAGCACCGCCCGGCGGTCGCCGAGCACCGTCTGGATCTCCTTCAGAAGGCCGGCCAGGCGCCGGGGCGATTCGTAGATGATCAGGGTCCGCGGCTCGAGGGACAAGGCCTTGAGCAGCTCGAGGCGCTTGCCCGCCCGCCGGGGCAGAAACCCCGCGAACACGAAGGCGTCGGTGGGCAGGCCCGCGGCCGACAGCGCGGCGGCGGCCGCCACGGGTCCGGGCACCGGGACGACGGTGACCCCGGCTTCGGCCGCCGCCGCGACCAGGCGGAAGCCGGGATCCGAAATCCCCGGCGTGCCGGCGTTCGACACGAGCGCCACCGCCGCCCCGTCGCGCAGCCGGTCGACGAGCTCCGGGGTGCGTTCGGTCTCGTTGTGCTCGTGGTAGGAGATCAGCGGCCGGCGGATGCCGTGACGGGTGAGCAGGTGGCGGGTCTGGCGGGTATCCTCGGCGGCGATGAGGTCCACCGACTTAAGCACCGCCAAGGCTCTCAAGGTGATGTCTTCGAGGTTGCCGATGGGCGTCGCCACCACGTACAGCGTTCCGGCGCCGCGGTTATCCGTATTGGAGATCGAAGGCATTTTGAACGATTTCAAACCGCGGCCGCCCCTCGGGGGTCCAGATCGCGACGACGTCGAAGCGCGCCTTGGCCTGGCCTTGGCGGGTATTTTTCAGATAGTGGAGGGCCACCATGGAAATGGTGCGCTGCTTGCGGGGGGTGACCGCCCACTTGGGGTTTCCGAAGTGTGGGGATCGGCGTGCCTTGACCTCCACGAAGACAATCGTGTCGCCGTCCCGGGCGATGATGTCGATCTCCCCCAGGCGGGTGCGGTAGTTGGTCTCGATGATCCGGTATCCGCGTTGCTCGAGCAGCCGGACGGCAAGCGCCTCGCTCGCTTCGCCGTATTGTCTGCCGCGGGGTCAGCATGCGCTGCCCCCCGCGCCGGGCGACGGGTGCCCCTTGACCCCGGCGAAGGTCCGCCGGTGGATCGGGCAGCAGCCGAAGGCCTTGATGGCTTCGCGGTGGTCGCGGGTCGGGTAGCCTTTGTGCCGGGCGAAGCCGAACTGCGGGTAGTAGCGGTCGTAGACGCTCATCATCCGGTCCCGGGTGACCTTGGCGACGATCGACGCCGCGCCGATGGACACGCTGAGCGCATCGCCCTTGGGGATCGCCTGCTGCCGGTGGGGCGGCAGCGTGGCCCGAATGCGGAAGCTGCCGTCGATCAGCAGGTGGTCCGGCGCCGGCACCAGGTTTTCGACGGCCATCGCCATCGCCGCCAGCGAGGCCTGCAGGATGTTGATGCGGTCGATCTCCAGCGCATCGACGATGCCGATCCCCACCGCCACCGCGTGGCGGTAGATGATGTCGTAGCCGCGCGTGCGGCGGGCCTCCGTGAGCTTCTTGGAGTCCGTGATGCCGCTCTCGGAAAAGCCCTCCGGCAGGATCACCGCCGCCGCGACCACCGGCCCGGCCAGCGGGCCGCGGCCGGCCTCGTCGATCCCGGCGATACGACGGCAGCCCGCGAGGGCCGCGCTGCGCTCGTAGTGCCACAGGTCCATGGTCCATGATCGGCCCGTCGGACGCCGCGGGGCCACGGGGCACGCGCCGCCGTCGGCACCCGCTCTCGGTCTATGAACCGATCCGCCTTTCGCGGATGCGGGCCGCCTTGCCCCTCAGGTTGCGCAGGTAGTAGAGCTTGGTGCGTCGCACCCGGCCGTGGGTGATGACCTCCACCCGGTCGATGGCCGGGGAATGCAGCGGGAAGATGCGCTCCACGCCGACCCCGTAGGAGACTTTGCGGACCGTGAACATCGCGTTGGTGGTGCCTTTGCGTTTGCTGATCACCACCCCCTGGAAGGCCTGGATGCGCTCCTTTTCGCCCTCTTTTATCTTCACGTGGACCTTGATCGTGTCGCCCGGGATGAAATCGGGCAGGTCCATGCGCATTTGTTCTCTTTGCAGCATTTCGATTTTGTTCATGACGTGTCTCCTCCTGTGTTCTTTCTAAAAAACACCTTCGAAAAATGAGTTGCTAAATCTCTGTCATGGAAAAGTGTTAAGTGTTAAGTTTTAAGTGTTAAGCAAAGGATGGTGTCGTTTGTTGATGTCGGTATTCCTTTCCTTAAAACTTAACACTTAAAACTTGACACTATTTTCTTTCACCACCCATCAACCTGTCGAGTACAATCGCCGCCGCGCTGCGCACCGAAAGATGATTGTAACCGCTCGCCCCTTCGATCGGTTCCAGCACGGCATCGGCGGCTGCGATGACCGCGGGCGCCAGCCCCCAGGCCGTCCCGAACAGGAGCATCCATGCCCGGCCCTCGGCCAGGCGGTGGCGCAGGCCGGCAAAACCAATGGCCCCGGGGTGCGCCCGGGAGCAGGTGGCGACCACCCGCGGCCGTTCGCCTTCGACGCCGGCGGCCGCATCCAGCGCCGCGGCGATGGTGTCCGTGACCCGCACCAGCTCAAGTGCGCTGCGCCGATCGGGGATGAAATCCGCCCCGGGCCCCGCGGTCCAGTGGGCGACAATCCGTTCCGCCAGCCGTTGCTGGTCGGCGACGGGGGTGACCAAGAAAAACGCCCTCACCCCGTAGGTCCGGGCGGCGCGGGCGATGTCGTGCACGTCCAGGTTGGTGACCGCCGAGGCGATGACTTCGTTCCTGCGGTTGACCACCGGGTGGTGCACCAGCGCCAAGTAAAGCCGAACACCCGGCGCCTCTCCGGTCGCGGCGCTCATCGCCGCTGGGCGGCCGGTGTGTCGGCCCGCGGTCCGAGCAGCGTCTCCAAGCGGGCCTGCCAGCGGCGCAGGACCTCCCTCTCCGCGGGTTTGAATTCCCGGCGGGAGAGAAGGTCCGGGCGGTTGACGAACGTGCGCATCAGCGACGACTCCAGGCGCCAGCGTTCGATTTCCCGGTGGTGTCCGGAGAGCAGCACCCCGGGCACTTCTTCTTCCTCGAACACCGGTGGCCGGGTGTACTGCGCATGCTCGAGCAGGCCGTCGGAAAACGAATCGTTCGCCGCCGAGCCCGCTCCGCCCAAAACGCCGGGTATGAGCCGGGTCACCGCATCGATCACGACCATGGCGGCGACCTCTCCTCCGGTCAAAACGTAATCCCCGATGGAAAGCTCGTCGGTGACGAGGCCCCCGCAGAGGCGATCGTCCACGCCTTCGTAGCGGCCGCAGACCAAAATCAGCCCATCAAGAGCGGCCAGCTCGGCGGCGGTCTCCTGGGTGAACACCCGCCCCTGTGGGGTCATCAGGATCGTGCGGGCCCCCGGGGCCGACCGCTGCGCGCTCCGAATGGCCCCGGCCAGGGGCTCGGGCTTCATGACCATGCCGTCGCCGCCGCCGTAGGGGCGATCGTCGGTGACGCGGTGGCGGCCTCCGGCAAACTCGCGGATGTCGCGGGCCGCCGCGGAGATGATCCGCTGTTCGACCGCCCGCCGCACGATGCCGTGCGCCCAGAACGGGTCGAACATCTCCGGGAATATCGTCAGCACCACGATGTGCATGGGTCGGGTACCCGTCAGTCCAGCCCCTCGGGCAGGTCCACCACCATGCGCCCGGCCGCGAGGTCGATGGCGACGATCACCGATTTGAGCGCCGGGACCAGAACCTCCCGGTCCGCCTGCTTCACGACGTAGACGTCGTTGCTGCCCGTCGCGATGATGGAATCCAAGCGCCCGAGGCGGGTCCCGTCGACGGCCAGCACCGTCAGACCGATCAGGTCGACCCAGTAGTAGACACCCTCTTCGGGCTGCGGCAACTCCGCCCGATCGACAAACAGGTCGCACCCCGTGAGCGCCTCGGCCTGGCCGATGTCGGTGATCCCCTCGAAGGCGACCACCACGGCGCGACCCTGGGGCCTGCTCCGGGCGATCACGTAAGTGCGCTCGGTGCCGTGGGCATCGACGGCCACGATCCGCCGGCCGGGGGCAAACACTTCCATCGAGTCGGCATAGGAGTGCAGCTTGAGCTCTCCCCGCAGGCCTTGTGCCCTGAGGACTCGACCGATATGGAGGTTTTTTTGCTCAGCCACCGGCTATTCTATGATTTCCAGCATCGTGCGTTTTTTCATCTTGGCGGACGCGGCCCCGAGAATGGTGCGCATGGCCCTGGCGTTGCGCCCCTCCTTCCCGATGACCTTGCCGAGGTCCTCCTTGGCCACCGAGAGCTCGAGCACCGAGGTCTGGTTGCCCTCCACCTCGCTCACCTTGACCTGTTCGGGGTGATCTACCAACGCTTGCGCAATCCGGGTGACCAGATCTTTCATGGCTTCCCCTCCCTTGCCGGCGGTTCGTGCCGATCGATCCCTTGATGACTTCGTAAAAAACCCAATTGCTGCGTTGCGCTTTCCCGCCAAGGCGGGACGCTCGCTGCGGCGTACAGAAAGTACGCCTCGAACAGGCCGCCACGAGATTCGCGCGCCTTGAGCTTGGGCTTTTTACAAAGTCATCGACCCAGAGGACTTTTTACGAGTCCATCGTCTTTTTCGAAACGCGTTGTCCGGGCCCCGGCGCGGGCCGTGCCCGCGGTCACCCCGCGATCTCCTTACG
Organism: uncultured delta proteobacterium; assembly: GCA_963716785.1. Taxonomy (GTDB): domain Bacteria; phylum Desulfobacterota; class Desulfobacteria; order Desulfobacterales; family SpSt-501; genus SpSt-501. The sequence continues at coordinate 142,508 of CAVQUW010000017.1, read as the reverse complement.
GTGGAGTCGGCGATGGGCCGGCCCCGCTGCGTGACGGCTAGGCCTTGCCCGCCAGAACCCCTTCTTTTTTAAGGAGGCTCTTGACCGTGTCGGTGGGGGTGGCCCCGTTCTCCAGCCAATACCGGAGACGGTCCGATTTCAGCGTCAGTTTGACGGGGTTTTCCTTGGGGTCGTAGGTCCCCACGTTTTCCAGGAACCGTCCATCCCGCGGACTTTCACTGTCGGCGATGACGATCCGGTAACAGGGTCTTTTCTTTGCTCCATGTCGGGCCAAACGAATTCTGACAGCCATGTTTCACGCTCTCCTTAAAACGGCAGCATTCCCCGACGGGGGCCGCCTTGATTGAATTTTTTCAACATTTTCAACATCTGGGTATAGTTTTTCAACAAACTGTTGACGTCCTGGATCCGGGTGCCGCTGCCGAGTGCGATCCGGCGCCGGCGGCTGCCGTTGATGAGGGTGTGCTGCCGCCGCTCCTGGGGGGTCATGGAATTGATGATGGCCTCGGTGCGGACGAATTCCCGGTCATCGATTTCAAGATTTTTCAATTGCTTGACCTTCCCCATACCGGGTACCATCTTCAGGATGTCCGACAGGGACCCCATTTTGCGCACCTGAACCAACTGGTCCCGGAAGTCTTCCAGGGTGAACTGGCTTTTGCGCAGCTTTTTCTCGAGCTCGGCGGCCTTTTTCTCGTCGACCACCTCCTGGGCCTTCTCGATCAGGCTGAGCACATCCCCCATGCCGAGGATGCTGGAGGCCATCCGATCCGGGTGGAAGGGCTCCAGGGCGCTCAACTTTTCCCCGACGCCGATGAATTTGATCGGCTTGCCCGTGATGGATTTGATCGAAAGCGCCGCGCCGCCGCGGGCGTCGCCGTCCATCTTGGTCAGCACCACCCCGCCGATGTCCAGCTGGTCGTCGAAGGACTTGGCGATGTTGACGGCGTCCTGACCGGTCATGGCGTCGGCCACCAGCAGGATGTCCGAGGGCCTGAGCGCCTCCTTGATCCGGCCAAGCTCGGCCATCAGCTCCTGGTCGATGTGCAGCCGCCCGGCGGTGTCCAGCACCAGCGTGTCGCAGCCCTGGCGGAAGGCGTCCGCCTTGGCCTCCAGGCAGATCTGCGACCGGGTCCTGGTCCGGGGTCGAGGGATAGACCGGCACCCCCACCTGCTCGGCGACCTTCTTGAGCTGATCGATGGCCGCCGGACGGTAAACGTCCGCCGGCACGAGCAGGGGCCGGCGCCCCTTTTTCCGCAGATGCACCGCGAGCTTGCCCGCCGTGGTGGTTTTGCCGGAGCCTTGCAGGCCGACCAGCATCACCGCCGCCGGCGGCGCGCCGGAGAGGGCCAGGGCCTCGTGCTGCGAGCCCATCAGGCGCGGTCAGCTTCTCGTTGACGATCTTGACCACCTGCTGCGCCGGGGTGAGGCTTCCCATCACCTCCTGGCCCAGGGAGCGGGCGCGGATCTCCTCGATGAAGCTCTTGACCACCCGGAAGTGGACATCGGCTTCGAGCAGGGCCATGCGCACTTCCCGCAGGCCCTCTTCGATGTTGTCCTCGGTGAGCTTGCCGTGTCCCCGCAGTTTCTTGAAGGCGGATTCGAGCTTGTCGCTGAGGTTTTCGAACATGATCAACTGCCTTCTTTTTACAAATTCTTGAAATTACAATGGCATCAATGCTATGTCAATAAAAAAAAGCCATCAAGGGATACCGGTCATGCACCCCCCCACGCAGAACACAGACCTTACGGACATTCTGAACTTCTCCCGCGCCGGGCTGGAGTCCTGGCTGGCCGGGCACACCATGGACGCCTACCGCGCCGGGCAGGTCATGGTGTGGCTCTACAAGCACCAGGCCGATGAGTTCGCGGTCATGACCAACCTGTCAAAGGCGGCCCGGGAGTTGTTGGCGGTGCATTTCACGATCCCCCGGCTCGAGCGGGTGGCGGTCCAGGTCTCCGCCGACGGGTGCCGCAAGTACCTCTTCGGCCTGCGTGACGGCCACCGCATCGAAAGCGTCCTCATTCCCGAGGGCGACTATGCCACCCTGTGCGTCTCGAGCCAGGTGGGCTGCGCCATGGACTGCCGGTTCTGCCTGACCGCCAAGGGCGGCTTCGTCCGCAACCTCGGGCAAGGGGAGATCCTGGCCCAGGTCCGCGACATCCGCCGGGATCTCGACGACCCCGCCCGGCTCACCAACCTGGTGTTCATGGGCATGGGGGAGCCGCTCGCCAACCTCGACAACCTGATCGGGGCGCTTGAGATCATCACCGACAGCGATGTGGGTCTCGCGTTTGCGCCCCGGCGGGTGACGGTGTCCACGGCCGGGCTGGTGCCGAAAATGCTCGAGTTCGGCCGGCGCACCAGGGCGAGCCTGGCGGTCTCCCTCAACGCGGCCGACGACCGGACCCGCAGCCGTCTCATGCCCATCAACCGCCGCTATCCGCTGCAAGATGCTGCTCGACGCCTGCCGGGACTACCCGCTGCCGCCGGGCCGCCGCATCACTTTCGAGTACGTGCTGCTCGGCGGGGTCAACGACTCGCCGGCGGATGCCCACCGGCTCTGCCGGCTGCTGCGGCCGATCCGCTGCAAGGTGAACCTCATCCCCTTCAACCCCCACGCCGGCAGCGGGTTCGAGCGCCCCTCCGACGCCGCCGTCGCCGCTTTCCGGGAGGTGCTGGTCGGCCATCACCTGACCGCGCTGGTGCGCCACAGCCGGGGGCAGGATATCTCGGCGGCCTGCGGGCAGCTCCGGCGCGGAGGCTTAGCGGGAGACCCGATTTCGGCGTTGCGCTTCAGCCCGCGGGTGCTGCGGCGTACGAAAAGTACGCCTCGCACCGCGTGACTTCGCGCGCCTTGAACTCGGGCCTCGCGCTAAGCCTCCGTTTGGTTTCAGCGGGAGACCCGATTTCGGCGTTGCGCTTCAGCCCGCGGGTGCTGCGGCGTACGAAAAGTACGCCTCGCACCGCGTGACTTCGCGCGCCTTGAACTCGGGCCTCGCGCTAAGCCTCCGTTTGGTCTCAGCGGGAGACCCGATTTCGGCGTTGCGCTTCAGCCCGCGGGTGCTGCGGCGTACGAAAAGTACGCCTCGCACCGCGTGACTTCGCGCGCCTTGAACTCGGGCCTCGCGCTAAGCCTCCGGTTGGTTTCAGCGGGAGACCCGATTTCGGCGTTGCGCTTCAGCCCGCGGGTGCTGCGGCGTACGAAAAGTACGCCTCGCACCGCGTGACTTCGCGCGCCTGAACTCGGGCCTCGCGCTAAACCTCCGTTTGGTTTCAGCGGGAGACCCGATTTCGGCGTTGCGCTTCAGCCCGCGGGTGCTGCGGCGTACTGACCGGGTCGCTGTAAAGCGGCGCCTCAGCCCGTGATCCAGCGTTGCCCTCCGTTTGGAACTGCTCACATACGAAAAGTATGCTGCGCTTTCCAAAGCCTGGGCGCCTTGGCTGACGGGCTGCTGCTTGCTTTAAAGCGACCCGGGACGCCTCGCACCGCGTGACTTCGCGCGCCTTGCCTGCCCCGCTTCAGCGGAGACTCGGGCCTCGCGCGTGAACCGATCGGCCGAGGTCGGGAAGGGTATGGTCCTTGTCTTTTCACTCGAACCCTTGACCCCTCGACCCCTGACCCTTTTACTTTCAGATCATCAGCCGGCGCACCTCCTCGGGCATGACGGCGATCGCCTGGATCACCTCCTCGCCGGCGGGTTGTTTCACCACGACCGCCACCGGGGTGAGCTTGGGCGCCTTGCTGTAGCCCACGCAGACCGCGGCCGCCCGCAGGATGGTGCCGCGATCGCCGCCGCCGGGAATCAGGCCGACGGGGCCGGGATGGTCCCGGAGGTTGAGGACCACGTCCGTGCGGGCATCGTGCCGGCGCAGGATGTTTTCGTTGTCGCCCTCGGTGCGGCCGACGATGAGCTTGGCGTTTGGGGCGAGGCGGAAATGGCGGCCGTACTTGAGCAGTTCGACCTGGGCCTCCGTGCAGTCGACCTGGTGGTCGAACAGGTCGCGCAGCCGGGCGCTGAAGCCTTTGTCGGTGAGCAGGCAGCCCCCGGCCGGGGCCGGGTATTCGGACACGCCGAACTCCCGGGCCAGGCGGATCTGGTCCCGCCGGCCGCGGCCGCTGATGTCGAGCAGCTTTTCGCGGTCGACCAGGCCGTTCAGTTCGGGAAGCGTCGCGGGCAGGTGCTTGGCGCTGAGGGGTCTCAGGATGAGGCCCGAGAGGCCGGAGTGCTTCTCCACGTAGCGCAGGGACGGTTTGGTCTGGGACATGGGCCGCTGGCCGACCACCTCCCCGCTGAAGAGGAAATCGAAGCCGCGCTGCCGCATGATCTCACCCGCCAGCCGGAACATGAGCGCATGGCAGTCCATGCAGGGGTTCATGTACTTGCCGTAGCCGGCCGGCGGGTTGCGCAGCATGGCGAGGTAGCGGGGAAATATCGACCGCACCGTGAGCGGGATGCCGGTTGCCAGGGACGCCTTGCGGGCCTTGGCCGCGGAAAAAAAGGGGGTCTCGAAGGTGACCCATTCGACCTCGATGCCCTGCCCGCGCAGCACCAGCCCCGCCAGCATGCTGTCCAGCCCGCCGGAGCACAACCCCAGGGCGCGCACTTTTTCTTTTTGGGTGTTCATAGGGTGTCCGCCCGTCTTGACGGGTCTCTTGGAATCGGTCTATATGCCGGGCTTCGGAACGAAAGCGTTTCGATAACATAGTTCGCCGGATCCCGAATACAAGCCGACGCCGACATCCTTTATGGCTCGAAAAAAAACAGCCGAACGTGCCGCGGCCGTCCTCGCGGTGCTCAATGCGCGCTACCCCCAGGTCGCGCCGCAGCTCTTCCACCGCAACCCGTTCGAGCTCCTGGTGGCCACCATCCTGTCCGCCCAGTGCACGGACAAGCAGGTGAACCGCGTGGCGCCCGCGCTGTTCGAGCGTCTGGGCCGACCGCAGGACTTTGCGGCCGCGCCCCTGGCCGAGATCGAAGCGATCGTCCGGTCGACCGGCTTTTACCGGAACAAGGCCAGAAATATCAAGGCCTGTTGCCAAATTCTGATCGAACGCCACGGCGGCTGCGTGCCGCAGACCCTGGAGGAGCTGGTCGAACTGCCCGGCGTGGGGCGCAAGACGGCCAACGTGGTGCTCGGCGCGGCCTTCGACACCCCGGGGGTCGTGGTGGACACGCACGTCGGGCGCATCTCCCGGCGGCTCGGCCTGACGCAGCACAGCGACCCGCAGAAGATCGAACGCGACCTCATGCCGCTCATCCCCCGCAGCGAGTGGAGCGACTTCTCGCTGCGTCTCGTCTTTTTCGGCCGCGACACCTGCACGGCCAGAAAACCGAAGTGCCCGGCCTGCCCTTTGGAAGACCTCTGCCCTTACCCGGGTAAGACCCCGAAGACCCCCTCCTGACGGACCGCTGCCGTTTCACGCGAGTGCGGGTGGCTGGACCGCCGCATCCGCTAATTAGTGTTATTTGTGGTAATTTATTTGTCGTTTATGGTCGTCACAATCGAACATCATTGACAGAATTGGCCATTTAACTTAATTGCATAACCTTTAGTGTCTGAAAATGCCTGCAAATGCGGAGAATTCACATCATGGCCAAACTCCTCTCCACCAGGGAAGTCTCCAAGTTCTTAAATGTGAACGAGAAAATGGTCTACACCCTTGTTTCCGAGAAAGGGTTGCCGGCCACCAAGATCACCGGCAAATGGCTCTTCCCGCAGCACCTCGTGGAACAGTGGGTGGAGGCGAACACCATCAATTTCCCGAAAAGCGAAACGGGCGCACTCCCCTACAAGGGGCTTCTGGTCCTTGCCGGGAGCAACGATCTTTTGCTGGACCGTGCGATCACGCTCTTCAACACCCTGCACTCCGAGCATTTGGCGGTGTTCGGAAACCTGGGGAGCATGGGGGGCTTGAGGGCGCTGCGCCGCGACCTGTGCCACCTGGCGGCGAGCCATCTGCTCCAGGAGGACGAGAGCGAGTACAACTTCGCCTACGCCTCGGAGGAGCTGGGGAACCTGCCGGCTGTGGTGAATTTCTGCCGGCGCGAACAGGGGATCATCGTCCCGAAAGGGAACCCCAAAAAAATCACCGGCGTCGCCGATCTCGCCCAGCCGGGGATGCGGATCGTGAACCGGCCCCTGGGGACCGGCACCCGCCTGCTGCTGGACCGCGAGCTGAACAAGGCAGGCCTCAAAGGCGAGAAGATCGACGGCTACGCCCGTGAGGTCCAGCGGCACCTGGACGTCGGGCTCGAGGTCCTGGCCGGCAAGGCCGACGCCGGACCGGGGATCCGGCCGGTGGCGGCGCTCCTCAACCTGGGGTTCATCCCCCTGCGCTGGGAGCGTTTCGATCTCATGGCGGCGAAGGAGCGGTTCTTCGAAGAGGGCGTTCAGAGGTTCCTGGGGCTGCTGCACGAACCCCGGTTCCACCGCATGGTGCAGGACGGTCTCGAAGGCTATGATCTCAGTCTGAGCGGCAAGATGGTCTTTCCGCACAACGCTAAAAACGAAACCCAAGACGCATAGCGCAAGAAAGGGGGCATTGATGAAGAGGTACCGAGAGATGCTGGCGGCGGCGATGGTTGTTTTCTGCCTGGGGCTGGTCCCGGCGGCGCCGGCCGGGGCCGAGGAGAAGATTCTGCTGATGGCGACGACGACCAGCACCGAGGACACGGGTCTTCTGAGCGTCCTCGCGCCGGAGTTCAAAAAAGAGACCGGCATCGACCTGCGCTGGACCGCCACCGGCACCGGCAAGGCGCTCAAGCTGGGCGAGGATTGCAACGTGGACGTGCTGATGGTCCACGCCCCGGATGCCGAAAAGAAGTTCGTGGACGCAGGCTTTGGCCTGAACCGCCGGGAGATCATGTACAACGATTTCGTCATCATCGGCCCGGCTTCGGACCCGGCCGGCGTCAAGGGCAAAAGCGTCAAGGACGCCCTGCAGGCCATCCGGGCCAAGCAGGCCGTCTTCGTCAGCCGCGGGGACAAGTCCGGCACCCACATGATGGAGCTGAATCTGTGGAAAGCCGGGCAAGGGGCGGTTCCGGAAAAAGAAGCCTGGTATGCCCAGGCCGGGCAGGGCATGATGGCCACCATCACCATCGCCGCCGAGAAGAACGGGTACACCCTGGCCGACCGCGGCACCTACATCAAGTACGAAAACAACATGAAGGGCGATCCCCCGTTGAAAGTCCTGGTGGAGGGCGACCAGGCGCTGTTCAATCAGTACAGCGTCATGGCCGTGAACCCGGCCAAGTGCGCCAAGGCCCAGCTTGAGCTGGCCGCCAAATTCAGCGACTGGGTCGCGGGGCCCCAGGGCCAGAAGATCATCAAGGAGTTCAAGTTGATGGGGAAGCCGCTATTCACCCCCAATTCCAAGTGAGATGGCCGCGCATAAATCCCGATCTCTGCGTTGCGCTTCATCCCGCGCTCGCTGCGGCGTACAAATAGTACGCCTCACTCGTCGGGACTCGCGCGCCTTGACCTCGGGCTTTCTTCGCGGCCATCATTAACGTTTCGTAGGGAGTGATCTGCAGATCAAACACTAAACCCCACACCGCCGAGCTCATTTTCACATGGATTTTTTACTTCAAGGGTTTTTGAAGGCGCTCGAGCTGCTCGCCGGCGGCGACGCGGAGACGTTTTCGGCCGTCTCGGCCACGTTGGTCGTGTCCGCCTATGCGCTTGCGGCCACGCTGGCCATGGGGCTGCCGCTCGGTTTTTGTCTGGGGTATTTCGACTTCAACCTGAAAAAGCAGGTGCGGGTGGTGGTCGACACGCTCCTCGCCCTTCCGACCGTCTTCATCGGCCTGCTGGTCTACGCCTTCTTTACCAGCCGGGGGCCGCTCGGGCAGTGGGGCTTGCTGTTCACACTGCCCGGCATCGCCGTCGGCCTGACCGTCCTGGCGTTGCCGATCGTGGTCGCCCTCTGCGCCACGGCGGTCGAGAGCATGGACCGCCAGCTGCGGGTGACGCTGATCTCCCTTGGCGCCAACCGGCGGCAGCTCTTCCTGAGCACCCTCTGGGAGGCGCGCCACGGGGTCATCGCCGCCGCGCTGACGGCCTTCGGCCGCGTCATGACCGAAGTCGGCATCGCCATGATGGTGGGGGGCAACATCAAGTGGCAGACGCGCACCATCACCACGGCCATCGCCCTTGAAACCAACAAGGGCGAGTTCGCCATGGGGATCGCCCTGGGGCTGGTGCTGCTGCTGATCGCCTTCGGGGTCAACTTCTCGGTCTCCTTTCTGCGCAGGAGGTCGTGACGTGGGATTCCCGCTCTACGCCATACGCGACCTCACCCACGTGTACCGCCGCACCCCGGTTTTGCGCATCGACCGCCTGGACCTTCCCCGGGGCGGCATCGTCGGGGTCATCGGCCCGAACGGCAGCGGCAAGAGCACCTTCCTGAGGCTTGCGGGATTTGTCGACAAGCCCACTCAGGGCGAGATCTTTTTCAACGGCAAGCCCGCCGGCCCATTTGCGCCCGAGGTCCGCAACCGGGTGACCCTGCTCCCCCAGGAGCCCTTCCTGATGAAACGCACGGTGTTCTCCAACGTCGGTTACGGCCTCAAGGTCCGCCGAGCAGATGACCACCTGCCCGCGCGGGTCCACAAGGCGCTGGCCTACGTCGGCCTGGACGGGAAGGAGTTCGCCGGCCGTCCGTCCTACGCGCTTTCAGGCGGCGAGGCGCAGCGCGTGGCGCTTGCGGCCCGCCTGGTCCTCGAGCCGGAGGTGCTCTTGCTGGATGAGCCCACGGCCAGCATCGATGCGCTGAGCGCGCAGCTCATCAAGGACGCCGCCCTCAGGGCCCGGCGGGAATGGGGGACGACACTGATCATCGCGAGTCACGACTGGCAGTGGCTTTACGAGGTCTCCGACACGGTCCTGCACCTGTTCAAGGGCCGGGTTCTCGGAAGCGGAAGGGAGAACATCGTGCTGGGGCCATGGGAAATGGTGCCGGGTGAGCGCTGGGGAAAGGCGCTGGCCGACGGTCAGATCCTGGAGGTGCCCCGGCCGCCGGCAGGCGAAGCTGCGGCGGTGATCGAAAACATGCGCGTGTCGGACTCGCACCACACTCAGGCAGCCGGACCCGCTGCCTGCACCCTGTCGGGGACCATCACGCGCATGGCCCTTGAAAAGGCCTCAGGGGAAGTGCGTGTTTCAATCCTGGCGGCCGACCTTCCGCTGACGGTCGTGCTGCCGCAGGGCCTCATCCGAGAACGCGGGTTTTACCCGGGCGGCGCCATCCGCCTGTCCTACGACTGGCGGCGCATCCGGTGGGTATGAACCGCCCGGGTTGAGGTGTCGGCTACTTGAAAAACTGCCAGATGTAGCTTCCGGCCAGAACGACCAATGATCAGCCCCAGCATGGCCTTGATGAATTTCTGGGGCACGAATTTCTGGAGCCGCGCCCCGATGTACATTCCGGCGAAGCCGCCGGCACCGAAAAGAAACCCCAGCAGCCAGTCCGGTCGGGTCGCCAGGCCGGGTTGAGCGGGGAGAAAGCTGTAAAAGACGACGCCGGCGATGGAGGTCAGAAACGTCCCCATCAGCGCCGCCCCGGCCACGGTGTAGACCGGCAGGTGGAACACGGCCACGCAGAAGGGGGCGATGATCGCCCCGCCGCCGATACCGTAGGTGCCGCCGACGATTCCCACCCCGAAGGCGAGCGCGAACATCCCGGCCGTGCTGTAGGAAAAGCGCTGCCCCCAGAACTCGTACTCCACCCGGCGGAAGGTGAAAGAAACCGTGCGCACGACCGCCTCGGTCGGCAGGCCCGCGGAGAGATGGGCATTGCGATCGGCCTTCATTTTTTTCACGTGATCGTTGAACCTGGTTTCCAGGGCTTTCGTCTCCTGCTTGCTTTTTTGCGAGCGCGCGGTCATTTCATACAGCAGTCGGGCGCCGATGTAGAGCAGCACGCACCCCACGAAGAGCTTGAAGGCCTTGGGATCCGGTAAATAGAGGACCCGCAGGTAGTAGCCGATGAGGACCCCGGGCAGGGTGCCGGCAATGACGATCCAGGTCAGAGGCCAGGCCATCCGGCCTTCCTTGAGATAGCGGTAAACGCCGCTCGGGATGGCCACGATGTTGAAGACAAAATTGGTCGCACTCACCGCCGGCGAGGCGAATCCGAGGATGCTGACCTGAAACGGGAGCAACAGGAACGCCCCGGAGATGCCGCCCATGGAGGTGAGAGTGGACACCGCCAGCGCCACCAGAGGCGGGGTGAAGACCCAGGTGTCCACACCGGAAACACTGAAGTGAATGTACAGCGCTTCACCCATCATCAAATCTTGAGCTTCATCTTGCGGATGAAGAGATCCACCGCGATGCCGATGCCGAAGGCCCAGGCCATGTTGGGCACGGACAGGGCGATGCCGGTGATCAGAAGCGCGACGAAGTACTCCTCGTTGGCCTTGAGGCTTCGCACCAGCGGGCAGAGCTCCAGCCCCGCGAACACCAGCAGCACCCCCAGGACCGAATTCGGGATCGTCGCCAGGAGCGCGAAACCGAATTCCCCGAAGGCCAGAGCCATGACGACGAGGATGGCGCCGATCATCACGGGAGCCCCGCCGGTCCGCGCTCCGAAACGGTAGTGGGCGGCCAGACCGCCGGTGCCGTGGCACATGGGGACGGCGCCGAAGAAGCCCGCGGGGAAATTGGCGATCCCCATGGTGAGCGCGAACCTGCCGGCCGAGCTTTTTTCCGGGGCCGGGTTCCGGGGGAAGAGGCTGCGGCAGGTGTCCGCGGTGCCGACGCAGGCGTTGCCGATGGTGAGCGGGATCTGCGGCAGAATCAGCATGCTGAAGGCGGTCCAGAAATCCGGCAAGGAGGGAAGGGCCGTCTGCAGGCGCGTGGGGCCGAGCGAAAGGCTCTGCGCGTTGAACCCGCCCAGCGCAAAACCGGAAATGATGCCGGCGGCGACGGCGACCAGGGCGGCCGGGAATTTCTTGTTGTCCAGGAGCCCCAGCACCAGGGCGAAAACAACGACCCCGAGGATGAGATTGATGGGGTATTCGGCGAAGCGGCCGGGGAGCCCATTGAGAAACACCTGCGGGGAGACGATGAGCTCGATTCCTTTTTTCAAAAAAACAAGCCCGAGTGCGAGTTGGATGCCGCGCACCACGGGTGGGGTGAACAGTCTGGCGAGTTTGTCGACCATCCCGGTCAGTGCGAACACCATCAGCAGCGCACCGAACAGGATGCCCGAGGCGCCGATGACCGACTCGGTGATCAGCGCCGGGTAGGCGATGGCGATCGCCCCCACGGCCTTCAGGGGTTGGACCGGCACCGGCAGCCGGTAGTAAAACCCCGTGGCGAGATAAAACAGCCCGAAGGCCAGGAAGACCGTCGACGGGCTCAGCCGGTTGATCAGGATCATGCCGACGACAATGGGCAGCAGCGTCCCCAGGTCCCCGAAAGCGCCGGCAAGTTCCACCCGGTCGAATCGCAGGGCGGTTTCGTCGACAGGCGGGGGGGCGGTGAGGCAATCTTTTGCTCCGGCCGGGCGGTCCATTGCACACCTCACAGGGTGTGACGCCTCCGCAGAAACCCCCAAGTTCGGCGCTGCCCTTGGTCACGCGCCCGCGGCGGCGTACCTGATACGCCTCACCCGGCGGGGACCAGCGTGCCTTGAGCGGGGGCTCTCTGCCAAGTCATCGATTCGAGTGAGTGTTTTTGGCGGGTTCTTTCCTTTTGATCGCTTCGAAAAAGACACTTGCAAAACAAGCACGAAAAATATAAAATTCGTGTCATATCAATATCGCAACGATCCGGGTGCGTCAAGCCCTTTTTTACGCATTGGGGTGCTCGGTCGGCCTGGACCATCAAGGACGAGGAGGCTGCAACAATGAAACCTCGAGGCCTTCGCCCCACGCACCCCGATCATGCCCGCATTCTCTCCGGCCCGGAGGGGGGCCGCTGCCTGGACCCCGTTCAGCTCAACCGGCTCGAACAGGCCTTCCGGGAGTGGGCCGGTTCCCCACGTCGTCCGGATCTCGTCTCCTCCCGCCGGCGGGTGTTCCTGATTTTTTTGCTGATCCGCTACACGGGGGCACGGCTCAACGAGGTGCTGCGTCTTGAGCTGAAAAAGGATTTCAACCTCGAAATGCACACACTGCGGTTTCACAAAGGAGCCGATCCGGACGACCGGACCGGCCGCAATGTGCAGATACCGCAGGCGGTGTCGATCGAGATTCAAGGATTCCTGGGCGGCCTTTCCCCCCGGGGCAAGGGAGGGTCCTTGCTCAAGCTGGACCCGGCCCACGTGCGGCGCAAATTCTACGAGCGGGCCGAGTCCATCGGGATCCCGCGTGAGTTGGGGGCCCCGGAGGTGATCCGCAAATCCCGGGCGGTGGAGTTGATGCGCGGCAGTGTGCCCCTGCCGGTCGTTCAGAAGATCCTGGGGCATGCGACCCCCAACCTGGTCGCCTCCTACGTCAAATTCTCCGTCGAGGAGATGCGGCGGGTCGAGGCCTTTTTCGTCGACCGCGAAAACCGGCGCAAGACCAGCGCCCGCAACGCTTTTTTCGGAAAGATCGAAACGCTTCGAAAGGGTGTGGTCCAGGCCTGGGTGGAGATTTTGACTCCGGGCGGGACCCGCATCAGCGCCGTCATCACCAACCACAGCCTGGAGAACCTGGGGTTGAAACGGGGCGCCCTCGTCGCCGCCGAAGTCAAGGCGCCTTGGGTGACCATTCACCGCAGCGTCGATCGCCCCCCCTGCTCGGCGGAGAACGTGCTGGGCGGGAGTGTCGAGCGCATCGTGCGCGGGAAGGTGACATCGGAGATCGTGGCCCGCATCAGCGACGGCACCGCGATCTGCGCCGTTGTCACCGCGCAGAGCCTGAAGATGCTCGACCTCCGCCCGTCGGACCGGGTGTGGGCGGCCTTCAATGCCTTTGCCGTGGTTCTGCACGCCGACTGACCCGCTGCGGCAGGCCCGGCGGTATGCTTGTGTCGGGGGGTGAAATGTATTAGAAGTGATTTCAGCAACCCCGTCTGACGCCCAGGGGCGGCATTGCCGGCCTCTCGAAATGCTCACAACCGATAAAGGTTGCTGCGCTTTCGAATCGGCCGGCGCCTTGCCCGCAGGCGTGATCCGAGGTTCTGAAACCACTTCTACAGGGTAAAAGACTTTTTGTTGAAAGCAGCAATGACCAGCTCAGGGGGATATGAAGCCGGTTCGAATGAAACTGAAAACAGCCAAAATCGGTCGCAACGACACCTGCCCCTGCGGCAGCGGTCTGAAGTACAAGAAATGCTGCATGGTCGCGGGCGACGCGGGGCCGCCCTCGCTCGCGGAGACCTACGCCCGCAAATACCGCATCCGGCTCAAAACGCCGGCGGACATCGAAGCCATGCGGCGTGCCGGCGATCTGGTGGTGCGGACCCTCGGTCTGGTGGCGCCGCGCATCGCCCCCGGCATCACCACCGATGAGATCAACACCTGGGTGCACGAGTTCACCATTAAAAACGGCGCGATCCCCGCACCGCTCAACTACCGCGGCTTCCCCAAAAGCGTCTGCGTCTCGGTCAACGAGGTGATCTGCCACGGCATCCCCGGCGAGCGCGTGCTGCGTGACGGCGACATCGTCAACGTCGACGTCACCTCGATCCTGGACGGGTATTACGCCGATGCCAACCAGACCTTTTTTGTGGGCGCCCCCGGCCCCGAGGCCGTCAAGATCGTGGCCGTGGCACGCGAGTGCCTGCGCCGCGGTATGGCCATGGTCAAGGCGGGCAACACCGTCGGCGACATCGGCTGGGCCATCCAGACGCACGCCGAGGCCCAAGGCTGCTCCGTCGTGCGCGAATTCGTGGGCCACGGCCTCGGCTTCGACTTTCACGAACCGCCCCAGATCCCCCACTTCGGCCGCAAGGGCACCGGGCTTGCGCTGGTCCCGGGCATGGTCTTCACCATCGAGCCCATGATCAACCTGGGCGGCAAGGAGCTCAGGATCCTCGCCGACGACTGGACCGCCGTCACCCGCGACGGTTCCCTCTCCGCCCAGTTCGAGCAGACCGTCCTGGTGACCGAGTGACGGCTGCGAGAGCCTCACCCCCTGGGAGGACTGAGGCCCCGGCACCCCCCGCAAGGGGAGTGGAATCGCACGGGAAGCTCAGCCATCAGTGATCTTCCACCTCCGGCATTGGTTTCTTCGGTCTTGCCTTCGGCCTTCAGTCTTCAGCCTATCTTCCGTTTCTGCCGACTCAGCCGATGCGAGGGACGGGCTCGGGTATCGCTCGGGCAGCGGCGGCAAGCGCTTATTGCTTCTGCAGCAGCTTGCGGATTTCCTCGCCTTGCGCCCGGTGCTCGGGCGAGCCCTTGCGCTCGAGCGCCTGGGCCAGCTTTTCGAGCAGGTCCTCCAGCTTGATCGGCTTGAGGAGGTAATCGTAGGCGCCTTCCCGCATGCCCTCGACGCTGGTTTCGAGGGAGGCATGGCCGGTGAGCAGGATGACATCGGCTTCGGGCTGGATTTTCTTGATTTCCCTCAGGGTCTCGATTCCGTCCATGCCGCCGGGCATCTTGATGTCCAGGACAACCACGTCGAAGGTGTTTTCCCGCACCAGCCGCAGGGCCTCCTCGCCGCTGACGCAGCCGAGGGTGGCGATCTTGCGCTTGTTGAGGCGGTTCATCAGGGTTTCGAGAAAATCGCCTTCGTCGTCAACGACCAGGATCTTGGGTGGGGCCATGGCTCCTCCGATGTTGGACTGGATAATTTCCGATCCTCAGCGGCAAATCAGTTCCCGGGCGGTCCGACACGCATGCCGCGGGTCTCGCATTTTTATCTCATTTTTTGCCGGGGCGCACGACGGGCAGCCGGATGGTGAACTCCGCCCCTTCCCCCGGCCTGCTCTGCAGCGTCATCGAACCGCCCAATTTGTCCACGATGTTGTGGCTGATCCACAGACCGAGGCCGGTCCCCTTGCCGGAAGTCTTGGTAGTGAAGAACGGGTCGAAAACCCTTTTCTGCATGTTCTCGGGTATCCCCGGCCCGGTGTCGGCGACCGTGATCCGGATCTCGGAGCTGTCCGCCGTGCATGTGACCGTGACGGTGCCGTCCTTGCCGATGGCGTCGATGGCGTTGTTGATGAGGTTCAGAACCACCTGCTGGAGCTGGGACTGATCCCCGGCGATGATGGGGACGTTCTCGGACAGGTCGGCCTGGATGTCGATGTTGTTGCCTCTGGCGTAGTTTTCCAGGATGTCGATGGTCTGTTGGATGGTCTGGTTGACATCGACATCCTCCAGGCGGGGCTCCATGCGGCGGGCATAGCCGAGCATGTTGTGGACCACTTTGCGGGCGCGCTCCACGTGATCCTCGATTTTCTGGACCGAGGTGCGGAATTCCTGGAAATTGGCGCTCTTCTGCAGGTCCTCCTCCTCGAGCAGGTCCTGCAGCCAGCCGGTTTTCTGCAGGATCACCGCCAGGGGGTTGTTGATCTCGTGCGCCACCCCGGCCGCCATCTTGCCGACGGCGGCCAGCTTGTCGGACTGGACCAGCTGGGCGTTCAACTCCTTCATCCGGGTCTCGGAGTCCACGAGCTGCCGCACCATCAGGCGGGTCGTGAACACCGTCGTCAAGACGATGGCGATGATGCCGAGCGTGATGATGAGGATCTGCGTGTTGCGGGTGGCGAAGAGACCCGCCATCTCGGTTTCGACATCCCCGGTGATGACGAGCAGCCAGTTCTTGTTCTTGAGCCAGGTCCCGGCATAAAGCAGTTTGCGCCCGTCGTCGCCCTCCTCTTCGAAGACAATGGTCTGTTTGCCGAAGAGCGCGGGGTTGACGGGGCTTGCGTCGAGCGCGCTGCGGGAGAAGCGCGGTTTGGTCTGGAGCACCCCCCCCTCGCTGACCAGATAGGCGTCGCCGGTCTTCCCGATGTGGGCCGCCTGCACGATCCGGCCGAAGATGTCGGGGTCGATGGTGGCGCGCAGGATCCAGTTGCGCCGCGGCTCCTGGCGGCGGATGGCGATGATGAAGTGCGGCAGCTTTCGAAACCCCAGGTACACGTCGCTGGTGTAGATGCCCTTGCTCATGACCTGCTCGAACCAGGGCTGCTCGTAGTAATTCTTGCCCTTGAGGTCGTAGGGCCCGATGTAGGCTATCTGCTCCCCGGTGTGGTCGATGACCCCGAGGTCGACGAAGGCCCCGGCCCTCAGGTTCATGACGGCGAGCTTGCGGGCGAGACTCTCCGGGTCGGTGATGCTCTCGAAGCTGTGGGTGTCGGCGATCGCGCCGAGGATGGCGGTGCGCTCCTTCAGGAAGAGGTCCAGGGCCTCGGCCTGGGACTCCGCACGGTAGCGGATCTGCTCCTGGATCTTGGCGGTGAACATCTCGGCGAACTGCCGGTAGATGATGACCCCCAGCAGCAGGAGCGGGGTGAAGGTGACCAGGAGGGTGAGCAGGACGATCTTGCGCTGCAGACGGGTGTAGATGTTTCTTTCCATGTCCCACCATCTAGGGGTTGCGGCCGCCTCCGGCCGGCAGCCCGCCTCAGGCCGCGCGGTGATTCTTCCAGTGCCCGGTTCAGATTGCTTAATACCGTAGATTGAAGGCGTTGCAAACCGCTATGTTCAAGGCGCTGCGCTCCCCCCGGGCGGGGATGTCGGACGGCGTCGCCAGCAGGGCGTCGATGTCCTTGCGGTACTTGGCCCGGTAGTAGCTCACGTGCGCCGGGTTGGTCATGATCATGTCCAGCTGCCGCGTGTGAAGCCCCAAATAGCCGAGGATCTCGACCCGCTTCAGCATGTACGGCTCCTCCTCGTCCTCGATCCGGGCGATCAGGTGGTCCTCCTTGACCTCCACCCGGAAACCGATCGGCTCCAGGATTTCGGCGATGAACTCGACCCGGGCCAGGCGGCGGTCGAAGTCGGCCGCCCCCCCCTTGAACTGGAAGCTGACGTAGTTCTCGGAGGTGCGCCGGCTGACCAGCGCTTCCAGGGTGGCGAAGTGGAAGCCCAGGCGCTGGCTCAGGCTGCAGAAGTTGCGCGAGATCATGAAGTAGTTGCGCTCGGCGAACTTGGAGCGCACCCCGGTGACGAGCGCCTGGTTGGTGGTCGCCCGGAACATGACCGAGAGCATCCCCTTGCCGTCGACCGCCGGCGGTCCCTCCCAGGGGATGGCGACAAAGCCCTTCCAGAAGGCGAGCATCGGGATCGATGCGATCTGCTCGAGCCTGACGTGCTTGCCGTCGATCTCCTCGGTGAAGCCGTCGTCGAGGTTGAGCACCCACCACTGCATCGGGACCTTGTAGTGGAGCTGCTTGCTCGAGCGCTCGGAGAAGTCGTGGTCCTTGCCGAAATTGAACATCTCCTGCACGGACTTCTCGTGGATGAAGCGGGTGATGTCGTGCAGGGTGCGGCAATTCTCCGGGGCGAACTCGGGCGCGTCCGGGTCGAGCAGGTTGAGCGGCACGATCAGCCGGCCCGCCTCGGCCAGGATCTCGTACACGGGGCTGCCTTGCATGAGGGACTTGGGCGGCGGCGGTTTCGCCGAGCAGCTCCTCCACCCGTCCCCGATGGATGGCCTGCCCGCCGGCATCCACGGTCACGGTTTCCCCGGGCGGGAGGAGCCGGGTGGCATCGGGCACCCCGAAAAGGGCCGGCACGCCGAACTCCCGCGCCACGTTGGCCAGGTGCCCGGCAAACCCGCCCTGCTCGGCGACGACCGCCGCGGCGCGGTTCAGCAGCGAGGCCCAGCGCGGCAGCGCCTGGCCGACTACCAGGACCCCCCGGTCGGGAAAGCGAGAGCACGTCCGCGCTCTTCTGCGCCACGAAGACCACGCCGCTGGCCGCACCGGGGCTGGCCGTGATGCCGCCGCGCGCGATGGTGATGTCGGCCGCGGGGCCGGTTGCGGCGCCGGGCGCGACCGAGGGCGTCCGGCCGTTCTTTGCTGCAGGGGCCGGCACTGCAGCAGATAGACGTCCCCTTTGGGGTCGATGGCCCACTCGATGTCCTGGGCGACGCCGTAGTGCCGCTCGAGGGCGATGGCGGTGCGTGCCAGGGCGACGGCCTGGTCGTCGGTGATCGAGGCGCGCTCGCGTTCGGCGCCGGTCAGGTCCAACCGGCACACGCCCTCCTCGGCGAAACAGACGAACTTGCGGGCCTTGGCGCGGATCTCCTCGTGCAGGATCCGCAAGGGCTCCTCGCGTGAGACCACGATCTGGTCGCAGGCGTCGCTGCCGTCCACCACCGTCTTGGGCAGCCCCCAGGCGGCATTGATGAAAATCGAGTGGTCGCGGATGTCCACCGGGTTGCGGGTGTAGGTGACCCCGCCGGCGACGGCCTCGATCATGGCGAGACAGCCCACGCACATGGCGACGTCCTCGTCGCGGAACCCGCGGCTCAGCCGGTAGGTGATGGCCTGCAGACTGTACTTGCTGGCCAGGACCTGCCGGTAGGCGTCGAGCACGTTTTCGGCGCTGACGTTGAGCTCCGAGCGGTACTGGCCGGCGAAGGAGCTGCCGGCGGCGTCCTCGCCGAGGGCGCTGCTGCGCAGGGCCGCCCGGACCTCGCCCCCGGCTTCGGTCTCCATCGCCGACCAGGCCTCGCGGATGGCGGCCGCGAGGTCCGGCGGCACCTCGGCGCGCGTGATCAGCTGCTGGATTTCGGCGCTCAGGGCGAAGAGGTTCTCGACGTCCTTGGACTCGGCGGCCTGGATGCGGCGGTCGATCTCGGCCTGCAGGTCGTTGTGCGCGACGAAGCGCTCGTAGCCCCGGGCGGTGATCGCAAACCCCGGCGGCACGGTTTGCCGCAAACGGTTCTTGATCTCCCCCAGGTTGGCCATCTTGCTGCCGACCGAATCCGCCAGGGTCTTGGTGACCTCGCTCAAGGGGATGACCAGCCGCTCGTCGCCGACCGGCTTCGGACGGGCCAGGACATCCTCGATGCCCCGGCTGATGCGCTCGTGGCGGTCGAAGAGCCCGCGGTACTTGTGCGGGGCGAGCTTCTCGATGCTGCGGATCATGCGGAAGACGTTGACCGTCACCGAGGTGCAGGCGGCGCGCACGAAGCTCATGCCGAAGGGGCGGTTGCCGTGCAGCGCCTCCTCGATTTCGGCCATGATCTCGAGGGACTTGTCGTTGGCGCTCAGGAGCAGTTTGAAACTGTGATAGCGGTCCTTGAACTCGATGCGCAGGGCCTCGACCTCCGCGGGATCGCCCGCGGGTTTGCGGGGAAGTAACTTCCTGAAGAAGCGGCCGATGGGGGCCATGCCGATCGCTCAAGGCTCGGGGCCGGGGGCCCGATGGGTGACCAACGGGGGGCGGCGGGTGCCCGCCCCCGCTGACCGTCCGGGCGCTGAAGGTCGAAAGCATCCGGTGCGCCGGCGTGCTTTCGACCTTCGGTTGCCCGGGCAGCGCTCTTGCCGTGGCGTCGCGTGGCGGGGTCGATCAGTGCTCGAGCTGCATGCCCCAGCCTTCGAACAGGTAGAGGATCGCGAACCCGTACCACAGGGTGTAGACGACGTAGAACACCAGCGAGCCGATCACCAGCCAGACCTGGTCCCCGATTTTCTGGGGCTCGATCCGGTAGTAGTTGTAGGCGGTCTCGACCACTTTCTTGTTGACCGAGGCGATCACCTTGGCTTCCTTGAACTTCTTCTGCCCCTGGAGGTCTTTTTCGGCCGACTTGAGCGATTTCCACCAGTTGTATTGGGCCTGGCGCTCGTTGAACCCGTACTTGTCGGCGACCTTCTTTCCGTCGTTGGCGTACATGGCATCCGAGTCCGCCAGACACCCTTGCAGGATCTTGGCCAGGTCGCCGCTGACCTTGACCTTGTTGCCCTCGGCGCTCGCCTGGGCGCCGGCCTTGGCATAGAGGGCCGCCGTCTGCTTCGCCTGTTCGGGGCTTTCCATGCCGAGCGTCATCGCGACGGCGGTGCCGGCGAGCGGTTTGACCTCCTCGCGCACCTTCGGGATGTAATAGGCCGATCCCTTGGAGATCGAGTTGTAGAGGTTGTCCAGATAGTCCAGCCCGTTCTGGCCATTGAAGACCGGTGAAAAGAAAATGACCAGGACGACGAAAAAGCCGATGAGCAGGGTGAGTCCGATCGTGAATTCTTTCTTGCGCGCAATCATTTGTGCACCCCCTTTCCCAGAAGAACGGGGATGTTCTTCAGGAACGTGCCGATCACCCAGACCGAGAAGATGACGATGACGACGAAAAAGGCGTAGATCCCGATGGTTTCCAGCACCGAGCCGACCTGCTTGGAGAGCGGCAGGACCCCGACGTCGGAGAGCTTGGAGGGCAGGGCGAAGACGCGGTTGACGAAGCCCGCCAGCACGGCCATGGCGTAGAACCCGCGGATGGTGATGCCCGGCACCACCTTGGTCGCCATGGCGCCGATCTGGATCCCGAGCAGCGAGCCGAGCAGCATCCCCATGGCCAGGGTGTAGAAGATGAACCCGTAGATGGCGTACTGGGAGACGGCCGCCCAGCCGGCGGTGAAGATGATCTGGAAGATGTCGGTCCCCACCGTCGTCATGGAAGAGACCCCGAGGGTGTAGACGAAGATCGGGAAGGTCAGAAAGCCGCCGCCGACCCCCATGATGCCGGCCGCCAGCCCGACCAGGGCGCCGCTCGCGACCAGGAAGACCCAGGAGATGCTGCGGCCGCCGGGGACGAGGTCGTGGTCGAAGTGGACCATGGGCGGGATCTTGACCGACTGCAGCCTGCGCGGCAGGTTGCCCATCTCGGTCCCCTCGTCCTTGCCGCCGTGGTGGGCGGTGGTTCCCTTGGGGGCGCCCTTTTTGCTGGCGGCCTTCTGCGCCTTGAGAAAATCGAACAGGGCGTAGAAGCCGAGGAAGCCCAGCATGATCGAGTAGATCGTGGTGATGAAGGCGTCGCTGATCACCGGGTTGAGCTCGTAGAGCCCGCGGTTGATCAACCCGCCGCCGGTGGCGCCGATGACCGCCCCGATCAGAAACACCACCGCCAGCGGCACCGACACGTTGCCGAGCTTGCGGTGGATGACGCTGCCCATGATCGCCTTGGCGAAGATGTGGAAGAGGTCCGTGCCCACCGCCAGGATGCCCTTGATGCCCGCGCTCATGAGCGCCGGCGCGATGATGAACCCGCCGCCGGCGCCGATGCAGCCGGTGATCAGCCCGGCCATGATGCCGATCCCGATCGAGGCCAGGAAGATCCCGGTGGAATAGAAGGCCGGGCTGTAGGAGGACTTGCCGCCGATCATCTCCGGCAGCACCCCGGCCATCTCGTCGGCGAAGGCGATCCCGCCCAGCGCCGCCGGCACCGTGAGGAGCAGCAGCAGGAAGAGCCGCCGCCGGTCCCCCAGGATCGTGTTGGACACGTCCAGCTCCCACCGGGCGTGGGCCTGGGCCCCCATCATCATGAAGCGTCCGAGTTGTCTGAAAAATCCCATCTCCATCCGTTCTCCTCTCCTGCGTTTGAACCCGTGATGAGAAGCGGCTTCATCACCTCGCCTGACCCCCGATGGCGGCGTTGCAGACCTCTCGAAATGCTCCCATACTCAAAGGTATGCTGCGCTTTCGAATCGGCCTGCGTCTTGCCCTCGAGCGTGATTCGAGGCTCTGAAACCACTTCTGCCGAAAGCCTGCCGACCTTCAAGACTCGTTTCACTGCTTGGGGCCGATCACCTCCTCGATGGTGTGGATTTTATCCTGCTGGATCTTTTTTTTCTTGTAGGCGTCCTCGAGCTTGTAGAGCAGCTCGTCGAGCTCGATCGGTTTCATGAGGTAGTCGAAGGCGCCGAGCTGCATGCCTTCCTTGGCGATTTCCAGGCTGGCGTGGCCCGTGAGCATGATGACCTCGATCAGGGGGTGGGCGGTCTTGATGGCGCGCAGGGTTTGGATCCCGTCCATGCCCTGCATGCGCACGTCGAGCACCACCACGTCGGCTGATTCGCGGCCGAGCCAGGCGACGGCCTCCTCGCCGCTGTTGACTCCGAAGACGGCCACGTGGCGCTTCTGCATACGTTTGATGAGGGTCTCGAGAAAGTCGACCTCATCGTCCACGAACAGCACTCGGAAATTGTCCACGGTCTTCACCTCCTCCTCCGGTTCGGAGCCCGTCTCGGCGCGCACTGCTCCAGGGGGCGTGCGCCTGATTTGATCCGGAAGGGGTTATTTATATAAGCTCTTGAATCACACTTCAATAACTATTTGAAGGGGCCGGGTCGCACCGGCCTGGGGGAGGGGGAGGCTGAGGGCGGACGCGGGTCGAAAAGGCGCCGCCACGGCCGACCGCCGCGGCGGCATCGACCGCATCCCAAGGAAGATGAACTCGTACAAAGTCAGCCGGATCGATGACTTTGTAAAAAGCCCAAGTTCAAGGCGCGCGAATCTCGCGTCGCGAGGCGTACTTTTTGTACGCCGCAGCGACCGCGAGATGAAGCGCAACGCAGAAATTGGGCTTTTTACGAAGTCATCTGTGGTCCTGGCGCTTCTCCCCGGCTGCCTCGATCTTGGCGACCAACTCCTCTATTTCGCAGGGTTTGGTCAGGTAGTCGTAGGCGCCGAGCTTCATGGCATCCAGGG
This sequence comes from uncultured delta proteobacterium, assembly GCA_963716785.1. Lineage (GTDB taxonomy): Bacteria > Desulfobacterota > Desulfobacteria > Desulfobacterales > SpSt-501 > SpSt-501. The sequence continues at coordinate 119,972 of CAVQUW010000017.1, read as the reverse complement.
CGCTGTCGATCGAGCCGTGGCCGGTGAGCATCAGGGTTTGCGTGAACAGGCCGAGCTTCATGATTTCCCTGAGCGTGGCGATCCCGTCCATGCCCGGCATCTTGAGGTCCAGCACGATGACGTCGTAGCCGCCCTCCTCGAGCTCGCGGATGGCGCCGTCGCCGCTGTTCACCGCCGTCACCTGATAGCCCCTGTTTTTCAGCAGCTTGGACATGTTCTTGGTGAAGACGACCTCATCGTCGACCAGCAGGACTCGAGATCCGGCCATGGGCTCCTCCTTTTATGCGGCAGGCTCCGGTGCGCGCTTCCGGGTAAGGCTGTCCTTCAGTTCCCGGGGCGGGCTGTAGGGCAGGGTGATGTCGAACCGCGTGCCCTTGTCCCGTTCGCTGTGAACTTCGATGTGGCCCCCCAGCCGTTTGACGATGCTGTAGCAGATCGAAAGACCGAGCCCGGTGCCCTTGCCGACGCCCTTGGTGGTGAAAAAGGGGTCGAAGATCCGGTCCAGGTGTTCCGGGGGGATCCCTGCGCCGGCGTCCGCGACGGTCACCCGTACCTGCCGCAGGTCGGGGTCGGCCGTGGTGGCGATGCGGATGGTCCCGTACGGCTTGGTGTCGTGGGCGTCGATGGCGTTGGTGATCAGGTTCAGGAACACCTGCTGGAGCTGGGAGGGGTCCGACAAGAGCGGGGGCAGCGTCGGGTCCAGATCGCTGAAAAATCGGATGCCGCTGCTGCGGGCCTCCCGCTCCATCAACTCCACGACTTCCCGCAGGAAGGCGTTCAAATCCACCCGCTCGATGACCGATTGGGTGCGCCGCGAGAACCTGAGCAGGTTCTGAGTGATGCGTTTGCAGCGTTGGACCTGGATGTCGACCTGGTTCATGGAGTCGGCGAACTGCTCCTGGAATTCCGGTGCCGAGAGCGGCCCGGAGCGGGCGGCATCCAGCAGCAGTTGGCGCTCGGTGAGGATGATCGCGAGCGGGTTGTTGATCTCGTGCGCCACCCCTGCCGAAAGCTCGCCGATGGAGGCGAGCTTCCCGGCCTGGAGCAGCTGCTGGTTGAGCCGGTCGGCCTCCGAATCCCGGCGCCGGACGATGGAGATCATGTGCCGGGTGATCAGGACCACCACCACCAGGATGCTCAGACCGCTCAAGTGCAGAAACACCAGGGTCCAGGTGTTGGCGTGGTTGACGTCGCCGAAGGCCTCGGCGTAGTCCTGCTTGACCACGAGCAGCCAACTGGGGTTTTTGAGCCAGGTCTGGCAGGCGACCTGAGGCGGCCTGTCCCGGCCCTGGGTGTCCTTCAGCTCCTTCAGGGTGCGGACCCGGATCCCGTCCTGCACCGGCCCCATGGGGTAGGTCGATTTTTCCATGATGGCGCCGGAGAGCCGCGGGCTGGTCTGGAAGATGCCTTCCGCGTTCAAGAGATAGACCTGCCCGGTTTTGCCGATGCGCACGTTCTCCACCAGGGCCCGGAAGGCGTCCGTGTTCATGGTGGCCCTCAGGATCCATTTCTCACCGCCGTTTGCGCCGGTCACGGCGATGATGAAATGCGGCTCCTTGCGAAACCCCATGAACATGTCGCTGATGAAGATCCCTTTTTCCATGACCTGCATGAACCAGTGTTCCTTGGCGTAGTTGCGCGAGAGCAGGTCGTAGGGTCCCACGTAGGCCAGGTGGTTGCCCTGGGCGTCGATGACCCCGAGATCCGTGATGGAGTCCATCCCCTGGTTGAACATCTCGAAGATCGTGCGCAGGTGGGCCGGCCGGGTGAGATGATCGCGGCTGTGGGTGCGGGCGACGAGTTGGAGCTTTTCGCTGTGATCGTTCAGGAACATCTCGATGATCTTGCGGTGATACTCCACCTGGGTCTCGAAGTAATTGAGCATGCGCTGCCGCGCAAAGCGGGTGTAGTGCAGATTGATCCCCCACCCCACCGCCAGCAGGGGTACCAGGGAGCACAGGATGGTCAGCCACACGAATCGGCGGAACAGCCGCGCATAGGTCGATCGGCGCTCGGCCGCGAGATCCGGCAGGTGATCGTCGCTGCCTTCGCGGGTAATGCTGGGGTGCTGATCCGCCATGGGCTCCGCCATGAAAGTGTTCGACATCCGGCGCCGCGTCCGCGGGTGCCGGTACCTTCACTCAAATTCTTTTCAAGTTCTGTTCAAGAAATATGCCACCGCCGCGACCCTCAGTGCCTCGATAGGCTGCCGGCCGCCGAAGGGCGCAAACCCTTCAGCCGCCCTGGTTGGGGAGCAACGGTCGTCGCGGCGCGGCAGGCGGAGGGAAAGAGAGTGTCACCTGCCGGGTGACAGCCCTGGGTATTGGATATTTCAGGTCCCGCAGGGCTTGGGGGCCTGCCGGCGCTCTTCGAGCGCGTCAGGCAGCGTGCGGGTCCTGCCGGGTCCCGAGGCGGTTCAGTCGATCCGCCAGTACTTGCGCTGAAGCTCGATGGCTTTTTTGAGCGCCGGCAGCCGGGCGGGGTTGTCGGCCGCGACCCGGTGCAGGACTTCCTGGTGGGACGGTACCGGGCGGCAGAGCGCCTCGAGCACCTTGAAACCGCACTGCCGGATCCCCTCCGCGCTGTAGCCGCCCTCCATGACGAAGGCGATCCGGCCGCCGCAGACCTCCTCCGCGATGTCGGCCAGGAGCGCGGTCATCTGTCCGTAGCCCTCGGCGGTGACTCGCATTTCGGCCAGCCGGTCGTGCAGCCAGAGGTCGAACCCGCAGGGGACCAGCAGGATTTCCGGCCGAAAGACCCGCGCCAGAGGGCGCACCAGGAACTGCAGAGTGCACAGGAAATCCAGATCCCCGTGCCCCTTGGGCAGGGGGATGTTGACCGTGTGTCCTACCCCCTCCCCACGGCCCACCTCCCCGAGCCGGCCCGTGCCCGGGAAGCCGGGGAACTGGTGGATCGAGACGCAGAGCACCTTTGCGCTGTCGTAGAAGATCGACTGGGTCCCGTTGCCGTGATGGGCGTCGATGTCCACCACCATGACCCGCGCAACCCCGTGCCGCTCCTGGAGGTAGCGGGCCCCGAGGGCGGTGTTGTTGAACAGGCAAAAGCCCATGGCCCGCCCGGCTTCGGCGTGGTGCCCCGGCGGGCGCACGGCGGCAAAGCCGCGGGTGATCCTGCCGCTCCAGATCTCCTCGAGCAGCCCGAACACGGCTCCCGCCGCCAGACAGGCCACCTCGTAGGAGTGCGCCGTGGTCTGGGTGTCGACGTCGAAGGCGGCGAGCTCCCGGCCGGCGGTCTCCGCCACCCGGGCGATGTGGGCCGGGGTGTGGGCCCAGGCGAGCTCGTCGGGCGTGGCCGGACGCGGCGTCAGGGTCGCGAGCCTGCCGGCGAAGGCGGGGTCGTCGATGACGGACTGGATGGCCTCGTAGCGTTTGGGGCTTTCCAGGTGAAAGACGTTTTCCAGGTGCCGGGTGAAGCGCGCGTCGCAGGCCACCCCCACGGCGGCGGCCGGGGCGGCGGTCCCGAAGGCCTTGCGCACCACCGGGTTCTGCCCGGCGAGCTCGATCAGCTCCTCCACCGCGGAGATGCTGCGTCTTGCGCGCAGCAGGGCGCGGGTGGCGGCCGTGGCGATGGCCGGGTGGGTGCGGCAGGCCAGGGCCGTGCGGGCCAGGGCCGCGACCTGCTCGTGTGCGTCTTCGCCGCGGGCCGGACGGCCCATGGAGCGGATGTGCCGCACCACCCCGTCGCTCAGCGCGAGCGTGGCCCGCGCCGGCAGGTCGGGGCGGTTCTCGGCCATTTCCAGGATCGTGCGCATCAGGCGCGGGGTCGGTCGGCTCAGTACGTAGCGGCTCGGCCCCCTGGGTCGGAACCCGACCTGCTCGTAGAACCGGCGCGCCCCGATCTCCGATTCCAGCACGACCTCCTGCGCCCGGCCGTAGCCGGTTTTCCACAGCAGCCACGCCCCCGCGACCAGAAAGCGGCCGACGCCCCGGGGCGGCGGCGGGGCGCCATCGCCGCCGCCTCGGCCGCGCAGTGTCGCAATGTATTTGATCTCGAGCGCGGTGCTGAACAGGGCGGGCTTGAGGTCGAGCAGGAGCATCCCGGTGATGCGGCCGTCGGCCGTGCAGGCGAACAGGCGGCCGTCGAGACCGCGGAGCAGGCAGTTGAGCAGGAAGCGGACGTGGAAGAACTCCAGGTTGATGTCCGCCACCTGCTCCAGGGCGTCCCGGGTGAAGGGAAAGCGGATGAAGCGGGCTTGTCGGCCGGCGTCCAGGGCGGCGCGGAACCAGGCCTCGGGGGGTGGGGCAGGGGTGTCGGCCCTGAGGGCGTCCAGGGCCGCGGCGGCGGCGGCCGGGTCGCGGGCCCCGGACGCGTGCGCGAGGGCCAGGTCGATCTCGTGGGCGACCATCAGCTTGAGCCCGGCCCGCCGCACCTCGCGCGCAGCCCCCAGGAAGTCGCTCCGCGCCGGACCCCCGGTCAGCTCGCGCTTGCGCAGGAGCTCGCCGTACCTGATGAGAAGGCCCCGCTCGATCGGCGCCGTCCCCTCGTTGATGAAGATGAACTTCTTGACCCGGACCATGTCCGTGTCGAACCGGAAATGGAAATCGGTGTCGCCCCCGGCCTCCTCGGGGTGGGGCGGCGCGTCGATGCGACCCATGCCGAGCATCTCGTCCAGGGCGCGGCCGATTTCGGGCGCCCGCAGGGCAATGGCGTCGATGGCCTGTTTGATGTGTTCGCGTTTGATCACGGTAGTTTGGTCGGCCGGTCGCCGGTCAGCCGGTCAGCCGGTCGTGTCAACGGCCTGTCGGAGCGTCTGCCCGTAACCGGGCGACCGGCTGACCGGCGACCTTTTTGACCCTCAGAGCGGCAAGTCCACGGTGAAGGCCGCCCCGCGGCCGGGCACGTTGCGCACTGAAAGGGTGCCGCCCAGCCGGGCGACGATCGTGCGGCTGATGCCCAGCCCCAGGCCCAGGCCGTCGGGTCGGGTGGTGTAGAGCGGTTCGAATATTTTCTCGAAATCCTTTTCGGGGATGCCCGGACCGTTGTCCGCGACCTCGAGGCGCAGGCGGTCGCCGGCGATGCTCGCGCCGATCTCGATCTCTCCGCCTTCCCCGGCGGCCGCCGCGGCATTGGAGATCAGGTTCTGCAGCACCTGCCTCAGGTCGTCCGGTTCCGTGCGGACCACGGCGCCCGGATCGGGCCCCGGGCGGGTCACGCGGATGCGCCGGAAGTGCAGCTCCCGGCGCATGAGGCCGATGAGCTCATCGATCAGTTGGGGGACGTTCAGCTCGATGCGGACCGGACCGGCCGCGGGCCGGGACAGCTCGAGGCCGCTTCTGACGGCGCGCTCCCCGCGGTGGACCTCGGCGTCGATCTGCGCGAGGGTCTCGACGATCTCCTCCGCGGCCGGCAGACCGGCGGTGCCCTGCCGGAACAGCTCGCGCACCCACTGGGAGGCGGCGTGGATGTTGGCGAGACTGTCGGAGATCTCCTCGAGCGCGCCGCGCGCCAGTTGGCCGGCCGCGGCCGCCTTGCCGGCGTGCTCGAACTGGCGGGTGAGGAGGCTCAGGTCCCGGCGCTTGGCCTCCAGGCGTTTCACTAGCTTGCCGGTGGTGAGCAGGACGGTGGTGACGATCAGCAGGGTGCCCGGGATCAGGGTGAGCAGGAGGATCCAGCGGATGCCGGCGGCCTCCTGCCCGAGCGCAGCACCGGCATAGGCGTAGATGACGCCTGCCAGGAGGATCAGGGGCAGGAGGGCGGCGCCGAGCAGCGCCGCCACCACCGTGCTCCAAAGGCCGCGGAAATAGGGGAAGTCCCCCGCCCGGTTGATCGGTTCCACGCTGGGCTTGACGGACATGACCACGGGCCTCCCGGTGAAGGGTCTTTTGTTGACGACTCTCATCGCGCCAGATGCTGGAGCACGTCGCAGAGCCGCAGAATGCCGGTGACCCGGCCGTCGGCGATCACCGGCATGCAGCGCACGTTGTTTTCTACCATGCAGCGGGCGGCGTCGGCAAGATCGGCTTCCGGGTCGGTGGCGGCCGGGTGCGCGGTGCGCATGACGTGCGCCAGCGGGAGCTGCGGCAGCCACTCCGGGTGGCGGACCAGGTCGGCCCAGGTGATGGCCGGCTGCGGGTGGTGCCGATGGACCGCGGCGATGATGTCGCGGCGGGTGACGACTCCCTGGAGGCGGTTGCCCGCGTCCAGGATGTAGAGCTCGTCGCGGGCCGTCATGCCCGCTTCGCGCACGAACACGGAGAGCGCTTTTTCCAGCAGGTCGCCGGGTTCCAGCCGGACGAAGGACGGGCTGGTGATCTCTTTGACGAGCCGCCGCGGCCAGAGCACCGGCCGGCGCTTGATGCCCTCGAGCTCGTGGGCTTCCCGGATCTTCTCGATCAGGTCCTCGAGGTCGCAGGGTTTCATCAGGTAGTCGAGCGCCCCTTCGCGCATGGCTTCGATGCCGGTGTCGACGTCGGCATGGCCGGTGAGCATGAGCACCTCGGCCTCCGGGGCGATCTGCTTGAGGCGGCGCAGGGTCTCGATGCCGTCCATCACCGGCATTTTCACATCGAGCAGGACGACGTCGAAACCCTCCTCCCGTTCGGCGCAGGCGAGGCCTTCGGGGCCGTTGCAGGCCGTGGCCACCGCAAAACCCCGGCCGCGCAGGAGCTTGGCCAGGTTCAGCACGAAGCGCTCCTCGTCGTCGATGAGCAGGACCCGGATGGGTGTCTCCACGAGGCCTCCTTTCCGCGCGTCGGACCGGCATCAAATGCAAACCCCGGCTCATGGTCGTTTACCATGCGGCCGGGGCCAACGCAAAGCCGCAAGCGGCGGTCGGCGTTTTCACGGGTCGGAGGGTGTCAGTCGATGAAGTAGTACATCAGGCTGCACACCAGGCTGATCAAGAGAACCGTGTTGGCCGCGGTGCCCTTCCTGACGGGGTGGAAGTGGGCTTCGTCGCGCCGGTGGCCGTGGGGGCAGACGTATGCCCACCCCGCCTCGCCCGCCGCGCGAACCCGTTCGACCGGTTCCCCGCAGAAGCCCTGCTCCGGGCTGCCGGCGCCGCAGGTCAGGCGCTGCCCGGTCGCGTGGGCCAGCAGGTTGACGACCCAGTTCCAGCACAGGGCGACGGCGAAGATCGCGACGAGCAGGCCCTGGAAGTGGTCGGAGGTCAGCCCCGTCTCGGCCAGGCCGCGGCCGATGTTGGCCACGGTCAGGGGGCCTTCGACCCCGCCGAAGAGCCCCAGGTAGTACAGGGCGAAGCAGACCGCCATCACGATCATGTTCAGGCCGAATTTGGCTTTCCACCGCGGCATGTGCGCGCCCCGCGTGCTGGTGTGGTTCATCACCGGTTCCTCTCTTTCCGTCTTTCGTCTCTCGTCCTTCGTTCTTTCGGTCGCACCGGCCTGCCTTGGTTTGGGGTGAGCGGGGACCCCGTTTCCGGGGTCCCCGGTGCAAGGAGGTCGGCAGGCAGAGAACGGGCTCCTCCTTGACAACTCCAGGTGGATCACCCTCCCAGCGCCTTCTTGATGTCCGGGAAGGCCTTGTAGGTGCTGTAGAAGGCCAGGATCAGACTGTAGGCCGGCACCACGAACTGCCAGATGCGCTCGGGGAAGACCCGGGTCGCCCAGGGGGCCACCACCGCCGAGAGGATGGTCGCGATCATCATCGAGGGCAGGAGCAGGTAGTCGATGACCACCCCGCCGGAGAGCATGGCGAGCCAGATGATGATCGAGTAGGTGGAGACCGTGCCCTCGGAGATGGCGGTGACGGCCATCATGCTTTTCGCAGGCACCCCGGAGAGCAGCCCGCCGATGGTCACCACCGGCCCGTAGCCGCCGCCGCCGACCCCCTTGTTGAAGCCCGCCAGGAAGGCCCAGAAGACCATGCGCTTCGGCCGGTACTGGCGCTCCCTGGAGGAGATGCCCTGGTAGAGGGAGATCAGCCCCATGCCGAGCAGCAGGGCGCACACATACAGGTTGATCCAGACCTTGGCGACCTTGAAGACGGCGTAGACCGAGGTCACCGACAAGGTCACGGCCAGCAATACCGGGGATGGCGATGTAGATCCAGAGCTTGATGGTCTCCGACATCGGCTTGAACTTCCACTCGACGTTCTGGTACTCCGCGTGCAGGAAGGTGCCGATCAACCCGGCGACCCCCTGCTGGATCATGACCACCGGCACGATCTGCTTGGGGTTGAACCCGAGCAGGAGCAGCAGCGGGGTGATGGCCGTGCCGAAGCCCATGCCGGCCGTGGCGTCCATGAACTCGAAGGCCATCGCGATCCAGACGACGCTCCAGATGATGGCCCACTCGTTGGTGCCGGCCCAGCCCATCTTCTTGACGAAATCCGACGGGATGCGCTGGGTGGCCTCGAACGGGTTGCCGGCCAGCCAGCAGCCGATCAGAAACACGGCGAAGAGGACCAGCATGCCCCAGAACGCCGCCATCAGCTGGGATTTCTCGGGGATGAGCCGCTCCCAGATGGTTTTCTCCCTGTCGAGCTGCTGGGCGATTTCCCACCCTTTTTTGGCTTCTTCTTGAACCTGACTCATGCGAGAGCCCTCCTTTGCTTCCAAGGTTGTTTTGGTTGTCGATCCCGAATCCTGCGCGGGGACTGCCGCCGCGCGTTCTGCTCTGGTTGTCGGCAATGGGTTTATCAAGATGCATGCCAACTGCCTGCAGTGGGGGCGGCAGCTCGCTTTGTCCTTGTTAACGATCCGGATTGACGACAGCAAAGACGATCCACGGCGGGTGAGTAGGAAATAAAGGGGGGGCAGGAATCCCTTCCCTCGAGTGTAAACTCAAAGGCGACAGCCGATGTCTCAGCTGAAATCGCTGGGAGACAACGCCGTTCGGGGTGGTGCCCCCGGGCTGGGTCGCAGAGACGGCCTTGGAGGGACGTGGATTCCTGCTTCGACAGTGACGCCGGCGGCACGCCCCGCCGCACCGGGCGCATGCCGAAAGGGCCTTGGCACGGGCATTGCTTCACAGGCGGCAGGGGGTTTAAGGGGAGTCATCCCTCTCTCGGCGGCACCGGACCCGAAACCTCGGCCGGGATACCGGTCTCGGCCCCGACAGTGGCCGGAGGCGACACGCGCGATGAAATCCAGGAACATCGACGGTATCATACGGCCCTGTACCGAGGACCTGCCGGCGTCGCCCTGCGTCGGCCTTGGGGAGCGGATCACCCGCGCCATCGAGCTGATGCTCCGCCACAACCTGGGGTGCATCGCGGTGGTCCGCCACCGGCGGGTGATCGGGATGATAAGACTGGAGGACGCCTTCGCCGAGATCGGGCTGCAGGTGTCGGACCGGTTCTGACAGCCGTCAGTCCTTGGGCTTGAAGTCCCCGGCTTCGATGCCGGCCTCTTTCATCAGCCGGTGCAGGTACTGGCGTTGGATGCCGGCCGCCTCGGCCGCGCGGCTGATGTTGCCGCCGTGCTGCTCGAGGAGTTTGCGGATGTAGCGCAGGTGGAAGTTGTGAATGGCGCGGTCCTTGGCTTCGCGGAAGGGGACCTCCGCGGCCGCCTCCACCGGCAGGGCTCGAGCCCGCCGGCCGGCGTTTCCATCTGCAGGTCGGCGACCGACAGGGTCTCGCCGCGGCAGAAGATGACGCCGCGCTCGATGGTGTTCTCGAGCTCGCGCACGTTGCCGGGGAAGTCGTAGGCGAGCAGGGTCTCCATGGCCTCGGCGGAGATTTCCGTGATGAGTTTGCGGTTGACGGCGGCGTACTTGTCGAGGAAGTGGCGGCTGAGAAGGGCGATGTCCTCCTTGCGCTCGCGCAGCGGCGGCAGCTCGAAGTGGATCACGTTCAGCCGGTAGTAGAGGTCCTCGCGGAAGCGCTTCTCGCGGATGTCCGCCTTGAGGTCGTGGTTGGTGGCGGCGATGACCCGCAGGTCGGCCTTCTTGGTGACGACGCTGCCGACCGGCTTGTACTCGCCCTCCTGGAGCAGGCGCAGGAGCTTGGTCTGCAGGTGCGGGCTCAAGTCCCCGATCTCGTCCAGGAAGAGCGTGCCCTCGTGGGCCTCCTCGACCAGCCCGCGCTTGTCTTTCCAGGCGCCGGTGAAGGCCCCCTTGACGTGGCCGAAGAGCTCGCTTTCGAGCACCTCCTGGGGGATGGCCGTGCAGTTCACGGTGACCATCTGGTGGCGCCGGCGCAGGCTGTGCTGGTGGATGGCCCGCGCCACCAGCTCCTTGCCGGTGCCGCTCGGGCCCGTGATCAGGGCCGTGCCCACGGTGGGCGCGACCTGGCGGATGCGCTCGTAGATGCCGCGCATGACCGGGGAGGCGCCCACCAGGGAGGCGAAGCCCTCCTTTTCCTCGAGCGCTTGACGCAGCTCCAGGTTCTCCCTGACCATCGCCTGCCATCCCATGGCCTTGTCCACCGTCAGCAGGATGCGCTCCTGGCGAAAGGGCTTGGTGACGTAGTCGAAGGCGCCCTTCGGGTTGCCTCCACGGCGGTTTCGATCGTGGCGAAGGCCGTCAGGACGACCACGGCCGTCTTCGGCTCGATCTTCTTGACGGCTTCGAGCAGGCTGATCCCGTCCATGCCCGGCATCTTCAAGTCGGTGATGACGAGCGCGCAGGGCTCGGCGCGGAAGCGCTCCAAGGCCTGGCGCGGGTCGCTTTCGGTGACGACCTCGAAGTCCCGCTCCTCGGTGATCATCCGCCGCAGCAGGGCGAGCATGTCCTTCTCGTCGTCTACGATGAGTATGCGTCCGGCCATGGATTTTCCTCAATATCAGTTTTATTAATGCTCACACAATAATCCAGACGCACTCCGAAAATCCCTCCTGACCTCCCTTTACCAAAGGGAGGGATCACCCTTCTTTGGCAAAGAGGGGCAGGGGAGATTTTACAGAACGTGTCCATTCAATTTCGAGACCGTTAATAACTCGAGTTGATCGAATTTTGTCCCCGTCCTTGTCCCCTCGCGCCGGGCAGGGGGATTCGCGGCGGATGTCTCCTCGCAAGGCTCGTCTTTGATGGCCTTCAGTCTTCAGTCTTCAGCCGATCACGCTCTTTCAATGCCGCGGGCAGCTTGACGGTGAAGGTGGTGCCGGCCTGTTTGCCCAACGCACCGGCCGGCGTGCTTACGCACTCGATGGTCCCGCCGTAGCCGGTGATGATCCCGTAGCTCACGAACAGCCCGAGCCCCGTGCCCTGGCCCTCGGGTTTGGTGGTGAAAAACGGCTCGAAGATGCGGTCGATGTGCTCCGGCGAAATCCCGGGGCCGGTGTCCGCAAACACCACCACGACCCGGCGTGCCCCGCGCTCCTGCGCGCTGCGGATGGTGAGCGTCCCGCCGCCGCCCATGGCGGCCAAGGCGTTGGTGATCAGGTTGAGGAAGACCTGCTGCAGCTGGCGGGAATCGGCCTTGACCGGCGGCAGCGGGTCGGCCAGCTCAAGTGCCAGCGTGATGCCGTTTTTCTCGAGCAGGTGCCGCACGACCTTGACGATCTCTTCGATGCAGACATTCAGATCGGCCCGGTCGCCCCGCTGCCTCTCGGTGCGGGCGAAACTGAGCAGGTTTTCGACCGTCTCCTTGCACAGGAGCCCCTGACGTTCGATGGTGCTCAGGTCCTCGTGCAGCTGGGTGCCCTTTTCGGCCTTGCGGAGAAGCAGCTCGCAGAACCCCAGAATGACCCCCAGCGGGTTGTTGATCTCGTGGGCCACACCGGCGGCAAGCGTCCCCAGGCTGGCGAGCTTCTCCGCATTCACCAGCTGCCGCTGCAAATTCTTGGTTTCGGTGATGTCCCGCGCGATGCACAGGACGGTCCCGACCTCGCCGGTTTCGGTTTTCACCGGCATGAAGTTGGCGCTGATCCAGGTGGGGCGCTCCGCCGGCAGCTCGATCTCCTCGCGCACGCTCTTGCCGGAACGGTAGACGTCGGCGATGAGCTTCGACTGGCGTTCGGCCTCCGGCCCGGGCAGGGCGCTCGAAAGCGGCCGGCCGATGAACCCCTCCGGCGGGCCGCCGAAGAAATTGGCGGTGAAGGTGTTCAGGGACTGGAAGCGGCCCTCGCGGTCGACGGTGAAGATGAAGTCCTCGGCGCTCTCCACCAGCGAGCGGTACTTCTCCTCGGACTTGGCGAGCGCCTCGGTCTTGGAGAGAACCCGCGACTCCAGGACCTTCGACCAGCGGTTTTCGAGCCAGATGATGGCCCCGGCGCCCAGGACCACGGCCATGATGACCAGCCCCTGCAGCAGGATCAGTCGGAAATGCCCGCGTTGCATCGCGTCCTTGACCTCGGATTCGAGCGCGACCACGGCCACCGACCAGATCTGGGGCGGGCTTTCGGAGATGCGCACGGGGCAGAAGGCGATCAGTTTTTTCATCGGCCCGGTGGGGCCGCGATGCCAGCCGGAGTGAAACCAGCCGGTGCCCTGCTCGCCCTTGAGCATTTTTTCCCGTTGGATGAAATTGATGCGCTTGAAGGAGACGTCCGGGAATCGTTCCTCGCGCACCTCGAAGGCGTCGCGGCCGACATAGTCCGGGTTGAGGTGGTAGAGAAAAGTCCCCTTCTGGTCGATCAGCCAGGCATAGCCGGATTTTCCGGATTGGATGTTTTTGAGCAGGCCCGTCACCAGGGCGGAGACGTCGAGGTGGGCCACCAGCAGGCGCGAGTGGTCCGGGGACAGCGGGGCCGCCAGCAGCATGTCGGCCGCGGTCGGTGTCGCCCGGACCGGCGAGACCCAGATCGGGGGGCCCTCCGCCCCCTCGAAGCGCACCTCGGCGTAGCGGCCCCCGTCGGCGATTTCCTGCTCGGACCAGCCGCCGTGCGGGGTGCCGGCGAAGACCCGGCGGGCCGCCGGGTCCACGGCCTCGATGCGCCGGACCCCGCTCTCCAGCAGCCGCGGCAGGCTTTGCTGCAGGGCGGCCTTGACTTCCGCGGAATCCGCGGGCAGGCCGCGCAGGGCCCGTGCCAGCAGGAGCAGTTCGAACTTGACCCCGCTCACCTCGCGTTCGATCCGGCCCTTGACCATCTGGGCGATGACCATCTGCTGCGCGTTGAACTGCTCGGTCGCCACATCGGTGATCTCCCGCGCCGCCCAGACGCCGACGAGGAGCCCGGCCGCCAGCAGAACGACCACGGCCACGTACACGGCGGCTGCGATCTTTTTACCGGCAGAGGTGTCTTTGGATATCGCCATTCTTTTCCGATGGGTGCACCAGGGCTTCGGCGGAAACGGCGCCCATCATAACGGTTTTTTCGCAAAGTGCAAGGTGCCGGGCGGGGAGGCGGCGCGACGCCTGCGGTCGGACGGTGGGGGAAGCCGCGGGGGGGAGGCGGGCGGATTCTTGGAGGGCGGACCGGCCTCGGCGGCAGGCGGCGCCTTCGCAGCGCCGCTCGCCGCGGCGGAGAGCCGGGTGCCTGTGCGGCGCCTTTTTTCAGTCCGGTAACTCGCCGGCGAATTTGCTGCGGAACGCCCGGGCCACGAGGTCCGCCGCCAGTTTGGGGTCGCCGAGATGGTCGAAATTGACGACCAGGTCGAACTCGGAGGCGGGCGCGTCTTTTTTGCCGAAGGCCCGCTTGAAGAACGCCGCCTGCTCCCTGTCGATCCGGTTGAGCGTTTTGCCCGCCTCCGCGGGGGCGACCTTCAGCAGCGTTGCCAGGCGTTCGGTGCGGAAGCCGTCCGAGCAGACGAACCGCACGGCGAGGACGCGCTCGCGCGGCAGGATCAGGTGGGTTCCGCGGCCGACGAAAATCGTCGCACCCATGGCGGCCATGGTGTAGACGGCGCTCACCAGGTTGCGGAGGTAGTCGTCCATCTGGAAGGATTTCTTCCCGAACAGCAGGGCGGACAGCTCGACCGTCTTCCCCGGGTACTGCTCATCGTAGAATTCCACGGTTTTCTTGTCCAGCCGGGTCGCCCCGCGCATGTGCTCCAGGACCTCGCGGTCCGCCACGCGCATGCGCAGCTTGCGGGCCAGAGTGTCGGCCACCTCCAGCGCCCCGACGCCGACCTTGCGGGAAAAACAGATGCACGGCGGGATTTCAGCCGGCGGCGGTTCTTTCCGGGCAAGCTTCCGGCGGCGGGTCTCCCACTCCTGCACGTACTGGGCGGCCACCTTTTCGGCCTCCGGCCTCTTCTTGGCGTAGGTTCCCGGAACATAGGGGGTGCTCGGGGTGAACATCATCATAGGGTACCTCCCTTGCGCTTTCTCAATCATCGATTGACGGCGTTGCCGGCGCCGGCCGGTATGACGGCAAACTATTCAAGTTGCATGCCAAGCGACCGCTTTGCTGCGGAGGTGTGCGCGCAAGCGCGATCGTCGCTCCCCCACGACCCAGCGGTGCATGTTCGGCGGGGAATGACCTCTGCGTGCGGGCGAGGATGTGAAACCTGGCAGGTGACAGTCGTGACCATCCGGCAGAGACATCACACCGCCGCTTCGATCAGGCGTGCAGCAGCTGCATGACCTTTGCGGCCGCCGGGTCGATCAGCGCCGCCGTGGCCGGCGAAAGGCCGCAATGCGGCTCGAAGCAGTGCCCCCTGACGGACACCAGGAAAGCCGCACGGTTTCTTCCGGGCACGGCCTGCACCAGCCAGGCAAACATGGCGGGCGACCAGTCATGGCTTGAAGCGGGCAGCCGGTATTCGGGGAGCAGGCGCAGGGCAACCACCGGCCGGTGCTCCGCCGTCACATGCGCATCCACCAGCACGATGCGCGCATAGGCCGCGGCGTCGACGGCCAGCTCCGGCAGGAGCTGCGGCACGAAGACGGCGGTGTTGCCTCCGAGGTCCCCGAGCCCGCCCTCGTCCAGTGTGAGCGGCGCACGCCCCTGCCGCGCCCGCAGGCGGTTGACGACGTGGAACGCGGCCCCGTCGTCCCCGCGGGCGAGATTGCCGTAGCCGATGACCAGGGTTTCCGGCATGGCGTGCGCTCATCTCAGAAATCGGTCGACCACGGCCCCGTCCGGACCCATGAAAACCACTTCGAACGGCATCTTCCCCAGGGCATGGGTCGAGCAGGAGAAGCACGGGTCGTAGCAGCGCACGGCGGCCTCCACGCGGTTGAGCATGCCCTCCGGCACCACCGGCCCGTGCACGAAGGCTTTGGCCACGTGTTCCACGGCCTGGTTCATGGCCCAGTTGTTGTGGCCGGTGGCCACGATCAGGTTGACCCGGGTCAGCAGCCCGTCGGCATCGATGCGGTAATCGTGAAACAGGGTCCCGCGCGGGGCCTCGAGCACTCCGACGCCGTGCCGTTGAGGGTCGCACGGCCCGTAGGCGCGGATGTCGGCCGAGAGGATGTCGGGCTCGGCGAGCAGCTGCTCGATGCGCTCGAGGGCGTGGAGCAGCTCGATCAGGCGCGCGTAGTGGTAGAAGAGCGAGCCCTCCACGGGCCGGCCGTGGCCGAGCGCGCGGAAGCGCTTGAACTCCTCGCGGGCGATGGGGGTGCCGATCGTGTCGCACACGTTCAGGCGCGCCAGCGGCCCCACCCGGTAGGAGCCTGCGGGCCACCCCTGTTTGCGGTAGAAGGGGAACTTGAGAAACGACCAGGGCTCCACGTGTTCGGCCAGGTGGAGGAGGTACTCCTTTGCCCGGAACTGGGCGCGGCGCCTCCCGTCGGGATCGCAGATCCGGACCTGGCCGTCGTAGAGCGCAAGTCCCCCCTGGGCGTCGACCATGCCCATGTAGTTGGACGGGAAAGCGGCGAACCCGAGCGCCAGTTCGCGATTTTGTTCCACCCAGTCGGCGAGCAGGCCGACCCCTTCCAGGGCGACCCCGATCTGGGGCTCGAGCTCCGCGGCGATCGCGTCGCGGTCCCGGGGCGTCAGCGGGGCGTTGACGCCGCCCGGCACGGCAAAGTTGGGGTGCACCCGCTTGCCGCCCAGCCGCTCGATGATCTGCTGCCCGAAGCGGCGCAGGCCGACCGCCTTGAGGGCCAGGCCGGGGTTGGCCGCGATGATCCCGAACACGTTGCGCACGGCGGGGTCTGCGTCGAACCCCAGGACCAGGTCCGGGCCGGCCAGATAGAAGAAGTGCATGCCGTGGGACTGGACGAACTGGGCCATGTGCAGGAGCTCGCGCAGCAGGCGGGCCGGCGGCGGCGGCGCGACGCCGCGCAGGACGTCGCAGGCCTTGACCGAGGCCAGGTGGTGGCTGACCGGGCAGATGCCGCAGATGCGCTGGGTGATCTGGGGCATCTCGAAATACGGCCGTCCCTCGCTGAATTTTTCCAGCCCGCGGAACTCGTCCACATGCAGATGGGTTCTTTCGACCGCCCCGTCCTCGCCGAGGTGGATGGTGATGCGGGCATGCCCCTCGATCCGGGTGACGGGCTCGATGGTGATTTTTCTGGCGGTCATGTTCACCTCCACCGGCAATTTCAAATTTCAAATTTGAGATTTCAAATTTCACGTTCTCAGTCATACCGCAAATGCGCCCGCGGCAGCACCACCGGCACCCGGCCGGCCAGCAGTTCCGTGAAGACGTAGTGGATGTCGTCCGCCCGGGGCGGGCAGCCGGGCAGATAGACATCCACTTTGACCACCTCGCCGACCCCGGTGACCGTCGCGAGCGGGACTCCCAGCTCGGGCGAATCCGGGATCACCCCGTCGACGACCCCGTCGGCTTCCAGGTAGGCATGCGCCAGCGCGGCCCGGGTTCCCGGAAGGTTGCGCGCGGCGACGATCCCGCCGAAGGCGGCGCAGTCGCCGACCGCCACGAGAATGCGGCAGCACCGCCGCATGCGCCGCGCCACCTCGATGTTGTGCGTGTTGCTGACAGCGCCGGTCAGGACCCCGACCGTCACCCCGCTTTCCGGCGGGTGCTTGAGGTCGGTCACCGGGCTCGACGTGAAGACCACGTGCTGGAGCAGCGCCACGATGCGCTCGTCCATGTCGAGCAGCGACATGTGGCACCCGGCGCAGGCGGCGAGCCAGTCGGTTGCGATGAGGGTTTTCACCATTGCGGGGCCTCCTTGCGGTCGGGGTTCCCTTCGCGGCAGCGTGCGACTTCTTCCTTGACCGTATCGGCATCTATGCTGAGCCGTTCGGCCAGCCGGCCGAGGATGTCCCAGTCGGGACGGGACTGGCCCGACGGCGGCCGGGCGGCGTGGGCCCTCAGGGAAACCCCCTCGAGGTTGGTGAAGGACCCGGAGCGTTCGAGCCACGTGGCCATCGGCAGGAGGATGTCGGCGCGTTCCGTCAGCGCCGACGCGTAGCAGGCCAGGACGACGACGAAGGCCTGCGGGTCGATCCGGGCGGCCAGGGGGGCCAGGGCTCCGTTTTCCTCCCCGGCCACGAGAAAGAGGCACGTGCAGCCGCTGGGGTCGACCCGGTCGTTCAACCCCAGCGCGGCAGCGGTGAGGGCGTTGACGCCCGGTGCGAGCGGGATGAACCTGGCATTGGTCTCGACCGGGCGCAGGGAGGCGGCCATGTTGCGGGGCAAACCGGCGCCGTAGACGACCACCGGCCGCCCGGCGGCCTGGGCCAGGTCCACGGCGATGCCGAGTTCGCGGGAGGCGAAATTCGCCTCGGCGAACTCGGCCAGCCCGGTCGGTCGGTCGGCGACCGTGATCAACCGCACCCCGCGGTCGACCGCGCGTTTGATGAACGCCGCCAGCACGGGCTGCTCGACCATCGGGTCCGCCTCCACCACCAGGATGAGATCGCTTGCGGGAAGCTCCGCCATCCGGCCGGAAGGGGCGAAGGGCGGGGGCGATGCCATTCCGTTGATCGCCGCTCGGTGCGCGGCGCGCAGTTCCCGGCCGAAGACGGCATGCAGCAGCCCGAGCGCCTCGTTGGTCAGGCCGGTGGTCGTGAACAGGCCCAGGTGCGCGGGGTTCGCCTCGAAGAGGCGGCGGGCCGTCTCGGCCAGGGCCAGGTTCCAACTGGCCGGCACCAGGTACCCGTTCTCCCTGAGGGAAGGCATGAGCACCCGGCGGCGGTCGTCCTGCAGTGCTTCGAAGCGGCCCTTGCGGCAGAGCATGCCGCCGTTGACGGGGGCATCCCACAAGCTCTCCAGGCGCAGCACGTGCCCGCGGTGCAGGACCACATTGACCCCGCAGCCCAGTCCGCACTGGGTGCAGATGGTGGCCACGCGGTCGACTGCCCCCGGGGGCGCCATGAAGGCGCTGCGCCGGCCGATGAGCGCGCCGGTCGGGCAGACGTCGACGCAGGTGCCGCAGCTCACGCACGAGGACTCCCCCAGGGGGACGTCCATGTCCGCGCACAGCATGGTGAGCGCCCCGCGCTGGCGCAGGTCGATGGTGTGGTTCGCCGCCAGCTCGCTGCAGGCCCGGATGCAGCGGCGGCAGAGCACGCAGCGGTTGTGGTCCAGGAGGTGGTGCGGCGCCGAAGCGTCGACGGCAAATCGCTCGGTGTAGGCCGGGTGCATGAAGTGGTCCAGGCCGTAGCGGTAGCCCAGGTCTTGAAGCTCGCAGCCGCCGCTCATCTCGCAGGTCATGCAGAAGTGGTTGCGCTCGGTGAACAACAGCTGCAGGACGAACTTCCGGGCGCGGACCACTTTAGGCGACTCGGTTTGGATCTCCATGCGGTCGGCCGCCGGGAAGGTACAGGCGGGCTGCAGGCTGCGCTGGCCGCCGACTTCCACCAGACAGACCCGGCAGGCGCCGATGGGGGCCAGCGCCGGGTGATGGCAGAGGGTGGGGATGTCGATCCCGGCCGCCTGCGCCACCTGCAGAATGGTCTGGCCCGGCCGGGCGGTGACTTTTTGGTCGTTGATGGTGACCGTCATGGTCATTTCGGCCTCCGTTTTTTTCGGCAGAGTTGTTCCGGAACGGGAGTGAATCAAGCGGCCGGGGTCTTTGCCTGCGGCTTCCGGCCGAAAGTTTTAAGTTTTATGTGTTAAGTGTTAAGCGAAGGATGGGATCCCAAATTTTTAAACGACAGAATTCCACCCTTAAAACTTAAAACGTAACACTTAAAACTGTTCCCTCAGGCCACCGATGCGGTCATCTCAGTTTCTGCCGGCGGTTTCACCTCCGCCGCGCCTTGCGCCGCCCCCTCCAAATCACACCTCAGGCAGCGCCGGCACTCCGTGCGGATCTCGGCTTCGGGCGCCGCGAGGTCCACCTCCTCGAAGCTGCCGCGGCGCCTGTCCACCGAAATCTCCGGCACCCGCAGCCGGCGGGTCTCGCTGAACTGCTCCATGTCCCAGGCAAGGGGCGGCCGCCGGGCTTCGAGCGGGATGCGGACGTGCTCGAGCGCGCCGGTGCTCAAAAAGATATCGACCTCGCGGGCGACGCGGTTGCCGTGCGCCACGGCCTCGATCACCGAGGCGGGTCCGCTCACGGCATCCCCGGCGGCGAACACCCCCGGGCGGCCGGTCGCGAGCGAAGGCCCGACCTTGAGTGTCGCGTCGCGGCGGGTGTCGACGCCCGCGCCCCTGAGGCAGTCCGATTCGGTCTGCTGGCCGATGGCGGCGATGAGGATGTCCGCCGGCAGTACTTCCAGCGCACCCTCGATCGGCGCGGGGCGTCTGCGGCCGCCGGCGTCGAACTCGGTCAGCTGCTGGCGCTGGATCTCGAGCGCCTGCACCGCCGCCTGCCCCAGGACGCGGGCCGGGGCCGCCAGGAAGTGGAAAACGACGCCTTCCGCGTGCGCCGCCTCGATCTCCTCGGGGTAGGCCGGCATGTCCGCCCGCGTGCGGCGGTAGACGATGTGGACCTCCGCCGCCCCCAGGCGCCAGGCGCTGCGGGCGGCGTCCACGGCCACGTTGCCGCCGCCGATGACGGCGACCCGCTTGCCGCGCACGGCCGGGGCGCGGCCGAGGGCCGTCTCCCGCAGGAAGTCGATCCCGGCGATCACGCCGGGGACCTCCTCGCCCGCGATACCGAGGCGCAGGCTCTTGTGGGCCCCGATGGCCAGCACCACCGCCCGGTACCCGTCGCGGTCGAAGAGATCCTCCAGCCGGAAGTCGCGGCCGAGCGCCCGGTTGCAGCGGATCTCGACCCCCGCCTGCCGGATGTGTTCGATTTCGCGGTTGAGGATGTCCCGCGGCAGACGGTACTCCGGGATGCCCACGGCCATCATGCCGCCCGGCACGGGCAGCGCCTCGAAAACCGTCACGGGGTATCCCCTCTGGGCCAGACGCAGGGCGGCGGTCAACCCGGCCGGACCCGACCCCACGACCGCCACGCGCTGCGGTTTGGCGGGCTGCGGGGTGACGGGGTTCCAGGGGGCCTTGAGCTCGTGGTCGGCCATGAAGCGTTTGATCGCGCGGATGGCGACCGGCTGGTCGATGTCGCCCCGCCGGCAGCGCTGCTCGCAGAAGGCCGGGCAGACGCGGCCGCAGATCGCCGCGAAGGGGTTGCGCTCGCGGTGGACCGACAGGGCCTCGGCGAAACGGCCCTCGGCCGCGAGGCTGACATAGGTCGGAACGTCCACCCCGGCCGGGCAGGCGTTCAGGCAGCGCGCGGGGGTGAGCTCCTTGCAGGACCCGGCCGGACAGCGGTGGTCCTCGATGTGGGCGAGGAACTCGTCCTCGAAGTAGCGCAGCGCCGCCATGACCGGCCCGGGAGTGAGCTGGCCCAGGGCGCACAGGGCGGCGGTTTCCATCCCCTCGGCGATTTCGCGGATTTTGTCCAGGTCCTCCCGCCGGCCCCGGCCGGCGCAGATGCGGGTGAGGACCTCGAGCATGCGCTTGCCCCCGGCGCGGCAGGGGACGCACTTGCCGCAGCTCTCGGCCGCGGCAAAGGTCAGGAAGAACTTGGCGAACTCCACCATGCAGGTGTCTTCGTCGACGACGATCATGCCGCCGGAGCCCATGACGGCGCCCGACGTCCCGCAGGGAGTCGAAATCCACTTTGACGTTCAGGTGCTGAGGGGGGATGCAGCCGCCGAGCGGACCCCCGGTCTGCACGGCCTTGAACCGGCGGCCGCCGGGGATGCCGCCGCCGATGTCGTAGATGATCTCCCCCAGGGTGATGCCCATGGGCACCTCCACCAGCCCGGTGTTCCTGACCTTGCCGGTCAGCGCGAAGATGGCCGTGCCCGGGCTCTTCGGCGAGCCGATGCCGGCGAACCACTCGGCGCCGTTCAGGATGATCTGGGGCGACATGGCGTAGCTCTTGACGTTGTTCAGGTTGGTGGGCTTGCCCCACAGGCCCGGAGACGGCCGGGAAGGGCGGCCGCGGCCGCGGCTCGCCGCGTCGGCCCTCGATCGAGGCGAGCAGCGCGGTTTCCTCGCCGCAGACGAAGGCGCCCGCCCCCTCCTTGACGGCCAGCTCGAAGTCGAAGCCGGTGCCCAGGATGTCGTCGGCCGAGCAGCCCGTAGTCGCGGGCCTGCTCGATGGCGAGGTGCAGGCGGCTGACGGCCAGCGGGTACTCGGCCCGGCAGTAGATATAGCCCTGGCGGCTGCCGATGGCGTAGCCCGCGATCGCCATGCCCTCGAGCAGGCTGTGCGGGTCGCCCTCGATGATGCTGCGGTCCATGAAGGCCCCGGGGTCGCCTTCGTCGGCGTTGCAGACCACGTACTTGGGCTCCCCCGGGGCGCGGCGGGTGAACTCCCACTTGAGGCCGGTGGGGAACCCGGCCCCGCCCCGGCCCCGCAGGCCGGAGGCCTTGATCTCGTCCAACACCTGCTGGGGCGTCATTCCGCCCAGCACCTTGCGTCAGCGCGGTGTAGCCGTCGCGGGCGATGTACTCGCGGATCTCCTCGGGGTCGATCATGCCGCAGTTGCGCAGCGCGATGCGCTTCTGCTTGGCGTAGAAGGGGATCTCGCTGTAGATCGGGACGGCCTTGTGCGCGCGCGGCTCCTTGTAGGCCAGGCGCTCGACGACGCGGCCCTTGAGCAGGGTCTCCTCCACCAGCTGCGGCACGTCTCCGGGGGTGACCTGGCAGTAGAAGATGCCCTCGGGGTAGATCATCACGATCGGCCCCATGGCGCAGAACCCCCGGCAGCCGGTCTGCACGATGCGGACTTCCCCGTCCATGCCCGCAGCGTCGGATTTCCGCGCTCAGCGCGGCCCGGACGTCGTGGGCCTGCGAGGCCGCACAACCCGTGCCCTCGCAGATCATCAGATGGGATCGCAGCAAGGTGTCCGTCATGGTCGGGTCTCCTTGGGAAAAGGGTTCAAGGGGTCGAGGGTCCAAGGGTTTGAGGGCCAAAACAGTCGTGACGGCGTGTGGCTGTTTTTTCACTTGACCCCTTGACCCCTCGAACCCTATGCCTGGGCCATCCGGCCTACCACCCACTCCGGCACCACGCGGCCGTTGACCAGGTGCTCCTCGATCAGCCGCGGGACCATCTGCGCGGTGACCGAACCGTAGGTGACCCGGGTGCCTCCGGCCTGCTCGATGTCGACCAGGGGCTCGTGGGCGCACATGCCGATGCAGCCGACCGTGGTGACGTGCGCGTCGATCGCGCGGCGCGCGAGCTCGGCCAGGATGGCCTGCAGGGTGTCGCGGGCGCCGGCGGCAATCCCGCAGGTGCCCATGCCGACGATGATCCTGGTGCCGGTCTTGAGCCGCACCTGGATGTCGCGGCGCGACTCCTCCTTGAGTTTCCTGAAATCCTCGATGCTCATCAGCTTCGGCATGGCCCGATCACCTCCTCTACTCCAGGCTTTTTAAAATGGCGCTCATCTTCTCCGGCGCGATCTTGCCGATGGTGTGCCCGTCCACCACGGCCACGGGCGCGAGCCCGCAGGAACCGATGCAGTAGACCACCTCGCAGGTGACCCGGTAGTCGGCGGTGGTCTCGCCGGCCTTGATCCCGAGGGTCTGCTCCATGCGCTCGACGATTTTCCCGGCGCCGCGCACGTGGCAGGCGGTGCCGTCGCACTGGCGGATGATGTGCCGGCCGCGCCGGGTGAGGTAGAACTGCGAGTAGAACGTGGCCACCCCGTAGACCCGGCTGAGCGGGGCGCGCATGCCGGCGGCGATGCGCCGCAGCACCTCCGGCGGCAGGTAGCCGTGGATCTTCTGGGCTTTCTGCAGGACCGGGATCAGGGCGCCTTTTTGTCCGCGGTGCGCCTCGATCAGGGAATCCAGGTGCGCCAGGTCCGGTGCGCTGCGGTCGGTGGTGTTGACGTCGCTCATGGGCTCGCCTCCTTTGTCGCCGGGACCGCCGGCAGGTGAATCACGAAAAGCGTTCCGGCCCCCTCTTCGCTTTCCACAAGGATCCGTCCCCCGAGAGCGTGCACGGCCTCCTTGACGATGGCCAGGCCGAGGCCGGTGCCGACCTCCTCCATGGCCTTGGCCTTCTCCGAGCGGAAAAACTCCGAAAAAAGACGCGGCCGGTCGGCCGTGCCGATGCCGATCCCGGTGTCGCTCACCTCGACCGCGACCGTCCCGTCGGTCTTCGAGAACGTGACCGCGACCTTTCCCTCCGGCGGGGTGTACTTGATGGCGTTCGACACCAGGTTTTCCAGGATCTGTTCGACGGTCTCGAGCCGGCCCCGGATCCCCGGCAGACCCGGCGGCAGGGACAGGCTGAAGGCAATTCGCCGCTCGGCGGCCTTGTCCTGAAAGGTGCGCCGGATTCGGCGCGCCAGGGCGGCCGGGTCGGTGACGGCGTCGGCGCGCCGCATCCTGCCGCTCACGGTTGCGCGAGAGGGCCATCAGCTCGCCCACCATCTCCAGCATGGTGCGGGCGCGCCGCTCGAGGCGGCGCAGGTACTCGCTCTGCTCGGCGTTGATCGCTCCGAGATACCCCTCGCGCACGACCTCGAGAATGCTCAGCATGGCCGCCAGCGGGGCGCGCAGGTTGTGGGCCACCTTCATCATGAACCAGGTGCGCTCCCGGCCCATGGACTGGATGGCCTCCCAGGCGTGCGCGTTGTCGATGGCGATCGCCACGAGGCGCGCGGTCAGGCGGAAGAAATCCACCTCCGCGGGGCTGAAGCGGTCGGGTTTCACGCAGTAGGCGCCCAGGATCCCGATCACGCGCCTGTCCAAATGCAGCGGCACGAACAGCACCGAGCGGATCTGCGCCGCCGAGAGGGTCTCGCCGAACTGAAACATCTGGCCGGCGGTGACCTGACCGGCGACGAACGGCTCCCCCTCGATAATGCGCTTGTTGAGCGGGCTGCGATCGACCGCGACCGTTTGCTCCCGGACCATGGACTCGGGAAGACCGAAGGCGGCGGCATAGCGCAGGGACTTGCCGTCCTCGCTGAGCAGCTTGACCGATGTCCCCTTCACCTGCATGACCCCGGCCACCTCCGAGACGGCCGTTTCCAGCGTCTGGTCGAGGCGGCGCACCGATCCGATCGTCTCGATGATGGAGAAAACGCCCCAGAGTTTGCGGCTGAACGCGGCCGTCTCCCCCCGCGTGTGCTCCAGGTCGCGCCCTAGACTTCGGAGGTCGCCGACCGCCGCTGAGGTGAAGACCGTCGCCGTGAACAGAACGCCGCCCCACACGGCCAGGGCGGAAAATGTCTTCAGTAGGTGCGGGGGGGCGGCGTGGGCGCTGCCGTGCAGCCAGCCGACCACGCCGGGCAGGGCCGACAGGCCCAGGCCGGCCAGGACGAGGGTGCAGAATGCGTAGGCCCTGGGACCCGGGCTCAGAATGGCGATGAAGATCACCGGTATCAGGAAGAGGGCCGGAAACGGGCCGGAGGCCCCGCCGCCCAGGCCGGTCAGTGCCCAGATGGCCACACCGTCGCCTGCGGCCTGCCAACCCGCCAGGCGGCGGCGTTCGGCTGCGCCCGCGGGGTCATCGGCTTCGTGACGGCGGAACCGGAAGTGGAAGAGGAGATTGGCCAAGAGGATGAAGGCGGCGACCCAGATGAACTTGGCGGCGGCAAACTCCACACCCGCCGCGCGTGCCAACCCGACCAGCGCGATCAGCCCGGATGCCGCCAGCCAGCGCAGGCGGATCGGCCGGGCGGACAGGACGAAGGCCTCGACCTGGAAGAGGGGGGGATGAGCGATTCGCGGAACGGCGGTCATGACCACCCTCCCTTCCTCCCGTGGGGCGTCGGTGCCCGGGGAGGGAATCAAAAGCTCGGTGCGGCTATTGCGCCTTGAGAACGGCCTCGATCTTGGCCAGCAGCTTCTTCGAGTCGAGCGGCTTTTCGAACATCCACTCCACCGGCCATTGTTCGCCCAGGATGAACTCGAAGGGCCCGGGCCCCTCGGCCCGCACTTTGTCGAGGAAGGCCGTCAGCATGATGATCGGCAGATTTTTGGTCTCGGGGTCTTCCCTCAGCCGGAAGGCCAGGTCGAAGCCCTCGGTGTCGGTCCCCATCATCACATCCAGGAGCATGAGGTCGGGTTTGCGCAGGGCGAGCAGCTCCGCGGCCTCCCGGCCGCTCGCTGCCGTCTGGACCTCATAGCCGTGGCTTTCCAGGATGATGCGTGAGGTCGCCAGGATGTCGGCGTCGTCGTCCACCACGAGAATCAGGCCTTTTTTGTCCATGACGGCTTTCCCCCATCGTTGGGTGAACATCCCCGGGTGCGTCTCAGGCAGGATGGTGCGGCAGGCAGCTTCAGCGTCGCCCCGCATGCGTGGCGGGGGTCCCGGGCGCCGGTGTGTGACAATGGGACAGGCAACTTCCGTGCCGCGCGGGGGGAGAGGGGCGGGCCGGTGCGGTTGCGGTCTTGGGGTGATGGCTTCCCTGCGCGGCCGGGCGGCCCCCAACCCGCTGAGGTGCTGGTCAAATTTGCGGTCTGAGGGGCCGTCCCTGCGGGGGGCGGCAGCGCCATCCGGGCGAGGCGCCCCCCCGATACCGCAAGGCGCAGGCGGCCGGTGCGACTGTCGTCCTTTTTTGCAAGGTGTAAAAAAAGCGGACGAGCAGCGAGCGCACGGGCGCGTTGCGGGTCAATCCTGGATCTTGAAGGGGTTGACGACCATTACCGGCACCGGCGAGGATTTGACGACACGCTCGGCCACCGAGCCGAAAATGATGCGGTCGAGCCCCTTGCGGCCGTGAGTGCCCATGACCACCAGGTCGATAAAATGCTCGGTGATGTAGTTCAGGATCTCCTCGGAGGGGTCGCCCGCTACCACCCGGGTCTTCGTACCGGCGCAATCCTTGAAATGCTCGGCGGCGAACTCGTATAAGCGCTTTTCGGCCCCTTCCAGCACCTCCTTTTCGAACTGACTGACCGAAGGGTGGGGGACGTACATGCTCGTGAAATAGTCGAAGACGCGCGCGACGAAGATCATGTGAACGTGCGCATTGTATTTGGCGGCGAGGTTGGCCGCCACCGGCGCGATCCGGGCTGAGGTTTCCGACAGGTCCACCGGAAAGAGAATGGTCTTGAAGTCTTTCATCGATTGTCTCCTTTCTCGATTGTTCCGCCAAACCGTTCGGGGTTTGGGGCTGAAGTCGGCCCGTACGTCTTCTGAGAGGCTATCTCCCGTTCGGCCGCCTCGTGGTCCACCACGTAGATCACTTGGGCGTGCGCGTGCATCTCCTTCATCAGCCGGTTTCTCGCGACCGGTGCCAGGCCGTCAACGCGGAAGTAAATCTCCAGACCCTCGCCGCCGAATCCGCTCCGCCGGGTGAGGAGGCTGACGATGCGTCCGCGGTGGCGCCGGATGCGATCGGCGACCTCCTGGACGACTCCCGGCCGGTCCGCGGCGCGCAGTGCCACCTGGACCCCTTTGCGGTGGACACCGATCAGCAGGCCCAGGGCCCGGAACAGGTCCGTCGCGCTGATCACGCCGGCCACCCCGCCGGCCGGGTCGGTCACCGGCGCCGCCCGGACCCCGTGCTCGATCAGCACGAGGACGGCTTCCTCGACGGTATGGTAGAGCGGGAAGCGGACGGGGTCAAGGATCATTGCCCGCTTGACGCGGCTTCTCAGGACGGCGGCCGCCCGCCCCGGCGGTGCCGCCGCTTCAGGGTCGCCCGCCGCCGCGCGCTCCAGGGCGCCGCGGGTGATCACACCGGCCAGGCGGCCCCCCGCCAATACAGGGAGCATGCGGACCCCGTGCCGGTGCATGAGCTGCTCGGCATCCGCGAGCCGGGCGTCGGCATCGACCGTCACGGCCGGGGTGCGCATCCAGTATTTGACCAGCATCGGGACCCCTTGTCAAAAGATTTCCCGACGGTTCTCCCGGTGGTCCACCAGGTAGAGCAGCGCGGCGACCCGGCTGAACTTCTCCTTCATCTCCTGCAGCTTCGCGCGCTCCACGCTGTGCATGCGGATGTAGACCTTGCGGTAGCCCTCGGGCACCTTGTCGTAGGAAGTCAGGATGCTGACCATGCGGCCGCCGTAGTGGCGGATGATGTCCGCCAACTCCTTGATGGACCCGGGGCGGTCCTCGATCTGAAACGCGATCTGGATCCCGCGCTTGCCGATCCCGGTCAGGGCGATCAGCACGCGGAAGATGTCGGTCTGGGTGATGGTGCCGACGACGGCACCCATCTCGTCGACTACCGGCACACCGGAGATCTTGTTGTTCATCAGGACCTCTGCGGTTTCCTCCACGGTCAGATCCGGCGGGACGGTGATCGGGTTCTTGGACATGATGTTCTTCACCTTGATCTTTGAGACCAGGTAGAGCAACTCATGCACGTCGAGCGTCGTCGCGTCGGAGGCCGAAGCCCGCTTCAGGTCCCGGTCCGTGACGACGCCGACGAGCTTTTTACCCCGGAGCACCGGCAACATGCGGATTTGGTGCTGCTTCATCCGTCGCATGGCCTCCTGCATGGAGTCGTCCTCGTCGATCGTCACCACTTCCGGGTTCATCCAGTTCTTGACCAGCATGCCTTCACCTCCGTTGGTTCTTGCCGCTTTGAGCGGGTTGTGGCGTGCAACGCCGTTGCGTTGGCATCGAAATCAAGCCCTGCGGGGGCGGCTTCCCATGGCCGGCCTCACCTTCGGCCAAAACCGGCAGCCACGGTGGTCGCGGCAGGTGGCCGCTTCCTCAGACTAAGAACGTTCTGTTTCCCCGGGAGTCACGCCGCCCACCCGGCGCTCCCGGTCGCATCAGGACGCCGGGTGGGGATGCCCGGCCGGGCGCACGCTCACCAACGGCACGGGACAGCGTCGGAACACTTTCTCCGCGGTGGAGCCGAAGAGCGCATCGACGATGTTCCCGCGCCCCTTGGAGCCCATGACCAGCAGATCGGCCTGCTCGGAGACGAGCGTCTTGAGGATTTCCTTGTAGGGCACCCCGACCCGGACAAGAGTTTTCGCGGCGGCAAGCGGGATCGCCGCATCGGCGACCTGTCGCCCCAGAAGAGCGGAGCGTTCGTTTTTGGAGCGCTGAATGAAATCGGCCACCGATATGGACGGGTGGTCGCGCGCGACCATTTCGACGGCGTCCACATCGCGCTGGTTGAGCACGTTGAGAACGACGAGCTCGGCTTCCAGGCTCCGCGCCAGCCCGGCCGCGAACCGCACCACCTGTTCGGAGTACGGAGAGAAATCAACGGCCACCATGAATCCTGCGGATTCCTTCCATCGGTCCTCCTCGCTGCCCTCCGGCTCGTTCTCGCCCTTGCGGGCTGCGCTCGGCGGCGGGCGTCCCTGCGCACGGCCCATTTGCCGACACAAAAAGCAAGGCGTGTGCCACTTGGGTGGATGGCAAAATTATTAAATAATTACGAGCATGATGTACGTATTCGGATCGGATTCGCGGGGCCGGACGCAGCGGTCGGGGTGTGTCGGTCGTCTTTACACCCTGTAAAGGCGCCGGTCCCCGGCGCCTATCGCCCGGCGGCGTCGCTGGTCACGGAGGTGTTCAGCTTGAGACGGTATTTATCGATCTTGGCGTGCAGGGTGGGCCGGGAGAGGCCGAGGAGCTTGGCCGCCCGCGAGCGGTTGCCCTGGGTCAGGCTCAGGGCTTCGCCGACCAGGATGCCGGCAAAATGGTCCATGATGACGTCGTGGGTCTTGGTCTCGTCCCCGGCGGCGAGGACCTGCCGCGCCCATTGCCGCAGCACCTGGTCGGTGTCCGCCAGCGCCGGCGGGCCTTGGGCCCCGCCGGGGTCCAGCGCCTGGGTCACGTCCTTGGAACGGATCGGGGTCCCGCGGTTGAAGATCAAGGCCCGGTGGAGGGCGTTGGCGAGTTCGCGGACATTCCCCGGCCAGGCGTGCTCGAGGAGGGCATCGACGGCCCCGCGGGAGATCCCGGGGTTGACCATTTCGAGCTCGGCGGCGTAGCGCGCGAGAAAGTGCTCCGCCAAGAGCGGGATGTCCTCCCGTCGCTGGCGCAGGGGCGGCAGCGCGATCGTCACGACTTTGAGGCGGTAGTAGAGGTCCTCGCGAAAACGGCCCTGGTGCAGGGCGGCCTCGAGATCACGGTTGGTGGCGGCGATGATGCGCACGTCCACCGGGATGGTCTCCCGGCCGCCGAGACGTTCGATGCTGCGCTCCTGGAGCAGACGCAGGATCTTGGACTGAACGCCGAAGGGCATGTCGCCGATTTCGTCGAGGAAGACCGTGCCGTTGTGGGCCTGCTCGATTTTGCCCACCCGCCGGTGGGCGGCGCCGGTGAAGGCGCCCTTCTCGTAGCCGAAGAGCTCGCTCTCGAGCAGGTTCTCCGGGATGGCCACGCAGTTGATGATCTGGAACGGCTTGTCGGCCCGCTGACTGTGGGTGTACACGGCCCGGGCCACCAGCTCCTTGCCCGTTCCGGACTCTCCCGCGCACGAGCACCGTGGCCTCGGTCGAGGCCACGCGTCCGATGGCTTTGTAGACGTCCTGCATGGGGCGGCTGCGGCCGATGATGGCATCGCGGCCGCCGCCGCCGGGGGCCCCGTCCATCTCCACCGGCGAGCGCATGAATCGTCCGGCCTCCAGGGCCTGCCGCACGATGGCGAGCATGGCCGGTACGTCGAAGGGCTTGAGGACGTAGTCGAAGGCGCCGAGCTTGGTGGCTTCGATGGCGTGCTCGGTGGTGCCGAAGGCCGTCATGATCACCACCGGCAGCCTGGGCTCGGCGGCGTGGATCCGCCGGAAGGTGTCAATGCCGTCCATGCCCGGCAGACGGATGTCCAGGATGACGATATCCGGGCATTGCCGGCCGAGCCGCGTGAGGGCCTCCTCGCCCGAGGCCGCGCTGTCGACGGCGTAGCCTTCTTCGGCCAGGAGCTTGTGAAAGCTCCGGCGCAGCTGGTCGTCGTCGTCAACAATCAGGATACTGCTCATCGTCGGGCTCCGTGGCCGGCAGCGTCAGGGTGAACGCGGCGCCCCGGCTTTTTGTGGAGACGGCCTCGAGCCGTCCCCCGTGGTCGGCGACGATCCGCCGGGCGATGCTCAGCCCGAGCCCCGTGCCGTCGGCCTTGGTGGTGAAAAAAGGCTGAAAGATGCTCCCCAGAACGGCGGCGGGGATGCCGGGGCCGGTGTCGTGCACCCGGATGATGGCCGCCCGCGGAGCGCCCGGTCCGGCGGCGCGCTCCTCGATCAGGATCTCGCCCCCCCCCGGCATGGCCTCGCAGGCGTTGACGAGGAGGTTCACCAGGGCTTCCTTGAGCTGCTCGGGGTCCGCCGTGATGGCGGGCAGCGGAGCGGGGCGGTCCACCCGCACGGCGACATCGTGGGATTTCAGGCGGTGCTCGAGCAGCTGCACGACGGCATCCACGACCCCGGAGGGGTCCGTCGGCTGCATTTTCAGCTTCGGCGGCCGCGAAAACTCCAGAAAGTTCTGAACGATGGTGTCGATGTGGCGGATTTCCGCCGCGATCACCGCAAAGTCCTCCTGCTGGGCGCCGTCGAGCTCGAGGGTGCGGGCGAGCGAGAACAGGCGCATCTTGACCGATGTGAAGGGGTTGCGGATGCTGTGGGCCATGCCGGCGGCAAGCTTTCCCACCAGTGCCAATTTTTCGGCCTGGGCGAGGGACTCCCGGCTGCGCTCGAGCTCGGTCTGGGTCAGGTCCACGTCCTGGATCAGGCCGCGCACGCTGCGGCTGAGCGCCGTGACCTCGTTTCCGGACCCGGGAGGTTCCGGCCCGCGGTCCGCCTCCGCCGTCAGCCGTCGCAGGGGCTCGAGAATCTGATGCACGAAGACAAAGGCCAGCAGCACGGTCAGCCCGGCGGCGGTGAAAATGGCGGCGAAGGCGATGAGCCGGAGCCGGACGGCCTGTTCGTGGCTGTGTCCCGTGACCTTCAGGATGTGGTCGGTGTGGACCTGCTTGAACTCCTCGCAGTGCCGGATCAGGGCTTCGAAATACCCGTCGCGCTTCACGGTGAAGCGCCATGCCCGCGGCCGTGTCGCCGCTGCGGTAGTGCGCGATGACCTGGTCTTTTTATCGCCACGTAACGCGCAAACTCGGCCTCGATCGTCGCCAGGGCCCGGGTCTCGCTTTCGGCATCGGGCGCGGCCTTGATCCGTGACAGCTGCTCGGCGAACCGCTGCCGGTGTTGTTCCATCTGAACCAGCCACTCCGGGTTGCCGTCCATGAAAAAATAGGAGACGAACCCCTTCTGGTGGATCAGGGCATTTTCCAGGGATTCGGCGGCCTGCAGCGCGGAAAGGTCCTTTTCGGTGATCGCGGCCAGCATCCGCTCCATGCGGAAGGTGTACCACACCAGCACCGACCCCCCGCAGAGGGTGATCAGGACGAAGCCGCAGAGGATCATCAGGATGCGGGTTTTCAGGCTGAGACGGGTCATAGGATCACTCGAGCCCCCTCACGGATGCCCGGAGCGCATGGGGAAGGAGTGCCCGGGTGCCGGCGGACGACGTGGGCCGATGCCTGCGGGCGGCGCATCAGTTCCCCATGGACCGGGAGGCCCCCACCATCTGCTCCAGCCGCTCGAACACATCCGCCCCGTTGACTTCGGCGCCCTCCTTGCCGGAGGCGATGCGGTGAAACCGCGCGAGTTTCTCCTTCTCGAGGCTTCCGTACTGCTCTTCGGTCAGCGCCAGGCGGTTGTGGACGCGGCTGAAGGCCACGGCGGGCCCGAGCACGTCCTCGCCGCTCGGTTTGCGGAACGCGGCGCCGAAGACCATGCCGTGCGGGGTCTGGAACGGTGTGGGCGCCGGGCGCCAGCCGAGCAGCTCGGCGAACAGGAGCAGGTTCTCCTCGATGCCCTCGGCATAGTTGCTCTGCAGGCTGGCGATCCCGTCCCGCCGGATGTCGTCGAGGTCGGCACGGGTGAAGTTCAGATCCAAACGGCCGATGCACGCGGCGTGGACGGCCTTGACCGAATCCGCCTTGCGGCTGATCTTGACGTCGGAGTCCCTGAGGATCTTGACGATGTTGCCGATTTTCACCATCTCGCCGACTTCGGGGCTTTTGCGCATGGCGACGTCCGCGATGGTGGTGCGATAGATGGGCAGCTCGTTGTCGAGGACCAGGATCTTGCGGACCTCCGCGGGGGTGTCCTCGACGTAGAGATCCAGGTCGCGCTCGCGGTGGTGGACGTATGGGCTCAGATCGAGCAGCGCGCGCATGGACTGCTTGTCGAGCTTGGTCTCGCCCCCGGCCGGCCCGATGGTGGCGAGGACCTTGTCCGCCAGGGCGTCGATTCGGATTTTCGCCAGCAGATTCTCCCTGAACGCCATGGGCCACCTCCGCCTCCCTGAGGGTGAGGCTTCTGCCTACCACATCCGGTCGGGCAAGTAAATCGCGGGCGGACGCCGCCGGCGCGGCGCGTGCCGGGCCGCCGGTCCCTCCTTTTTGCTTGTCTAATGCGCAAAAGTCTACTATTTCAAACCTGATGGACTCGTAAAATTTCATTTTAGCGATGACTTTGAAATAAGCGCTCCGAGTTCAAGGCGCGCGAGTCCCGCCGAGTGAGGCGTACTTTTCGTACGCCGCAGCGAGCGCGGGACCTGCAAAGCGCAACGCCGAAAGGCTTTTACGGGTTTATTACCTAAAGTCATCAATATCCGTGGAGTTGCCCCATGACCGAACATGCGACCCTCGTCTTTCAGGGGAAGGAATACCAGCTGCCCCTCGTCACCGGGTCGGAAGGCGAGATGGCCATCGACATCACCCGCTTGCGCCAGGAGACCGGGCTGATCGCGCTCGACCCGGGCTATGCCAACACCGGCAGCTGCCGGAGCGCCATCACCTTCGTGGACGGGGAGCAGGGAATCCTGCGCTACCGCGGGATCCCGGTCGAGCAGTTGGCCGAGCACTCCACGTTCAAGGAGACCGCCTATCTGCTCATCAACGGCGAGCTGCCCGGCCAGAAGGAGCTCACGCAGTTCTCGGTCATGTTGAACGACCACTCCCTGGTCCACGAGGACATGAAGACCTTTTACCAGAACTTCCCGCGCTCATCGCACCCGATGGGGATCCTCTCGGCCATGGTCAACGCCCTGCGCAGCTTCTACCCGGAGCTTCAGAACCTGGACGAGGAGATCAACATCACCGTCACCCGGCTGCTCTCCAAGGTGCGCACCATGGCGGCCATGTCCTACAAGATCTCACGCGGGCACACGGTGGTCTACCCCCGGCCGGACCTGACCTATTGCGCCAACTTCCTCAACATGATGTTCGACTCCCCGGTCAGACCCTACGACATCGACCCGCGCGTGGTGAAGGCCCTGAACGTCTTCTGGATCCTCCACGCGGACCACGAGCAGAACTGCTCCACATCCGCCGTGCGCATGGTGGGCAGCGCCCGCGTCAATCTCTTTGCCGCCATATCCGCCGGGATTGCCGCCCTGTGGGGGCCGCTGCACGGCGGCGCCAACCAGGCCGTGATCGACATGCTCGCCGAGATCCACCGCGGCGGCAGCCTGCAGGCGGCCGTCGCGCGGGCCAAGGACAGGCGCGACCCCTTCCGGTTGAGCGGGTTCGGTCACCGGGTGTACAAAACCTACGACCCCCGCGCCAAGATCATGAAGCAGGTGACGCACCTGCTGCTCGACACCCTGCGCATTTCCGACCCGCTGCTCGATCTTGCGCGGGAGCTCGAGGAGATCGCGCTCAAGGACGACTACTTCGTCGAGCACCACCTCTACCCGAATGTCGATTTTTACAGCGGCATCATGCTGCGGGCCATCGGCATCCCGACCAACATGTTCACGGTGATGTTCGCCATCGGCCGGCTCCCGGGGTGGATCGCGCAGTGGAAGGAGAGCATGGACGACCCGGACTGGCGGCTGTGCCGGCCGCGTCAGGTCTACACCGGGCGGGTCAAACGGGACTACGTCCCGGTCGGGGAGCGATAGGCTCTCGGCGTCGGCACGCGCCGCGGCGCTCCGAGCCGCGCCGGCGGGAAGCTTTCAAAGAAAGCCGTTTCGTAAAAATCGGGAAATCCAGTGCATCTTTGCGGGTCCCGTCGGGACACCGCCCAACAGGAGGGAGGCAGATCATGATCGTCGGAGTGCTCAAGGAAATCAAGACCAAGGAAAACCGGGTCGCCATGACGCCGGCCGGGGTGGAGCAGCTGGTGGCGCACGGTCACACGGTGTGTGTGGAAACCCGTGCCGGGGACGGGTCGGGTTTCTCGGACCAGCAATACGTGAAGGCCGGGGCGACGGTCCTCGGGTCGCCCAAGGAAATCTACGCCAAGTGCGCCATGGTCATGAAGGTCAAGGAGCCGCTGCCGGTCGAATACTCGCTGATCCGCAAGAACCAGATCGTGTTCACCTATTTTCATTTTGCGGCCTCCGAGGAGTTGACCCGTGCGGTCATCAGCTCCGGGTGCACCGCCGTTGCCTACGAGACCGTCAAGAAGGCCAACGGCTCCCTGCCGCTGCTCACCCCGATGAGCGAGGTGGCCGGCAAGATGGCCGTTCACGCCGGCGCCAAATATCTCGAAAAAACCTTCGGGGGCAAGGGCAAACTGCTGGGCGGCGTCCCGGGTGTGGATTGCGGCACGGTGCTCATCCTGGGCGGCGGGGTGGTCGGCGTCAATGCGGCCAAGATCGCCTGCGGCCTGGGCGCCAAGGTCTACCTGCTGGACACCAACCTCGAGCGGCTGCGGTATCTCAGCGACGTCATGCCCCCGAACTGCTTTCCGGTCTTTTCCAACCCGGCGAACGTGCGCAAGTACATCGCGGAGGCGGACCTGGTGGTCGGCGCGGTGCTGATTCCCGGCGCGACCGCCCCGCGCCTGATCACCTGCGACATGCTCAAGATCATGAAACCGGGCACGGTGATCGTGGATGTCGCCATCGACCAGGGCGGCTGCATCGAGACCGCGCGGCCGACCACCCACGACGACCCGATCTACGAGGTCGACGGCATCATCCACTACTGCGTGGCCAACATGCCCGGCGCGGTGTCGATGACCTCGACCATCGCCCTGACCAACGCCACCCTGCCCTACGCGCTCGAAATCGCCGGCAAGGGGGTCCATCAGGCGGCACTGGACAACCCGGAGATCGCCGAGGGCATCAACATCATGGCCGGCAAGGTGACCTACCCGGGGGTGGCCGAGGCGTTCGCCCTGAAATACACCCCGCTCTGCGAAGGTGCTCGCGGCCAAGCGCCGTTGAAGACGGAGTGAGCTCGAAGCTTGAAGCGGAAGACAGGCAGGCGTATCTCGTTTAAACCGGTAATGCGCTGTCGGTGAAAGGAGGCTGTCCGGATGAGCAAGACAAAAATCCCCATCGACGAGCGCTGCGTCAACACGATCCGCACCCTGAGCATGGATGCGGTCGAGGCGGCCAAGTCCGGCCACCCCGGCGCCCCGATGGGAATGGCCCCCGCCGCCTTCGTGCTGTGGACCGAGATCCTCAAACACAACCCGGCCGACCCGGGCTGGGCCGACCGCGACCGCTTCGTCCTGTCGGCCGGGCATGCCTCCGCCCTGCTCTACAGCCTGCTCCACCTGTGCGGGTACGACCTTTCCCTCGAGGAGCTCCGGCGGTTCCGGCAGTGGGGCAGCAAGACCCCCGGTCACCCCGAGTACGGCCACACCCCCGGCGTCGAGACCACCACCGGCCCCCTGGGGCAGGGGCTCGCCAACGCCGTCGGCATGGCCATCGCCGAGCGGCATCTCGCCGCGCGCTTCAACCGCGGGGCCCAGCGGGTCGTCGACCACTTCACCTATGTGTTCTGCGGCGACGGCGACCTGATGGAGGGCATCACCTCCGAGGCCGCCTCGCTCGCCGGCCACCTCGGGCTCGGCAAGCTGATCTGTCTCTACGACGACAACCGGGTGACGATCGACGGCGGCACCGACCTCGCCTTCACCGAAAACGTGGCCGGCCGGTTCCGGGCCTACCGCTGGCAGGTGCTGCGGGTGCGGGACGGCAACGACCTCGGCGCCCTGCGTCGGGCCTTCGCGGAAGCCCGCGCCGAAGCCGACCGGCCGACCCTGATCGTCTGCCGCACGCAGATCGCCTACGGCAGCCCGAACAAGCAGGGGTCCCACGAGGCCCACGGCGCACCGCTCGGGGCCGAGGAGGTGCGTCTGACCAAAGAGCGCCTGGGATGTCCGCCGGATGAGGTTTTTCAGGTCACCCCGCAGGTCCTGGCGTACTTCCGGCGCTGCGTCGACAAAGGGGCCAGGGTCGAAGCCGCCTGGCGCAGGAAATTCGAATCCTGGGCCCGCAAGCACCCCGAGCTGGCCCGGCAGTGGGAGGAGGCGCTCAGCGGCGCGCTGCCGCCCGGCTGGGACGATGAGCTCCCGGGTTTTGCCGACGGCAAACCCATGGCGACCCGTTCGGCCTTCGGTGCGGCGCTGAACGCGGTGGCCGCGAAGCTGCCCGCGCTCATGGGCGGCTCGGCGGACCTGACCCCTTCCAACAACACCGCCGTCAAGGGCGCCCGCGATTTTCAGAAGGACGACCCGGGGGGCCGCTACCTGCGTTTCGGCGTGCGCGAGCACGCCATGGCGGCCATTCTCTCGGGGCTGGCCCTGCACAAGGGGGTGCGGCCCTACGGCGGCACCTTCCTCGTGTTCGCCGATTACATGCGGCCCGCCATCCGCCTGGCGGCCCTGATGCGGCTGCCCGTGATCTACATCTTCACCCACGACAGCATCGCCGTCGGCGAGGACGGCCCCACCCACCAGCCGGTGGAGCAGCTGGCATCCCTGCGGGCCATCCCGGGGCTGACGGTCATCCGCCCGGCGGACGCCACCGAGACCGCCGCGGCCTGGAGGGTGGCGCTCGAGACCAAAGACGGGCCGGTGGCGCTGCTGCTCAGCCGGCAGAACCTGCCGGTGCTCGACCGCACCCGGATGCCGCCGGCCGCGATGCTCGCCCGTGGGGCCTACGTGCTGGCGGACACCGACGGCCCGCCGCAGGCCGTGCTGCTGGCGAGCGGCTCCGAAGTGCACCTGGCGCTCGCGGCGCGCGACATCCTCGCCGGGAAGTCGGTCGGGGTGCGGGTGGTCAGCATGCCGAGCTGGGAGCTGTTCGAGGCGGCGCCGGCCGAATACCGCGAGGCGGTGCTCGCGTCGCGGGTGAGCGTGCGGGTCGCCGTCGAGGCCGGGGTGTCGATGGGCTGGGAGCGTTACGTGGGCGCCGGCGGGGTCGTCATCGGCATGTCGGGCTTCGGGGCCTCGGCCCCCGGCGCGGAGGTCATGGCAGCACTTCGGGTTCACGGCCGCGAACGTGGCCGCACAGGTCCTCAAGGCGTTGGGGAAGTGAGAGGGTTTTTCAGACGCTCAAATCCCCACGCGCGGACGGGGTGACGGGCCGCCGGGTGTCCCCGTGCGTCTGAAGACCGTGTGTTCCGGCGCGCCCGCCCCGATCGGGGGGCGCCGGTGTGACGGCCCGGCTACCGGTCGTCGAAGCGGTACTCGAGGTTGATCGAGGTGTAGGGGAGCTGGATGTAGTCGAACACCGTGATGTCGAGGAAATTTTTCAAAATCTTCGTCACGTTGATGCCCAGGCCGACGAACCCGTAGCGTTGGCGGTCGTCGTCCTTGTCGGTGGTGCGGTACCCCTCGTAGTTGCGGGCGTAGTAGCCGGCGTGCAGCTCCAGGTACTCGATCACCGGACGGCGCAGCAGCTCGAACCCGTCGGCCTTGACCGCCACCAGGAATTTCTGCTGCTCGTAGTTGGTGAAGGGGTCCAGGTCGTCGCTGTCGAAGCCCGGGATGTACTCCATGCGGAAGTCGATCTTGCTCTTCAGGTTCGGGTAGCGCCCCCACAGGTAGCCCACGCCCGCGCCGAGGGCGTTCATCAGCAAATCCTCGTAGGAGACCCCGAAATTGCTGAACCCGTCGGCGATCTCCATCGCGGTCTGAAGCCCCAGGCTGGACGCCGCCCCGTAGAGGTTGGCCTCGCTCTGGGTGAACCCCCAACGGTGGTAGCCGGCGGCCAGCAGGTGGCTCAAGGCGTAGCTCGACCAGAAGTGGCCGAGCTTGTCCATGCCGCCGTCCTCGGTGTCGCGCTGAAACCAGTGCTCATTGCGGAAGTTGAAGCGGTCCTGCCCGTAGTCCCAGTTGAGGAGCCCGTAGGCCATGATGACGGCCACCCCGCCGGCGTTCAACAGCACCACTTTCTGGGTGCGGCTCAGCCACTCGCCGTCCTCTTGAGTCCCCTCGGTCTTCTGGCCTTCGGCCGCGGCGAGGGGGCCTGCGGCGAGCATGACCGCCGCCATGACCCAAACCACGCATGACCCCCACCCCACCGCCGCAGACCCCCGTTTATTTCGCATGCGCTCCTCTTCCTCCTGTGTGGGTGCTGAAGTCCCTCGACCGCCGGACTTCGCGTCCGGCTATGGCTTTCTGCCCAAGGCGAGCCGCCGTTCGATTCGTCGCCCGCGCCGCGTCGAAGTCCTCCAGGCTGTCGAGGACGACCTGCGCGCCGGCGGATTTCATCCGCTCCCGGGCGGTCTTGAGGCGCCGCCGGAGCTCGGCGCCGGGCAGCGCGGCAGCCTCCTCGGCATTCATCCCCAGCATGTTGCCGGTTTTGGCCACTCCCACCGACCAGATCCCGGCGTTCCGGCCGGCGGCGATGTCCGCCAGGGTGTCGCCGACCGCGACGACCGCACCGGGCGGGTACACCCCCAGCGCCTCCATGCAGCGCCACAGCATCCAGGGGGCCGGGCGCCCCATGGGTACCTGATCGGCGCAGACGGCGGCCTCCGGGACAAAGCCCTGCGCACCCAGCCCGGAAAGGACGATCTCCATCATCTCCTGGTTGTAGCCGGTGGTGACCCCGGTCCGCACCCCGTCCCGGCGCAGCGCCTTCACCGCCGCGAGTGCACCGGGGATGGGCCGGTTGAACTGCGGCAGGATCTCCGACTGCAGAGGGACGAACTCGGCGTACATCGAATCGAGGTCTCGCGGCATTCCACGGCCGGCCGTGAACCTGGCGCCATTGTCGCTTCACCGCCGGCAGCGCCAGAAGCTCGCGCAGGTGCTCCTTCTTGTGAAGACCCATGGGGCCTCGGGCTTCATGCGCGCTGATCGATATCCCGCGTCGCCCGAACAGCGCGACAAAGGCGCCTGCGGGCGCACAGCTGCCGAAATCCACGCAGGTGCCGGCCAGGTCAAGGATGACGGCTTTGATCCGAATGCGGCTGGTTCGAAAGTGCCCATCGGCCATCTCCAACGGGGCGGTGACACAAAAATCAACTCGATAGCCTTTCTGACGGGGAGGGTCAAGCAGATTATGGAGGGGACTGTGTAACGGGACGGGGTGGGAACCACCCCTCGATGGTGGAACCCGCCGGCTCCGGGGTTCAGTGCCGGTGGCTGATGCCGCCGAAGTAGTTGTCGGCCGGGATTTCGTGGATGACGGCGTGGATGTTCTTGGCGTCCACCCCGGTGTACTGGGTGATCAGGTAGGTGATGCGCTCGATCAGGTGCGTTTTCGCGCTCAGGCTGCGCCCCGGGTACATGAACACCTCGCAGAGCACGAAGTTCGGGTCGCGGTCGGCGTCGCTGCAGCGGTGCTTGGTCGGGCTTTCGTACAATATGACCTGGCCGATGGTCTCGCCGAGCCCCAGCACCTCGTTGACGGTCGCGCGGGTGCGTTTCAAAAAAGCCGACTTGGCGCCTTCGTCCAAGATGGGGGACACGTGCAGGATGATGTGCGGCATGTCTGCGCTCCTTTCAGCCGATGGGAGACACCGCGCCTCCGCCGAAAGGAAATACAATATCCGTGCCAGGGGGAGGGCGCGCCGCGCCGATCCGCGGCACGCTGATCCGGGCTGCCCGAAAGGCGCGCAAAGACCCGCCCGGTGTGTCAGTTTTCTTGTCAGGCTGTAAAGGGTTCAGGTGACGCCTTCCGCGGCGAACCGCGCGATCTGCTCGGGGCTGTAGCCGAACTCGGCCAGGACAGCCTGCGTGTCGTGCCCGAACGCCGGGGGCGGCGTGCGCACCGACCCGGGGCTGGCGCTCATTCGGACCGTTACCCCCGGCGCGGTGTGCCGGCCCCCGTCCGCCGCCTCGAGGTCGACCAGGGCGTCGCGTTCGCGGAAGAGCGGCTCGGCCAGGACCTCATCGAGGTCCCGGACCGCGCTGAAGCACACCTCGAGGCCGCCGAGCTCCTCCTCCCATTGCGCCAGGGTGCGGGCCCGGAAGCGGGCGCGCATGAATTCGAGGATTTCCGCGCGGCGGTTCTCGTCGTACTGGAGAGCGCCGTACTCCGGGACCCCGAAGTGGTCGCACAGCCGCCGCCAGAAGCGGTTTTCGACCGCCCCGATCGCCAGATGACGGCCGTCGGCGGTCGTGTAGGTCGTGTAGCAGGCATAACGGTGGGAGAGCAGGGAGTCGGAGCGTCGCGGTGCGGGGGCATTCAGCGCGTGCAGAAACAGGGCGACCGGCAGGAGGCCGATGAGCCCGTCGGTCATGGAGATGTCGATGTGCTGCCCTTCACCCGTGCGTTGGCGGGCGATCAGGGCCATCAGGATGCCGATGGCCGCGTTCATGCCGCCGCCGGCGATGTCGGCGATCTGCACCCCCGGGATGCAGGGCGGCCCGTCGGCCGGGCCGATGAGGTCGAGCACGCCCGACTGGGCGAGGTAGTTGACGTCGTGGCCGACCCGGTCGCGCAGCCGGCCGGTCTGCCCGTAGCCGGTGATCGAGCAGTACACGATGCGCGGGTTGACCCGGCGCACGGCGCGTAGTCGACCTCGAGGCGGGCCGTCACCCCGGGCCGGAACCCCTCGATCAGCACATCGGCCCAGCCGGCCAGCCGCGAGAAGACCTCGCGGCCCTCGACCGTCTTGAGGTTGAGGGTCATGTGCTGCTTGTTGCGGTAGGCCGGGGCGAACAGCCCCTCGGTCCGATAGCGCGGGTCCTCGGCGGCGATCACCCGCGCACCGTGGTCGGCGAGGATCATCGAGCAGTA
Organism: uncultured delta proteobacterium; assembly: GCA_963716785.1. Taxonomy (GTDB): domain Bacteria; phylum Desulfobacterota; class Desulfobacteria; order Desulfobacterales; family SpSt-501; genus SpSt-501. Next base: position 78,966 of record CAVQUW010000017.1, on the reverse strand, counting down.
GGGCCCGGGCAAGAGCCGCGACAGGTCCAGCACGTTGATGCCCGAGAGCGCTCCGGGTGCCGTCATACCGTCAGCCTCCTGTCCATCCGGAGATGGTGGGTTGCGGTTCAGGTCAAGGCCGCGGCGATGCGGCAACCGCGGGCGTGGTCTCTCTGCGTCGAGGATTGCCGAGCGCGAGAGCGCCGGCCTGGGCCGAAAGACGCCCTTTGCGGCGGGACACCGGTCTCAGCGCCCCTTGAACACCGGCTGGCGTTTTTCCATGAAGGCGGTGACGGCCTCCAGGAGGTCTTCGGAGGGCAGGGCGGCGGCGGTCTTCACGGCGGCGTAGCGCAGACCGGCGGCGACGCCGTGGTCCCGGCTGAAGAGAATGGCGTCCTTGGTGCCTTCCACCGCGAGCGGCGGGCAGGCGGCGATCTGCCGCGCGATGCCGTCGGCGGCCTCGTGCAGCCGGCTGCGGTCCTCGCAGATGCGCGTGACGAGCCCCATCTGCAGGGCTTCCGCGGCGGTGAAGTCGCGGCCGGTCAAGGCCAGCTCCCGGAACCAGCCGTGGCCGATCAGCGCCGGCAGCCGCTGCAGGGTGCCCAGGTCGGCGACGATCCCCATGCGGGTTTCGCGGATGCTGAAGACGGCGTCGGCGGCGGCGAGGCGGATGTCGCAGGCCGAGATCAGGTCGACGCCGCCGCCGATGCAGTGGCCGTGGACGGCGGCGATCACGGGCTTGCGGCAGCGCTCGATGCGGGTGAAGGCCTCCTGGAGTTCCAGGACCGAGGCGCGGGTGCGCTCGCGGCCGGCCGCGGAGGCGTCGCCCATCAGGGCGCCGGCCTCCACGAGGTCGAGCCCGGCCGTGAACCCCTTGCCCTCGGCCGTGACGATCACCGCCCGGACCCGGGCGTCGCGGTCGAGTTCGGTGAAGATCTCCCCGGTTTCACGGAAAAAGGAGGCCCCCATGGCGTTTCTCGCCTGCGGCCGGTTGAGCGTCACCCAGGCCGTGTGCTCCTCGATTCTGAGCGCGAAGTTTTCGTGTGTCCCCATGTTCCCGCACCTCCGCCGGTTTCGTCGAAGCGTCGTGGCATGCCCCGGGTCCGGCCCCCCCGGCGCACCGGCGGGCCGAGAGGGCCCGACCGAATCCATAGTGGAATCGCTGTGCGAAGTCAAACGGGTTCGACGGCCGAGGGCGATCGCGATTGACGCCCCCGGGGTGCTGGAGTATGGTGCGGCTGAAAAAAACGGGGTGCGGGAAACCGCCGAGCCGGGACCCACGGCCGGGGTGGCGGTGAACCGGCAGCCGGGAACCAGACCGCCGCCCCGCGCTCAAACGACGCGGCGAGAAAGGCGCATGCATGCGGATTGCGAGCATCCAGTTGGAGTTGGCCGACCGGCCCAAGCGGAGAACCTGGCCGCCGTCCTGGCGCTGATCGACCGGGCGCCGGCGGCCGACCTCATCCTGCTGCCGGAAATCTGGCCCTGCGGGTTTTTCGCCTTCGACCGCTACGCCGCCGACAGCGAAGCGCTCGACGGGCCCACGGTCACCGCCCTGCGGGCCAAGGCCCGTGAGCGGCGCTGCCACCTGCTGATGGGCAGCCTGGTCGAGCGCGACGGCGACGAACTCTACAACACGACGCTGCTCCTCGGCCCCGAGGGGCGGATCCTCGCGCGCTACCGCAAGATCCACCTCTTCGGCTACCAGTCGGAGGAGCGCCGGCTGCTCACGGCGGGGGAAGAGGTCGTCGTGGCGGACACCCCCTGGGGACGCTCCGGTTTTTCGACCTGCTACGACCTGCGCTTCCCGGAGCTCTACCGGCGCATGGTCGACGACGGGGCGGTCATCTTCCTGGTGGCTTCGGCCTGGCCGGCTGCGCGGCTTCCCGCCTGGCGGCTGTTCAACCGCGCGCGGGCCCACGAAAACCTGGCCTTCCTGGTCTCCTGCAACTGCGCGGGCGAGAACGCCGGCAAACGCTACGCCGGGCACAGCATGGTCGTGGACCCCTGGGGCCGGGTGGCGGCCGAGGGCGGGGAGAATGAGGAGATCGTGACGGCCGAGATCGACCTCGGCGAAGCGACCCGGGCGCGGGCGGAGTTCCCGGCGCTGGCGGACCGCGTGCTGCGCGGCTGACCGGCATGGAGAACCCGCAACCACCGGCCGCTTCCCCCCCCCGGGACCGAATCCGTGACCGGCGTCGTTCAGGCCGGCCTGGCCTTTCTCGTCTGGGGCTTGAGCCCCGTCTACTGGAAGGCCATGCAACAGGTCCCGGCCCTCGAGATCATCACCCACCGGGTGGTGTGGTCGTGTGTCCTGCTGCTGGCGCTGCTGCTGGTCCAGAGACGCTGGCATGAGTTCACGGCGGCGATGAGAAACCGGCGCACCGTCGCGACCCTCCTGCTGACCACCGTGCTGCTGACCGTCAACTGGCTGCTCTACATCTGGGCCGTCAACAACGGGCATCTGCTGCAGGCGAGCCTGGGGTATTATATCAACCCCCTGGTGAACGTGGTGCTCGGGATGCTGGTGTTGAAGGAGCGTCTGAGCCGGGCCCAGACGGTGGCGGTCCTGCTGGCCCTGGCCGGGGTGGTGCTGCGCACGCTTTCCCTCGGTGCCTTTCCCTGGATCGCGTTGACCCTGGCCTTCAGTTTCGGGTTTTACGGGCTGATCCGCAAGGTGGCCCCGGTGGGGTCGCTGGCCGGGCTGGCGGTGGAAACGCTCCTCCTGACCGGCCCCGGCATCGTCTATCTGATCGGCCTCGAGCTCAACGGGAGCGGGGCTTTCTTGCATGCGGGCCGGCGGCTCGACCTGCTGCTGGTGGGAACCTCCGTGGTGACCGCCGTGCCCCTGCTGCTGTTCAACCTCGGGGCGCGGCGGATCAAGCTCGCCACCCTCGGGTTGATGCAGTACATCGCCCCGAGCGGCATGTTCCTGAGCGCCCTCCTGCTCTTCGACGAACCCTTCACCCGGGCCCAGCTGGGGACATTTCTGATGATCTGGACCGCGTTGGCCGTCTATTCGGTCGACTCCCTGCGCCGCTACCGGCGCACGGGCTGAACCTGCGACGGGCTGCAGGCGATGCCGGCCCGGATCTGATTCCGCGGGTTTCTCCGGGCTTCCGAGGCGTCAGGCCGGCGGCGCGGGGGGGGTGCTGAGCGGTTGCCTTTCGAAGAAATCGGCTGGGTCGATCACCTCCACCCGCAAGCCCTCGGATTCGACGTGCGCCCTACCCTGCGACAGGGTCAGAGCCGTTCCCCGTGCGCCGGTGACGTGCCCGGCGTACATGATGATCCTCCCTCCGGCAAGCCCCATGAAGGCCTTGTTCGCGCCGCGGTCGAGGACGGTGATGTCCGCGTCGGCCCCGACGCCGAGCGTGCCCTTGTTTTTCAGGCCGAGCATTCGTGCCGGGTTGGTGCTGGTCTTCAGCACGAACTCGTTCAGGGACAAGGCCCTGAAGTCGACCAGCGCCAATCCGTTTTCCACGATGACGTTGCGCGGGAACCCCCCGCCGTCGGTGGCGATGCAGTCCACCCCGAAGCGGCCGTCGCCGCGCTTGCAGGTGGCGAGGAGAAAGCGCGAGTCGGCTGGGTTGACGTCGAAGCTCACGTTCGCGTCCATCCCGACGGCTTCCCAGACACTGACGGCGGCCGGGCCGCCTTGCAGCACCATCTCCCCGCCCTCCTCGACCAGCACCCGGGCGGCACCCTGTTCAATCGCCCTGCGCATGCCGTCCGCGCTCGGCTCGAAGCCGAGCGCGGCCAAGGTCCGGGCGGTGGCCGCGCTGGCGGGTCGGTTGTCGACGATGCGGCCGCTGGTGCCGTTCAGGGGCGAGAGATAGGATTCGGAAAAAATGTTGGGGTGGTCTTCGAGGGCGCGCGCCGCCGTCAGCGCCTCCTGCAAGGAGGTTTTCTGCGCGCCGCGGCAGTAGCTGTTGATGTGGGCGACGTGCAGGTTTTTGCCTCCGGACAGTTCGACGGCCTCCAGAAAGCCGGACAGGTCGGATGCGGTTGCGGTGCTGCCGGCATGGATGGCGCAATAGCCGCGGTTCTGCGCCGCCAACTCGACGCACCGGGCGGTGGCCTCGGGGGTCAGCGGGAAATGCCCCCCCAGGATTTTAAAACCGACGGCCCCCTGGCGCACGATGGAGTCGAACAGTTCTTGCAGTTCGTCGGGTGCCGGGTTTTTGCTCTTGACCGAAAAGCCGGGTGCCACGGCGTGGACGCAGGCCATGTTCAGCCCAGCGCCGCTCTCGCGCATGAGCTTCCACACGCTCCCCACGGGACCGGCCATCTCGAGGGCGGTGGTGACCCCGGCCCTGGCGAGCATCTTGTGCGCGCAGGCGCCCCCGCTCAGGGCAGAGGCATGCACGTGGCTGTCGATGATCCCCGGGATGAGCGTGAACCCGGAGAGGTCGTGAACGTCCCGGGCCGACTTCGCCGGGATGGACTCGGCCACCTCGGCGATCTTCCCCCCCGCGACGGCGAGGTCCATGACGCCGTCGAACCCGTTGCTCGGGTCGACGACGCGGGCGCCTGTCAGCAGGACATCGATTTCGTACGGCATATCATCCTCCTCTTGTCGGCGACGGGGCAAAACCCGCCCGGGCCGCCTCAGGCTGCACCCGGGCCGGCCGTCGGCGCCGGGAGCGCCCGGGCAAGGCCGTCGGTCAGGGCGCCGAGCCGATCCATCCCGGCAACGGACAGGGCCAGCCGGTAGAGCGCTTCCGGGTCCGCGGCCACCCCGCCGTGGCGGGCGCAGTCGGAGAACTTCCGCTGCAAATCCTCGGGCGTCAGCGGGTTGTGGAGCGACCCTTTCAAATGGCCCACTGCGACCGTCAGCACGGCGCCGGTGTCCAGTTCGATCGAGCTGTGCAGCGGGGTGTCTACCCTCATCCCCTCCGGGTCGGGCACGGTCTCCACCCGCACCCGCTCCATCAGCCCCGCCGCGCTCGGGTCGGCCACGGCGGCGGCGCTGAAATGCCGAAGCGACAAAAACCCCTCCTGCAGGATCCGGGCGGCGGCGTAGGGCAGGCTGAAGCGCGCTTCCATCTCGTTTTTAGGGCGGTCGAAGGGCAGGTTGCGGCTCAGGGTTTCCGGCAGGCAGGTCCAGACCCCTTTGATGCGCTCTGCGCCGAGGCCGTGTTTTTGACGCAGCTCGAGCAGCCCGTCCAGGGTCTTGTGCGCCGACGCGCAGCAGGGAAAGCGCTTGACCAGAAGGCCGTGCTTGAGCAGCAAGAGCTCGCTGCCGAGCCGCTCTGTCGCCTTCTCCCCCCGCCCCGGGTCGGCGACCGAGTAGAGCTGCTGAAAGCTCGCCTCGCCGGTCAGAAAGTCGGTGTTGGCGGACATGCCGGCGGCGGCCATGCGCGCGGCCATGACCGCGTGCTGGGCGGCGAAGCCTGCCTGGGTCGGTTTCATCATGGAGCCGAACTGCTTCTTGGAACCGGCCGCGAGGCTGAAGGCGATGCTCATCGCGGTCGCGGTTCGCTGTGCATCCAGGCCCATCAGGCGCGCGCAGGCGCCCGCGGTCCCGATCGCCCCGACCGTGGCGGTGGAGTGCCAGCCTTTCTGGAAGTGCTGCGGGTTCACGACGACCCCGACGCGGGCGTGGAGCTCGAGCCCCACCACGTACGCATCGAGCAGCGCCGCGCCGGGGAGGTCCCGCTCCTCGGCCAGGGCGAGCAGCGCCGGGCCGAGAACCGCGCTGGCATGCGTGAAGGCGGGTATGAAGTTGTCGTCGAAGTCCAGGGCGTGCGCCGCGGTGCCGTTCACCAGGGCCGCCCAGGGCGCGTGCAAGCGCTCCGCGCCGCCCACGGCGAGGCTTCTCCCGCCCTTTCCCCATTCGCCCACGGCCGCGACCGCAAGCCGCGCGGCAGGGTCCCCGGCGCCCGCCAGCATGCAGGCCGTCACGTCGACGAAGGCATCTCGAACCAGGGCGAGGGCCGCAGGGTCGTGCCCCGCGGGGCACTCCGCCGCCCACTGCGCCAGCTGCTGCAACACGGATCGTTCCGTTGTCATCATCACCGCCCTTCTTTCGCCCGGCGTCGCGGTGGACCGCTCCCCGCGCTCAAGGTCCGTGCCGTGACACAACATGCAACGTGCAACGTGCCGCGGCCCTGGAGTTCAGAGTTTGCTCGGAAGCCAGGTCGCCAGCGACGGTATCAGAAACAGAAGCGCCAATACGACCAGATCACAGAGGACGAAAGGATAAACCCCCCGGTAGATCTCCTCCACCTGAGTGTCGTCGTCCACGGAGCCGGCCAGGCTGAAGACGTTCAGGCCCACGGGCGGGGATACGCCGGCGATCTCGTTGAACTTCATCGCCACGACGCAGAACCAGATCGGGTCGTACCCCAGCTTGACGATGACGGGGAACAGGATGGGCAGGGTCAGTGCGAACACGGCGGCCTGGGCCATGATCATTCCCAGGAAAATCCACAGAACGAAAATGGCAGCCAAAACGATATGCGGGTGAACGTCCCATGACTGCAAAAAGGCGGCAAGCTCCATGGGGATCCGGGTGAGGGCCAGGAAGCGACTGAAAAACAGGGCGGTGATGATCATGAAAAAGAGCATGGCCGCCGTGTTGGCCGTGTCCCTCAGCGCGCGTCCGATTGGCGGAGGCCTTGCGCAGCGGGCCCCGGATGAAGCCGATCAGAAACGCCCCGAGCGTCCCGATGGCACCGGCCCCCATGGGGGTCAGTGTGCCGCTGTAGATCCCGCCGATGACAATGACGGCCAGGAGAATGATTTCCCAAAGACCCTTCGTCGCCACCACGCGGTCTTTCAGCGTGACGTCTTTTTCAAAAGGGGCCCTGGGGGCCAGGCCGGGTTTCAATTTCGCGCGCAGGACCATACTGACGACGTAGACCAGGGCCGTGAGCAGTCCCGGGAAAATGCCGGCCATGAAAAGCTTCCCCACCGAGAGATTGGTGAAAATGGCAAAGAGAACGAACATCCCGCTCGGGGGGATCATGCAGGCGAAGGTCCCGGACGAGGCGATGGATCCCAGAGCAAAGGGTCGGTCATACCCGGCGCGCTTCATTTCCGGGTAGGCCAGTTTGCCGAACACGACGGTGCTGGCCAGGGTGGACCCGGAAACGGCGCCGAAAAAAGCGCTGCCGATGGAGGTCGCGACAGCGAGGCTTGCCGGGACCCGGGCCGCGATGATGTGCACGGCCTTGAAGGCCCTTTGGGCGAACCCGCCCTCGGTCCCGAATGCGCCCATCAGCGCAAAGAGCGGGATGACCAGGGCCGCCGGGTTGCTGATGGAGGTGTAGAGCGTGTCGCCGAGCAGTGACAGCGCAGGGCCCAGGCCGATCAGGAACGCCGCTCCCCGTGAGCGCGACCAGCAGAAAGGCGACGGCGATCGGAAGACCTAAAAAAAGACAAACCAGAAGGAGTACGATTCCCCAGACACCCACCGTGGTAAATTCCATAATTGCCTCTCCTCGGCATCGGATTTGTCGCACGGCGACAGCGAGCGCATTCCCTGCGACCGGCCGCGGGACTCTTCGAAACCGCTACAAATTCGGCGGCGGCTGGTCCGGGCGGCCGTGCTGCCGAATGTCGATGATGAAATTGGCCAGGATTTGAAAACAGTACAAGAGCAACGAGACAGCGATGACGAACCGAATCGGCGATAGCGGCATGGGCACTTCACTGGCAATCGCCTCCCCATCGACATAGGCCTCGACCGCTTTGGTGAAGGCCGCATAGGTGGTGAAAGCGATGAGAATGCAGCTGACGATTCCCCAGAAGATGTTGAGGCCCGACTGGGTTTTCGGTGTGAGCCGGCCGGTCAGAGCCGTCACGCGGATATGGGCCCGGTGCTCTTCGGTGTATGCCAGACCGATGTAGGCGGAGGCGATGGTCGTGAAAACGGCCAACTCGATCACGCCGTAAATTTGGCGCTTGATCAGGTACCCGACGGTGTCGACCACGAGCAGTATGACGATGAGAGCGATCAGATAGCCCGTGGTTTCAGCGAATAGACGATTGACTTTCCGTAGAATCGCGTAGAGGCTTTTCATCACGTGACCTTCCAACCCAACCAGAGGGAGTGAGGGGGATGCGGGGATGCCGGTCGGCATCCCCGCATGCGGAAGCCCGCTATTTTTCTTTTTGGATTTCTTCCTGAACTATTTTCTGCATGCGCTCCAGAATGCCTTTTGCATCCGTGACGCCGGCGGCGCCGACTTCCTTGGCCCAAGCCTGGATGTTCTCCTGCTGCGCGGGGCTCTTGAGCCACATGTCGTAGTCCGCCGGGGAGGCCTCAGTGACGGTGCAGTTCGCCTTCTTGATGTCCTCCCGGATGGTTTTCAGCCATTCATCGTATTTCGCGCCGAAGCGCGCCTCGGCGTTTGCGGCCGCCTTGGGGAAGGCCTGCTTGATCTCCTCCGGGAGCTTTTCCCACTTTTTCTTGTTGATGTTGATGAAGTAGGCGATCGGCGCCCAGAGCTTGTCCGTCATCAGCAGGTGCGGCGCCACTTCGTAGAGCTTCGCCCGGTGGATGCTGTCCAGGTTGGTGACGACGCCCTGGATGGAATTGGTCTGCAGGGCAATGTACACGTCGCCCCAGGGAAGCGAGACCGGCGATCCCCCAAGTCCTTCAATACGGACAGGGCCCAGCGACTGGATGAGCGGATTTTAAGGTTTTTTATCTCCGCCAGGCTCTTGACCGGCGTGTTGAAGCACCAGCCCACCGGGGACACGGTGTACATGTAGATGATCTTCTGACCGAAGTCTTCCAACTCGGCGGTGACCTCGGGGATTTCTTTGTAGATCCTTTTGAAGGCGCTGATCTTGCCGGCGTAGGTGACCGGTCCCTGGTCGAGCAGTCAGGATGCCCGAGTTGCGGATCAGCCTTTTGGGGTAATAGGCGACATTGACATACCCCATGTCGACGACGCCGTCGGAAATCCCCTTGAGCATCTCGTTGATGTTGAGCAGCGATTCCGCCCAGAACGGCTTTACCTTGATTTTCCCGCCGGAGGCCTTTTCAAGCTCCTCGATGAAAATCGTCTCGGCATCTCCCTTGAGCCCCGTCGGCGGGCTGTTGGTCGCAAAAGTCAGGGTGATTTCCTCCGCCATGGCCGGACTCATGAAAAAAGCTGCCCCACACAGCCCCGCTGCGATGGTGAGCAGAGCGACTCTGAAAATAAGTCTTTTCCCGTGCATGTGGATCCTCCTTTCCGGTTTGAATCGCCGGAGCATGGAAACGGCATCCGGCAGATAGTGGCCTGTTGCCGTTTTCAGGCGAGCGGTGCCTCGACCTCGCCCAGCAGTGTCTTGGTGTAGGCGTACAGGGCGGGGGAGCCCCCGGTGTGGATGAACAGAACATTCTCACCCTTTTTGAAATAGCCCTTGCGCGACAGGTCGATCAGCCCGGCCATGGCCTTCCCGGTGTAGACCGGGTCGAGCAGGATGCCTTCGGTTTGCGCGAGCAGGTTGACCGCCTCGACCATCTGCCGGTTGGGGACCGAGTACATCGGCCTCCAGTAGTCGCCGAAACAGGTGACGGCCTGCCTTGGGACCGCGTTCGCAAGGCCGAGACGGGCCGAGAGCTTGCCCGCCAGGTCGAACACCATCTCTTCCTGCACCTCCTTGTCCCGGCTGACGTTGACCCCCACGACCGGGATGTTCGCGCTGCACCCCCAAAAGCCCGTGACCAGACCGGCATGGGTGCCGGTGCTGCCGCTGGCGGTCACCACCCGGTGGATATCGAGCCCCATGCGGAACAGCTGGCCTTGAATCTCCTGGGCGCAGGCGGCATAGCCGGTGGCGCCGATGGCGTTCGACCCGCCGCCGGGGATGATGTACCCTTTGCGCCCCTCGCGGGCCAATTCGTCGGCCGCCTTTTGCATGGCGGCCGTCATGTCCGTGCCGGCCTTGACCACTTCGATTTTTTCAACCCCCAGCAGCCGGAAGAGAAAATTGTTGCCCGAGGCAGCCGGGTCGTAGCTCCCGGGGACCCGCTCTTCGAGCACCAGGCGGCATCGCAGGCCCTCCTTGACCGCGGCGGCGAGCGTCAGGCGGCAGTGGTTCGACTGCACGGCGCCGCAGGTGACGAGCGTGTCCGCGCCCTGGGCGATGGCATCGGCCACCAAAAACTCCAGTTTCCTGGTTTTGTTCCCGCCCGCGGCCAACCCCAGCAGGTCGTCCCGCTTGATGCTGATGGCCGGCCCGCCCAGGGCTTTTGAGAAACGCGGCAAGGGTTCGATCGGGGTTTCGTATTCGGTGTAGATCCTTCTGGGGAATCGAGCTAAATTCATGCGATCTCACCTCCATGCGGCGGCAGGCTCGCCACCGCCTCGATTTCGATAACGGACTGTTTGGGAAGGGCGGCGACCTGGACGGTCGAGCGGGCGGGAAGGCACCCCTCGAAGTACTGCGCATACACCGCGTTCATTTCATTGAAATCCTGCATGTCCGTCAGGAACACCGTTGTCTTGACGACATGATTCAGATCGGTTCCTGCGGCTGCGGCGATGGCCCGGATATTGCCGAGAATCCGGTGGGTTTTTTCCCCGATTCCGCCTGCGATCATCGCCCCCGTTTTCGGGTCCACCGGCAACTGGCCTGAAATGAAAAGAAAGCCGGTGCAGGCCACCGCCTGCGAATACGGTCCGATGGCGGCGGGGGCGCCGTCGGTGTAGATTGACCGCACCGCCGGCCTGTCCTTTGCATTCGCGCTCCCGGAGTGCATGGTTGCCTCCTTTGGTTAGAACTTATTCAAATCTTTAAGTGTTTTGATTTTTTTTAAGTAACTGTAGACGGTATATTTGGAGATCCCCATCAACAGGGCCACCTCGTCCACGGCACTCTTGATCTGGAACACGCCGTTCCATTCCAGCTCCTGGACGAGACGGATTTTTTCGTCGGTCGACATGGAGGCGCATTGCTTGCCGATTTTTGAAACCGCCTGTTTGAAAAGGGCTTCGATGGTTTCCGGGAAAGAAGCTGAAAACGTTTCGATTTTCCCGTCGGAATGGAAATCACCCTCGGTTGTGGTGAACACATCCAGAGCGTGTGCCGCATTCAAATAGTCGGTCATGTCGAAGTTGATGCAGAAGGCGCCGATCACTTCTTCTTCCAGGTTTCGGATGAAAATGGTCGAGGATTTGATTTCGCGGCCGTCCGAGGTCATGGTCTTGTAGTTGAAACGGTCCGCGATGTCCCGCCCCTCCTGGCGCAAGGCGCGAACGACGAGATCCGTGACCGGGGCGCCCACCTTCCTTTTGGTGACCTCCCCCGCGATGCATCGCACCGACTGCTGCGGGGTCGACAGGTCGTGGAGGACCGCCTCACAGTTTCGAGGGAAGGTTTTCACCAAGGCGCCGGCGACCTGTTGGAGGGTCGCAAACAACAACTCGTTGACAGGAGAGGATTCAGGCCGCGGTTTTTTTTTCACTACCGAACCCCTTTCGGGATCGCCGGCGAAATCGTTGCGTTGGACAGACAGCCATTCGCAAGGTTCGCGTTTGAGTTTTTGGAATTCCCTGTATCGGAAATGCTCAGGGAGCCTCATCTGTGTCTAACTAAATAATTTGTATTATGTCAACAAATATTTTGTATAGAATAAAATATTTTATTTATTCTGAAAACGATCCGTTCAGAACCGATCGCTGCCGGGGAAGGAACCCGGCAAAGCTTGGCGGCGATGTCGAATGATGCCGTCTTGGCGGTTTTGACGGGAGCACTAGCGGCAGGGCGGGGCGGATCTTTTTCCTGCTCGGAGCCTGGGATTATCGACCGGCGACCAGGTCCGGCCGGCGGTGGGGCAGGAAATAGCGCATCGGGTGGCTGCGGACCGCGGCCAGGTCCTCGGCCTTGAGGTCGACCACCAGCAGGCCTTCTGCCCCGGCGTCGTACTCCGCCAGGGGCCGTCCGTCGGGGCCGATCACGACGGCGTTCCCGGGAAAGGCGAGCCCCGACCCGTTCTGCCCGGTCTGGTTGCAGGCCGCGACGAACAGCCCGTTGTCGAAGGCGCGCGCGGGCAGGTGACGCATCCAGGAGGAGAGCTTCTCCCGTGCCGTGCCGCGGGGGGAGGCGTGGGGCATGAAGATGACATCGGCGCCCGCGAGCGCCATGCGCGTGGAGAGCTCCGGGAAGTGGGCATCGTAGCAGAGCTGGATGCCGAAGCGGATGCCGGCCGCCTCGAAGAGGGGCACCTCCTCCCCGGCGGTGAACACACTGGTTTCCCGGGGCGAGATGTGCAGCTTGCGGTACACGCCGAGCAGCCCGTGCGGGGCGACGGCGAGGTGGCTGGCGAAGATTCGGCCCCCGGCGCCCTTTTCGGCCGCACCGGCCAGGATCACCACCCCGTGACGGGCGGCCGTTTTGCCGAGGGATGCCGCCAGCGCACCCGGCAGCGGCTCGGCGAAGGACGCCGCGGCGCTTCCGGTGTCGTAGCCCGTCACGTTCAATTCCGGGAAGCAGACGACCCGTGCGCCCGCGGCCCGCGCCTTTCGGGCCCAGTCGTCCGTGCGCGCGAGATTGTCGCGGGTGCGGCCGAAAGGCGCGTTGCAGACGACGAGGGCGATGCGGACGGATTCCATGGGGGATTTCAAATGTCAGATTTGAGATTTCAGATTCGCGTTGAAGCGGACGGGTTCATGCTAAGATTTCAAATTAGGGGTTCAGGCCTTCGGGTTTGAAATTTCAAATTTGAAATCTCAAATCCCGCCCGCGGCGGCCCTCAGACCTCGAACTGCGCCCGTATCTTGAACACGTGCGTGGCCGGCAGGTTGAGGATCTCTCCGACCCCGCTCTCGGCCGCGATCTCCGCGAGCCGGCGCTCGATCTCCTCCATCGAGGGGGCGATGAAGGTGAACCAGACGTTGAAGTCGTCGTCCCGCCGGTAGTTGTGCGTGACGCCGGGGTGGCGGTTGACCGCCGCGGCGAAGCGCGCCAGTTTTTCGGGCGGGACCCGGGCGGCGCACAGGGTGCTGACGAACCCCAGCCGGCCCGGGACGAAGTTGCCCCCGATGCGACGGATGATCCCCGCCCGCTTCAGCCGTGTGACGCGCTCGATCACCTCGGCCTCGGACAGCCCGAGCTCCTCGGCCACGCTCCGATACGGGCGGGCGGTGAGGGGGAAGTCCGATTGGATCCGGTTGAGGATCCCCCGGTCGGTGTCGTCCAATTCGATGTCGGCTTCGGTCATCGACTTTCTCCCACGGCCCCATCTGAAATCTCAAATCTCAAATCTGAAATTTCAGTTCATTCTCATCTTGCCTTCCATGATCTTCAAGTGCACCTTGCGGCTGCGCGGCCCGTCGAACTCGCAAAAGAAGACGCCCTGCCAGGTGCCCAGCACGAGCGACCCGTTTTCAACGGCGATCAGCTGGGAGGCGCCCACCAGGGTCGCCTTGACGTGGGCCGGGGAGTTGCCTTCCGCGTGCCGGTAGTCCGCTTTCCAGGGCACCATGTGGTTGAGGACCATGAGGATGTCGGTCCGCACGCTGGGGTCGGCGCTTTCGTTGATGGTGATCGCGGCGGTGGTGTGCGGGACGAAGAGCAGGCAGAGCCCCTCCTGAACGCCGCTGGCGGCGACCACGCGGCTCACTTCCGCCGTGATGTCCACGAACTCGGTCTGGGCGCCGGTCTTGACCGTCAGGATCATCGCTTCCCCTCCTCGGGTATAAAAAAAAGCCCTGCCTCGCGGCAGGGCTTTTGGTGATGGTGCACCCTCTTCGGATCAGACGCAGCCCGTGGGTTTCGGCAGGCCGGCCATCTTGCAGGCCCCCTTGCCGGGCCCGGAGGGGAACAGTTCGTAGATGTGTTTCAGCTTGAAGCCGGTGACCTTGGAGAGCACGCGCACCATCGGCGCGATGCCGTTCTTCTCGTAGTAGTCGCGCAGGACTTCGATGATTTTGTTGTGCTCTTCGGTCAGCTCGTCGATCCCCTCCTGGTTCTTGACGTACTGCACCCACTCGGGCGCCCAGTTGGTATAGGAATCGATGAAGCCGTCTTCGTCTACGGAAAAGCTTTTACCCATGAATTCGACTGTTGGCATGTACACGTCCTCCTTTAGGTGTTGGGATTTATCGATTGGCGTTCGGCCATTGCGATTTGTTCCATCGAAATTGAAAATCTAATAAAAGCTTCCGGATATGTCAATACGAAAATGATGCTCATCAATACTCGCGCGGGGTCCGGTTGAGCTGCTCGAGGGTGAACACCGGCCCGTCCTTGCAGACGAACTCCTTGCCGATGTTGCAGCGACCGCACATCCCGATGCCGCATTTCATGCGGTTTTCGAGCGACAGGATGATCTTGTCGTGGGGATAGCCCAGCTTGTCGAGCACGGGCTGAGTGAACTTGATCATGATCGGCGGCCCGCAGACGATGGCATAGGTGTCGCTGCCGGCGGGCGGCGCCTTCTTTTCGGTGATGGCCGGGACGAACCCGACGTTGTATTTCCAGTCCGGGTCGTTGGTCCCGTCGACCGTGATGTGCATGTGGATGTCGTCGCGTTTCTCCCAGGCGGCGAGTTCCTCGCGGTAGAGCAGCATGCCGGGGGCGCGGGCGCCGTAAATCACGTGGATATCTTTGTATTTCGGACGGTTGTCGGGGTGCAGCATGGTGACGATCGAGGAGCGCAGGGTGGTGAAGGCGAACCCGCCGCCGATGATCACCACGTTCTTGCCTTCCATCTGCTCCCAGGGGTAGGAGTTGCCCATGGGGCCGCGGATGCCCATGATGTCGCCCGGCTTCATGGCGTGCATGAAGGAGGAGACCAGGCCGACCTTGTTGACCGTGAACGTCACGAACCCCTTTTCGGTCGGCGAGGAGGCGATCCCGATCGGGATCTCGCCCTTGCCGGCCACCGAGAGCTCGGCGAACTGGCCGGCCTTGTAGGCGAACTTCCGCTCGTCTTCAGGGTTGAGAAAAACGAATTTGAAGGTCTTGAGGTTTTTGTCCTCGGTTTCGACCACGATGTCGTCGACCCGAACCGGATAAGGCAGATAAGGGTTTTGCACGGCAAATCCTCCCAGGTTGCTCAATCAGTCTCGCATGCCTCGCCCGAAGCGGCGAGGCCGTTCATCATGCCGCACACCCGGCGGATGTCGATGTTGACCGGGCACAGGCGCACGCAGCGGCCGCAGCCCACGCACTGGATCCCGGAGTCGTATTTGTCCACGAAGTATTTGAGCTTGTGCATGAACCGCTGGCGCACGCGGTGCAGCTTGGTGCCCCGGGGGTTGTGGCCGGTGCCGTGCAGGGTGAAGAGCGGGAACATGCAGCTGTCCCAGTTGCGCATCCGCGCCCCGGCCTTGCCGCGGGTCTCGTCCTGGATGTCGAAGCACCAGCAGGTCGGGCACGAGTAGGTGCAGGTGCCGCAGTTGATGCACGAAAAGGAGACCTCCTCCCAGAACTTGGCGTTGTAGAGGGTGTTGGTGTCGGCGCCCCTGAGGTTTTCGGTCTGCACGAATGAGGTGATTTTTTCCTCGGCCGCCTTTTTCAGGGACCCCAGCCGCCCTTCGGCATCGGCCGCCTCCGCCGCGGTCTGCCACCCGGCGGTCTTTAGGAAGGCCGCGCCCTTTTCCGTCAGGACTTTCGCCAGGTAGTGGTCGCCGGCGTCGGCCAGGAGCACGTCGAGGCCCTCCTCGTGGAAGGGCCCGCAGCCGGCCGTGGTGCAGAAGCAGGAACTGCAGGGCGACGCGCAGCCGAGCCCGATGAAGGTGGTCGACTCGTAGGCGCGCAGCCAGTAGGGGTCCTTGTATTCGGGGGTGTCGAAGTTCTGCCGCACCAGGACAAAGGCCTTGGCGTCGCAGGGGCGGATGCCGACAACGGCCCGCGCGGGGCGGTCCGCCGCCGGCTCCTTCATGATGTGGCGGTCTTCCCGGCTTTCGTCGAGCGAGTAGACCAGCAGGGTCTCCGACTGGGGGTAGATGACGGATTTCGGCGACATCCGGGTGTTCAGGCAGGAGAGATCGGGCTCAAGCCCCTTTTCGAGCGGCTTGAAGCTGTGGAAATCCTTCTCCTTCACCGGGCCGATCAGCCCGTAGCCCTGCGCTGCTTTTTCCAGGCCGGCAGCCCACTGGCTCTTTGCGATTGTGATGATCTTCATTGCCGATGCCTCTGTGTGCGATGCGGTTGCGGGAGCGTTTTTTATTTGATGAAGTCGTTCGGGTCCTCGGGCCGGTAGACGTCGAGCGGCGGGCGCACGTCCGGGTTCAGGCCCGCCTCCCACCCGTAGATCTCCAGGCAGTCCTTTTCGAGCTTCTTGGTGAAGACGCGCATGTTGATCCCCACCGGGCAGGAGCGCTCGCAGGCGCCGCAGTCCGTGCAGCGGCCGGCGCAGTGGTAGGCCCGCAGGAAGTGGAAGGTGCGCACGTCGTTTGCGTCCTGGCTCTTGCCGACCCACTGCGGCCGCGATTCGTCCACGAAGCAGGTCGGGCAGTAGCAGAGCGGGCAGGCGTTTCTGCACGCATAGCAGCGGATGCAGGGGGAGAGCAGATCTTCGAAGTACTTCCAGCCCTGCTCGGGGCTCATGGCCTCGACGGCGCGCACGTCGGCGTAGCGGTCGACGTCCTGCTGCTCCACGACCGGCTCGGCCACGAGCTCGTCGTGGATGACCGGGTTTCTGTGGATGCACAAGGCGCAGTTGTTCTGGAGCATATCCTTTTTTTCGAAGGTCTGGGAAAACCCGTTGCCCTTGGCGGTGATCGTGGCGTCGTCCTCGCTGACCTCGGTGATCTCACCTTTGGCCTTCATGGCCATGCGGCGCTTGTCCACCATGCCCCGGCAGGGCACGCCGATGACCACCAGCTGCTCGCGCTTGATCTTGTTCTCGATGATGTGGGTCACGATGTTGCGCGAGTCGCAGCCCTTGGCCACGATGCCGATCTTCTCCTTGCGGTCGCTCAGGTAGTTGGCGAGGTTGATGCCGCAGTGGCTGTCCCACACCAGGGCCTGGGCTTCCGCGGGCGTGCGCGCAAAATGCGGCTCGTTCATCATCGGAACGGTGCCCTTGCGGAAACCGATGACCATCTCCACGGCGCCGGACTCGAGCAGCCGGCCGGCGATTTTCCTTATGTTCTCGGTGTAGCTCAACATGTTACGCCACCTCAGCCATTTTCTTTGCGAAGTTGGAATTGGGACCCAACGCCTTGACGGCGGCGGTGACCTGGGTGACCACTTCGACGAACTTGGTGGATTCGGCCGACGAGATCCAGGAGAACTGGAGGCGGTCGGGCTCGATCCCCATGTGCACCATGAGGTTCTTGAACAGGGCGAACTTGCGACGGGCGTAGTAATTACCTTCCAGGTAATGGCATTCGCCGGGGTGTCACCCCGAAACCCAGACCCCGTCGGCCCCCTCCCGCAGAGCTGCCAGGAAGAACTTCGGGCTCATGCGCCCGGTGCAGGGGATGCGGATCACCCGGATGTTGGGCGGGTATTCCATGCGACCCACACCGGCCAGGTCCGCGGCGCCGTAGCTGCACCAGTTGCACAGGAAGGCGGCGATTTTCGGTTCCCAATCAGACATGATCAATCTCCTCGTCGCTGAAGCTGCTTGTTTCCGGTTTTCTCAAACCGCTTCGCTCATGTTGAAAATCTGGGCGAAGATCTGGTCGTTGTCGAAGCCTTTCAAATGGATCGCCCCCGAACGGCAGGAGGCCACGCACAGGCCGCAGCCCTTGCAGAGCACCGGGTTGACCTCGGCCTTGCCGGCGAACATGCCCTTTTCGGTCCACAGGGGTGCCGAGTAGGGGCAGATCGAGACGCACACGCCGCACTGGCTGCACATGCGCTGATCGACCTCCGCCACCGTGCCGCTCGTGAAGATCTTCCGGCGGGCGAGCAGGGTCACGGCGCGGGAGGCCGCGGCCTGCCCCTGGGCGATGGCCTCGTCGATCGGTTTCGGGTAGTGGGCCAGGCCGCACAGAAAAACGCCGTCGGTGGCGAATTCGGAGGGGCCGAGCTTGGCGTGCCGCTCCACGAAAAACCCGTCGTCGTTCAAGGGCACCTTGAAGAAATTGGCCAGCTTCTCGTCGCGGTTGGGGATGACGGCCGTGGCCAGCGTCACCAGATCGGCTTCGATTTCCACCGGCCGGCCGATGATGTGGTCGATGACCGTGATCTGCAGCTTGCCGTCGGCAACCGTGACCACCGGCTTTTTTTCGCGCTCGAAGCGGATGAAGATGACCCCCAGCCCCCGGGCCTTTTTGTACAGCAGCTCGCGTTCGCCGTAGGTCCTGAGGTCCCGGTAGAGCACGAACACGTTCATCTCCGGGTTCATTTCCTTCAGGTGAATGGCGTTGTCCACCGCGTGGGTGCAGCACACCCGCGAGCAGTAGGGCCGCTCGGGCTCCCGGGAGCCCACGCACTGGATGAAGACCGCGCTGCTCAATTTCTTCAGCGAGGGGTCGTTGTCCATGATCCGCCGGTCCAGTTCGAGGCTGGTCAGAACACGCGGGTCGGTCCCGTACGCATATTCCTTCGGGCTGTAGGCGGCGCCGCCGGTGGCGATGACGGCCACGCCGTGCTCCAGGACCTCTTCCTTGCCGTTCGCCGCCAGCGTGCTCTTGAAGCTGCCGACAAAACCCTCCACCTTGGCGAGCGTCGACTGAAGGTGAATGTGGATCTTGGCGTCCTTTTCGATCTCGGCCGTCATCTCGGCCAGTTTCTTCTGCACGTCCTCGCCTTTGGCCGTGCGAAACAGGTTTTTGGCCTGGCCGCCCAGCCGGTCGCTCTTTTCAATGATGTGGGTCTCATACCCCTGGCGGGCGAGGCTGCGCGCGGCCGCCATGCCGGAGAGCCCCCCCCCGATGACCAGGGCGCTTTGATTGATGTCGAGCTCCGCTTCCTTCAGCGGCTGCATCAGCCCGGCCTTGGACACCGCCATGCGCACCAGGTCCTTGGCTTTCTGCGTGGCCATCTTCGGGTCGTTGCGGTGCACCCAGGAGTCGTGGTTGCGGATGTTGGCCATTTCGAAGAGATATTTGTTCAACCCGGCGTCGATGAGCGTCTCCTGGAAGAGCGGCTCGTGGGTCTTGGGGGTGCAGGCCGCGATCACCACCCGGTTCAGGTTTTTCTGTTTGATGATCTGGGAGATGGCCTCCTGCGTGTCCTGGGAGCAGGAGTAGAGATTGTCCGTCGCAAACTCGACATAGGGCAGGGTCTTGGCGAAGTCGGCGACGCTCGGGACGTCGACCACGGCGGCGATGTTGGTTCCGCAGCGGCAGACAAACACCCCGATGCGCGGCCGTTCGTTGATCACGTTGGTTTCCGGCACGGGCTCCTTGGTTTTGGTCCGGGTGTTGCGGGCGGCCGAAAGCAGCTCGCCGGCGGCCGTGGCCGCCGCGCTCGAGTCGACGACCGACTGCGGGATGTCCTTCGGGCCCTGGAACGCGCCGCACACGAACACCCCGGGTTTGGAGGTGGCCACGGGGTTGAAGGAGTCGGTCTTGCAGAAGCGTCCCTCGGTGAGCTCGATGCCCATGTTCTTGGCCATCTCGGTCACCGCCGGGGACATCTGCATGCCGACGGAGAGCACGATCAGATCGAAGGTCTCGATCACCAGATCGCCGCTTTCCGTGACGTAGCGGACTTCCAGGTCGTCGCTGCCGGTGACCTGGGTGATGGAGTGCACGCGGCTGCGGATGAAACGCACCCCGTGTTTGTCCTTGGCGTTGTTGTAAAAGCGTTCGAAGTCCTTGCCGTGGGTCCGCATGTCCATGAAGAAGACGGCGCAGTCGAGGTCCTTCCCCGCGTGCTCCTTGGCGATGACGGCCTCCTTGATCGCGTACATGCAGCACACGGAGGAGCAGTAGGCATTGTCGCAGCGGTTCATGTCCCGCGACCCCACGCACTGGAACCAGGCGATCTTCTTCGGCTCCTTGTGGTCCGACATGCGCACCAGGTGCCCGCCCGTGGGGCCGGAGGCGGAGAGAAGGCGCTCCATCTCCATGGCGGAGATCACGTTGGCGTGCTGGGCGTAATTGTAGGCGTCGAACTTCGAGGGGTCGAAGGGCTCGAAGCCCGGCGCGAGGATGATGGAGCCGACGTTGACCTCCACGGTTTCGTCCTGCATGGAGTGGTCGATGGCGTCCACCCCGCAGAATTCCACGCAGACCTTGCACTCGCCGGTCTTGAAATGGACGCAGACCTCACGGTCGATGGCCGGGGTGTTCGGGCACGGCCTGGGCGTAGGGCACGTAGACGGGCTTGCGCCCCTTGAGCCCCATGTCGTATTCGGACGGGATCGGTTTGCCCGGGCGCTCGGCCACCTGGGCTTTGATCTTGTCGTAGGTGATGTGGCCGGTGGGGCAGACGAACGCGCACGCCCCGCAGGCGATGCAGGCCTCGGTGTTGATGCTGAAGGGCGTGTCGACCTTCATGTCCAGGCCGCGCTGGGTCAGCGTGATCGCGTTGGCGCCGATGCGCTCGCACATCCGCGTGCACAGACCGCACAGGATGCAGGTGTCGTCGCCGGTCGCGAACCGGGGCTTGTCCACCCCGTACTGTTTGGCGAGGTCCTGGACGGCGCTCGATTCCGGGCAGCGGGCCAGCAGCATTTCGACGATCAGCTTGCGGCCGTCCCGAACGATTTCCGTGTCGGTCTTGACC
Organism: uncultured delta proteobacterium; assembly: GCA_963716785.1. Lineage (GTDB taxonomy): Bacteria > Desulfobacterota > Desulfobacteria > Desulfobacterales > SpSt-501 > SpSt-501. The sequence continues at coordinate 58,407 of CAVQUW010000017.1, read as the reverse complement.
TCCATGCCTTCCCAGATGGGATAGTTGCAGGCGGTCACGTAGCGCGTCCGGCGCCCGTCGAACACTTCCACCGTGCACAGGCGGCACATGCCGGCGGGGTCCAGCGCCTTGTGGTGGCACATGGTGGGGATGTCCACCCCGTATTTATCAGCCACCTGCAGGATGTATTGACCTTTTTCGCCCTGAACCGTCTGGCCGTTGAGTTTAAAGGTGATCATGATGTCTTTTCCTCAGGGATCAACAAATTTTAATCGCATCAAACTTGCAGCCGTCGTAGCAGATCCCGCATTTGATGCACTGGTCCTGGTGAATGGTGTGCGGCTTTTTCTTGTCGCCGGAGACGGCCTCCTGGGGGCACTTCTGGAAACAGACGTGGCAGCCGGTGCAGGCTTCCGCGTCGATCTCGTAGTGGAACAGCGCCTTGCAGATCCCCGACGGGCATTTCTTGTCCCGGATGTGGGCCTCGTACTCGTTGCGGAAATACAGAATGTTGGTCAGCACCGGGTTGGGGGCCGATGTTCCCAGACCGCAGAGGGAGAATTTCTGCATCATCATGCCGAGCTCTTCCAGCAGTTCGATGTCGCCCTCCTTGCCTTTGCCGGCGCAGATGTCGGTCAGGATGTCGAGCATGTTCTTCAGCCCCTCGCGGCAGGGGTTGCACTGCCCGCAGGACTCGTCCTTGAGGAAGTCCACGAAATAGCGCGCGACGTCCACCATGCAGGTGTCCTGGTCCATGACGATCATGCCGCCGGAGCCCATGATCGAGCCCGACCTTGGAGAGTTCGTCGAAATCCACCGGCAGATCCAGGAACTGCTCCGGGATGCATCCGCCCGACGGCCCGCCGGTCTGGACGGCCTTGAACTTCTTTTTCTTGGGGATCCCGCCGCCGATGTCGAAGATGATCTGACGCAGGGTGGTGCCCATGGGGACTTCCACCAGCCCGGTGTTGACGACCTTCCCGACGAGCGAGAAAATCTTGGTCCCCTTGCTTTTGGCCGTGCCGATGCCCGCGTACCACGCCGCCCCCTTGGTGATGAGGACGGGGACGTTGGCCCAGGTCTCCACGTTGTTCAGGTTGGACGGGCCGTCCCGGAAGCCCTTTTCGACGGTGTGAACGTATTTGGCCCGGGGCCGGCCGGCCTTGCCCTCGAGCGAGGACATCAGCGCGGTGGACTCACCGCACACGAACGCGCCGCCGCCGCGGCTGATGCGGATGTCGAAATCGAACCCGCTGCCCAGGATGTTTTTCCCCAGCAGGCCGAGCGCGCGGGCGCTCTTGAGCGCCAGGGTGAGGTTGGTGACGGCCAGCGGGTACTCGTGCCGCACGTAGACGTACCCGTCGTTCGACCCGATGGCGATGGCCCCGATGATCATCCCCTCGATGACGCTGTGGGGGTTGCCCTCCAGGAGGCTGCGGTCCATGTAGGCGCCGGGGTCCCCCTCGTCGGCGTTGCAGATGACGTAGCGCCGCCCCTCATGCCGGCGGCAGGTCTCCCACTTGATCCCGGTCGGGAATCCCCCGCCCCCGCGGCCCCTGAGCCCGGATTTCTTGACCTCGCCGATGACCTCCTGCGGCGACATGTCGAACAGCGCCTTCGCCAGGGCCCCGTAGCCGCCGACGGCGATGTAATCCTCGATGCTGGTCGGGTCGATCAGCCCGTTGTTGCCGAAAATAACTCGTTTTTGCAGCTTGTAGAAGGGGATTTCGTGCTCGTGGCTGATCTTTTTCTTGGTGACAGGGTCCTTGTAGAGCAATTTGTCGACGACCTGATGACCGATCAGGGTGGTTTGGACGATCTCCGGCACTTTTTCCGGTGTCACCTGGGGATAGAAGACCCCCTCCGGGTGGATGACCATGATCGGCCCTTTTTCACAGAAGCCGTGACACCCGGTGAGCTTGACCTGCACTTGATCCTGCAGCTGGTGCTTGGCGATCTCCGCATTCAACTCCGTGGCGACTTTGGCCGTTCCATAGGCGCCGCAGCCGGACCCCGCGCAAAGCGAAATGAGCTTCTGGTTTTTTGAGTTTTTCGCCTGCAGCGAGTCTTTGAGCTTCTCCAGCGCTTCTCTGTTCTCTAGTTTTGCCATGACCAAAACCAACCTCCGTGCTCGACGCCCGAACCAGTTAGGACGAAAGATTTCGGTAATTGTCGATGACCTTCAGGGCGGATGATCGGTCCAAGCCGCCGTGCGTCTCTTTGTTGACCGTCAGAACGGGCCCGGATGCGCAACAGCCGATGCAGCGGACGCCTTCCAGCGTGAACATCCCGTCCGCCGTGGTCTCGCCCTCGTGTGTCTTCAATTCGGTCTTGAGGGCGTCCATGACCTTTTCGGCCCCTCGCACGTGGCAGGCGGTGCCGGTGCACACGTGGACGATGAACTTCCCGCGCGGGACAAGGCTGATGGTCTTGTAAAAAGTCGCCACACTGAAGATGTGGCTTTTTCGGATACCCAACCGTTCCGCCAAAACCGGGACCACTTCCGGGGGGACATAGTGGTACAGATCGCTGATGTCCTGCATGATCATCAGCAGGGACTCCTTGTCGTTGTCGTAATCGGCGATGATTTCGTCGATTTTTTTCCAATCGATTTCCACTTTCGCTACCATGCGCACACTTCCTTTGGGAATGTTGGCATCTGCAAATCCGGGGACGGTTGACGACCAGGAAGGCAAAAGGCTGGTGACGGGGTGTTCAACAGCTGGTGCGGCGGCGCATTCTCCGATGAAACCCACGGCTCGAAAGGAACGGGCTCCCATGCGTTGACAGAGATCATCATTACCTGCTCAGGGCTTCGAATCGAACCGGGCAATTTTCGACGCAGGCGCCGCAGCCGGTGCAGCGGTCCTCGATGATGGTCCTGGCGCGTTTTTTGACTTTGACCTTGAAGTTGCCAGGGGACCCTTCGACGGACTCCATGTCCGCGTAGGTGATCAACTCGATGTTCAAGTGCCGGCCGACCTCGACCAGTTTAGGCGAGATAATTCACATGGCACAGTCGTTGGTGGGGAACGTCTTGTCGAGCTGGGACATGACCCCGCCGATGGAGGGCGATTTTTCCAGCAGGTAAACGTAATAGCCGGAGTTGGCCAGGTCTAAGGCTGCGGAGGACCAAAAGGCAGGTAACCGGGCATTCGACAGCGGGTGCGGCCGCTCATTTTCCGGTAACCACAACGGACAAAAATGGAAAGGTTTCGAAGCGTTATCAGAGATCATCATTACCTGCTCAGGGCTTCGAACCGAACCGGGCAGTTTTCGACGCAGGCGCCGCAGCCTGTGCAGCGGTCTTCAATGATGGTCCTGGCGCGTTTTTTGACTTTGACCTTGAAGTTGCCAGGGGATCCTTCGACGGACTCCATGTCCGCGTAGGTGATCAACTCGATGTTCAAGTGCCGGCCGACCTCGACCAGTTTAGGCGAGATAATTCACATGGCACAGTCGTTGGTGGGGAACGTCTTGTCGAGCTGGGACATGACGCCGCCGATGGAGGGCGATTTTTCCAGCAGGTAAACGTAATAGCCGGAGTTGGCCAAGTCCAGGGCCGCCTGCATCCCGGCGATTCCGCCGCCGACCACCATGACCGATCCGATGACGTCCTGAGTCATGCGATGGACCTCCTCGTGAAGGTTGTGCTTGGGTGAGGGTTATTGCGAATCCGATACCATCATCATGCCACCTAAGACTCGCAGTGGGCACAAGACTGTCACCCTACTCTCAACACAATCGATTGTCAAGTGAATTCGGCCTATTGCAGGGTGGTCGGCATTTCGATCGGATTGTTTTGATTTTAAAGGAAATTTAGCACGAAAAGCGGGCTGAAGGTCGAAGGCTGAAGGCTTTTAGCCCATAGGCAAAAGAAGGACGGCACGACACAAGGGGAGGGGGGCTCTCCGGCCGACCTTCCCCGGCCTCTTCTCTTCCCTTGCGGGAGGGGTCAGGCCGGGGGAGGGGGATTTCATCCCGCAGGGTGTCCGGACGGGGACATCATCGGTTATGTGGGGTCCAGTTCTCCCGGAAGCGGGGCGCCGCGCCCGGGAGAACGATTGCAGTGTCCCTGTTCCGGTTTACGCCGCCAGGCGCACGGCCTTTTCCGCCGCCGTGCGGAGCTCCGCCGGGGGTGAACGGCTTGGGCACGTAGCCGACCGCGCCCATCCGGGCCCCTTCCACGGCCGTGTCGATGCTGGCGTAGCCGGTGACGATGATGACCTTGGCGGCCGGCTGCCGCTCGCGGATCGCCGCCAACAGCTCGAGCCCCTTGACCCCGGGCATCTTGAGGTCGAGGATCACCAGGGCATAGGTTCCGCTCTGAATTTTTTCGAGCGCCTCGTCCTTGCTGGTGGCCTGGTCGGCTTCGTAGCCCTTTTTCGCCAGGATCTTGCGGATGTTGTTGTTGACCGCCACCTCGTCGTCGATGACCAGCATGCGGCGCACATCGATCTGCGGGCTCAGGTCCGGCTTGAGCGCCGCCGGCCGGCGGAGATGGGCCGCCATGTTTTTCTTGAGTTCCTCGTAGGGCATCACCGTCTGGTCCTGCAGGTGCAGGTGGAGCGCGTAGTCGGGCCCCGCGGCGGCGGCAACCTCCTCGTAGGCAAAGGGCAGGTCGGGCGCCATCCACCGGCTCGAGTCGGCGGCGGCCGGCGCCGAGGCGGCTTTGGATTTCTTTGCCTTCAGCTGCGGGCAATCGCCGCTTTTGGTGCCGGCCTTGCAGGTGGCCCCCAGTTTCTTGAAGATGTCGCAGACCATGTGCCCCACCTCGCAGTAATTGGGCAGGGATTCGGACACCTTGACCTCCACCACCGGGACATCCGAGCGCGACAGGCTGACGGCATAATCCGCGCCCGCGGCCTGCTCCACCTCGCTGCGATCGAAGGGCATATCCACATCGATTTGGGCGGCATCCCGTTGCATCAGCCGCCGCCATATTTTTCTTGAGCTCCTCGTAGGGGAGATAGGCCACGCCCTCGCGCCCCAGTTGGCGGGCGTATTCGGGGCCGGTCACCGAAACGACTTCGTCATAGCTGAAGGGCTGGTCGATGCCCACCAGCCCGCGGGTGTCGACCGCATCCGATTTGGCGGCTTTTTTCTTGGCCTTTTTTTGCGGGCACTCCCCGGTTTTGACGCCGGCCTTGCACGTGGCGCCGAGTTTCTTGAAGATGTCGCAGACCATCGTTCCCGTCTCGCAGTAGTTGGGAAGGCTGGCGGGAACCTTCACCTCCACGACGGGCATGTCGGAGCGGCCGAGCATCTTGACGTATTCATCGCCGGTGGCGTCCGCCACTTCCTTGGCTTCGAAGGGGGCGTCGAAATCGATCACGTCGATCATCTCCACCTCGGCATCGCTCGCCCGAACCTCCGTCAACTCACCCGACAGCGCCAGGTCGATTTTCGTGCGCAGCTCCGCGGGGGTGAAGGGCTTGGGGATGTAGTCCAGGGCGCCCAGTCGGATGGCCTTCATCGCCGTGTCGGTGGAGGCATAGGCGGTCATGATGACGGCCTTGGTGAGGGGCCACTGCTGCTTGACGAGTTTCAGAAGCTCCAGGCCGTTCGTGCCGGGCATGACGATGTCTGAAATAAGGAGGGAAAATGAGTTCTTGGCCATTTTGTCGAGGGCATCCTGCGCGCTGGAGGCCAGGGTGACGTCGTAGTTTTTCTTGGACAGGATTTTTTTCACGTTGTGACAAATTTGGGCCTCATCGTCGACTACCAGGATTTTGACCGGTTCCATATTTTTTCCTCCCTTTCGAATGATTGAGGTGTGTCGTTCTGGTTGCCTTTCACGATAAGCAGAAGTTGTGCCATCCGTTTAAAAATAAAAATAATTCAATTATATCGTATATTAATTGTAGTTATGGATTTTGCAATCCACAAGGAGTGTATGTTTTTTTTATACAGTTGCGGCGTATCCGGCAATCCTGGTTTGCTTCCCGGGCAATGCGTCTCGGGGGCCGCGGACCGGGGCGTGGAATGGGATGCGCGGATTATGCGCCCGTGCGGGATGGGTGAATCAGGAGGGTGTATATTTTTTTTGTACAGTGTATTTTTTTGTTGGCGACAGGAAAAAATCAGTCCGGCTTGGTGTCGGCCGGCGATTGGGGCGGGGCGGCAGGCTTCCGGGCGCGGATTCCATGTTTTTTCATGAGGCCCTGGAAATTGGTGCGCTGCAAACCCGTATCCTTGGCGGCGCGGGTGATGTTCCAGTTGCTTTTTTCAAGGGCGTGCATCAGGAAGTTTTTTTCGACTTCGCTTACGGCCGCGCGGCGGACTTCCTTCTTGAGGCGCATGAGCTCCGCATTCGTCCGCGGCACCCGGCCGGCGGCGTCGAGGTCCGGGTCGGCCGCCTCGGGCAACCCCAGGTCCTGAACCCTCACCCGATTCTCCTCGCAGAGATCACCGCGCGTTCGATGACGTTGCGCAACTGCCGGACGTTGCCCGGCCAGTCGTAGTGTCGCAATCGGGTTTCGGCTTCCGGGTCGAGCCCCAGGTCGTTCTTTCCCATCAGCCTGGCGTAGTGCGCCAAAAAGTGCCTGGCGATCGGCAGGATGTCGCGCCGGCGCTCTCTCAAAGGCGGCATCAGGATGGGATAGACAAAAATCCGATAGTAAAAGTCTTCCCTGAAGGAACCGGCGCGCACGAGCTCCGTCAGGTTTTGGTTGGTGGCGAAAATAAACCGGATGTCGACTTTCCGGGGGGCCGTCCCGCCGAGCCGCAAGAGTTCCCGGGTCTCCAGGAACCGCAGCAGCTTGCCCTGGACATCCATGCCGATGTTGCCGATCTCATCCAGGAACACGGTGCCCTGGTCCGCCAATTGAAAGATCCCGTCCTTGTCCTTTTCGGCCCCGGTGAAGGCGCCTTTGGCATGGCCGAAGAGCTCGCTCTCCAGCAGGTTGGCGGACAGCGTGGCGCAGTCGACGGCGAAAAACACCGTGTCGCGGCGCCGGCTGTTGGCGTGGATGGCCCGGGCGATGAGCTCCTTGCCGGTTCCGCTCTCGCCGCAGATGAGCACGGTGGAATCGGTGGGGGCCACCTTCTCGACCATGGAGATCACCTGCCGGATTTTGGGGCTGTCCCCGATCAACTGGTGGGCGGCCGCGTGGGGCCTGCGGGAAGAGCGGTTTTCGGGGGCAGCGGCCGGGCTGTGTCCGCCGGAAAGCGCCTGGCGCACGACGGCACGGATCTCTTCCGGGGTGAACGGCTTGGGAAGGTAGTCCAGGGCGCCCAATTTCATGACTTCCACCGCCGAGGACACACTGGCATAGCCGGTCATCACGATGACGGGCATCCCGGGATAGAGCGCTTTGGCGCGTCTGAGGACTTCCATCCCCCCCAGGCGGCTCATCTTCAGGTCCGTCAGCATCGCGTCGAAAGGCTCGGCTTCGAGCAGGGCCAAGGCCTCCTGCCCGTTCAACGCCGTGCGGACCTGGATGCCGGTCTTGACGAGGATTTTTTCCACCGCGCGGCAGATGTTGATCTCGTCATCCACCACCAGGATTTTCGGGATGTCCGCCGATGTCATTGGGTACCCGTTGCGGATCGGAAGGGTGATGGTGAACGTCGTTCCCTCCTTCGGTCGGCTGGAGACCCGGATTTTGCCGCCGTGCTGCACGATAATGCCGTGGGTGATGGACAGCCCCAGGCCGGTGCCGGTCTCCTTGGTCGTGAAAAACGGCTCGAACACCTGGTCGACAAGGTCGGGGGGGATGCCGGCGCCGCTGTCCTGGATGGTGACCATGGCGTTTTCCTTTTCGGGAGAGTACTCGGTGCGCACGCTGATCCTGCCCCCGGCATCGGTTGACTCGATGGCGTTGATGAGCAGATTGATCAGCGCCTGCTGCATCTGATGGCGGTCCAGCCAGGTCGGGGGGATCCGGCGGTCGAGGGACACCGACAGCTCGATGTCCTTGAAGGCGGTCTGTTTGCGCGTCAGGGCCACGGTTTCCGTCACGATGTCGTTGATGGAGCCGGGCTTCATCTCGGGGGCCTTCTGGCGCGCGAAATCCAGCAAGCCCGTCACGATATTGCGGCAGCGCATCGTCTCCTTGGCGATCATCTCCAGTTCCGCGTGCATGGGGTGGCCGGCGGGTAAATCCTCCTGGAGCAGCATCACGGTGGTCAGGACGGTGGTGAGCGGGTTGTTGATTTCGTGGGCGACGCCTGCCGACAGCCGTCCGATGGAGGCGAGTTTCTCCTGCTGCATGAGCGAGCGCTGCATCATGATGTCCCGGGTGATGTCCTTGGCGATTTCAATGGCGCCGATAAGCCCGTTGGGCCCCATGAGCGGGTAGCAGGAAATCGACACGTGGTGTTCGCGATTGTCCTTGTCCAGATGGATGTGGGTGGTGGAGAAGGGTTTTTGCGTGGCGATGGTTTCCTTCAGGGGACACTGGCAGTGGTGGGTGGCGCAGGGGCCGGTGTAGTGGTGGGTCACCTCGAAACAGCTGCGGCCGATGACCTCCTTGCGGGTGAGGCCGGCTTTCCTCAGCAGGGAGTCGTTGGCGTCGAGGATCTGGTAATTGGGGGCGATGATGATCACATCCTCGTGGATCAGGTCGTTCATCACGATCGTGTAGATGGAGCTGGCCCGCAGGAGCGTCTGTTCGCTGCTCGGCTGCTGGTCGTGAATCCGGCACATGTCCAGGAACAGGCGCGCCGTTTGGAAATTCATGATCCGGGTCGTCTTCTGCTTGCGGGTCAGAATGTCGTGGAAGATTTCCGGGTCATCGGAAAGATCCATGATGAGATCGATGCTCTCGTCCTTGAGAAAGAGTCCGTAGTCGGGGTGCACCGGTATTCCGGATTCCTCTGCCTGCAGCCGGCAGACCGGGTCTTCGAGGATGTTGGCGACCCCGACGATCTGGGCATCGATGCCGCTGATGGAATTGGAGGTGAAAAAATCCAGGACGGTGATGCACCTCACTCCGGAGCCCACGATGGCGATTTTCAAGGCGGTCCCTTCCTTTCCATTTTTACTGTTCGTCTCCCGGTCTGGTGGCGACCGGGGAGAGTCGCACCGAGTCCGGGCGACCCGAACGCACTATATTTATGAGCCAGATCGCAGAAAAGTTCAAGATTCAAATGACCTGTTCACCCCCCGCGCAGGTTTCCACTCGATCCTGCCGGGGCAGGAAGGAACGCCGGGATGGCGCCGGGCGAGAAGTGGGTACCCGAGTCGTGGAGTATAGATGAGGGGGTTGCCGGCAGACAAAATTCTTGGAGAGTTGTTGCATTCCCCCGGATGCTACGTTATATAAACTCCCACCGATGGTTATCCGTTTGCAGACCTATTCCGGCACCCTGCAGGTTACCGCATTTTTTCTTATTCCGACCGCAGAGGGATCGCTCAACCCCGGCGACCCTCTCAACCCCGGTAAGGAGGCGGCATGAAGTCCCCAGAGTCGTGGGACTGGGAGACCGGTCGCAAAGAGGTCCCCTTCTCCTCGTGGCAGGATCGGTACGAATGGGTCGAGGAACCCCAGAGCAGCCCGGACGGCGAGTCCGTGGCGGCCATCGTGAAGACCGGCGAGAGTGAATTCAACGTCTGTGTCAACGGCGACACCTGGGATAGTCCTTTCGAGAAAATCTGGCATCTGCGGTATTCCCCGAACGGACGCACTGACGGCGATCGTCTCCGAAAACGGCGAGTGGACCCTGGCCGTCGACGGCGTCGCCTGGGAGAGCCGGTTCGGATATCGTCTGGGAACCCCGTTTCAGCGCCGACGGGGCCGCCATCGCCGTCAAGTTCCAGCAGGACATGGCCTACGGCATGGTGTTGAACGACGCTCCCTGGGAGGCGACCTTCCACAACCTGACCGCCGCCGCCCTGAGTCCGGACGGCCGGTCCACCGCCGCGGCGGTCCAGGTCCAGGACTTCGGGGAGGGGGACATCGCCACCTTCCAGAAGGGGGCCTTCACCGTGGCCGTCGACGGGCGGCCGTGGGAGCGGCGGTTTGTCAACGCCTGGGACATGGCCGTCAGCCCCGATGGCGCCAAGATCGCCGCCGAGGTGCGCCTCACCCTGTACGATTACACCATTGCCGTCAACGGCGAGCCCTGGAACCGGACCTTCGGCTGCGTGTGGGCGCCCCTGTTCGACCCCCGCGACGGCAGCGTCTGGGCCCCGGTCCGGCAGGCGGGGATGTGGACCCTGGCCAGGGAGGGCGACCCCGTGTGGGAGCGGCGCTTTGTCCAGCTCTGGCAGCCGGTCTTCAGCCCGGATGGGGCAAATCTGGCGGCGATCGTGGCGCCGTCCTTCGGCAATTGGACGGTGGCCGTCAACGGGGCGCCCTGGCGGACGACCTTCAACGAACTGGTGTCGGACCTGCGGTTCAGCCCGGACGGCGGCCGGGTGGCCGCCGTCGGCAAGCGGAACGGGGCGTATTTTGTCATCGTCGATGATTCCGCCTGGGCCACGGCCTTCGACATGGTCTTCACACCGGTGCACGCACCGGACGGGGGCCGGGTGGCCGCCCGGGTGCAAAAAGACGGGAAATACACCTACGCGGTCGACGGGCGGCTGTGGCAGGGGGCGGCCGACGCCGCCTGGGACCCGGTGTTCAGCCCGGACGGCTCGCGCCTGCTGCTGCGTACCATCGAAAACGGCGTCTATCACCGCCGGGTGCTGCCGGTCGCCGATCTGTGACCGGCCGAGGGGGGGCAGATGCACGATCTGTACAGCTTTGTCAGGGGGCCGCTGGCCTGGGCGGCATTCACGGTGTTTGCCGGCGGGAGTCTCTACCGCCTCGTCCACCTGCTGGTGCTGGTCCACCGCAAGGAGAAGTTCATCTACTCCTACATGAGCTGGCGCTACAGCCTGCGGTCCATCCTGCACTGGGTGACCCCCTTTGCCACCGTCAATTGGCGCCTGAACCCCGTGCTCACGGTGGTGACCTTTGCCTTCCACCTGTGCCTGATCCTGACCCCCCTTTTGCTCCTCTCCCACGTCCTGCTCTGGGAGGAGTCCTGGGGCATCAGCTGGTGGAGCCTGCCGGACGCCGTCGCGGACGCGATGTGCGTGATCGTGGTCGCCGGCTGCGTCTATTTCCTGGTGCGCCGCTCACCAAGCCCGAGGTGCGGTACGTCACCTCGGCCTCGGACTACGTCATCCTGGCGCTGGTGGCCGCGCCTTTTCTGACCGGGTTCCTGGCCTATCACCAGTGGTTTGCCTACGAGACCATGTTCCTGCTGCACATCGTCTCGGGCGAGGTCATGCTGGCGGCCATCCCCTTCACCCGCCTGAGCCACATGCTCTTCGCCCCGCTCACGCGGGCCTACATGGGCAGTGAGTTTGGGGGGGTGCGCCATGCGCGCGACTGGTGAGCACGGAAGCCGGTCCAATGGCGTTGCGCGGCGTCCGAGGGCTGCGGCGTACGGAAGTACGCCTCGCGGCGGGCCTGCGCGCCTTGAACTTGGGCTTTGGGCGCGTCCGTGGGTCGCGTCGAAAGCCCATGGCGTTGGCTGAGGCCGATGCTGCAGCGACCGGGAGTCGCGCCGCGGGCCCTCGCGCGCCTTGAACTTGGGCTTTGGGCGCGTCCGTGAGCGACACGGCGGTGGGCTCGATGCCCCAAGGGGATGACGGAGTTGCGGCAAGGAGATTAATCATGGCGGAAGCGGTACCCAAAGAGGAGAAAAAGCAGGTCGACGAGGGGCTGGAGAGGGGCATCCAGGGGCTCACCACCGAGAGGATCGAGCAGGTGATCCACCGGGTGATCGACGCGGAGACCGGTGCGCGCCTGAAGGCCTACGTCGACACCTGCGTCCACTGCGGTCTGTGCTCCGAGGCCTGCCATTTCTTCCTCTCCCACGACAAGGACCCGCGCTTCTCGCCGGTCGGCAAGGTCAAGCAGACCCTGTGGGAGATGCTGCGCCGCAAGGGCAAGGTGAGCCCGGAGTTCATCAAGCAGGCCCGGATCGTCTCCTCGACCGAGTGCAACCTCTGCAAGCGCTGCGCCATGTACTGCCCCTTCGGCATCGACATCGCCTACCTGATGCTGGTGGTCCGGCGCATCTGCCACCTGCTGGGCGTCACCCCGCTCTACATCCAGGACACGGCCCACAGCCACTCGGTCACCACCAACCAGATGTGGGTCAAGGAGGACGAGTGGATCGACACCCTGCAGTGGCAGGAGGAAGAGGCCCGCGACGAGATCCCCAATCTGCAGGATCCCGCTCGAAAAGGAAGGGGCCGAGATCATGTACTCGGTCATCGGGCCGGAGCCCAAGTTCCAGGCCCAGCTGATCTACCAGGCGGCCGTCATCATGAACGTGGCCGGGATCTGGACTGGACCATGCCGGCCACCCCCGGCTGGGACAACAGCGACATGGCCATGTACACCGGCGACAACGAGATGATGGGGCGGATCAAACGGGCCCACTTCGAAACCGCCATGCGGCTGAAGGTCAAAAAGATCGTCATGGGCGAGTGCGGGCACGCCTTCCGCTCGGTCTACGACGTCGGCAACCGTTGGCTGGGCTGGCGCATGCCGCCCGATTCCCATCGTCCATGCCATCGAATTCTACTACGAGCTGCTCCGGAGCGGCCGGATCAAAGTGTCCAAAAAGTACGCCGAGCCGGTGACCCTGCACGACCCCTGCAACGTGGTGCGCGGCGGCGGCCTGCACGAAATGGCCCGCTACGTCGTCAACGCCATCTGCGAAAATTTCATCGAAATGCACCCCAACCGGGAGCACAACTACTGCTGTTCCGCCGGCGGCGGGGTCATCAACTGCGGCCCGCCCTACAGGATGAAACGCGTGACCGGCAACCGCGTCAAGGCCGAACAGCTCTTTGCGGCCAAGACGCAAGGGCGCCAAGGTCCTGATCACCCCCTGCCACAACTGCCACAGCGGGCTCGAGGACATCATCCACCACTACCACATCGGGTTTGAGATCAAGTTTCTGGGCGACATCCTCTACGAGGTCATCGACAAACCCGTCGGTTGAAGAGGAGACAGGCGGATGAAACGCTGGGTACCGGCACTCATGACGGTTGCGGCTGTTTTGTGGGCCATGGCACCGGTCTTTTCCCAGGAGGACATGGTCGTGGTGGACACGAGCGCCTTTGAAAAACCGCAGCGGGCCCCGTCGCTTTTCAAGCACGACGACCACAACGAGAAGGCCGGCCTCGACGACTGCGCCGAGTGCCACCACGTCTACGAAGACGGGAAGAAAGTCGCGGACGAGAGCTCCGAGGGGCAGCCGTGCGCCGAGTGCCACGCGGCGACCGCCGAGGGGCGCACCCCGTCGTTGACCCAGGCGTTCCACACGAACTGCAAGGGGTGCCACCTGCAGCGCAAGGCCGGCCCGGTGATGTGCGGGCAGTGCCACGTGTGGCGGCCGCCGGCCGCGGGGTCCGCCGAAAAATAGAGGGGGTGCTGCATGCCGAAGAAAATTCTGATCATCGACGACGATCCGGTGATCGTCAAATACCTGAAAGCGGTCTTCAGCGACAACGGGTATGAGACCTGCGCCGCGACCAGCACCACCGAGGGCCTGGACGTGGTGCGCCGGGAGAAGCCCGACCTGATCACGCTCGACCTGCAGCTGCCCGACGAATGGGGGCCGCGGTTCTACCGCAGGCTCCGCCAGGACAAGGAGTTGCGCAACACCCCGGTGATCGTGATCAGCGGGATCGACGGCGACCACGCCGTCAAGGACGCCGTGGCCTTCGTCAAAAAGCCCTTCGACCCGGAGAAACTGATCGGCATCGTCAAGAACACCATCGGTTAGCTCGCGTCTTCACGCTTCCCGCCTGTGTGCCCGCCGTCGGCGGCGGGATCGAGGAGCCCCCCGCCCTTGCTGCGGCCACCGCACGCAGGGTCGGGCCAAACGATCGGGCATCAAACCCCATGGAAAACTCGCAGCAGGACAAACCCCGGGTGATCGTGGTCTGCGGCCCCACCGCCGTCGGCAAGACCGCCGCGGGCATTGCGCTGGCCCGGGCCCTGAACGGGGAGATCGTCAGCGCCGACTCCATGCAGGTCTACCGCTTCATGGACATCGGCACGGCCAAGCCGACCGCGGCGGAGCGGGCGGCCGCACCCCACCACCTGATCGACGTCGTCGACCCGGACGAGGCCTTCGACGCGGCCCGCTACGCCGATATGGGCCGGGCCGCGATCGCGAGATCCACCGCCGCGGAAACCTGCCCGTGGTGGTCGGCGGCACCGGGCTCTACATCAAGGCCTTGCTGCGCGGTCTCTTCCAGGCCGGCAGCGGCGACCCCGAGGTGCGCCGGAGGCTGCGGGCCGAGGCCGAGACCCTCGGGGCCGCCGGCCTGCACGCGCGTCTTGCGGAGTGCGACCCCGTCAGTGCGGCCCGCCTGCACCCGAACGACACGCGGCGCATCCTGAGGGCGCTCGAGGTGTTCGAGGCGACGGGCCGGACCATCTCCCAACTTCAGGAAGAGCACCGCTTTGCCGATTCGCCCTTTGCGGTCCTGAAAATCGGGCTGACGCTCGGCCGCGGGGCCCTTTACGGCCGCATCGACCGGCGGGTCGACGCCATGCTGGCGGCGGGGTTCGAGGAGGAGGTGCGCGGGCTCCTGCGGAGTGGCTACGGCCCGGAGCTGAAATCCATGCAGTCCATCGGCTACAGCCACATGGCGGCCCTGGCGGCCGGGGACCTGAGCCGGGCGGAATGCGTCCGCACCCTCAAGCGCGACACGCGGCGTTTCGCCAAGCGCCAGCTGACCTGGTTCGGGCCGGACACCGACATCGTCTGGTCGCAGCCGGGTCGTTTTGAAGACCTGATCCGGGTCGCCGGGGAATTCCTCGCGACCCCTCGATGACCGGCCCCCCGACTTCTTCCCGTCTTTTCGTCAAAACGCCATGCCGACGCTGAAGTGGATCGCGTAGAGGTCTTCGTCCCGGCTGGTGTCCCGGTCCGGGTTGACGCCGAAGTCGATCCGCGCGGGGCCGACCGGCGTGTGGTACTGCAGCCCGACGCCGACCGCCATGCGGATGTCGGAGAAGAAATCGGCGAGGGTGTCGGAGACGACGTCCGAGCGGTCGTCGTACGGGGGGGCGCCGCGTTCGGCGCGCGACCGGTTTGGCGCGACGTTGCCGGCGTCGCAGAACACGCTGCCGTAGAAATTCCCATAGAGGCGCTGGCGCAGCTCGATGCTGAAGACGTTGTAGGCCAGGCCGCCGGTCGGGTCCCCCGAGCTGTCCCGCGGGCCGAGCTGTGACTCGGTGAAGCTGCGCACGGTGTTCTCCCCGCCGTTGAAAAAGCGCTCCGCCACCGGCACGGTGATGTCGTCCGGCCCCGGGAGGATGAGCCCGGTGGTGTAGCGCAGGCCGAGCACCGTGGTCTCGGTCAGCCGGAAGAAGAAGCGGGAGCCCGCGTTGAAGCGCGCAAACCCGATGTCCCCGCCCAGGGCCCTCGCGGCGTATTCGGCGCTGAGGAAGCTCCTCTGGCCCTGGGTGGGGAAGAAGAAGTCATTGCGGGTGTCGTAGGTCAGCTGGGTCGTCAGGCTTCCGAGGTTGTACGCCTCGTCGCTGCCGGCGGCGGCGTCCTCAGTGTCCACATCCACGAGGCTCGCCGTGCCCAGGCCGTAGCCGGCCGTGGCGCTCAAGTGCTCCGTCAGCTTGCGGCTGAAGAGCAGGGAGGAGCCCAGTTCCTCACGGGTGAAGGAGGGCTCCTCGCGGCGCCGGAAGTAGGCGCCGAGGCTGGCGCTCGTCCGGGTGCCCAGAAACCAGGGGTCGGTGAGGGTGCCTGTCAGGGACTGGTCTTTGACCGAGGCCTTGACCTCGCTGTCGAAGATGATCCCCTGGCCGAAGAGGTTTTTCTCCCGGAAGCCGAGCTTGATCCGCAGCAGTTCGTAGGACCCCCAGCCCGGCTCAAGGTAAACCTCGCGTGAGGGCGCCTCGGTCACCTCCACGACGAGCGGCCGCTCGGCCCCCCCCTCACTCGCCAGCTCGATCTTGACCGAGGAGAACAACCCGGTGCGGTACAGCTCGCGGAAGCTCTCGCGCTCGTGCTCCAGACTGTAGCGCTCCCCCGGCTGAATCCGGGTGCGGCTGCGGATGAATGCCTCGCGCGTCTTTTCGTGGCCGCGGATTTCCACCCGCTCCACGACAATCGGCTCCCCGCTCACGATCGCAGCGGTCAGGGCCACCGCCCCCGGCCCCTCCGCCGGGCGGTCGCCGACCGTGACCGTCGCGTCCGCGTAGCCCCGGTCGGCGAGGATTTCGGTGATGCGGCTGCGCAGGTGGAACTTGCGCCGCGGGAAATAGGGCTTGCCGAGCAGGTCACGGCGCGCCGCTTCCATCTCCTCGCGCGCTTCGGGCAGGAGGTCGCCCTCGAAACGGACCTCCGCAACGGTGTAGCGCGGGCCCTCGCGGAGGGCGATCCGGACCCTCGCCTGAGAGCGGTCGGCGGAGAAGGTCGTCTCGGGGGCGGCGACCGCGACGTCGGCGTAGCCCTGCCCCCGGTAGAACTCCTCGATCTCGGCGGCGGCATCCTCGATCTCCGTGCGGACGAAGACGCGCTCGGCGGTCTCGAACAGACTGCGGTCCTGCCGCTGCCAGAAGGCGGAGAGCTCCCCCCGGGAGTAAGCGGTGTTGCCGTCGATGGTGATCTCCGCTACCACCACCCGGGGTCCCTCCGCGATCAGGAACTCCGCCACGGGCCCGGAGGCCCCCTCGGCGATGCGGTAGTCGACGGTGGCGAAGGCGTGCCCGGCGCGGCGGTAGGCGAGCTCCATGCGGTAGGCGGCATCGTCGATGTCCGCTTTCCGGAACCCCAGGCGCTCGTAGTCGGCAAGCTCCTCCGCGGCGGCGGCGCGCAGCCTGGCCTCGTCGAAGGCGCGGTTGCCCTCGAAGCGGACCTCGAAGGCGCTGACCGGCGCGGCCGCCCCGGCCTCCCCGGGCGTGTCGGCCGCGGCCTGCCGGACCACCAGCAGCAGGGCAACCCCCACCAGCACGGCCGCCGCGCGGCAAATATGTATAAAACCTCCGATCATGTTTTTGAACCTTATAAAATCGGCCGTATCGATGGCCTTGTAAAGCGTCTTTGTTCCTTTGAGCCTAAACGCCTTCGGTCTTCAGCCTTCAGCCTATTTTGGCGAAGCCATCTCATTTGAATCGGAATACCAGCCGCACCCCCGCGTTGTAGTAGTCGTAGATGTCTTTTTCCCCGGTCAGGTAAAGGGTGCCCCGCCGGCGCAGAAACCCGTCGACCAGCCGGAAGCTGGCCTCGATGGTCTCGTCCCCGGCCTCGGTCAGTGCGCGGCCGACCTCGACATCGAAGCGCTCCAGGATGGAGTCCACGCCTTCGCCGTTTTCCCCCTGGAACCAGCGCGAGATGAAATCGCGTCCCACGAACACCGCCACCTTCATGCCGGTCCGCTCCGCGCCGCCCTGCCCGCCGGTGTGCCGGGGGGGTTGTCCGGTGAGCAGCATGAGGAGCAGGTCTTCGCGCGGCAGCGGCGGCACCGAGGAGAGGGTGATCTCGGGGGCGTCGTAGGGGCCTTCGATCAGCACCGTGATGTCGTACCCGTAGAGCCGGCTTCTGCCGTTCAGGTCGAGCACCGGGCGGTCCGGGTCGCTGGTCAGAAACCGCACGAGCCCGGACTCGATCTCGATCCTCCCCGCGGGCAGCGTCACGCGGCTCGGCTCGACATAGACCACGCCGGTCAGCGCCGGGAGCTGGCCGGTGCCGGCGAGCAGGAGGTCGGGTCGCACTTCCCCGCGGGCCACGTTGGAGCGGATCTGAAAGGGACGCCGGGCGGTGATCTTGACATTGAAGCGCATGTCCCGCAAAGGCGGCGCGTTGATCGAAAACAGGCGCAGGCCCCCCGGGCCGGCCGGCTTGCCCGGGGAGAGCAGGGTGTTGAACACGCCGAGGTTTTTCGCAAACCGCCCGTCGGTGACGGCCACCTCGCCCTCGAGCAGCAGACGCGAGACCGGCCCGGAGAGCGTCAGGCGCGTGTCGGCGCGGAGGGTGGTTTCGTCGCTGCGAAAGAGCAGGAGGTTGTCGCCGGTGAACTTGAAGTCGGTCCGGCCTTCGGTGGCGAGGGCCCGGATGCCGGCGATGGTCCCCTGCAACTGAAACGGGGCCCCGCCCAGATCACCATTTAGAGAGACGATTTCAAGCTGTCGCCCGTCGGTGCGCGCCTCCAGGTTGAGGTCCTGCACGGACGGCAGGGCGAGCTCCGGCCAGAGCTCGCCGCCGGACAAGCGGATCTCGGCCGTGATTTCGGGGTCGCGGGGCGGGCCGGTGAGCGTGAGGGAGGCCTCCAGCGCCCCGGCGGTGCGCCGGATGTCCTTCAAGCCGCGCCCGAGCCAGCCGAGGTCTGCGATCTTCAGGCCGGCCTGCAGCGCGAGACGGCCGGCCCCGGCCTGCGTGCCTCCCCCGGCCAGCCGTGTGATGTCCGGCAGCCCCTCCCAGGATCCCGCGCCCTTCAGGGATGCATGCGGGCCGTCCACTTCGAGCCGGCCGACCGTCAGGCGGCTTTGCTCCAGGCGTGCCTCCACGGTTGCCGTGTAGGGGCCCGGAGGGATGAGGCCCGTATCCCGCGCCGGCATCGCGCCGTTAGCGTTCAGCCGCAGGGAACCCTCCGGTGCCCGCCAGGTGCCCGCCAGCGTCAGCTCCGCGTCGGCGGTGCCGCCGGTGATCGGCCAAGACGGCGCCAGGGTGGAGAGGGAGCCCAGGTCCGGGACCCGGGCCCGGGCCTGCAGAGTGAGCGCGCCGGGGCCGGGGGCGAAGCCGTGCGCGGTGTCGATGGGCAGGGTGCCGGTCATCTCGATGCGGTGGTTGCCCGGTCCCGTCATTTCGATCGACCGGAGGCGAAGCGTCCCTGCGGCGAACTCCAGGTCGAAGCGCCCGGCATAGGAGACCGGTGCGCCGACGGCCCCCAGACGGGCCACGTCTCCGGCAAGCGATATCACGAGACCTCCCGGCGGGCCTTTCGCCCGCAGGGTGGCATCGAAGCCGTCAAGGTCCACGGGGCTCCCGGTGAGCGCCCGCAACCAGTCGCCGCCCTTGAGCCCCTCTACCCGCGCGTTGAGATCGGATACCGCTCCCGATGCCAGCGTGCCTTCGACCGCAACCCTTCCTTGCTCCCCCCCCAGCCGGAACCCGTTGATCGTGAACACTCCGGGCCGGGACCAGCGGAGGTGGGCCTCGCGTTCCAGGTCGAAGGACGCCCCGGGTGGGGCGAGGCGCAGGCGCTCGAGGGTGAGATCGACCATGGCGTCCGCAGGCCCGCGCTCCAGGGCGCCGGCCAGGCTCAGGTCGGCCCGCGGGGTCTTCGTCTCCAGGGCCTCGATGCGCACACGCCGGCCCTCCCCCCGGGCCTTGAGACGCGTTTCGGCCAGGTTGATCCCGCCGGCCCGGCTGCGGCCGACCGTGAGCTCGAGCATGAAATCCGGCGTCAGCAGTGACCCGGAGCCCTCCAGGGTGCCGGCGGTCGCGCCGGCGAACCAGCCCGCGTCGGGCAGGAACACGTCACAGTAGCGGCCGATGTCGGCGGCGCTGAGTGCGATGCGGGTGGCGCCGAAACTGTTCTCGGAAAAATCGTAGCTCCCGTCGAGCTTGAGGAAGTCATTGCCGTCGGCGACTGTGAAGGGCCCGGCCGTCAGCCGGTTGTCTCGCCAGCCGATGGTTCCCGACCCGTCGCCGAACCCGACCCCGCGGATGTGAAGCCCCTTGAAATCGAACGAAAGCCGCGCGTCCGGGTTCTCCCAGGGGCCGGTGACGCGGGCTTGCCCTTTGAGCGCGCCGTTGAAGCGCGGCCGTTCGCCGGCGATCACCCACGACCCCGGCAGAACCAGCCGCATCAGCGGTTCGATGTCGCTGAAGGTGAAGTCGACTTCGGCCGCTTCGATTCGGCGCTCCGCCAGACGGATCGTCCCCTTGCCGGCCAGCCGGTCGGACCCTCTCTGCAGCGTGGCGGACGCGACGTGAATCGCCTGCCGCCCGGCCGTGGCCTGCACGCTGAGGCGGCCGAGCGGCAGTTTGTCGATGCTGAGGTTCTCGGCGGTGATGTGGGCGAGTCCCGTGGGGTTCCCGAGCGTTCCAGAAACGCTCAGCTCCCCTCGCAGGGACCCGGCGAGCGGCGGCAGCGCCAGGAGGGGGGCAATCCGGTCAAGCTCCGGCAGCTCGATCTGCAAATCGGCCGTCAGCGGTGCGGCGGCCATGTCCTCCTGCACGGCGGTGGTCAGATTCCGCACCAGGATCCGGTTGGCGTCTGAGGTCAGGCCGGCGCGGGCAATCGAAACCGTGCCGGCATCGAGGCGGCCCTCGAAGGTCAGACGATGCTTCGGGACCTTCCCTGACGGGATTTCGGTGCGAACGCCGGCAATCGCCAACAGCGCGGGAAGATCCTCGGAATCCAGCTCGAGCTGTCCGGAAAGCGCCTGAATCAAGGGCTGCAGACGCCCGCCGAGCACCAGGCCCAAGGGGGCCGCGACGTTGCTCGCCTGCAGACGGCTTTTGGCGCTCGTGACCGTCAGGCGCTCCACCTGGAGCCGCCCATCGGCCAGCGAGGACTTGAGATCGGCTTTTAGCACGTCTGCGCCCAGGATCGCCGCCTCGCTGACGGAAAGGTCGAGATGTCCCGCGGCGGCTTCGACACCTTCCGGGGGCAGGGTGAAGCCCGAGTCGAGGCTGAGGGATCCGGCCAGCGAAACCCCATCGAGGTCGAAGATCGAGCAGAGGCGCGCCAGATCCAGCCGGTCCGCCTTCAGGCGCAGTGTCAGGGCTGAGTCCGCCAAGGTGCCGTCCAGGGTGGCCGAGCCCCCGGCCAGGCGCAGGTCCGCCGCGAACGGTGTCGGCCCGGAAGTACTCGGCAGGCCGATCTCGGCGCGCGTGAAGAGCGGTTGGTCGTCGACCAGAAGGCGTTCCAGGCGGATGCTCTCGGGGCCGACGGTCCCGGCGGCGGAGAGGGCCGCCGACCCCGGCCGCAGACCCGGGTGGGACCAGCTCCACTGATCGACCTGAAGCTGCACGCGCACCTGACCGGGAATTGCCGGGTCGGCGTCCAGCCGGAGCCCCGTGAAGTCGGTCCGGAAGCCCTCCCCCCGCACGCTGAGCGCCGCGTCGCGCAGGCGGACGGTGGGGATCACGATCGCGACGGGGGTCGATTCGGCGTGTTCCGCCGGCGCTGCGGGCGTTGGTGCGGGACGGCTGAGGTCGATATCCAACCGCAGCCCGTCGATCTCAAGGATGGCATCGGTCAGAAACCCCGCAACTCCCTTGAACGCGGACAGCAGGGAATAGCGGGCGCTCAACCGCCGAACGGCGATGGCGGCCACCGGGCCGGACCCGTCCGACGCGACGGTGCGGACCTCGGTGATCTCGATGTCCCTCAGCAGCGATCCGCCGACGCCGCCGACCGTCACCTCAAGGCCGAGTTCGGCACGGACGGTCTCCTGGATCAGGGCGGCCAGCCGCGGTGCGATGAAGACGTCGCGACCCAGGAGCAGGGCGGCGGCCAGCACTGCCGCGGCGCCGGCGGCGGCGAGCAGCACCCATTTCAGGTGGGACCACCGCCGAGCGCCCCGCTGCGTGGGGGGGGGAGCAGGTTCCGGTCTCAAGGTTTCGGGGGATGAGTTCGGCAGTGTCACAGGCGGATGGACGGCGCGAGACGCTTGGCCACCGCAAGCGAGAATCGGCCTTGGGCCGCACCCGCCCTCTCAGGCGGAACGCGGCGCAAGGCCGTTGCGGTTGAAGCGCCTGGTTTTGTATTACTTGTTGAGTTCCGCGAGCAGTTGGCCGGCCCGGTTTTTGAAATAGGGGTCCGTTGATTTCGACGCCTTGTCGAGGTATCCGCGGGCCTCTTTTTTATTTTCGTCGCCGCCGAGCTGGATCAGAAGTTCGGCCAGAAACAGATGGGCTTCGGTGTTGTCGCTGAAATAATCGGTCTTCTGATATTCCCGGAAAAACCCCAGGGCTTTCTGGCGATCGTGCATCGGCCAGGGCAGCACGGACCAGAAGCGGCCCAGACTGAGCATCGGGCCGGCCTTGTTGTACATCTTGTCGATGGCGTAAGTCTTCTCGAAGCTGCTCTGGGTCTTGTCTTTCAGCCCCTCGGTGAGCGCCGTGAGAATGCTGACCCCGTCCGAGTAGGTGCCCACGCCGACCCCGTAGAAGTAATAACCGTCGGGTTTGTTCGGCTCCAGGTCGATGGCCTTCTGGGCATACTGCATCGCAAGCTTGCCGTATTCGGCACAGGTGGCCTTCCAGTTTTCGAGGCCCTGCTTCTTCACCCGGTCGGCATACTCGCGGTGGGCCCGCGCGCATTTCCAGTTGGCCTCGTAGCTTGCGGGGTCCTGCTGGGCCGCCGTGCGGTAGAGCGCAATCGCCTTGTTGATGCTCTCAAGGTTTCCCTGGGCGTACAGTCGGTCGGCCTCGGCCAGCACGTCGGCCCCGGCGGGGCTCAACGTCGCCAGCAGGCACACACCCGCCATTACGACCACACACAAGATCCGGTTCATCCGCTACCTCCTCCAGAAAAGAGTTCAAGGGCTCAGGGTCCAAGGGGTGTCACACGCGGTGATGAGGCCGCCCCTAAAGCATTTCGACGGCGCACGCCATGGCCACCCCGCCGCCGCCGCACAGCGTGGCGAGCCCTAGTGCCTTGCCGCGGGCTTGCATGGCGTGGATCAGGGTCACCATGATGCGCGCGCCGGTTGCCCCCACGGGATGTCCCAGGCCGATTCCGGACCCGTTGACGTTGACGATTTCCCGGTTCAGGCCGAGCTCTTTTTCGACGCCCAGGTATTGTGCGGCGAAGGCTTCGTTGACCTCGATCAACTCGAAGTCCTTGAGGGCCAGCCCGCTGCGCTGCATCAGGTCCTTGACGGCGGGCACCGGGGAGAGGCCCATGATCGCCGGGTGGCAGCCGCCGCGGCCGACGGCCTTGATCCGGGCCAAGGGCTTCACCCCGAGCTCACGCGCCTTTTCGGCCGACATGATCACCATCGCGGCCGAGCCGTCGTTGAGGCCGCTGGAATTGCCGGCCGTCACCTTGCCGATCTTGGGGACGAAGGCCGGGGCCAGTTTGGCCAGCTGTTCGATGCTCATGCCCGGCCGGAAATGCTCGTCCGTGTCGAAGACCAGCGGATCCCCTTTGCGTTGCGGGATCGTGATGGGCACGATTTCCGCCTTGAAGGCCCCCTCATGGGTGGCCCGCTCGACATTGTTGTGGCTGCGCAGGGCGACCGCATCCATCTCTTCGCGGCTGATGTCCAGGTGCTGAGCCACGAACTCCGCCGTGTGGCCCATGATGTAGGGTTTGCCTTTGAAGAAGCTGAGCGGGGGTTTTTCGGCGTCCACGGGGCTGGTCTCGGGGTGGGGGATCACATGCGAGCCGCAGTGCAGGCCGCGGATGACGTTGTCGACGAATTCCTGGTCCTGGAGCCGGCAGCCCCAGCGGGCGTTGGCGACCGAGTAGGGGGAGCCCGACATGTGCTCGACCCCGCCCGCCAGGATGATGTCGGCCATCCCCGCCTGGATCATGGCCATTCCCGACACGACGGCCTCCATGCCGGAGATGCACACCCGGTTGATGGTGACGGCGGTCACCGCCTCGGGGATGCCGGCCAGCAGCGCGGCGATGCGGGTGACGTTGAGGGTGTCCACCGGTTCCATGCAGCAGCCGAAGCGCACGTCGTCGATCCGGGCGGGGTCGATCCCGGCCCGCGCGACGGCGGCGTTCATGCAGACGCTGGCGATTTTGGCTGCGTGCGAATCCCGCAAGGTGCCGCCGAAGGCTCCGATGGCCGTTCGGCAGGCTGAGGCAATGACCACATCCTTCATGGACTCATCCTTTCCGGTTCGTGTGGTGTGTGTGATGCGTCCCGGGCGGCTTTTCCCCGCCGGCGCCCGGCGGCCGCGTCAGCGCCTGGACGATGCGACGGGGCGCCCGGGCATCTATTTCTTGCATGAGAACGGGCAGAAATGATGGAAGCAATAGCCGGCCGTGTCCCCGTAGGGTTTACCGGTGCGCTGAATGCATTCGGCGATCATCAGTTTCGACTGGTCCGCGTACTCAGGCCGCAGCTCTTCGGCCCGCTTGCAGTCGAGGCAGATCGGCTGGTGGTCGAAAACGGAGAGGATGCGCCGGTCCTTCTCTCCGAGGGTCTTGCCGCAGCGATCACACCGGCTGGCGCAGGCGATTTGCTTTTCCCAATTCTCTTCCATGGTTTCTCCCCGGACGGGTTGATGTCGCAGCTGGCGGCCTATCGCCGCCACTGCCTGCATACAATATTAACCGGCGGCCGTGCAAGCTATTTCATGGCCGCGTCGCCCCGCGTGTCCCACGGCCGCAGTTTTGCAATTGACTTGCGGCGGCACCTCGGGTAATTTTGAATCCGTTCTGAAACCAGCAAGTTCCGAAACTCCGGCGTTTCCCCTTTTGCGGGCCGCGGCGATGCGGCACGGTCGTCGATTTCGGGTTGCGCCTAAGCCGCAATCGCCTTGCCTGCCCCTTTCCGCATGGAGGGCGAGGGAATCTTGAAAAAACCGAATGCCCTGCGATCGACGCCTGCCTGCCGCGTGCGGCAGAGTGATTCAATCCCTGGAAGGAGATCAGTGATGGACCGCAAGTGGGTTTTTCAGTTTGAGGAGTTGAAAGAAGTCGAAGGGTATATCGGCAGCGATTGGGAGGCGGTGCGCGGGCTGCTCGGGGGCAAGGGCGCCAACCTGGCGGAGATGGTGCGCATCGGGGTCCCCGTCCCGCCCGGGTTCACCATCACCACCGAGGCCTGCAACGAATATCTCGCGCGCGGCGGCGCCTTCCCCGAGCACATGTGGGACCAGGCCATCGAGGCGCTCGAAAAAGTGGAGTCCGTGACCGGCAAGCGTTTCGGCGATGTCCAAAACCCGCTGCTGGTCTCCTGCCGCTCGGGGGCCAAGTTCTCGATGCCCGGCATGATGGACACGGTGCTCAACATCGGCCTGAACGAGGACACCTGCCAGGGCATGATCGCGCTGACCGGCAACCCGCGCTTCGTCTACGACTCCTACCGGCGCCTGATCCAGATGTTCGGCGCCGTGGTGATGGGTCTGGCGGACGAGCCGTTCGAAGCGGTGCTCGACCGGGCGCGGCGCAAGGCCGGGGTCAAGGTCGACTCGGAGCTGACCGCCGAGGACCTGCAGGAGGTCATCGCGGACTTCAAGAAAATTTTCCGGAGAATGTCCAACCGCGACTTCCCCTCCGAGCCCTACGAGCAGCTGCGGATGGGTACGGCGGCGGTTTTCGAGAGCTGGAACGGGAAACGCGCCGTCGACTACCGCAATGCCGCCGGCATCCCCCACGATCTGGGCACGGCGGTCAACATCGTGGCCATGGTGTTCGGCAATCTGGGGGAGTCGAGCGCCACCGGCGTGGCCATGACCCGCAACGGCACCACCGGTGAGAAGGAGATCGAGGGCGACTACCTCATCAACGCCCAGGGCGAGGATGTGGTGGCCGGCATCCGCATGACGAAAGACATCTTCCAGTTGATCAAGGAGATGCCCGAGGCTTACGCCGAGTTCATGCGGATCGCCAAGCGCCTCGAGCAGCACTACCGGGACATGCAGGACGTCGAATTCACCATCGAAAACGGCAAGCTCTGGATGCTGCAGACCCGCAACGGCAAACGCTCCGCCCAGGCCGCCGTGCGCATCGCGGTGGACATGGCCGAGGAGAAGCTGATCAGCCGCGAGGAGGCGGTGCTGCGGGTCACCCCCGAGCAGGTGGATTTTTTTCTGCACCCCCAGTTCGACCACGCCACGAAACAGGAGGCCAAGGCCGCCGGGGCGCTCCTCGCCACGGGGTTGAACGTGTCGCCGGGAGCTGCCGTGGGCATGGCGGCCTTCGATGCCGACCTGGCCGAGAGTTGGGGCAAGGGGGAGAACAAGGCGGTCATCATGGTCCGGCCCGAGACCAAGCCCGACGACGTGCACGGCATGCTGGCCTCCAAGGGGATCCTGACCAGCCGCGGCGGCCGCACGAGCCACGCCGCGCTCGTGGCGCGGCAGTTCGGCAAGCCGGCCGTCGTGGGGGTCACCGCCCTTGAAATCGACCTGACCGACCGCGTGATGCGCGTGGGCGACACCATCGTCAGGGAGGGCGACTGGATCTCGATCGACGGCACGGCCGGTGAAGTCTATGTCGGCAAGCTCGACACCATGGTGCCGGACATCAAGGACCCCTGGCTGATCAAGCTGCTCGGCTGGGCCGACGAGTTTCGCCGGCTCGGGGTGCGGACCAACGCCGACTATCCGCGCGACGCCAAACGGGCGCGGGAATACGGCGCGGAGGGCATCGGGCTGTGCCGCACCGAGCACATGTTCTTCGAGGCCGAACGGCTGCCGCATTTTCAGAAAATGATCATGACCGACATGCCGATCGAGCGCCGCGACGCGCTCGAGACCATGCTGCCCTTCCAGCGGGACGATTTTGCCGGTCTGTTCCGCGCCATGCAGGGGCTGCCGGTGATCATCCGTCTGATCGACCCGCCGCTGCACGAGTTTCTGCCGAACCCGCTCGACCTCATGCACCAGTTGGCCGACCTCAAGATCCGGCTCCAGCACGCGCCGAACCTCGCCGATCTCGACAATCTGCTCGAGCAGATCCGGCTCAAGGAAATCCTGCTCAAACGCGCCAAGGCCCTGCACGAGGTCAACCCCATGCTCGGCATGCGCGGGGTGCGCCTGGGCATCATGATCCCGGAGCTCACCCGCATGCAGGTGCGGGCCATTTTCGAGGCGGCCTGCCTGGTGACGGAGGAGGGGGGAACGGTCCACCCGGAGATCATGATCCCGCTCACCAGCCACGCGCACGAGCTCAAGCGGCAGCGGGAGTTGCTCGAGGCCGAGGCGCGCAACGTCATGGAGGAGCGGAAGCTCACCCTGGAGTACAAGTTCGGCACCATGATCGAGATCCCGCGGGCGGCCCTCACGGCGGACGCGATCGCCGAGCACTCCCAGTTTTTTTCCTTCGGGACGAACGACCTCACCCAGATGACCTTCGGCATCTCGCGCGACGACGCCGAAGCCAGTTTCCTCGTGACCTACATCAGCGCCGGGATCCTGCCGGACAACCCGTTCGAGACCATCGATGCGGACGGCGTGGGGGAGCTGATGCGCACCGCCATGCAGAAAGCGCGGCAGGTCAACCCGGACCTGGTGTGCGGGATCTGCGGCGAACACGGGGGGGACCCGCAGTCGATCGAGCTGTGTCACGGTCTGGGGCTCGATTATGTCTCCTGCTCCCCCTTCAGGGTCCCCATCGCCCGGCTGGCGGCGGCGCATGCCGCCATCAAGGAGCGCCTGGCCAAGGCCTGACGGTGCGGTTCTGTCTCGATACATTTGTGCTCCAGGTTGTCTCGAAACACCCTGGATTTGGGGTGGTTCCGGATAATATTAAGTAATGATTCGCAAAAAAATACGAACCGGCAAAGTGCCGCTTTCCAACGGCTGTCTCATCCTGCGTTCATCGCGTCCGACCCTGGACGCCCCCGTCGAATCAAGAATCTGGATTATATTGAAATTTTGATTGAGTGGGCCGCGACAGCAAATGTGGCATGCATTTTGTTCATCCCCATGACATTGATTTCAACGCAATCTCCGTCACCCCGTGTCGGTGGCCCTGATCCAACCCAAACCATCTGAGAAGGAGGAGAGTCAATGAGCAAGACTGAGAACAACCTGAAGGAGGCTTTCGCCGGCGAATCCCAGGCCAACCGCAAATACCTCGCCTTCGCCAAAAAGGCGGAAGTTGAAGGTCACCCCCAGGTGGCGAAGCTGTTCCGGGCCGCGGCCGAGGCTGAAACGGTCCACGCCCACACCCATCTGCGGACCCTGAAGGGGGTCAACAGCACGGCCGATAATCTCAAAGAGGCCATCAACGGCGAGACCCATGAATTCAAGTCCATGTACCCGCCCATGATCGCGGAAGCCAAGGCCGAGGGCAACGAGGCCGCGGTGCGCACCTTCACCTATGCCAACGAGGTGG
Source organism: uncultured delta proteobacterium (assembly GCA_963716785.1). Lineage (GTDB taxonomy): Bacteria > Desulfobacterota > Desulfobacteria > Desulfobacterales > SpSt-501 > SpSt-501. The sequence goes on along the minus strand of CAVQUW010000017.1, from coordinate 30,463 downwards.
AGAAGGTGCATGCGGCGCTCTACCAGAAAGCGCTCGACAGCCTCGGGAAGCCCGCCGCGGCTGTGGATTACTACGTCTGCACGGTCTGCGGCTACACCTGCGAGCAGGAAGCCCCGGATGAATGCCCGGTCTGCAAAGCCAAGAAAAAAGCTTTCGTGAAGGTCGACTGACCCAGGTCCGACCCCGCGACTGGAAAAGGGGGGATTATGAAATGCCCGGTCTGCGGTTGCCAGGGATTTTACGTCAAGGACCCTGACGACGAGTTCGAGACCTACGAGTTCACGCTGGGTGACGGCGGGATTTCATTCGAGTCGGGCACGGATGCCGCCGAAGCGCCGGCGCTGGAAGACGGGACCGAGACCTTCTGCAACAAGTGCTCCTGGCACGGAAAGCTCGGGGAATTGAGCAAGGCCGCCCGCTGAGCGGGCCAGGAACCGCAAACGCCGCCGATCTCATCGGCGGCGTTTGCATTGGGGCGTCGGGCGTGAAGCGGTTGCATCACCCCGTCGCGACGCTACGCCGCAACGACCAGCAGAAGAAGACCAGCGCCTGATTCGGGGCTTTCAATGCAGCGGCATTTTTTCGGTGGGAGCGGCATCTTGCCGCGATCGTCGCGGCCGGAAGCCGCTTCCCTATCCAGGGATGTCGCTCCATGACCGGACAGGATGCCGCTGCGCGCCGCAGCCCGCCGATGACGAAGCCATCTTCCACGGCTGCGGATCGCAGAGAAGGCAGAACGCGGGTCACCAGGCCTTAAACAGGCGCGTCACCGAATCGATGAATTTCCCTGCCGCTTCCGCGCTCCGCGCCCACGCAACCTGCCAGCGGGATCGGATTTCCGCCGCCCGCCGGCGCGTCTCCCCGACCGCGCGTTTTACCGGGTGGTCGAAGCTTGCCTCCCCGGCAATCACCGGGACCAGGTTTTTCGCCATCGGCGGCGGCAGCTTGGCTTTGACGGCGGTCAGCACGATGTCCACGGCGCAGGTGGCGGCCTCCTCGGTAATGCCCGCCTTTACCGCTACGCGCGCGATCAGGGCGTCCAGTCCGTAATCCGGGGCATGGTCTTCTTGGCGGCGGTTCATCGCGATTTCTCACCTTCCGGGTGTTCACCAGTGAGCATGCAGGGCTCGGGCTCAACTAATCCGATCCGTGCGCAAAAGTCAATCTGCACCCGGCGCTGCCGACGATACCTCCTCCGAGGGCCAACCGCATCGCGGGCGGTGCCGCAGTGTGTCATTTGTCGGGGTCGTCGCCGCCCCTCATCAACCAGTCCGGCAAGCGGATTCGGACACCCAGCACTTTGGCCCCGTGGATCTTGTGTTTGAGATCATCGATGGGGTCGTCGATAAAATTCATCAAGTTACGCAGCCGCCACTCGGCGCTTTCTCCAGGGCGGAAGAGCTTTTTCAACTCCTCCCACTTGGAATCCTCGGGCATGCCTCGGCCTCCTTGGCGGTCTTCGCTCCGGGTTCTTTTGCCGGCGCTGTTCGCCGGGCCGCTTACTCCCTCTCCCGCGAACGGATGATCAGCAGCGGCCGATCGACCCGTTGCAGGACGCCGGCGGCCACACTGCCATAGAACACTCGGGCGGCACCGGTGCGACCATGGCTGGCCATCGCGATCAGGTCGATCTGTTCCAGCTCGGAGATGTCGCAGATGGCCTCCACCACCCCGCCGTTGGCCACCTGCGAACGCACTTCGATCTTCTTGTCGATCAGCCGTGCCGTGACGGTCGCCAGATAGGACTCGCTGCTCTCCCGGCGCGTCTCGAGCAGCTCTTTTTGCGAGATGTAGATGTCGGCGTGGCTGGCGCTGCTCAAGGGTTCGACAACCTGGAGCAGCAAGACGCTCGCGCGGTACTGCAGGGCCAGCTCTTCCACGTGCGGCAGGATTTTTTCGGCTCTCAACGAGCCGTCCAACGGGACCAGTATTTTCCGATACATGCTCCCCTCCTTCGCGGCAACGCCCGCGACTTGTCGTGTGCCCTGGGCCCTATCGGAAATGACAGCGGGCGGAGCAGGATCGGGTTCAACCGCGAGGACCGAGAACAAAGACCGATTTTGTCGGGCAGGGTCGCCACTGTCGACCCTGCTTCAGCGCCCGGTAGCTTCTTCGGGAGGTGGATCCAAAGGATCTTGGTTCACAGACGGATGGTAGAGGGAAAGCGGGTCGTTGTCAATTGGAATGACTTATTGGCGGTCTCGAAATTGAACGGCCACGTTCTGAAAAATCTCCCCTGCCCCTCTTTGCCAAAGAGAGGCGATCCCTTCCTATGGTCAAGGGAGGTCAGGAGTGATTTTTGGAGAGCCTCCGGGCAGGGGGCCGGCATCCGCACGGAAACGCGTGCACGGTTCCGGGAACAGGGCTACCCGGTGACGAGGAAGCGTTCGAGCTCGGATTCCAGCACTTTCCATCCGCGGCCGACCTTCTGGGCCTTGATCTTGCCGTCGGCGATCATCTTCAGAAACGTGGGCCGCGAGACGCGCAGGTAGCGGCAAGCCTCGCGAGTCGTCAGGACGCGTTTCACGACACTGAGCGCGGATCGGCCGTCGCGGCGGTCGGGTGTGATCCGCCGTTCCGCGATGATGCGGTTTTTTACGGGTATCATGTTTTTTTTCTTTCCGGCAGCCACTTTCGCCATGGGCGCCTTTCTACTGGATGATGGCGTTCATGTCAATTATCGGCCGATTTTCGATTTTCTTTAGGAAACTCTCCGGACAATAAAATTGAATTAAATTAATATATTGTGATTTGCTGAGACGAGCTGGCTGTCAAATGGCGTCAAATGGCGTCAATTACTGTCAAACGGGAGCCATGCGGCGAGGGCAAAACATGGGCCAAAGAGGAGGCGGGGCGTCGTGTTTGACCCCGCTTGCGCTGGTCGCCGATGTCAAGGGCCGCGTGGTTCAGGCGGCGGTTGCCGATCTGCGTTTCAGGTGATGCAACATCTTTTTTTCCAGGCGAAATGAGCGCTTGGTGATCTGGTGCTGAGAAATTCGGCCGGGCATGCTGGCCGCGGGAGTTCCGGGTCTTACAAGGTCCTTTTTGAGGCAACCGACCCGTGATGGGTTCGCCCGCGCCAGCGGTGGGGGGATGCGCGTGGCCCGCAGCGCCTACGCCTGAACCAGGCTTAAAAAAAACTCGTGAAACCGACGGTCGCCGGAGAGCTCCGGGTGGAAGGCGGTGGCGAGCCAGCGGTCTTCGCGTGCCGCCACGGCCGTGCCGTCGGCCAGGCGGGCGATGACCCGCGCTTGCCCCCGGGCCGCCACCAGGCGGGGCGCGCGGATGAAGATGCCCGGAAAGGGACGTCGGCGTCCCTCGCGCAACACGGCCACCGTCAGCTCCTCTTCAAAACTGTCGGCCTGACGGCCGAAGGCGTTGCGCTCGACCTGGATGTTCATCAACCCGAGCACGGGTTGCTCCCGGCCGATGTCCCTGGCCATCAGGATCATGCCGGCGCAGGTGCCCCAGACCGCGTGCTGCGCGGCAAAGCGCCGCAGGGGATCCATCAACCCGAAGCCGTCGATCAGCTTCCCGATGGTGGTGCTCTCGCCCCCGGGGATGATCAAGCCCCCCAGCCCGCGCAGGTCCGGCGCCAGGCGCACCTCGGCGGCGGCGACGCCGAGGGCGCTCAGGATCTGGATGTGCTCGATAAAGGCGCCCTGCAGGGCCAGCACGCCGATCTTCATCCGGTCCTCACCGTGGGTCGCACCGCGGGTGCGGGTCACCAGCCGCGACCGGCCAGCCGCTCGTGCTCCTCTAAACCGGCGACGCTGACGCCGGACATCGGCTGACCCAGGTTGGCGCTGAGCTCGGCCAGGATGGCGGGTTTGCGGAACTGGGTGGTGGCCGCGACAATGGCCTTGGCCCGCCGGGCCGGGTCGCTGCTCTTGAATATGCCCGAACCGACGAAGACCCCGTCCACCCCGAGCTGCATCATCAAGGCCGCATCCGCCGGCGTCGCCAGCCCGCCGGCGGCGAAATTAACCACCGGCAGGCGGCCCAGGGCCTTCACCTGCTTGACCAGCTCGTACGGGGCGCCGATGGCTTTGGCGTAGGCCATCAGTTCGTCGTCGGGTGTGGACTGCAGGCGGCGGATCTCCCCCAGCACGGTGCGGGCGTGGCGCACGGCCTCGACCACGTCGCCGGTGCCGGCTTCGCCCTTGGTGCGGATCATGGCCGCGCCCTCGCCGATGCGGCGCAGCGCCTCCCCGAGGTTGCGGCACCCGCAAACGAACGGGACCCCGAAGGCGTGCTTGTCGATGTGATGGGTGTCATCCGCCGGGGTCAGTACCTCGCTCTCGTCGACGTAGTCCACACCGATGGCCTCCAGGATCTGGGCTTCGACGAAGTGGCCGATGCGGCACTTGGCCATCACCGGGATGCTCACTGCCGCCATGATCTCACGGATCAGGCCGGGATCGGACATGCGCGCCACACCGCCCTGGGCCCGTATGTCGGCCGGCACCCGTTCGAGCGCCATCACGGCCACGGCGCCGGCTTCCTCCGCGATGACGGCGTGCTCGGCCGACACCACGTCCATGATGACGCCGCCCTTCAGCATTTGCGCCAGCCCGCTCTTGACGGTGAAGCTGGCGGATCTCTCCGGCTTTTTTCTTCTTGGCTTGCCCATTGCGCCCCCCATTGGTTGTCGTTTCACCCTCATTGTGAGTTTATAGCGGATGTGGTAAAGATAAAAACAGATACAGTTTTTCATAAAAAAAACCATAACAGATTGAAGGACACGCCACGGCCATGAGCCTCGACAGGCAAAGGACAGGCCCCTTGGGTCAAGACCCTCGGCATGCCTTTCGCTACCGGCAGCTGGCCGCCGAGATCGAAGGCAAGATTCGCGACGGGACCTACCAGCCCGGCGAGAAGCTGCCGTCGATTCGCCGGCTCCACCAGCAATCGAACCTGAGCATCTCCACCGTGTACCAGGCCTACGTGGAGCTCGAGGGCACCGGTTTCGTCGAAGCCCGCTCCAAGTCCGGGTACTACGTCCGCCCGGTGTCGTTGCATGCGCTCGAGGCCCCGACCTTCAAAAAAAAATCCTCCGCCCCTCAACCGGTCAACCTGGCGCCGGTGATCAACTCCGTGGTCGCCGCCATCAGCGACCCGCGGTTCGTGCCGCTCGGCAACACGGCCATGGACCCGGCGCTGATGCCCGTCAAACCCCTGGCCCGCATCCTGAAGGCGCTCAACCAGACCGAGCTGCGCGCCCTGCTCGGCTACTCGCCCTCGGAGGGCTTTCCCGAGCTCACGGCGCCAGATTGCGCTGCGCACGGTCGGGGTGGTGGCGGGCGTCACGCCCGAGGACATCATCATCACCAACGGCTGCATGGAAGCGATTGCCCTCGCCCTTCTGGCCGTGACCCGGCCGGGCGACACGGTGGCCATCGAAGCGCCGACCAATTTCAGCTTTCTGCAGCTGCTGAACGAGCTTGGGCTGCTGGTGGCGGAGGTCGCCACCGACCCGCGCGAAGGGGTGGACCTGGGGGAGCTCGAGCGTTGTCTGCGCGGCAACGGGGTCAAGGCCTGCCTCTTCATGCCCACCTTCCACAACCCGTTGGGCGCCTTGATGCCCGAGCCGAAGAAGCAGGCCCTGGTGGCGCTTCTGCGCCGTTACGCCATCCCGGTCATCGAAGACGACATCAGCAGCCCGCTCTATTTCGGCGAGCAGCGCCCCCAACCGCTCAAGGCCTACGACCGCGAAGGGCTCGTTCTGACCTGCGCCTCGTTTTCGAAAACCCTGGCGCCGGGCCTGCGTCTGGGTTGGGTGATCCCCGGTCCGCGCTTCAGCGACCGCATCCGGCGCTTGAAGGCGGGCATCACCATATCCACCTCCACCTTGGACCAGTACGTGGTGTCGCGTTTCCTCGAGAGCGGCGCCTACGAGCGGCACCTGCGGATGCTGCGCGCTGCGATGAAGAAGCAGCTCTTTCAGACGGCCTTGGCCGTTCAACGGCACTTCCCGCCCGAAACGCGCCTGGCCGTGCCCGAGGGGGGCTCGCTGCTCTGGGTAGAGCTGCCGGCCGCCGTCGACGGGCTGGAGGTCGCCCAGGCGGCTTTCGACCGCCACATCGCCATCATCCCGGGGGCGGTCTGCGCCAACACCAAACAGTTTGCCAATTACATCCAGATCGGGTGCGCCGCACCCTTCAGCCACCGGATCCGGCAGGCGGTCGGGGCGCTGGGGGAGGTGGTCGCGCGTCTGCACGCGGGAAGAGCGTCCATCGACCGCCGTGCCCCCTGATCGCCGCCGCTTTGCGAAAGGAGGAACCCGCATGTCCTGGAGGGGTTTTTTTTCACCGGTTCAACACATCGAGGCCGAGGAGCTCAAGGCCTACATCAACACGCATCCCGAAGGCAGCTTCACGCTGCTCGATGTGCGCCAGCCCGCGGAGTACGAAGAGGCCCGGATCCCCGGCAGCACGCTGGCCCCGCTTCCCCAGCTCTCCGAGCAGACCGCGGGGCTCGACCCCTCCCGGCCCGTCGTCGTCTACTGAGCGGCCGGTGTGCGCAGCCGTGCCGCTGCCCAGCTTCTGAAATCGAAGGGGTTCGAAAATGTCCTCAACCTCAAGGGGGGGATCAAGGCCTGGCAGGGCCACACCGCGGCCGGCCCGCCGGAGATGGGCATGATTCTGCTCAAGGGCGGCGAATCGCCCGCGGCGGTCATCGCCCTGGCCTATGGTCTCGAGCAAAGCCTGCAGGCGTTTTACGCGGCCGGGGCGGATGCGGTGGGCGACGCACCGGCCGCCGGGACTGCTGCGCCGGCTGGCCGAGATCGAGACGCGCCATCAGCACCGGCTGTATGAGCTGAGCCGGACCCTTGCGCCCTCGGATGAGAGCGAGAGAGAATTCGCCGCCCGGGTGAATTCAGACCTGATGGAGGGCGGTTTTGCGGTGGATGAGTTCATGGCGCAGCACCGGGCGGCGCTCGCCACGCGGGAGGCCATCTTGGAGCTTGCCATGAGCATCGAGGCCCAGGGCATGGATCTTTACCTGCGCTACGCCGAGCGGGTCGACGATCAGAAGGCCAAAGAGATCCTGCGGGGTCTGGCCGACGAGGAAAAAACGCACCTGACCCGGCTGGGCGAGATGATTTCCCGGGGCGGCGGGACTTGAGGCACTTAATCGCCGAAGCGGCGGCGCAGCTCCTCCACCGCGTCGTGCGGCAGCACGGCGCTGTTTTCGTTTCTCAGCATCAGGAAGATCCGCGCGGTCTCCTCGAGCTCCTCGGCGTTGGCGACCGCATCATCCAGGTCTTTCCCGGCCGCCACCGTGCCGTGGTGCGCGAGCAGCACCCCGCGCGACCTCGCCGCCAGCCGCCCGACCTCATCCGCCAGCCCCGGGTCCCCCGGCGGGAAATAGGGGGCCATCGGCAGACGGCCGATGCGCATGACGAAGTAAGGGGTGATCGGCGGCAGGACGTTGTCCGGGTTGAGCCCGTTGAGGCAGGAAACCGCCACAGCATGCGGGGAGTGCAGGTGAACCACCGCCCCGGCATCCGGCCGTGCCTGGTAGACGGCCAGGTGCAGCGGCCACTCCTTGGAGGGAGCGTCGCCCTCGACCCGGTCGCCCCGGGCGTCCAGCCGGGCGATGCGGTCGGCCTTAAGCCGCCCCAGGCAGGAGTTGGTGGGCGTCATCAGGACGCCGTCGGCCACGCGCACGCTCATGTTGCCCGAGCTCCCGCAGGTGAAGCGCCGGTCGAACAGGGACTTGCCGTGCACCACCATCTGCTGCCGCAGGTCGTCTTCCTTCATGACATCACCCCCAAAAATGGCTGAAACCATCGTCTTTGCCGGCTTGGCCGCGTTTGAGCGCGGGGCTTTCGAAAGAACCCCGGGCACCCGGGCGCGGCGGCCCTGCAATTTCCCTTATCGCCCACGGCCGGTCGCCGCATTCGCTCTTATAATACGGCCGGGGGGATTTTGAAACCAGGTCTCGAGGCGCCGGGGCCCCCGGCTTCCCCGCTGCCGGAGGCCTCCCCGGGTTGATCCGGCATCAAGGCAAAGACTCGGGTGAGCCGCCCCAAAGGCGATGTCGTACGTTGCGACCGATGCCGCGCGCGATCCGGCCTTCCGACCCGTAACGCCTGTCACAGAGTGTAGAGCACCACCAGGCAACGTGTCGGCTCGCCCGACAGGCTCTTGAGCTTGTGGGGGGTGTAGGAGTTGAAGTGGATGTGCTCGCCGGGCTTGAGCACATGCGCTTTTTCGCCGAGCATCAATTCCAGCGCGCCGGACAGCACGAAGACGAACTCCTCGCCCTCGTGCTTGTAGGCCACGGGCTTGTGGGTGTGGTGCGGCTCGATCGTGACCATGAAGGCCCGCAGGTGATCGCTGCCGCTGCCCTCGGTCAGGGTCTGGTAGGAGTAGTTCTGGGTGCGCCGCACGTAAGACTCCAGGCGCCGGTCGTGGATGGCCTCCTGCTCTTCCTTCCTGAGAAAGGTCCCCGGGTCCACGTTGAGGGCCGCGGCCAGCCGCAGCAGGAAGGCCACCGGGGGAGCGAGCTCTTCGGCTTCCACCTGTTGGATGAAATCGGGGGTCTGGCCCGTGGCCTCGGAGAGCGCCTCCACGCTCCAATCGCGTCCCAGACGCAATTTCCGCAGCCGGGCGCCGAACCCCTCGCCGTCCGTCTTGGCCGAGGCCGTCTCGCAAAGGACATCGGCCAGGCGCCGCATCACCCCCTGTTGGATTCGCTCGATCAGGACCGGCAGGAGCTCGTTGGCATCGGCGACGATGCCGATGTCGGCGATCTGGAAAATGGGCGCCTGCGGGTCCCGGTTGACGACCACGATGGTCTCGGACTCCATGATCCCGGCCGTGTACTGAGCGGCTCCGGAGGTGCCGATGGAGAAGAGCAGCTTCGGGGCCACCGTCTTCCCGGTCTGCCCGATCATGCGCTGCTCGTCCAGCCAGTGCTGAAGCACGGGCGGCCTGGTACCGCCGACCTCTCCACCCATCACGGCCGCCAGCTCGCGGACCTTCCCGAACGCCTTGGCGTTGCCTAAGCCGGCCCCGCCCACGACGACCACTTCGGCGTTTTCGAGCCTCCGATGGGCTTCGGGTGCCGGCCGGCAGTCCGTCATCCGCAGCCCGGGGGGCGAGGGCGGCTCGGCGACCGCCCGCCGAATCACTTCCCCCCTCGGCGCGGCGACGGTTTGCGGCTCACAGCAGTGCGGCTGCACGGTGGCAAAACCGGGTCCCCACCCGTCCGCATAGGTGATCTCGGAGATGATGCTCCCGCCCCAGGCCGGGCAGGCGCCGACGACGGCGCCGCCCGCTTCCGCGCGGATGTCCTTGCAATCGGCGATGAGGCCGGCACGGCAGCGCGCCGCCGCGCACGCTGCCAGCTCCCGGCCGAAGTCGGTGAGGGCGATCAGCACCAGTTTCGGTTTTGCTTCCTTGACCGCCTCGGCCAGGACCCCGGCGAAGAGATCGGCCCGCGGCGAGCCGAACCGCTCGTTTTCAAAGGCGAGCACCCGGTCGGCGCCGTGGCTCAGGCAGGATTCGGCCGCCGGTTCGGCGAGAACGCAGCTGTCGCTCTCGGAGCGGCTGAAGGTCCGACCGTTCGCCGGCGTCAGCATGCAGGCCGTGAGCCTGCCGCCGGTCGCATCGGCCAGCTGCCGCGCCTTCGTGAGCACGTTGAGCGAAAAGCCGAAAAACCGCCGGCTGCGCAGGTCGATGAAGACCCAGATGTCATGGGTGGTCTCAGTGGTCATCTTGTATCCTGATCGGCCGGTTGGGAGGCGTTCCTCAGTCGAGCAACCCCTTTTGGGTCAGCTCACGGATCAGCTGCTCGGCGAGATCGCCGGCGTCTCCTTTGAGAATCCGGCATCGGCGCTCATGCCGGATCGGCTGCATGGAGAGCACGCGCGTGGGCGAGCCGGCTTCCCCCACGCGATCGGGAGACAGGCCGAGATCGGCCAGCCCCAGCGTCTCCACCTTTCCCGCGTCAAAGGCTTCTGCCAGACCGCCCAGCGCAATGTCCCTGGGTCGGGCCGCCTCGGGCCGCAGGGTCAGCGCCGCCGGGAAGTCCACCTCGAAAGTTTCCACCCACTGGTCTACCGTGCGCTCCACCCGCAAGCCCGCGTCCGTCAACTCGAAGCGATGGACACCGGTCACCAGCGGAAGGTCCAGGGCGACCGCCGTCTGGGGGCCGACCTGTCCCGTGTCGCTGTCCGAGGTGCGGGTGCCGAAGAGCACCAGGTCGCAGGGCGCCAGCCTGCCGACGGCGGCGGCGAGCGCGGCCGATGTGGCCAGGGTGTCGGCGCCCGCAAGCGCCGGGTCGCTCGCGAGCACGGCGCGGTCGGCGCCCATGGCCATGGCCTCGGCCAGCACGATCCGGCTGGACGGCGGTCCCATGGACAGGGCGGTGACGGTGCCGCCGCGCTGCGCCTTGAGCTGCAGGGCGGCTTCCAGGGCCGGCAGGTCGAACGGGTTCAGGCGGCTGTTCTCGGTCGTCCGCACGATGCGTCCCCGGGGCGCCTTGCTGACGACGGCCTTGATGCAGACGATGATGTGAAGAGTCATGGTTGCTCTTTAGGGGTTTAGGCCGAAGGCTGAAGGCTGAAGGTCAGGAAAACCCCTCCGGCGCGAATCAGGCCATTCAGGGCCTTCACGGTTTCTACGGCCTTGGGTTGAGCCGGTGTTAATCCTCGTTGGGATGGAAGCCCCAACGCTGGCGGCAAATCTAGTCGGTTGATCGTGCAGTCCCCTAAAAGCCTTCAGTCTTCAGCCTATCCACCTTCCGCTGTCATCGCTCTGGCGATCACCATGCGGTGGATTTCGGAAGTGCCCTCGTAGATGCGGGTGACGCGGGCGTCGCGGTAGTAGCGTTCCACGGGGTAGGCTTTCGAGTAGCCGTAGCCGCCGTGGATCTGGACCGCCGCATCGGTCACGCGGCAGGCCGCCTCCGAGGCAAAGAGCTTGGCCATGGCCGCTTCCTTCGAGAACTGCAGGCGCCTGTCCTTCAACTCGGCGGCCCGGTAGACCAGGAGCCGGGCGGCCTCCACCTCGGTGGCCATGTCGGCGATCATCATCTGGATGGCCTGATGGTTCTCGATCGGCACGCCGAAGGTGCGGCGCTGCTTGGCGTACTGGAGCGCCTCCTCGAGCGCCGCCTGGGCGATCCCCACGGCCTGGGCGGCGATGCCCATGCGGCCGACATCCAGCGCCGCCAGACCGATCGCAAGTCCCTGCCCCTCCTTGCCGAGCAGGTAGTCCCGGGGCACCCGGCAGTCGTAGAGCCGGATGGAGCCGACCGGGTTGGCGCGCATGCCGCAGAGGTTCTCCATGTCGCCCACCACGAACCCCGGCGCGCCCCGCTCCGCCACCACCACGCTGATGCCCTTGCGTCCGGCGGCCGGGTCGGTGCGGGCGAAGATCAGGCACACATCGGCCACCCCGCCGTTGGTGACGAACACCTTGTTGGCATTGAGAACGTAGTGGTCGCCCTCGGCCAGGGCCGTGGCGCTCACCGCACCGGCGTCGGAACCGGCGTTGGGCTCGGTCAGGCAGAAGGCCCCGATCTTCTCCCCCTTGGCAAGCGGTCTGACCCAACGCTCTTTCTGGGCTTCGCTGCCGAACGCCAGCAACGGGTAGAGGGCGACGCTGTTGTGGACCGTGACGCACAACCCCATGGCGCCGCACACGCGCGAAATCTCCTCGATGATGATGGCGTAGCTCACCGAGTCGAGGCCGGCGCCCCCAAGGGACTGCGGGCACCTGGACCCCGAAATATCCGAGCGCGCCCATCTTCGCCACGACCTCCCATGGAAACCGCGCTTCCTGGTCGATCTCCGCCGCAATGGGCCGCAGCTCGCGCTCGCAAAAATCCCTCACGTTGCGTCGCACGGCCTGGTGCTTGGCTGTCAACAATCTATCCATTCCATCTTCCCACTTCCCATGGGTCGGGTGACACAGCCGCAGTAACGGTTCAGGGGTTTAGCGGGTAACAGGCCGAAGACTGAAGGCTGAAGGCTGAAGGTCGGGGAACACTCCATCGGACTCGCAATCACGCCATTCAATGTCGTCACGGCTTACAGGCACCCTTGGTTCAATTGGAGATGAACCCTCGTCGGTCGATCAGTCCGGACATATCGCCCATGGTTTTCTCCGAAAGCCTTCAGTCTTCAGCCTTCAGTCTGCATTATTGAATATCAATTACCGTGTCACGGAGTCAACCCTGCCTGAGGGGAAAATGTGTCCGGCGCAAGGAAGGGGAGGCCTTCCGATGAGGCTGGTTGATTTCTTTTGCCGGGTGGGAGCGGTATCCTGCTGCGATCGTCTTTTCTGCCGGCCTGAACGGGCCGGGGATTGCGGTGTGTTGCCCCGTCGTGTATGGTTCCGGCATGGACCTCTCGTTCAAAGCGGACGGGTCTCCGACCTGCCAATCAAAGGAGGGCTTATGGCCAAGATCAAGATCGACGCGAACGCGTTCCTGTACCCCATGCCGATGACCCTGGTGGGGGCGCTGGTCGACGGCAAGCCGAACTTCATGGCGGCCGCCTGGGTTTCCCCGGTCAACTACAAGCCGCCGATGGTCAGCGTCGCCCTCGGGCCCCACCACACCAACCAGGGGATCGAGGCCAACCAGGCCTTCAGCGTCAACATCCCGGGTGAGGCCCTGATGGAAAAAACCGACTACTGCGGCCTGGTGTCGGGCAAGAAAACCGACAAGTCCAAAATTTTCGAGGTCTTCTACGGCAGCCTGCCCGGTGCGCCCCTGATCGCCGAGTGCCCGCTCGGCATCGCCTGCCGGGTGGTTCAGGCGGTCAAACTGCCGTTCGACACGCTTTTCATCGGCGAGGTCGTGGAAGTCTTCAGCGAGGAGCGTTTTCTCTCCGACGGCAAGCCCGACATCGGCAAGATCAAGCCCTTCACCCTGACCATGCCCGACAACCGCTACTGGGCCGTGGGCGCGATGCTGGGCAAGGCCTGGAGCGTCGGCAAGAACCTGAAATAGCCCCGCCCCCGCGCGGGCATCCGCCGGGGGGCTTTCGTGCGCGGCGGGGGGCGGCCCTTTAGCCGTGCAGGTATTTTTTGAACCACCCCAGACAGCGGCCCCAGGCGTCTTGCGCCGGCTCGGCACGGTAGCTCGGCCGGTAGTCGGCATGGAAGGCGTGCGGCGCCTCGGGGTAAAGGATGAATTCGGCCGTCTTTCCCCCTGCCTTGAGGGCCGCCTCCAATTCGCGCACATCGGCCGCGGGGATGCCCTGGTCCGCCTCGCCGTAGAGCCCCAGGACCGGGCAGCTGATTTTCGCGGCCACATCGAGCGGTCCCGCCGTGCGCACCCCGGGCGCCATGGCCGGCTTGATCTGCCCGTACCAGGGGACCGCCGCTTTCACCGCCGGGTTGTGGGCGGCGTAGAGCAGGGTGTAGAGCCCGCCGCGGCAGAAGCCCGTCACCCCCAGGCGGTCGGCGCGTGCGGCCGGGTCCTTCTGTGCGAAGGCTGCGACGGCGTCCAGGTCGGCCATGACACGCGCATCGGGCACCGCATTGGCGATTTTGAGCACGGCCGGGATGTCGCTCAGGTGGAGCACCCCGCCCTCCCGGGCGTAGGGCTCGAAGGTGACGGCCCAGAATCCCCCCCGGGCGAAACGCCGCGTGACGTCCTTGATGTGCTCGTGCATGCCGAAGATCTCCGGGATCACGATCACGACCGGGTACTTGCCGGCCGCCGCCGGCCGCGCCGTGAAGACCGGCACCTGGAAATCACCCGAGGGGACCTTGGCGTCGGCCACGGCCAGCCCCTCGGCGGAGGTGGTGATGATCTCGCCCGCCACGGCCTTGGCGGCCAGCGCATACCCGGCCAGTGCGGCCCCGGTGGCGGTCATGCGGGACAGAAACTGGCGCCGCGACATGCCCTCGTACGCATTCGATATCCAGTCTTTCTCCATGGGGTTCTCCTTTTCAAAAATGGGTGATTGGCGGTTGAAGCGGATGACTGGGAAAAAAGCCGGCGGCGTTCAGGGAGCAGTTAAGCACTAATAGGAATGATTGTCAAAAAGGGAGTGAGAAACAGGGTGGAAACAGGGTCCAGTCAAATCTCGATTTGTGCATAGCGGGATGCCCTAATCATCGATCGGGACACCACAACAAGTTTCTATTTTTTTCACCCTTGCCGCAGAATGTTTCAATCAGTTCGCCTGATCTGTTTCCGTAAGTTCGGAGAGCAGGTCGGTGAGATCGAGCGGGCGGGTAAACATGGCGAGGCGGCCGTCGGCCGAGCGGGGCCATTGTTCCGCCGGTCTGTCCCAGTAGAGCTCAATCCCATTCCGGTCCGGGTCCCGCAGGTACAGTGCCTCGCTGACGCCGTGGTCGCTCGCCCCCTCGAGCGGTACGCCTGCGGATTGGAGCCGGCGCAGCGCGTCGGCGAGCCCCTTGCGGGTGGGATAAAGAAGGGCGATGTGGTAAAGGCCTGTGGATCCGATGGGCGGCGGCGCGCCGCCTGCGCTCTCCCAGGTGTTCAGGCCGATCAGGTGGTGATAACCGCCGGTTGAAACGAAAGCGGCCCCTTGACCGAGCCGTTGCGTCACCTCGAAACCGAGTACGCGGCAGTAAAAGTCGAGTGCGCGCTCCAGATCCGCGACTTTGAGGTGCACATGGCCGATGCGAACTCTCGGGTCGATCGGGTTTTTAGAATCGTTGCGTGACATGGCGATCTGCAACCCGGGCAGGCCGGGTCCCTCCTCTGATAGCAATAATGTTTACCGGCAGTCGTGGATTCAGATGTATGCGGCGACTTTCCCGAAGCCGATGCCATCCTGGATAATAATGATAAGTTTCCCGCTCTTGTCAAACAGGCGCTTGATGCCTAATACCGGTTCCACAATTTAGGACCGCGCCGGATAGAGAGGCGGGCAAGGCGCCGGCTGATTCGAAAGCGGGACAACCTGTTCAGATTGAATTTACCGTTGCGGGAATAGCGCTGGGTATACTGTAAGGTTTGGGTCTGCCGATGGTCAATTCGCCCAAGCCCCTTTGTTTTTATTCTTGCTGACGGCAATGACGGTGCCTTGGAAACGGATTCCGTTAAACTGCTTCACCGCTCGTCGAATGCCATCTTCAGTTTCCATTTCGATAAGTGCGATTCCCTTGCTCTGGTTGGAATAGCGGCCTCTGACGATTGCCACCGAGGCGACTTTTCCGGCTGTGGAAAAATGGCGATTCAGTTCTGCCTCATTGGTGTCGTTCGATAAATTACTGATGTACAATTTTGTTTTCATGTGTGATCCTTAAAAGATATCATCCGATTTAGACAGATCTTCCCGGAAGTACGGGCAGAACTGCCGCGTAGAATCAAAATCCGATGAAGAAGTGGCGAGAACGGAGCACCCCTCTCCCATGGGGAGGGGGATGCTCCGAATTCAGGGTGGGAACTTAGACCGGTTTTACGTTTGCTGCGGACTTGCCCTTCGGCCCGTCTTGAACGTCAAAGCTGACTGCTTGACCTTCTTGCAGGCTTTTGAAGCCGCTATCCTGGATAGCGCTGAAGTGCACGAACACGTCGCTTCCGTTTTCGGCCTCGATGAAGCCGAAACCTTTGCTGTCATTGAACCATTTGACTTTTCCTTGCATCGTCGTTTTCATCCTCCTTTCATAGATTTTCAAAGGGCGGATTAGGACGACGGGACAAAAAAAACCACCGCACTTTGGTGAGTGTGGTGGTCGAGTCCTACACTGCAAAATGTCTTTTAATCCAACCTTGGCGGCAATCGATTCCCGCAGGGGATTTTTCGTTGCCTTTGCCGCACACAATAGTTCCCCTGAGTTGAGATGTCAACAGATATATCTTATTCCAATGGTCGAAGGTGCCCGCTGTTTTTTTTGGCCGCGGTTGTGGTAAGTGATAAAATTGAATAAAGGGGAGGGCGGGTGAAAATTTTCTTCTGCGACCAGCGGTCTGAATGGAAAGGTGAACTGAATCCGGGAATGGCGGCCGCCGCCGATCAAGGGCCCGGCAGCCCGGGTGAATGGAACCGGACCACGGAGCAAGCATGACCACTGACTCATCGCGCTCCAGGCTGTGGGGCGTGGCCTTGGTCAACCTCGCCACGCTGGCCTGGGCCACCAACGCGGTGCTCGGGCGCTGGCTGAGGGCCGACATCGGTCCGCTGACCCTGACCGCCCTGCGCTTCAGCGTGGCCGCCGCCTTTTTCTGCTTTCTGCTGCGCCGGCGCCCGCCCGAGGAGCGGGTCTACGGCAAGGACAAGTGGTGGATCCTGGGGATGGGCCTGACCGGGGTGGCCGCTTTCAGTCCTCTGCTCTACCTGGGCCTGCGCTATTCCACTGCCGTGAACAGTTCCCTGATCCAGGGCTTTTCGCCGCTGATCACCGCCGTGATCGCCGGGGTCCTGATCCAGGAACCGGTGACCCGCCGCCAGGTGGTGGGGGCCGCCCTGGGTCTGGTGGGGGTCGCCGGCCTGATTTCGGGCGGCTCGTGGGAATTCTTCGCCCGGCTCGATTTCAACCCGGGCGACCTGATTCTTCTGGCCTCGGCCGTCGCCTGGGCCTTTTACTCCGTTTTCGGCCGCCGGGTGATGCGGCGGCGCTCCTCGGTGTCCGCCACCGCCCTTTCCATCCTGACGGTGCTGCCTCTTTTGATCGCCGCCGCGGCACTGGAACTGGCATACATCCCCCTCAACTTGCGCCTTGACACCGTGGCGGCCATCGCTCACATCTGCCTGGTGCCTACCCTGGTGGGCTTCTGGTCCTGGAACCAGGCGGTCCGCTTCCTGGGGGCCGGCGGGGCCATGGTGTTTTACAACACTCTGCCGCTTTACGGGGCTGTCATGGGGGCCACCCTGTTGGGCGAACCCCTGGGCATGGCCCATTGGGTCTTCGGCGGGTTGATCCTGGCTGGAGGGATCTGGGGGACTTCGGGTGGTGCGGGCGGCAGGCAATAACATCGAAGCGGCCGTGGTTTTCAGCTGGTAAGGTCGCCATAAGAACGGCATCGTCATGGCTGTTTTTTTTGAACCGCAAAAGCGAGCGCATTCCCCGCCGCTTGCGGCGGGGTTAGCGAGCGAATCCAAAAACGACCCCATTCCTTACGGTCGAAGATTCCCCGCAGCTTGCTGCGGGGAGATTCAATTCTAAACCCTGCCATTCACACAAACCGGATGGCCGAAACCTCTGATCACCACAAAAGGAAAAGGAGGGTGTCGTGAAAAGGGCCCTGGGTGCAGCAGTCCTGTCAGGGGTGGCGTTGGTCTGTCTTTTTTCGCCCATGAGCGTCGCGGCTGCCGGGCCAAAGCAGACGCCCAGGGGCCCGGACGCGTTTCTGACCCTTTACCGGGAGCAGTACCAGGGGGCCTTCCACATGCTCATCCCCAAGGGGTGGCATGCGAAAGGCGGCATGATCCCGAGCGGGGTCCAGTGGAACGTGGTCGACCTGGTCGAGAACAACATCCAGTTTCGCGTGACCAGTCCGGACGGGAAGTCCTTTTTCGGATGGTACCCGCGGTTCTACTTCCAGGACCCGGCCGTGGTGATGCGGAGCAGCATGGGGTACCTGCGCCCCCAGATGGGTGAAGTCCTGAACGGCTGCTGGCTCTTCCCCTACATGGGGGTCGGCCAATACGTGCAGCACATCGTTTTGGGGCAGCTCTCCGCGCAGGAGTTCCAAAACCCCAGGATCCTGGGGGCCTGGCCTGCGCCGGAGCTTCAGCCGTTGATCCCTCAGGCCGCCTCCCGGGGCGAGTGCGGGTACGTGAATTTCGAGTGCACCATTCAGGGAACACCCATGGTGGGCCGCATCTATGCCATCGTCTACGAGATCCAGAACATCATCTGGTCCACGGTGGGGACCTTCGGCTGGGTCTGCCCCAAGTCCCAACGCAAGGAGGATGAGCGGCTCATGGAGCTGTCGCTCCGCTCCTTCAGGCTGGACCCCCAATGGGTCAAGCGGGCCGTGGCGGCCGAGCGCTACCGGGGAGAGAAGTTCAACGAGGTCATCCGCGAGATGCACCGGATCGACGGGGAGATCACCCGCAACCGGAGCCAGACCCGCAGCGACATCCAGGAGGAATTCTACAAGGTGATCACCGGGCGGATCGAGACCTTCGATCATGAGACGGGCCGTAAGGAATGGCTTCCCACCTACAACAACGCCTGGACCAATGGTCGCGGCGACTACTTCCTCAGGGACTACGACGACGGGACCCTCCCGGTCGAAAACCCGTCTGAGTGGCGCAAGCTCGAAATCATCAACCGCAATGACCCTGCCTATCGTCCGGAAAAATACGGGGGTTGAGGCGCAGAACCAATCGGATGCCGATCACTTACGGGAGCCCATCGCCGAAAGCGGTGCCGAAACTCCGGCCCAATCCGTCGTGGTTTTCTGCGCTGAAATTTTCCCGGACCGGGCATCATCAGTGGCGAAGCTGAAAGCGTGCATCCATATTTTCTTCCAGCCGGTCGGTAGCGTTGGCCGGCTGAACCGAAAGGCTTGAAATCTCCCGGCGCATCTCCGGTGTCAGGTCGAGGTCGGCGGCATCAAGCGAGGCCGTTAACTGCGCCACATTTCTAGCGCCGATGATGGGTGCCGTCACCGCCGGGTGGGTTTTGGCCCAGGAGACCGCCAGGGTGACCGGGTTGATGCCTTTTGCTTCTGCGTAGTGGTAAAACCGCGCGGCAACCTCATGATATGCCGGATCGCTGTAGCGTTTGGCATAGAGGTCTCTTTCGACGATGCGGCCGCTCGGGTGGGGTCGGCCGTCTGAAAATTTTCCGGACAGCAGGCCGGCGGCGAGGGGACTGTACACGATGACACCGACGTTTTCCGACAGCGCCAGCGGAAAAAGTTCGACTTCCGCCTGGCGCTTGACCAGATTGTACATCGGCTCGATGCATTCAAAGCGCGCCAAGCCCTCTTTGGCCGAGACGCCCAGCGCCTTGGCCACCTGCCAGGCCGCCCAGTTGCTGGCACCAATGTAAATGACCTTGCCCTGCCGCACCAGATCGTCAAGCACCCGCAAGGTCTCATCGATCGGTGTCAAGTCGTCGAACTGGTGGATAAAATACAGATCGATACGATCCGTCCCCAGCCTTTTGAGGCTTTTTTCGATCTCGATCATGATGTGTCGTCGGGAAGACCCGATGGCGTTGACATCTTTTCCCGTCCGGTGGGTGACTTTGGTGGCGACGACCACCTCCTCGCGGCAGTCGGCGATCAGTTTCCCCAGGATTTCTTCAGCCCTGCCGTTGCTGTAATTGTTGGCGCAGTCGAAAAAGTTGATGCCGGCATCGCGGCAGCGGGCGAACATCCGCGCGGATTCGGTTTCATCGGCTTCGTTTCCGAAAGTCATGGTGCCGAAGCACAATTCGGAGACCAGCACACCGGTTCGGCCCAAAACAGTGGTCTTCATTGTTCCTCCTTAATGAGGTTCTGCGACCGAAAAAAAATTGTAGGAGAGGTACGGTTCGCACCGTTCATCAGCCGAAAAGGAGGTCAAGAATTCTCAGAGGATGAGAAATTTCTGATCCCGGTTTGGAAATGGGTTTTTTGGCTCTCGGGTCACCCCTTGGCCTCTTCAGCCTGCGCATCCCCCAGCAGCTTCTCCACCGATCGCCGAATGTGCATTCGCATGGCCTTCTCGGCGGCTTCGGGGTCCTTGCGGCGCAACGCCTCGAGCAGTTCCATGTGCTCGGGGATGGCTTCGGCAATCGTCCGCGGAAGACCGAACCAGTAGGCGGCGATCATCATGTTCACGATCCGCATGGCCGCGCGCAGGTGCGGGTTGCCGGACAACTCCTCGATGCGCCAGTGGAAATCCCGGTCGACATCCAGATAGCGGCGGACCACGGCGTTGGTTTCCCTGGTTTTGAAAGTTTCAAACACCGCGACCCAGTGGTCCACCTCTTCTTCATCCATCCGGGTCGCCGCCAGGCGGGCGGCCATGGACTCGAGGCCTTCGCGCAGCTGGTAGATTTGTGCGATCTCGCCTTTCGACAGGCGTTTGATGTAAATCCCGCGACGGTTCACCCAGTCGACGAAACGCTCCTGCGCCAAGCGCTTGAGGGCGTTGACCACCGGCGTACGGCTGACCCCCATCTGGTCGGCAAGATGATCCAGGTTGACCCGCTGCCCCGGCAGGAGCTCCTGATTGATGATCATCTGGATAATTCGCTGGTAGATGAGGTCGTCGAGATTCTTGCGCTCGATGATGTCGCCGCCACCCTTTTTGCCGGGCTTATTGCGGGCGGCTTTCGGGGGGGATTGGACCGGTTTAGCGGCGGTCGTCCTGGATCGTAGCGCTTTCGACATCTGAGTCGATTCCTTGCGGTTGGGCAGTTATCGTGGTTGTCACAATAACGTTCCGGTTGCCGGACGTCATTTGGTTACCATCACTGATACCGCCATCCTCTTTTCCGGAAGATTAACATGACCAGCGGTAAAGAATGAAGACCCCGGGAACACACACGCAGTCAATATAAGGGCAAACCCAGCTCCTTGGCATTCAGGACGCTTGGGGCCGCCTGGGGCGGGTCGGCGCTCAGAAAGGGCTCCACCTCCGGACGGTTCCAGACCGGGTATCCCTGGAGTATGCCGGCCACGTTGGCGGCCGCCAGCGTGCCCATCCCTTCCCGTGTCCAAAGGGTGGCTGACCCGAGGTGCGGCACGAGGACGACATTTTCCAAATCGCACAGGCCGGGCGCCAGCTCCGGCTCGTTTTCGAAAACGTCCAGGCCGGCCCGGAAATCCGGGTGCCTGCGGCAATGCGCCACCAGGGCGGCCTCGTCGACCACCGGTCCCCGGCTTGCGTTCACGAGCAACGCGTTCGGCTTCATCCGGGCCAGCGCCTCGGCATTGATGAGATGATGCGTGGACTCGTCCAGGACCGTGTGGATGCTCACCACGTCCGCCTCTTGCAGCAGTTCCTCGAGGGAGGAGGCCCTGCGGCATCCGACCGGCGGCAACCCGTCGACCTGCAGGAAGGCATTGTAGCGCGCGAGGTGCTGCTCGAGCCTCTCGTTCCGGTCGCAGGTCGTAATAGAGGAGGTTCATCTTGTGACCCTCCACCATCATCCGGGCGTAGGCTTCCCCGATCCGCCCGGCGCCGACGATCCCCAGGGTCTTGCGGAAAAGACGCTCCCCGAGAAAGAGGGTCGGCTGCCAGCCGACCGTGCGCCAGCGTCCGGCCCTCAGGAAGCGCTCGGATTCCGACACCCGGCGGGCGGCGGCAAACGTGAGGGCGACGGTCATTTCGGCCGTGGTTTCGGTCAGGACCCCCGGCGTGTTTCCGACCGGGATGCCGTTGCGCGTGGCCGCCTCAAGATCGATGTTGTTGAACCCGACGGCATAGTTGCTGTAAGCGCGTCCGCCGGCGGCCTTGAGGGCCGAGAACAACTCCTCCCCCCAGGTCTCGGTGATTTGCCCGATGACGCCGTCGCAGCGCTCGCCGATGGCGGCGCGGATCTCGGCCGTCGTCAGGGTCTGGGGCAATTCACTGACGGCCACGGCGCAGTCGGCGCCGGTCAGGATCTCCAGCCAGCGCGATCCGGGCAGGTTTCTGGTGACCAGGACGCGCTTTTTCCCATCCGGGTTGATGGTTTTCAGATCGAGTCGCATGGGGTTGCCCTCGCTCGCATTTCGGTTTGTCGGGGCGGCACGGGATTATTTCCTGAAAATAAAATCCGGCAGCCAGGTTGCAATCGGCGGAAATAAGGTTACCACCAGCAGGGCCAAGATCAAAGGGACCAGGAACGGCCAGATCACTTTCGCCATGCGGGCCACCGGGACCCCCGAGATGATGCTCACCATGTACAAGCTCATCCCCACCGGGGGCGTGAGGAGCCCGATCATGAGGTTGAAGACGACGATCAGCCCGAGATGGATGGGGTCGACACCGGCGGCGTGCAGGGGGGGCGCAATCAGCGGCGTCATCACCATCAGGGCGGCAATGGTCTCCATGAACATCCCGATGACGAGGAGGATGCAGTTGCACATCAGCAGGAGCACCAACGGGTTCTTGGACACCTTCGAGAGCAGGTCCGACAACTGGGCCGGCATCTGTTCCACCGTCAGGACCCATGCGAAAATCGCCGCCGAGGAGACGATGAACATGATGATGGCCGTCGAACGGACGGTTTCCCGGGCGCTGGCGACCGCGTTTTTCCAGGTCAGCTTCCTGTAGACGAATTTCCCCAAAAACAGGGCGTAAAAAACGGTGAAGCCGGCCAGTTCGGTCGGCCCGAACCAGCCGAAGAGCAGGCCGGCCACCAGCAGCACCGGGGTCAGGAGCGCCGGGAACCCGGCAATGAAAATGATTCCCTTTTCCTTCCAGGGGATCCTGCGGGTCTCGACGGGAAACCGGTGCTTGCGGGCCAGGAACCAGATGTGGACGCACTGGCAGAAAACGATCACAAAGGCCGGCAGGATGCCGGCGAGCAGGAGCCGGACACCCGAAATCTCGGCGATCCCGGCGTAGATGATCAAGGGGATGCTGGGGGGGAAGATCGGACCGACCGTGGCGGCCGCGGTCGTGATGGCCGCGGCGATCTCCTCCTTGTAGCCCTGATCCTTCATGGCCTTGATCTGGATGGTCCCCAGCGCACCGATGTCCGCCAGGGCGGCGCCCGAGATCCCGGCCATCACCAGGTTGGTGAACACGTTCACGTAGGCCAGGCTTCCCCGCACCCGCCCCACGACCGCCTTGGCGACCTCATAGAGGCGGGGCGTGATGCCGGTGGCGTTCAGCAGGCTTCCCACATAGATGAAGAGGACTACCGCCAGCAGGGGGAAGGAGTTGATCGAGTTGCCCATGCGATGCGCCACCGTGGCCAAGGGCAGGTCGTTCACCAGGATGTACGCCACTGCGGAAAGCCCCATGCTCACCGCAAGCGGCACCCCGATGATCGCGAGCGCCAGAAAAAGCCCGAGGACTTCATACCCGTTCACGGGTGCCTCCTTTGGCCTTTGCCCCGGACCAGGCGGATGAACTGCTCGACGGCGGTGAGCAGCAACAGGGCCATCCCGATGTAGGCCCCCATGAAAAACAGGATGTTGGGCATCCCCAGGCCCGGCGTCGGCACGCTCGCGTTCCTGAGCATAAACAGGTATTCGCTGACCAGGAAGAAGGCGCCGTAGACACCCGTCATCAGCGTGGCAAAAAGCCGCAGCGCCAGATTGACCTTGGGGGGCACATGCAGCAGAACGATGTCGATCGTGACATGCTTGCCTTCGCGGAACAACACGGGCACCAGGAGAAACACCATGGTGACATGGGCAAAGCGCGCCAACTCTTCGATGCCGGCGAACGCCATGGAAAACAGATTGCGCAGGATGATCTGGACGAAAATAAGAAGGGCGATGAACGCCAGGCTGAGGAGGGAGACCTGCTCAAACACCCAGGCCAGCCGGCCGATCACCCCCTTGTTTTCTTCTTCGGGCTGACTCCATGCACTCACGGTGACGGCTCCCCGGCTTGGGCGGCAAGGTCTCGCTGCCCCTTGACGCCTGTTGAGGTTCACGCATCGGATCGGCAAGGCCGCAGGGGCGGAGCCCTGCGGCCTTCCTCATCCGCCGGTATTACTTGATCGCTTTGATCTGCTTGTACAGGTCGCCATACTTGCTGTCGAAGCGTTGGGCGACCAGGGCCTGAACCTGGGACCGGAACGCGGGGATGTCCAAGCCGTCCTTGGGTCCGATGATCTTCATGCCCTTTCCGGCGAGCTCCTTCTGCAAGGAGGCCTCGCGCTCCAGCGTCAACTCCGTGCCTTTCTTGCTGGCGACCGCCGCGGCTTCCATGATCTGGCCCTGAAGGGTCGGGGAGAGTTTGTTCCAGGCCTTTTCATTGAAAACGACCAACTCGGCGCCCATGATGTGCCCGGTGAGCATGAGGTGGGATTGGGTTTCATAGAACTTGCTGGAGAAGATCGTGTCCACCGGGTTCTCCTGCCCGTTGACGGTCTTGGTGGCGAGGGCCGCCGGCAGCTCCGCAAAATCCACCGGTGTGGCGACGGCGCCCATGCCTTCAACCCCCGCCATGTAGATGGGGAAGGGGATGGCCCGGATCTTGACCCCTTGCAGGTCCTTCGGCGCCAGCACCTGCCGGTCGCAGGTCAACTGACGGGTCCCGAAATAAAAGGTGTAGAACACCCGCACGCCGCGCGCTTTCAACAGGCCCTCGTTCAACTTCTGCATGACCGGCGACTTGGGGTCCGCGACGCGCATCAGGTGGTCGACGTCATTGTACAGATACGGGGTGTCCAGGGCCCCGAACGGCTCGTAAAGGGAGCCGATGCCCGCCATCGTGTTGTGGTGGATCTGCACGGAGCCGGTGCTGACGGCCTCCGCCTGCTCCTGAAGGGTGCCGAGCTGCGAAGAGGGGTACACCTGGACCTTGACCGCGCCCTTGGTCCGCTCCTCGATCTCTTTGGCGAGAATGGTGGCCTGCATGCCGGCGACACTGGTCGGCGGGTTCATGTGGGCGTAGCGCAAGGTGATGGTTTCCGCAAACCCTTGGGTCACCGCGAAGACCATTGCCAGCAGAACGACGGCGGCGCAAAAAACAGACGCTTTTTTCATGTCCCTTCCCTCCTGTCCATGTGGTTTGTCAAAAGGCGCGCTATATCCGACCGCTTTGGATCTCTTGCCCGCCCCACTGCTCTGGGGCCGTCTTCTTTCTCCCTTTTTGCCGTGAATGCCTACTTGGCCGCAACCACTCGTTTGGCGGCGGCCACGATGTCGCCGACGCCCATTTTGTAGTGATCGAGCAGGGCAAAGCCTTCGCCGGATTCCGGAAACACATCCTGCAGGCCGATGCGCGCCAACCGGCCGCACCCGTTCTCGGCGATCACCTCGGCCACCGCACTCCCGAGCGCCCCGTTGATATTGTGATCCTCCACGGTCACCGCCGCCCGGGTTTTTTTCATGATCTCCAGGATCCCGGCAGTGTCCAACGGCCGCAACGTGTGGACTTCCGCTACCGTCGCCTGGATCCGCTCTTTCTGCAGAAGATCCGCGGCCTCCAGGCACCGGCGGACCAGGGGGCCGTTCGCAAACAACGCGACATCGGACCCGCCGTCGCGGACCACGCGGATCTTGCCGATCTCGAATGCCAGCTCCGAGTCGAACACGACCGGGTCCCGGCCGCTGCCCACACGGATGTAGGCCGGCCCCTTGAGATCGGCCACGGCCTTGGTGGCCTGGCGCACCCCCTGGGCGTCGGCCGGCACGACGATCGTAATTCCCGGGATCGAGCGCAGGATCCCCAGGTCCTCGAAAAATTGGTGGGTCACCCCTTCGCGTTCGCCGCCGAAAATGCCGCCGTTGGCGCCGACAAACTTGACGTCGAGCCCCGGGTAGGCCACGAAGGTGCGGACCTGCTCGCAGGCCCGCATGGTGATGAACCCCGCATAGGTCGCCACGAAAGGCATCAGGCCGCAGGAGGCCATGCCGGCGGCCACGTCGACGGCGTTCTGCTCGGCGATGCCGACATCGAATACCCGCCCCTTGAATTCGGTGGTGAACTCTTCGGTGGCCCGGAAGACCTTGACGGAGTCCGCAAACACCACCACCGCTTTCGGGTTTGCCCGCATGACATCGATCAGGCCTTGGAGAAAGGCCACCCGTGTGCTTTCCAGCTTGGTCATCCGGCGTTACCTCCCAGTGCTTCCAAGGCCAGGGACAGCTCCTCCTTGGTCGGGGTGCGCTTGTGCCAGGAGTTGTCACCCTCGATGAACGGGACCCCCTTGCCCTTGACCGTGTTGGCGAGGATCATGGAGGGGCGATACTGCTCTTGTTTGGCACTCTCGACCGCCGCCAATATCTCGGCCATGTCGTGACCGTCGATCTCCTGGCAGTGCCAGCCGAAAGACTGCCACTTGGGCAGGATGGGGTCCAGCATGGTGATGTCGCACACCATCCCGCCGCTCTGCATGCAGTTGTGGTCCACAAAAACGATCAGACGCCCGGCCTCGTAGTGCGCCGCCGCCATGGCGCCCTCCCAGACCACGCCCTCTTCGATCTCCCCGTCCCCGGCGATGACAAAGGTGAAGTAGTCTTCCCGGTTCACGCGTCCGGCCAGCGTCATACCCAACCCGATGGAAATCCCGTTTCCGAGCGACCCCGAGGTGCTGTCGATGCCGGGGGTTTTTTTCATGTCCGGGTGCCCCTGCAGGATGGAACCGAGACAGCGCAGCGTGGGGCAGAGCTCCCAAGCGAAAAAACCCTTGCGCGCGAGCGCCGCGTACACCGCCGGGCAGGCGTGGCCCTTGGAAAGGATGAAGCGGTCTCTCTTGGGCCAATGGGGGTCGCGCGGGTCGATGTTGAGGATTTCGAAATACAGGGCCGTGACCAGATCGGCAGCGGAGAGGGCCGGGCCGGGGTGGCCCTCACCGGCCAGGTGGATCATGGTGAGAATGTCGCGCCTGAGGCTGCGGGCGGCAGCGTTGAGGGCTGCGATGTCTGCGCTCATCGGACCGCCTTCCTTTCCAACACCGCCTTCACCTCCAGCACGCCCGACCGCGGACTGGAGAAGACCGGTTTTCCGGTTTTTTCCGCCAGGGACGCTTCCATCCGCGCCATGGAGCCTTGGGCGAGGACAAAGGCATCGGCCCGGTCGGCCAGTTGTTCCGCCGTTGCGGCAATGAGCTGGTCGTGCTTATCGGGGTTCTTCGCCAGCAAGCGCCTCGAACGCGCCCTGGGCGAGGCCCTCGAGAACGGTGATCGATTTGCCGGCTTGGGCTGCCAGTGAGCTCACCAGCCGCACGGTCGGGGCCAGGGTGGTCGGCAGGGTCGCGAGAACCGCCAGGGTTTTTCCCGTCCGGACCGCGTTGGCGGCCATGGGCTCGTCGATTTTAACGAGAGGAATGTCGAGCATCGTCCGGGCCGCGCTCGCCACTTCGCCGATCGAGGAGCAGGTATTGAAAATCAGGTCCGCCCCCGTGTCGGCAGCCGCTTCATAGTAACGGAACAGGCGGCGCGCCACCGCCGGGCTGACGGACCCGTCCCGGATGACGTCCTGGATCAGGCTGTCGTCGACGATGTTGATCAGCCGGCAGCCGGGGATGATTTCGGCGAAGAGTTCCTTGATGGGTTCGACAATGGCGGGGGACGTGTAGATTGCGGCGACCGTCGGCATGCTTCTGCCCTCCTTGAGGTGTGCGGGTGCTTTTGAGCCACGTAGGCCTCGACCATAAAAAAGCCGATCGCGAATGTCAACAAATATTAAATTAAAAATTTTGCATGCAAAATTAATGTCGCCGCACAATGATAGGATGGAATCAATTTGCGGACTGGTGCTTAGGGGAAAGAGTCACAGGACGACCCGCAACCGGCGGGCCGATGCGGAGGGGGCCACTTTTTGCTCGCAGCCCCCCGAGGGTGAAGCGCCGGGGACCGGCGCCTTCGGTCACGGACGGACAGGGGTGATGCGGCTGCTCGCTGCTCTCCTTGAGCCGCGGTTATCTCTTTTCCGTGTATTCGATTTTGCCTTCCGGCAACATGTACAGGATCAGGGCCTCCCCGTTCGTCACCGTCGGAGTGTGGCCCGTGCCCGGCTCGAACACGCACCAGCCGCGAGCGTTACCGTCAAATCGGGCGCCGGCGCTGATCGGCATGACCATGCAGACCTCGCCCGTCGGGTGGCCATGGTGCCCCCCCACCAAATCGGTCAGGTCCACCACGTCGACGCTCAGCCCCCCGGTCTCCGCGCAGGGTTCGATCACGCGACCCCATCGCCGCCCCGGAACACCGTTGGCGCACATCCACCCCGCCGCGATCGCTGCGTGGCACGCCTTCTCGATCGCGTCGAACACCTCCCCCCCGGGCGGGAAGCGGCGGTTCAGCTCCCCGGCCAGCGTGGCGTCGATCGCCATGCCTGAGACCAGATCGGTCACGGGTTTAAGCAATGCCTGGAACTCGCTTAATTTCATGCTGTCACCTCCCGCTGAAGCAGTCGTCGTTAAAACCGAGTATACAAAAGTTCAGATCGCGCGGCCTGGGCTCCGTATCAAGCCGCTTTTCCGCCCTCGACCTCCTCACCCACCTCCACCGTCACCTCGGCTTTGCCCTGGCGGTGGCCGCTGCCCGCGGTCAGGGTGAGGGTGTGCCGCCCGGGCGAGAGCCTGACTTCCGCAGCCGCTCCGTGCCCGATATCCCCATCCCGCGACGACTGCCAGCGCAGCACTTCACGCTCGCCGCGGGCCTGCTCCAGCCAGTAGCCCTGGCCCTCCAGGTGCACCGGCTGCCCGGCGGGCAGTCTCGCCCCGTCCAGCGGTTCGAGGATCATCGCCAGGCACGGCTTTTCAGCGACAACAAACTGCGCGCTTTCCACGCCTGTGGTGTTGATCCCGTCCGTGGCCACCAGCGCCAGCAGGCAGTGCTCCCCGCCGGGGAGGTGGTCGAAGTTCACCAGTTGTTCGCCTGCTTGGCTGCGCATCTCGACACGAGCGCCGATCCGGTTCCAGGTCTGCCCGCCGTCATGGCTGTAGCGCAGGAAGCATTGCACCGGCGCCCCCTCAGGGTGCTCGGCCCTCCACTTCACGCGCTGTTCGCCGTCCACCTGCCCGGGCGGCTTCCAAGTGAAGGCCGCCTGCGGCCCGTTCGCGCTGCGCCGCTGCTCGTGGAGCACCCGCCCCCGGTACACATAGCGCACGCTGTGGGTCTGCGGGTGGAAGGGGATCCAGCCGCGCACCGCCAGGGCCGACCCCGTGCCGGCACCACCGCAGGAGGTCAGCAGCCGCAGCGGGAAGGTCGAGATCCGCCCGCCGGCCTCGTCGATCAGCTCCGCCGCCAGCGGGCTGTCGCCCTCCCGGTCGATCCACTGCGGCGTCTCGCTCAGGTAGCCGGGCCGCAGCCGCAGTCGCAGGTCGGGGTACAGCCGTCCGATCACACGCAGATATTGGGTTCGATACCGTCGGTTTTGCTCTGACATGGCTCACCTCAGCTTGTCGATCAAGCGTTCCCAGACCATGATGGAGGTCCAACGGCCCTCGCCGGTGCAGTAGCTCATCACCTCGCCCGCTTCCAGCCGCTTGAAGGTCTGTCCGCTGAACACGTCCAGCCCGTAGTCTTCGATGTACATCGGCAGGCTGTAATCGATATATTTCGGCATGCGATCGCCGCCCGGCGGGCAGCCGGAATGGTCGAGGCCGAAGGTGTGGCCCAGTTCATGGGCGAAAGACGACGGAGAGCCGGCCACCACCGCCATCACCAGGTAATCGTTGGCCAGCGGCCAGGGCCGGTCGGTGATTTCGATGCGGGCATTGCCGTTGATTTTGAACACCGGCCCGCCCGGCTGTTTGGCCGGCAGCAGACCCACCCAGCGGTGGTCCCAGGAATCCGACGCGTCGCCGGCCACGTCGTCCAGGTCTTCCAGCAGGTCGTCCCAGCCGTCTTCGGTTGAGAGATCGTTATCGCTGCGGATGGATCGCATGCCGGGGTGGACGCGGATCTGCCAGCCGCCGTCCGGCACGGGGAAGCGCACCCTGGCCCCCTGCAGGGCGGCGAAGAACTCAGCGTCGCTCGGCATCGGTAAGCCCCGCCAGTCGTCGGCGATCAGGATCTTGACCAGGCTGATGCCGTGTACCGGCTCGAAGTTCACCTCCACGTTCCGCAGGTCGGAGCAATTGGTGGTGGAACACACCACCCCGCGCGGCGGCTCCTGCACCCACACCCGTACTTGTAAGGTCAGCGGCTCCGCTGAGATGCTCGCTGGGCAGCACGAAGTTGAGCGAGCTGTCCAGGCTCTCGCGCGCATAGGGGAAGAACACCGTCTGCACGGTTTTGGGTGTGGCGACGGTAGGCGGAACGGTTGCGATGGGCTGCCCGGCGCGCAGCAGAGTGACCGAGCCGGTCACCCCCGGCAGCGCCCGCGTGGCGGCGGTGTAGGAGAAGTCGCTCAGTTCGGTGGACATGTACACCCGCACCATCGTGCGCCGGTGGGCGGCCAGCCGCACCGTGTTGTTCAGCCGCTGGATGGCCTGGGTCACCTCCACTTGGGTGATCAGCAGGTTGGGCTGTTGCGCCACCACCACCGTGATGGTTTGCTCCGCGTTGCCGCATTCGTTGCCGGTGTTCAACACCACCCGCAGATCGAGGGGCTGTTCCACCTTGGGCGTGCGGAAGGTGAGCGTGTGCGCGCCTCCGGGCAGGGTCGGGAAGAAGTTCACCTGGGTCGGGCCGCGGAAGACCCGCAGCTGCACGATCACCCCTGAACCCACGCTGGTCTTGAAGTCCACCGTGACGACACTGTCGGGTGCGGCGACTCACCGTGCCGGTCCCGCCGTCCACGCGGAAGCTGTGGATGCTCGGCACGCCGCCGTCGAAGAAAGGCAGGCTCTTGCCCAGGCGGTAGGCGTGGAAGACGCCGCCGCACAGGTGCAGCTCGGCTTCCAGGATCGACAGGCGCAGCTCACCCGGCTCGGCGGTGGCCGGCACGCGCAGGCGGATCTCGGTGTCGCTCCACAGCTCGCATGCCCCGGAGCGCACCTCGGCTTTCTCGCCG
>CAVQUW010000016.1:0-13977 GCA_963716785.1 uncultured delta proteobacterium | reverse complement strand
TACAAGCGCTGAAAGGGTGCTACGGCCCAACCCCGATACGGGTCAAGGCGCCGGGCAGACGGGCGGCTGCAGGTTCTGGGGGAAATAGGGGACGCCCTTGCGTTTATGCGTTGATCTCAAATAAATGAGATGATATGAACCAGGCATGCCTCGTCGAGCCCGTATTGACGCCCCCGGTGCATTGCACCATGTCATCTGCCGGGGTATCGAACGCCGCAAGATCTTTTTTGGGGACTCCGACCGCGAAGACTTCCTCGAGCGGTTGGGAACGATCACGTCTGAAACCAAGACATCCTGCTACGCTTGGGCCCTGCTGCCCAATCACTTCCACCTGTTATTGAGAACCGGTAGCGTCCCCATCTCCCGCGTGATGAGACGGCTTTTAAGCGGTTATGCCGGGAAGTTCAATCGGCGGCACCGTCGGGCCGGGCATCTGTTTCAAAACCGTTATAAATCCATTCTTTGCCAGGAGGAGCCGTACCTGCTGGAGTTGGTGCGCTACATTCATCTGAACCCATTGCGCGCCGGGCAGGTGGAAACGCTCGAGCAACTGGATCGGTACCGATACTGCGGCCACAGCACCCTGATGGGGCATCATCCCAACGATTGGCAGGCGACCGATGCGGTGCTGCGGCTTTTTGGCGAGTCGCTCTCCAAGGCTCGGCGGCAATACCGGCTTTTCGTTGAACGGGGAATATCCTGCGGCAGGCGGACGGAGTTGACCGGTGGCGGACTGATTCGCAGCCTGGGCGGCTGGCGTGAGGTAAAGTTAAAACGCGGGTTGCGGGAGCACCTTAAAAGCGACGAGCGGATACTAGGGGACAGCGACTTTGTCCAAGCGGTTTTATCCGAGCAGAACGAACAACTGGAAATCCGCTACCGGCTCAAGTCCCAAGGATATGACTTTCGCTACGCCCTGGCACGGGTGGCGGAACTCAGCGGGCTTAATCCCGAACAGATCCTGAAAACCGGCAAGCAACCCGCACGGGTCTTCGCCAGAAGTCTTTTGTGTCACTGGGCCATCGGCAGCCTGGGCATGACGGCCGTCGCCGTATCGAAATTGCTCGGGATCAGCCAATCGGCCGCAACCCGGGCAGCCTATCGGGGCGAATCAATCGCTTCCGCCAACCAACTCAAACTGTTCGCTGAAAGAAACGCATAAACGCAGGGGCGTCCCCTTTATCCCTGAAAATCTCACTTTCTCCCGAATTCGCCGTAATTGGTATTGGTTTTGGGCTGGCGGAGGTTCCCATCGCAGCCACCTGGGCGCGGCACCGCAGATTCAACAGCCGACACAGTGCGAATTTCAGCCCCGGTATCCTACTCTTCGGGCCGCGGAGCCGGGCACCGGTATTTCGGCTTTCGTTTCTCGAGCCAGGCGCCAACCCCTTCCAGGTAGTCGCCGCAGGGGATCAGGCCGGCCCAGTACTCCCTTTCCAGTTCGAGGCCCCCGGCCAGGGGCAGGTCGAGCCCCTCGTCCACGCACTTCTTGACGTTTCGAACCGCAGCCGGGCTGTTTTCAGCGATCGCCCTTGCAAGGGAAAAGCACTCCGAAAGGAGCCGATCCGGTTCCACGACCGCCTCTACGAGTCCGTTGGACAAGGCCTGCTCGGCGCCGATGTGGCGGCCCGTGTACATCAGGAGCTTCGCCCGGCCCGGCCCGATCAAGCGGGACA
This sequence comes from uncultured delta proteobacterium, assembly GCA_963716785.1. GTDB lineage: Bacteria > Desulfobacterota > Desulfobacteria > Desulfobacterales > SpSt-501 > SpSt-501. Next base: position 12,301 of record CAVQUW010000016.1, on the reverse strand, counting down.
GGCGCTGGGTCCCGCCGGCGCCGGCGAGTATCCCGTAGCGGACCTCCGGCAGGCCAAGCACGGCTGTTTTCGAAGCGAGGCGGATGTCGCAGGCAAGGGCCATCTCGAGGCCGCCGCCAAGGGCGAACCCGTTGACGGCGGCAATGGTCGGGAAAGGGAGGGCTGCGATCTCGTCCATGAAGCCCTGGGCCATCTTTACAAACCGCCTCGCCTGGTCGAGAGACTTGATTTCGAGGAAGCGGTTCATGTCCCCGCCCGCCTGGAAATAGCGCCCGCTGCCGGTTACAATGGCGGCCCGCACGGGGCGAGTCCGCAGCTCCTCGAGCACGCGCAGGAAATCCCGGTGCAGCGGGTCGGTGAAGGCGTTCACCGGCGGACTGTCCATGGTGATGAGCGCGATTTCGTTTTCAAGCGTATAGTCGACGTGCTTTTTCATTTGCAGACCCCTGTAGATTGGCCGGGCCTTCACACTTTCTGATCGGGGGTCGTCGCGCGCGAGACGAGATCGTTTTTCAAGATCTTTCCGGACACGTTCCGGGGGATCGCCTGCACGAACTCGACGAAGCGCGGCTTCTTGTAGGACGCGATGGAGGCGCCGACCCAGTCGGCGATCTCGCCCCGCGAGAGGCTCTTCCCCTCCTTCAGCACCACGAAGGCCTTGACGGTCTCGCCCCACTTGTCGTCCCTTATCCCGACGACGGCGGCATCGCCGATCGCCCCGTGGCGCAGGAGCACCTGCTCGACCTCCTGGGGGTAGACATTTTCGCCGCCGGTCTTGATGAGGTACTTTTTGCGGTCGACCATCCGGACCTCGCCGTTTTCCGTCAGCATGAAGAGGTCGCCGGTGTGGTGCCAGTTGTTTTTCAGAGTTTCGGCCGTCGCCTCCGGGCGGTTCCAGTAGCCCTGCATGACCGTCTGGCCCCGGATGCAGAGCTCGCCGACCTTGCCGGGGACGAGCTCGCGGTCCTCGTCGTCGGCGATCCGGTATTCGAAAAAGGGCATGATGTGGCCGTAGGTGGAGGGGTCCCTGCGGATCATCTCCGCATCCGCCCAGGTGATCTTGCTGCCGGACTCGGTCTGACCGTATATGCCGTAGTACTTCGCCCCGAGATGCTCCTCGACGGCATTAACCAAATCGGGCTTCTCGAGGCCCGCGCCGCTGATGAAGGTCCTGAGCGAGGAGATGTCGGCTGCCTTTCGGGTCTCGTCGTAGACGAAGGCGGCCGAAATCCCGGGCACGAGGAACATGATGCTGACGCGGTGCTTCTCGATCAGGCGGTAGAAGAGCTTCGGGTCGGGAAGCGGAGCGGTGACGACCGTGCCCCCGAGAATGAGCTGGGAGAAGGCGGTGCCGAAGCCCGCCACATGGAAGTACGGCAGGAAGGCGAGGTACACGTCCTGCGGCCCCATGCTGAAGCAGGCGGCCATGTTGACCGCGTAGCCGGTCCAGGACACCTGGGGGATCATGCAGCCCTTGGGCTTTCCCGTGGTCCCGCTCGTGTAGAGCAACATGAAGAGCGTTTCCCCCGAGACCTTTTCCTCCATTTCGACCGGCTCGTTCTCCTCCCGGGTGAGCTCCTCGCAGGCGACCCAGCCCGCCTTGTCCGGGCCGTTGAGGATTCTCAGCTCGACGGCCGGAAGGCCGGCAACCGCCGCCTCCGCCGATGCGACCATCGCGCCGCAGGCGAAAATCGCCTTGGCTCCGGAGTCCTGGATGATGAATTCGAACTCCTTGGGGCTCAGCCGGATGTTGAGAGGAACGGCCACCGCCCCGACCCAGGCGAGCGCAAAGAAGAATTCCGTGTACGCCTTGCTGTTCAGGGCCAGACAGGCCACCCGGTCCCCGTGCCGCACGCCATGGCGGGTGAGCCACCCGGCCATCCGGGAGACCCGGTCGTGCAGCTCGCCGTAGGTGACGGCGTCGCCCGAAAGGCCGTCGATGATCGCTGTCTGGTCCTTCCTTGCGGTGCGGTGCTGCTTCAGGCAGTATCGGAAAGGTACCGAGTAGATCCGTTGGGGTTTGTCCTCTGCCATGGGATGCCTCCTCGATGGTTAGGGGTTCAGGGTCGTGTATAGACCATCGCAATTCGAGGGGCATCATCCCAAAAGGAGTATAAACGGAGTATCCCTGTTGCCGGAAGGGGGCCGCGCGGCCCCGGAAAGCAGGCAGGATGGGGCGGGGGGCGATCAGCGGTTGGGCAGGATGCCGGCGCGCCCGGCCTTTTCCAGGCAATGCCTGCGGTTGGCGGCGCCAAGCTTCTGGTAGATGTTCTGCAGGTGTTTTTTCACGGTCGTGGGCGCTATGAAGAGCTTTGCCGCGATCTCCTTGTTCTGGAGCCTCCGAGAGAGAAGTTCGAGGATGTCCAATTCGCGGAGGGTCAGGGGTTCAACCAGGGCCTGCCCGCCCGGGGTCTCAAGCCGGCTTGGCTTTGCGCCGGCCGGCAACTGCTCCTTGCTCTTGAACGCGGCGAGAATGACCTCGATGGTATCGATCGCCTTTTTTCTGCGCCGCAGGCTTTTTAAGAGCCCGGCCATTGGCGCTCCGAGGTCGATGAAAAAGCGCCAGCCGCCGCCCGGCTCGGCGAGCGCCACCGACTCGGCCGTCTTGGCAAGGGCGGCTGCTTCGTCCGCCTCTATGTCGTGGAGGACTGCCTGGAGCGCCAGGACCGGAATCAAAATCGAGCGGTTGCAGGTGGAGCGTGAGAACGTTTCGAGCTCCGATAGAAGCCCCTGCGCACGCCGCCTGCTCTCGGGCGTGTTCTCCGCCGCAAGCGCCTTTACGAGCGTCAGCTCCGGCAGGAAAAAGAAGTAGTGGGCCTGCATCGTCCGGGACTCGAAAGCCCGTGCCCAGGCGATCGCCTCGGCAAGCCGCCCCTGCCGCAGGGCGAGCTCCGCCTGCAGGGCCTTCTCGACCCTGAGCAGGCCCTCGTTTCCGGTTTCGAGAGCGTGGCTCGTCAGCAGGTCGGCCACCTGGCAGGCCCTGCCCGGCCGGCCCAGGATCTGGTGGGACAACGCGAGCAGCACGGCCCCGTCGCCCGCGGTGTGGGGGTACATGAGGTAGCGGTCGGCCAGGTGCTCGGCCAGGATGCGCTCGGCCGTCTCAACCTGATTTGCCTGGTAGTGGCTGCAGGCGAGGTACAACCGGCCCCAGGCGCGGTAGGGCGGCAGTTCGGTCTCCTCGCCCAGGCCGAGCAGCCGGGTCGCCGCCCGGCGCAGGGCGGAGAAGTCCGCCTCCACCATGCAGACCGGACTGAGGCCCGCGAGAAGGAATGCCTGGGAGTTCTTCGGCCGGAAGGCTGCGTCCGCCAGGGCGGCGTCAAAGGCGAAGAGGGCATCCTTGTACCGGCCGGTCATCTGCAGCGTGGCGGCGCGGATAATCATGGCGAACCCGCGCATGTAGGGATGCGCGGGGGGGACCTGCGCGATCGCCAGCTCGGCCAGGGTTTTTGCCCGGACGGGATCGAGCATGCAGTAGCGCTCGTAGCTTCGGATCGCGTGCATGCAGCCTAAAGCGAGGTCCGATACGTCCTGGGGCGGCGGGTTCTCGCGCAGGAGCGCCTCCACCCGGTCGAGCCTCTCCGAAATCCTCGGGATCTGGCGCTTGAAGCGCGCGATCCAGGCCTCGAAGACAAGGAGCATCGGGTTGCACGTGACAACATCCCGCGGGAGCTGCCGCAGCCAGCCGTCGAGCTCGACCACCCGCTCCTGGTCGATCAGCGCATGGCCGTGACGGGCGACCACTCGTCCCGCCTCGTCCGGCAAACGGCCGGCAAGGAAATGGTGCACCGCCTCCGCAAAAAAGCCGTTCTCCTCGAACCAGCCCCCTGCGCGCCGGTGCAGGGCGGCCACCTCACCTTCGGACCGGCCCCGCAGGAGCTGGTCGTGCAGCAGCTGCTGAAACAGGTGGTGGTAGCGGAACCAGCGGTTCTCTGTGTCGAGTGGGATCACAAAAAGACCGCTCTCGTGGATCTTCCTTATGAATTCGCAGCCGTCGACGGCAGGGGAACCCGCCCTCGGACCCGGACTTGCCAGCCGGTCGCAAAGCCCGGATTCGAACCGGTTCAGAATGGAGGTGTTCAAAAGGTACTTTCGGATGACCGGGGGCTGGCGGTTCAAAACCTCGCCCACCAGGTAATCGGTGACGTAGCGCGTGGTGCCCTTCAGCTCGAGGAGCGCGAGGTCCGCGTGATCGCAGCTTCGCATCGCAAGCACGGCCAGGTGCAGGCCCGTCACCCAGCCCTCGGAGTTCCTTGCCAGCGCTGCGGCCGCGGCTTCGTCCAACCGCCCCCCCAGCACCTGACGCAGGAACTCCGCGGTCTCGGCCACCGTGAAGCGCAGGTCCTGGGCGCGGATTTCAGTGACCAGGCCGAGGGCGCGGAAGGCGGACAGGGGCAGATTCGGGTTCCGGCGGCCGACAAGCACCAGGTGCAGGCAGCGCGGGGGGTGGCGTAGCAGAGCGGCCAGGAGTTCCCAGACCGACTCCTCCTCGATGCAATGGGTGTCGTCCAGTACCAGGACAAAGTGCCGGTCGATTTCGTCGAGCTCGTTGACCAGCCCGTGGGCCAGCACATCAAAAGGGGGCAGCTCCGGGGCGTTCAGAAGCGGCAGGGCGCCTCGGCCCGCCTCCGGGAAGATGGTACGGAGCGCCGCCAGGAAATAGGACAGGAACCTTCGCAGGTCGTTGTCCTGTTCGTCGAGCGAAAGCCAGGCCCCGGGGCGAGTGCTCGTCTCGAGCCAGCAGCTCGTCAGAACGCTCTTCCCATAGCCGGCCGGAGCCGACACGATGGTGAGCGGCCGTTCGCGCCTCTTGTCAAGGGCCTCGAGCAACCGCGGCCGGTGCACGTAGTCTCCGGGGACCGGGGGCCGGTGGAGCTTTGTTCGGAGCAGGGGCGTCGGGTTGATCTCTGCAGTCATGGACTCAGGGCCACTTCAACCGGTGCGAGCTAATTTCGAATGAGAACCGGCGACCTTTTTTAATGGACTCAGGATAGCCCAATCCTATAGCCCGTGCAATCTTCAAGTTCAACAAGGGGGGATTGGGGGTGTACAAACGTTGAAGGGGTTCTACGGCCCAACCCCGATACGGGTCAAGGCGCCGGGCAGACGGGCGGCTGCAGGGTCTGCCTCCCAGAGCGTGGTGTTGGTCAGCCCCGGCGGAACCGGCGGAGAGGTCACATCGACAAATAGAAACCGATCGCACTGCAAGGCGCTGAGGCGTTCGGGGGTGTCGAAGGCCCCCGGGTCTACCCGGAGGAATTCAACATCCGGCCGCGCCGCCAGGAACGGGTAGGCGCGCCCGGCCGATCGGGTAACGACCCCCACCCGGCCACCCCGTGCGAGGAGTCCACTGACTATCTCCACGCGCTCGTCGCCGAACAAACGACGGGCGTGCACCCACCGGTCGGCACCTCCCCTGCCCGCCACCCAGACGCTGCCCTCATTTCGATCCGGCGGGGCGAACCCCGACCCGCCGGGGCAGCCCACCCATGCCACCGGGGGCGTTTCCGCACCGGGCCACCGATCGAAGGCGGGCTTTGAGGCGTTGAAGAGCAGTGCATAGGCGAGCAGCAGGACGCAAAACGACTGCAGCCCCGCCCTCCCCCGGCGTGCAATCCGCCAAGGGGGCAGAAGGTGGGCCACCAGGTAGCCCCCACACACGTACCAGACCGTAAACAGCCCGGCGTTGACGGGAGACCAGGCGGCCACGAACGCCGTGAGGTAGAAATAGCCGATCATCCCGACGGCAATGGCCCGCAGGCGCCGCGGGCCGCGCCATGCCGCGTAGAGCACGGCCGGCAGGACCAGCAGGGCGGACAACGGGCCGAACCAGGATGTCAACTCGTCCGGCGCCCAGGAGAGAAAAAACGGGCAGCCCCCGGGCGTGCGGCCCGGGATCAATGCGGCGGCCGCGTGGTAGACGCCCTCCAGCAGCCTGGCCGGGCTGAACCCGGCAGCCAGACGGCTCGCCTGCTCGACCGGCAGCGTCAGATCGACGCTTTGGACAAGGTACCGCAAGGCGTTGTCGAGCGCCCCTGACAACCCGTCGCGGTTGAGGGGGAAGGAGGCGCCGACGGAGGCGGGCGGTGTCGAGATCTGGGAGAAGATACGATCCCTGAGGAGCGGACCGGCCGGTGAGAAGAGCAGGACCGCCGGCAGTGCTGCGGCCATGGGTCGCGACGACCGCCGGATCATGCCCCACCAGAACACGGCGGCATGGCGGCGCAGCAGCAGCACCGCCGCCGTGATCCCCAAGACCGCAGCCGTCGCAAGACCCATCCGGCCGCTGAAGGCGACGAAGGTCAGCCCGGCTGCCAGGAGGGCCAGGTCGAGTGCCTTGGCCTGTTCGATCAGCCGGTAGACGCACAACACGCAAAAGAGGCTCGCCGCCGCCGGGATGATCTCCTGCCCCGGTGTGGCGGCCTGGAGCACCACCCGCGGCAGGCTCGCCACGACGAGCGTCACCGTGAAAGCCGTCGACGGCCAGGCGTGGCGGCGCGAGAGCGCATAGGTGCCGCAGGCGATGGCCACAAAACCGAGGGCCCCCAGGCCGCTCACCCCATAGTCCGTGTGGAACCTCAGGAAAAGATGCGGGAGAATGGAGATATTGAGCGGTTCGGCGAGCCGGGCGACCGCGACCTCGGGCCGGCCGGGGTGCGTCTGCCAGAGCAGGCCCGCCAGCCCGGGCCAGTGGTCCACGGTCGGCGGGACCAGAAAAGCGAGGCAGGCCAGATAGCCCAGGCACAGGCCTGCCGCAGCCGCGATGAGTGCATGGTCTTTAGCCGCCCGGAGGGCGGCACGCCATCGGTCCGCAAGCAGGCCGCGGTGGCGCAAGATCAGCCGGACGGCCGCCAGTGCCAGAAAAGCCTCGAAGACCGAGCGCGGCGTTCAGGACTCCGGCCAGAGCGCATGCCTGCAGCAGCAGAGAGAGGGTCATCAGGGCGCCGATGACGGAGTACATCCCCGCTTCGGCAGCGGTGTACCCCCGGCGCAGAAAAAGCAGCGCCCCGCCGCAGCACAGCAAGGCAAGCTCGAACCATATCGCGGCTGCGGCCGCCATGGCGGGCAACCCTTTCACGCTACCGGAGCGCCTCGCCGGCTTCTTCCTCGGCCGGAGAGGCGGCTTTAAGCGCTGCGACAATCTCAACCATCAACGCACGCATTTCCTTGGCCAGACGCAGGCACTCGGGGCAGTAGACGCGTTTGCGCATCTTCCCGTGTACATTCATCTGGTGGTGGTGCCAGTCGGGATAGGGACTCGCTTTGCAGAAACGCTTGCCGGTGTGCTCGGCGATCGGGCAGCCGGTGCATACCAGCATGTAGAAGATCCGGCAGGGAGGACAGTCCAGGACCCCTCCGTCGGTTCCATTGTCGGCGATGATCCGGTCCCATTTGCGCACCGCCGCCTCCATGATCGCCGTCTTGTTCATGATCCCCCCTTCGAACCTCCCTGCATCAGACTGCAGAGAATCATCGACTGTGAGGAATTCGGCCTGGTTGTGATACGCCTGCTTTGGTGGTTGGAATGCCCCGGGCCTGCTCGGCGGCGTCATGCCGTCGTTGGAGGTCAAAGGGGTGCCGGGGCGCGTCTTGACCGGGACGGCGCAAAACACTTCCAGTACCGCCCGTGGACCTGCATGCTGCGTTTGAGGACGGAATCGAGTTTCCCGGGGTCTGCCGATGCCCGCAGCGCGGCGAGGTCGCACGGCTCCTTGGCGCTGAGCTCCAGCAATACCGCCTTGACCGACTCCCGCAGTGCGGACAGATGGTAGCCGCCTTCGAGGGTCAGCACCAGCCGGCCGCCGCACAGGGCGTCGGCCATGTCCATCACGCCGCGGGTCAGGCCCGCAAATCCGGAGGCGGTCAGCCGCATTCCTCCCACCGGGTCGGCGACATGGGCGTCGAACCCCGCGGATACCAGGATCAGCTCCGGAGCGAATTCCCGGGCCAAGGGATTCAGCAGCTTTTCGAAAATCACGGCATACTCCCCGTCCCCGAAGCCCTTGGTCAGGGGCAGGTTGACGCTGAACCCTTCGCCCGGGCCCAGACCGACGTCGGTAAAGAGCCCCGTCCCGGGGTATTGGCGCGCCTGGTGCACCGAGAAGAAGAGAACGGAAGGGTCGCGCTCGAATGCGTGCTGGGTCCCGTTGCCGTGGTGCAAGTCCCAGTCCACCACCAGGACGCGGCGCAGCCCGAGCACCCGCCGGGCATAACACGCGCCGAGCGCCGCGTGGTTGAACAGGCAGTATCCCGCCGCCCGGCTGCGCTCGGCGTGGTGGCCGGGAGGCCGCACCATGCAGAAGGCGTTGCGGACATCGCCTGCGACCACGGCGGCGAGCGCGGCGAAAACCCCGCCGGCCGCCAGCCGGGCGGCCGCAAAGGAGCCTGACGACACGTAGGTATCGGCGGAGAGGCGAGTTTCGGGCTCTTTGGCCGTCGCCGCCACCCAGCGGATGTAGTCTGCGGAGTGCACCCACTGGAGCTCCTCTTCGTCAGCCGCCCTCGGCGCGATCGCAACGAACCGTCCCCGCATGTCCGGTTCGTCCAGCAGCGCGTGGAGCGCCTCAAGCCGCTCGTGCCGTTCGGGATGCCCCGGCGGCGTGCGGTGCTTGAGGAAGCGGTGGTCCCGGACGATGGCGGTGGCGCGGCTCATGACGGCCCGGCCCCCTTGTCGGCCCGCGGCGGTTCGAACTCCGGGACGGCCAGCACCGGGCAGGGTGAATGCCGCAGGGCGGCCTCCGTTGTGGAACCGATCATAACGCGCCTTATTCCCGATTGGCGGCGCACGCCGACCACCAAAAGATCCGTCGCCTGCCGGCCGGCCTGCTCCAAAAGGGCCTCGGCGGGCGGTCCCTGGGCCAGGACGATGTCGACCTCCCGGTTCCCGGCCGATGGATGCGGCAGCAGACTCCGCAGACGCTCGCGCAGGCGTTGCTGCCGGTCGTTTTCGAGCTCGGTGTAGGGCCTTTCAATGGGGTCGGGGGCATCCTCGGGCTCCGGCGATTCCATGGCGTGCAGCACGGTCAGCGCACTGCTGAATGCACCGGCGATTCGGGCCCCCCAGGCGAGCGGCGCCCGGGCACCGGAGTTCGTCCCGCAGCCGACCAGAACGCTGCGCAGAGCGATTGCCTCGGGTTCACCGGCATCCGGCGCCAGGGCGGCCTCCCCGCGCAGAATGAGAAACGGTGTCGCCACACGGCGCACCATGCGCTCGACCACCCGGCCCAGGAGCAGTCGCCGCAGACCGCCCAAACCATGGCTGGCCGCGATTACCATGCCCGCCCGGCAGTCTTCGGCCGCCCGGGTCAATGCCTCCACCGGTTCTCCGGCCCGAACGAACGGATCCCAGTCGACCCGCAGCTCTTTCATCAGGGTCTGAATGACCGCAAGTGCTGCGGCCCCGCGTTTGTCCTGCTCGCCGCCCCGCTCGAAGAACGGCGTGGGGTGAACCTGGTCGTCGGCCGAGTAGACGGCGTGAAACACCGCAAGACGGGCGCCGAACTGCCGTGCAAAACCGGCCCCGTAGCGCAGCACGGCCGGGCTGAAGGCGGAAAGATCGATGCTGCACAGGATGGTCTTCACGCGCGCCCTCCTGGGCGGTAAGAGAAAACCGCACAGCAGCGGGAAGGAACACCGGCGACGGACGCAGACAAGAGCGGCGGCGGAAGGAAGGGCAGGCGGCAGGCGAGAGCGTGCAGGTGCGTCGTTTCAGACCAGGAGTCGTTCGATGAACACAGGGGACCGTGTCCAGCGTCGGTGGATGCAGCTTAGCGGAAACCACGGCCGCAAGTCAAGCAGGCCGGTGGACTTGGGACTTACTTGGGTACTTGTATTTGGCGTATTGGTAGGTTGCTGGGGACGTGGTGGGGGGCGTCCCTGCGTTGATGCGTAGCAATCAAACAATGAAACATGTCACTATCCCATCGCGATATATTAGGCCAGAGCAATCGCTGCGGCCACCTACAATAAACTGTTTGATGGTCGAAACGCATAAATGCAGGGGCGTCCTTTATTGCCGTTTGCGTCCCCATTTGCTCATTTGCTTTGCGTCCCCCTTTGTGCCCCGGATAGCCGTTCTTAACCTCGATGAGGGTCCCTGATACCTTTTTTGCAGTGTTTTGTCGTTTTGGAAGAATTGAATTCCCCGCAGCAAGCTGCGGGAATCTTCGACCGTAAGGAATGGGGTCGTTATTGGATTCGCTCGCTTTTGCGGTTAAATAATTTTGCCGAAAATAATATTGTCATTAGTTAACCATCGTTGTAAATAGTTAGCCAAGGGTATTTTTCGGTGCTCCGAACCATGGTTGCGCGTGATTTCGGGGGTGGTTGATTACCGGCGAGGGTTTTTCCCGTATCAAAGGGTTTATTCGTTTCTAATGCCAAAAGAGCTTACAGCGCGCTAACCGATAGTTGGGATAGCAAGGGAGTTTTAAGATGGATAAAGAACAATTAAAAAATGAATTAGAGAAGCTTCGTAACAGCGAAAGGCATTATCGTATTTTGATGGATGAGTCCATGGACCCGACGTTTTCATTTTATCCTGACGGAACTTATAGATATGTAAACAATGCATTTGCCGGGGGCGTCGGTAAAACCCTGGATGAAATTATCGGCCGCAAAATTTGGGATGTCTTTGAAAAAGATGAAGCCGACAAAAGATTTGCCACCGTAAAGAAGAAGATATTTGCTGAAGGAAAAACCGAAGAGATTGAGGTTCGGGTTCCACTGCCATCCGGCGACACTTACTATTTAACAACGGCAAAACCTGTACTTGATGAGTCGGGGGCCGTTGAAACGGTAATTTGCACTTCGAAAAATATCACCAAACGCAAACTCGCAGAAATTGAGCTGGAGAAAGAGCGTGACAACTTAGTGAAAAGCATTGACGGAAATAAGGACGCTTTCAGGGCTCCTGCCAATTTGCGCCACATGCAAAAAAATCCGTGATGACAAAGGGTACTGGAACCAGATCGAATCATACATCAGCGCGCATTCCAAAGCCGAATTCAGCCATGGAATCTATCCAGAATGCGCCAACAAACTGTATTCCGAATTGAATATTGATCCGGGCTAACGGAATTATTAAATCGGCAATAAATTACACCAATCCTCGTCATTCCTGCGATCCCGGATCAAGTCCGGCATGGCGGCATTCGCCTATTAATTTACCGGTTCCCTCCGATCTTATCGCCTCACCCTGACCCTCTCCCGCAGTCGGGGTGCTGGTCCGTACACTTTCCATGACTGCAGAAGAGGCATGAATCATGCTGAACCATGATTCGATTCTAACACCCATATCTTCCCTTTATTTCCGGGCAGATCCACTCAGTATTTTATAATCCAATTGACGTTCTTGTTCTTTGGACGTGTCTCCTTGTCACCTCCCGTAACTCGATGGGAATGAACGACTATGCCGGATGTCTCGCCGGAAACCTCCTGCTCATAAAGCCCGTCTCCACCGTCAACGAAGCTGTCCACCCTGCGGCCGCTGTGGTGATGGTTCTTGGTGTAAGTGTAAAGGTGTGAGTGCGCGCCGTTCTGCTCCACCTGAAAATTGTTCGGGATCCTTGTTGCATCGCCCTGCAACGAGCCGACACCGCTGGCTGGCACGGGGCCGAGAGATGTCCGGTTGCCCGCATCGGGGTCGTGACCCGCGCCCAGATCGGCCCCCCTGAGGAAGTACCCACGGTAGTCGGGCAGGTTGAAGGTAGTCGACCCGTCCCCCTGCCCGTGAGCCGTGCCGAGAGCGAAGAAAAGGGACTGGTACTGGAAGCGCGAATTGCCCGGCCGTCGCACGGAAACCATCCTTCCGGCACCGAGCCTGCCGGTCCGGCGAAGGCGACAATGGCACCCGCAGGCAGGCTGCCTCCCTGCCCCAGTCGAATGCCGCCTTCACCGCCTTATAGGCGTTGACCCTTCCGGCGCCGGTCTTGTCGTCAAAACCAGGGGCGTCGATATCGTCCGCCGTCGCACGCAAGATAGCCTTCACGTCCCGGGGCCTCGAGTTTCGGGGTTTGCCGACAGCATGAGAGCGACGATTCCAGCAACCTTCGGTGTCGAGGAAGATGTCCCGCCGAACGCCGGAGTGTAATCCTCGCTGCGTGGATCTGCAGGGTCGATCAACGACCCCTGGACTAATAAGCCTCTATCCGGATTGTCTGCGTCATTTTCCCTGGATATCCGTGGTGTAGCTCCACGGGCCAGGGCGACAATATCCGGTCCGTCGCCGACATAGCTCGACCCCCACAGGGAATTCCCGTCGCTGCTCGAAACGGATTTGTGCTCGTCGGTGGGACTGGATGCG
>CAVQUW010000015.1:0-105496 GCA_963716785.1 uncultured delta proteobacterium | reverse complement strand
TCGCGGACGATTGATCATATCCCTGCACCAAAGAACTGTGGTCCATTATTCCGTACAATGATAATGAATCGTGTCTACAAGACCATCAGAAGAACCGCGAAGAATGCAGGATTCGCACTGTCGTTCGCCTTCTGCATGAGAATGGCAAGAAGGACACCGGATATCAACTGGGTCTCAACACTGCTGAAAAATTGAAGATGGCAAAACTTCTAGCCACACCCGAGTTCTTGATTCCAGACGGTGCAAAGATTACGGACATCTTTGGAGAAGCTTTCTTCACCCGCAATTTCTGGTACATATGGCGGTCGCTTTTTGCCTTCCACATGATATCTGTTTAAGCCCCATGTTGCCCCCGTAGTTATCCAATCTTGTGTTGCTGTCAACCATCCGCATATTCTTTGATAAGGGCGAGACCATGTGGATCTCAGCGACGATGCCCTTTTTGCCTGCCTGCATTTTGGGGTGCGGCAAGAGATCAAAAAGCAACCGCAACAACAAAAGGAAAGGAACGCAGGATGAAAGCAGCATTTTCTCTTATTCTAATTGTGGCAGCGGTGGTTCTGCTGGCGCTCAGCGTGCCGGTGCAGGCGTCCAAGACGGATGACCAAATCGTTTCATCAGCCAAAAGCTCTTATGTGTTCAAGAACAACCTCAAGAACGATGACATCCAGATCCAGTCCCGCAACGGCGCCGTCACGTTGACGGGGAGCGTCTCGGAGGAATCCCACAAGACATTGGCCCGCGAGACCGTGGCGGGCTTGCCCGGGGTCAAGAAGGTGGACAACCGGCTGGAAGTCAAAGGGCAAAGCCTCGCTGCTGAGAACTCGGATGCGTGGCTCATCACGAAAGTGAAAACCAGCCTCCTGTTCCATCGCAGCGTGAGTGCCACTGCAACCGAGGTGGATGCCAAAAGCGGCATCGTGACCCTGCGAGGCGATGCGGACAGTCAGGCACAAAAGGACTTGACGGCGGAATACGCCCAGGATGTCGACGGGGTCAAAGACGTAAAAAATATGATGGTCGTGGCAACGCCCTCGAAAAAAACACAATCGGCAGGCGGCAAGATCGATGACGCCTCCATCACCGCCCTATCCAAGATGACGCTGCTCAGTCATCGCTCGACCAGCGCCCTCAACACCTCGGTTACAACGAGGAATGGCGTCGTCACCTTAAGCGGCAAGGCCAAAAACGCAGCCGAAAAGGACCTGGCCACCAAATACGTCAACGACGTCAACGGCGTCAAAAGCGTCAAGAACCAGATGACCATCGAGTAGCCAGGGTCCGAGAGACCGGCATAGCGGATGCGCTGACTGGAGAATTTCGAGGCGTTACGCTCTTCACGCAGGTCGTCATCCAGCACACGGTTGTGCGCTTAAACTAGAATAAATGAGTGAAAAGGAAGTGTGTCATGGGAATTATCCTGATTGTCATCCTGGTTCTCCTGCTTGTCGGCACACTGCCGACCTGGCGCCACAGCAAGAGCTGGGGGCCCTATCCCAGCGGCGGGATCGGACTGGTCCTGGTGGTCATAATCGTCCTGTTGCTGCTGGGGCGGATCTGACGAGGATCGGGAGAGGCCTCTCCCATGCCCCCGGGAGGATTTCCGGCTGACTTTTCAGCCGCCATTTTGGAGGGCAGCTATGAACCATTGCCGAGCGTGCATAAAGATCATAAGCACAGGCGATTGAACTACCTGAGTCGAAACCGTAATTCCGGTTTTGGATCTTACTTGATCACCATCTAACCGCAGAGGAGATTTAAAATGAGACGGTCATATCGGGGGCTTTTTTTCGTCATGTTCATTGCTTTCGTTTTCGGATTGGCCGGTTGTCAACAAGAGGGGACAGCCGAAAAGGCCGGGCAGAAGATTGATCAAGCGGCTGAGAGTACCGGCAAAAAAGTGGAGAAAGCCGGTGAAGCGGTAGTCGAGAAAGTCGAAAAAGCCGCAGAATACGTGGATGATTCCGCGATCACGGCCCTGATCAAGGCCGAAATCCTGAGCGACCCTTTGCTCAAGGCGGCCCAGATCGAAGTGACCACTGCAAACGGAGTGGTGAAGCTGAGCGGTAAGGTGGATTCCCAGCAAAGCATCGACCGGGCGATGGAAATCGCGCGCAGTGTCAAGGCGGTGAAATCGGTGGAAAACGGCCTTGTTCTTTAAATGTGCGGATCATCGCAAGCACGGATCCAGCCGGCTGTCCCAAGATCGGGAAGACCGGGCCGGCACCACCACCAACCCCACAAAGCGCACAGAGGAGGATCGCCATGAAATCAGGCATTCGGGACCAAGCGGAAGGCAAGTGGCATCAAGTGAAGGGCAAGGTCAAGGAGATCGCCGGGGACCTGAGCGACGACCCAGGCTTGAAAGCTGAAGGCAAAAAAGAAGGCAGGGCCGGCGAAATTAAAGAAAAGATCGGCGAGATCAAAAAGGTCGTCGGTAAATAAAAAGGAGTAGAACATGCTTTGGACCATAGGTGTCATTCTATTGGTTATGTGGGCGCTGGGATTGGTCAGCGGCTACACGATGGGTGGGGTCATCCACATACTCCTGGTCGTCGCCCTCATTGTGGTGGCGGTCCAGTTTATTCAGGGTCGAAGAGGGGTCTGAGGCTTTCGACCCTTGCCGGAGCACCCCGCCCGGTTCTCCGGGCGGGGCTTAGCAGGCTGTCGGCGGCGGGCAGTCCATATTCTTCCAAACTAAATGCTGTAGGAAAAAGGATGGGAAATGGCGGCAAATTTCGAAATATCCGTCGATAAGAAAAGCGAAGGCTTCGGCTTGAAATTGGTGGGCGATTTCGACGCCACGTCGGCATATGAGCTGATCTACGCCATAAAGAAATTGCCTGAAGATGTTGTAAGAATCTCCATTCACACCGATGGCCTGAAAAGCATATCGCCTTTCGGCTTGGATGTTTTTCGCAAGAACATGAGCCCGCAGGATTATCGGGCCAGGAAAATCGTGTTCACGGGGAACAAGGCCGCTCACATATCCCAGATGGATCGGCGGCCGGCTCTTTAACCGCCATTTCCGGACAGCGGCTGCCGCCGAGGGATTCTTCTGATCCGGATTCGCCGCCGCCATGCCGGCAAACGCGGTGGTTATCGAAGCAAAAGCGTTCAAGAGGCCGCCTCACAGGTAAGTTAAACATCTTTTGTGGGAGCGGCATCTTGCCGCGAAATGATCGCGGCTGGAAGCCGCTCCCACAAAAACAGGACTTACTTGATGATAAAGTGGTGCAGCGCACCATGACCCGCTAACACCCAAACAGGAGATAAAAAATGGACACGCCCAAGTTGTACAACCTACCGAAGCTTGCATACGACTACACCGCGCTGGCGCCGATAATATCCGCAGACCTGTTGCGGCTGCACCACGAAAAGCACCACGCGGCCTACGTGAATGGGGCGAACGCCATCCTCCAGAAAATGGACAAGGCCCGGACCGACAATTCCGATTTCGACACGAAGGCGACCTTCAAGGAACTCTCGTTCCACATCGGGGGGCACATGCTGCACTCGCTGTTCTGGGAGAATCTCGCGTCGCCGGGCAAAGGCGGGGGCGGGAAGCCGTCAAGAACCATCGCGAAAGCCATCGACGAGGAGTTCGGCTCCTTCGACCGGTTCAAAAAGCTGTTTTCGCAGACGGCGGCCAGCGCCGAAGGCTCGGGTTGGGCCGCGCTCGCGTTCTGCAAAAAGACGAACCGGCCCATCATCATGCAGGTCGAAAAGCACAACACGAACGTCTACCCGATGTTCAGGCTGTTAGTGGTCCTGGATGTCTGGGAGCACGCCTATTACCTCGACTACAAAAACGACCGGGGCAAGTTCGTCGAGGCTTTCTGGAACATCGTGGACTGGAACGAGATCAACAAAAGGCTCGAAGATATTCTGAAGAGCTGATTCGCGAAAGGAGGTCATCATGAACCCCTTCGATTATGGCAAAGGCGTGAAGACGAAATTGATCGCATGGAAGGCTAAAATGGATGACCTTACACGAAGGGTGGCAAAGCGTGAGTCTAAAGAAAAAGAAAAGACCTTGGGCAACAGCCGGGAATTGACCATGCCCATCCGTGAGATGTCGACCGGTATTGAACCGCTCAACAAGGAGCCCCCCGCCGAGTGGACCTCAAAGATGAAAACTTTGGACAATGGCTTCGCCGATATGCGTGGGAGATATGTGCTGCGGCCCCGGCTATCTTGGACAGGGCTTTACGGTAAAGAGCCTTGGCCAAGGGAGAGGAATCAGTGGGAGAAGGTTTGAAGATGCTCCGGCGGAATGGGTGCGTGGTCCGCTGAAAAGCAAACGATGTTTCAACGGCGAGCGCTATCAGAAAGGGAATTTTTAACCTTGAAGCCGGCTGCTCACATCGCAGATCAAAGTTCCAGGTTGAGAAGGAGTCTGCGCATGAAGAAGTCCTGTCTGGTCGGATGTCTTTTGATGGGGATGCTGCTTGCAGCCGCCTCGGCACCCTCGGCCGATCTGCCGGGTGCTGCGGAAGCCGGGACGCACGGCGGGGAGGCTGCCGACGTTCAACGGATCGAGGTCCGCGCGGTCATTCCGCAGGCTGGCGGCCAGGCATGGATTGCCGGCGGGCTGCCGACCCTGGTCGCTGCCGGGAGGAGCGGACACGGTTCGGCTGCGCCCGCCTCACGGTCAGTCAAACTCCCGCAGCGCATCGCGGCCGCCGATCTCAAACGCATGCTGATGGATCTTCCAGGTACGTTCGAGATCGTGGACGTGCGTCCGCCGTCTCAGTATCCGGAGTTCTGCTGGGGCTCGTGCTCCTGGCCTCATTCGTGATTCTCGGCGCGGGGCTGGGCGCGTCGGGCGGCATCGCGCGCATCGGTGCTTCGCTCTCTATGGCAGTCTCGGCGGCTCACACGTTGAGCAGCGAGTATTTCGGCAAATGGGGCGCGACACCGCTTGACTACTACCTCGTCTTCATGTTCGTGGGCACCTTTGTCGGCGCGCTGTTCTCGGCGCTCCTGGCGAACCGCGCACACATCCAGGTCGAACGCGGTGCCGCGTCATCCGCGGGCCGCCGACTCGGGTACGCCCTTGCGGGCGGTGTGCTCGTCGGATTCGTCATGGGCGCCTGGTGCCCCGGCACGGCGGCGGCCGGCCTGGCCGCCGGCCGGATCGACGCGCTCGTGTTCCTGCTGGGCGTCATCGGCGGCAGCATCCTGTTCAACGAGCTCTTTCCCTTGATCCGGCCGCTGTACACGGCCGGAGATCAGGGCACTGCAGATGGTCTACGACACCGCTGGGCATGTCGCGCAACATGTTCATCCTTGCGTTCACGCTGGTGGCCGTGGCGGCCTTCTGGCTGTCGGAGTGGGCCGAGAAAGACGCGCACCGGGCGCGCGAGCCTATCTGGGTTCGCCGTTCCTGAAGGCCTTCAGCCTGGCCCTCGTGGTGCTGGCGGCCGGCTTGTTCGTGCTGAGCCCCGCCGCAACCGGGGCTGCTGCGAAGTCCGCGGGTACGACCACTGCCGTAACGGCCGTGGACGAGAAGGCGCTGATGGAGAGCGGTGGAGCAGGCGCGGGACCATATCGAGCCCGAAGAGCTTGCCGACCGCCTGATGGCCGGCGAACCGGATCTCGTGGTCGTGGACGTGCGCCCGGCGGCCGAGTTCAACGCCTTCCACATTCGCGGCGCCCTCAACGTGCCGCTCGCCCAGTTGGCGGAGACCCTTCAACCCTACCGGAACAAAGGCCTGATCGTTCTCTATTCCAATGGAATGACCCATCCCGCCCAGGCCCGCGACTCGCTCCAGCGCCAGGGCTTCGGCAACGTCTACCTCCTGACGGACGGCCTGCAGGGCTTCCGGGATCGCTGCCTCAAGCCCGTCTCGTTGCGGCCGGAGCCGTTGACGGACGGCCGACGCCGCCCGGGTCAACGCCTGGCGCGCCTTCTTCGCCGCGCCGCCGCCCCGCTGCGCCGGTCGTTCCCGCCGAGGTCGGCGTCTTCTCCGCGCCGGCAAACGCCGCCATGCCGCGCGTCGTCGAGACGGACTGGCTGGCGGCCCAGCTCGGCACGCCGGGTCTCAAGGTCATCGACCTGCGGCCCCAGCCGGAATACAACGCCGCGCACATTCCGGGTTCCCTCAGCCTCAATGTCGAGAGCTTCCGCGGCAACATCGGGGGCGTGCCGTCGATGCTACTGCCACCCCCTATGCTCGCCGCCCAGTTCTCGCTCCTGGGCTTGCAGCCTTCGGACACCATCGTCCTCGTGTCCGGCGACAAGCTCTACGACACCACTCTGGCCGGCATGGCGTTCGAACGGCTGGGGCACATGGACTACGCCGTCATGAACGGCGGGTACGCCAAGTGGGCGCAGGAAGGCCGGCCCGCGGACGCCGTATTGCCCGCCGCAACCGAATCGAGATACCCGGCAAAAATGGACGCCGATGACTTCACTGTGGATTTCCGGGCCGTGGCCGCCCGACTCGGCAAGCCCGGCACTCGTGATTATTGACGTGCGGCCGGCGGACTTCTACACGGGCAAAAAATCCGACGAAGCCCGTGCCGGTCATATCCCCGGCGCGATCAGCCGCCCCTTTACGGAGGATGTCATCACGAGTTCCGACAAGCTCGTCTCCTTCAAGCCGATCGACGCCCTGGCCGCAGCCTACCGCCGGATAATTCCCTCCAAAGACACGGAGGTCATCGTGCATTGCCGCACCGGGCATCAGGCCAGCCAGACCTTCTTCGTGCTGAAGCGCCTGCTCGGCTATCCGAATGTCCGATGGTACGACGCCGGCTGGACCGAATGGGCCGCGCGTTCGGAACTTCCGATCGTGGACGAAGCGCAGGACGTCAAGAGCAAGAAGTGAAGTTTACGGGAAGTGAGACGCTCGGACATAATCTGTCATATCCGAAATATCTGTTTCTGCCCCATATTGACCCCATAATTATCCAATCTTGTTTTTGCTCTGCATGCGAGTAACATATGCATTAACGATACATTCCGAATGGTCCCGTTCCTGTTGCCTTCCGGTTCGCCTGAGTGAGTCATGGCGCTATTCAGCATCAACCCGTGAGATGGTTATTCGGAAGCACGGTGGAAGTTTTACCTGTCGGCCCATTATTCTTGGAAAAAACGGTTTACCCTGACGCCGCTCGCGAGGTGCCGCATGCAGACCAAACCGGAATTCAGGAGAGGCGAACGTGTCAGGCATGAATACATCATCACGATTTGGGAGGATCTGACGCTGTCTCCCAATTATGCGGTAGCGCTCAACTTAAACGAAACCGGCCTGCATTTTAAGTCGCTGTTCGAGATGGTTCCGGGAACCCCCATCTGGATCCTCATGAACGACTCCATATCCCGTCAGAAAATGGTCCCGGCCAGAGTCGTGTGGTGCAAGGGGTTGGATAATTCCGCCGCGTTTCGCTACGGCGGCGGCGTGGAATTCCTCCAGGCACAGACGGAGCCCGATTTGAAGCCATCCGGCCCGATCGCCTCGCACATCGAGGCCGCTGGCAAGAAGCGCGGCGGGGTAGTGATTCAAATGTCGAAGCGCTCTCCCGAGTAGCGTTGGCAGGAATGCGCACCGACCGGGTGGCGGACAACGCCCACACAGGAGGGAGCAAAATGAACGCAGTCAAGATTGCAGCCATCGTGCTGATCGCCGCCGGCGTTTTGGGGTTGGCGTACGGCAGCTTCAGCTTCACCAAGGAAACCCATGAAGCCAAGATCGGGCCGATCGAGCTGTCGGTCAAAGACAAACAGACGGTCAACGTGCCGGTGTGGGCCGGTGTGGGGGCGATCGTGATCGGCGGCGTGCTCCTGGTTCTTGGAGGCTGGAAGCGCTATCCGCGTAAACCCTGAAGGTTCTCATTTCGTCAGTAAAGGAGATTCATTATGAGCAAGAAAGAAGCCTATAAGCAGAAGATGGAAGCCGAACTGGAGTTGGCGCAGGCCAAATTGGCCGAGTTCAGGGCACAGGCGAAGAGCTCTGCAGCCGACATGCGCATCAAGCATGCCAAACAGGTCGACGAGCTGGAACAGAAGGTCGACGCCACGAAAGTCAAACTAAAGGAACTGGGCGAGGCCGGCGATGACGCCTGGGAGCAGCTGAAGACGGGTGTGGAGAGCGCCTGGAGTACATTGAGCGCGGCGATTCAAAATGCCGCCGCCAAGCTGAAAGGGTAGACTTTTAACCGAGCGCCTGCATGCGTTGGGGGGGGCAAGAAAAAGAGATTGGGATTCCAAGCGATTTGGCGCGGACCATAACGGGCAGAGGGAATCGGAAATGGAGACAATCGAAAAAATATTGGTCGTTGATGACAATAGTTTCCTGCGAACCCTTATCTCCAAAATGCTGTCCCGGCTCGGCTACGAAGTGTCATCAGCCGACAGCGGTGAAAATGGAATGCGCGTCTTTCTCAGGAACCCATTCGACATGGTCTTTTCGGATTATGAAATGCCCGGGATGGACGGCGTCGCTTTTGCGTGCAGCATCAAGAAATTCTCCCCCCGCACACCGGTCGTCATCATGACGGGGGCTGGAAGGGAGGCCGTTTTATCCCGAGAGAGCAACGCGGTGGATGAGGTGATTTCAAAGCCATTCTCCCTATCGGAGATTGATGAAACGATCCACAATTTGTCCGGCAAAGCGCTGTGCCCTTGATCCCACTCTGGCCCGCAGCGCAGATCAAACGACTTAAACCCGACATGCTGGGGCAACCAGCTCAACATACGGCGAGGAGACTCGAACGAAATCCTCAAGCACGGTGAAGCCATGAATCAAGAGAAAAGAGGCGCCCAGTCCAAAGCGGATTTCGTTCGATGGGCCGGCATCGGACCGGAGCTTGCCGAGTTCGTGACCGCCTTTATCGAAAACCCCGGAAATTTCGATACGATGCCGCTCGAAAAGCGCCGCGACATCGAAAGCCAGATGGATGCCATCCTGTCCAGAGTGTCCTCGCCTCGATGACGGCGCGGCCGAGCGCACATTCACTCCATGAAGGCGGATCGTCATGAAAAGAGTCGGAATCATTGCCGGCGCCGGAATCCTTCTGATCATCGTGCTCTTCGGGTGGTGGGTATTCAGCCGCCCCGACCGCGGGACGACCGGCTCGGTCAGCACGCAATTCAGGTGGCTCGGGCCCAACGACAAGATCGTGATCGACGGCTTCGACGACCCCAAGGTGCAGGGTGTCGCCTGCCACCTTTCCCGGGCGCAGACCGGCGGCGTGAAGGGCGCCATGGGCGTGGCGGAGGATACGAGCGACGCCAGCATCGCCTGCCGCCAGGTCGGCCCGATCAAGATCGTCGGCGAGCTCAAGGACGGCGAGCGCGTCTTCGACGAGCACCGCAGCTTCGTGTTCAAGACGCTTCAGATCGTGCGGTTCTTCGACCGCGAGCGCAATGTGCTGGTCTACGTGTCCTACAGCGACCGGGTGATCGCGGGCAGCCCGCAGAACAGCATCAGCACGGTGCCGATCATGGGTTGGCCGGCGCCCTAGTTTCCGAAACCCATCCCTCGGCCCTGAAGATCGGATCCAAATGTCCCCTGATCTGCCATCGCTTTTCGGCTTCGCGATCGCTTCCACCCCCGGGGGGGGCATGCATGCCGATCGACGCGTTGACCGAATATGGATTGCCCCTGGAGGCCCATGGATGTTCCGTTGATCGAATTCAAGGACGTCACCAAACGGTTCGGAGACCGGACCATCCTCGATCGCGTCAACCTGCAGATCTTTGAGGAGCAAGTCACGACCATTATCGGCCTCAGTGGTTCCGGCAAGAGCGTTCTGCTCAAGCACATCGTCGGGCTGCTCACGCCGGACGAAGGCGCCATCCTTTTCCGGGGAAAACCCCTGCAGCGGATGGAAAAGAAGGAGATGAACGCCTGCTTGGGCGAGATGAGCTACATGTTTCAGGGCAATGCTCTCTTCGATTCGATGACGGTCTATGAGAATATCGCCATCCCCATTCGGGAAACAGCGAGCTTAAGCAAGACGGAAATCGATCGCAGGGTCATGGCCAGAATCGAGCAGGCCGAACTAATCGACGCTGCTCTAAAATATCCCCTCGCAGATCTCAGGGGGAATGCAAAAAAGAGTGGCGCTGGCGCGGGCATTGATCACCGATCCCAAGATTGTTCTTGTTTGATGAGCCCACCACGGGACTGGACCCCGTCCGCAAAAATGCGATCCTGAGCATGATCGCGCAGTACCACAAAAAATTCGGCTTTACGGCGATCCTGGTCAGCCATGAGATCCCGGATATTTTTTTCATATCGAACCGGATTCTCGCCCTCTATGATCGTGCGGTCGTATTCCAAGGAACACCGGAGGAGCTCGAAGCCTTTGAACACCCCTTCAAGGATGAGGTTCTCAAAAGCATCGAAGGCCTGCAGGAGGAGTTGACCGGCCTTTATTCCAGGCGATATTTCAAGGTGCGGTATCAGACCGAGCTGAAGCGTGAAGCGTTCCGTGAAGCGTATGCGGTGGTGGTTTTTTCGATCGAGAACCTGGACGCCATCAGCGCGGGCTTGGGTCATGAAGCGGCGCCGGAGGCCATACGATGCATGGGGACCTACATCGACAAGCACTTTGGCGCTGTGGGCGGGTTTTCAACCCGCCAAAACTTAAATGAGTTCGTGACCGTACTGCCCAATTCGGACCTGGCCGCGGTCGAAGGTGTTCTCGAAAACCTTATCAACGATTTTCAAGAGCACGGGATCCGTCAGATTCAGGCTTGGGCCTACAAGGGCGCCGCTTCGATGGAGACCATCGAGTTCGCGATCCATGCCGGTGTGGCCCAAGGCAGCCAGGGCCAATCGACGGCCGAATTGGAATCCATCATCGCGCTTGCGAAGCAGGATCAGAGGGAGATCGCCCGGCTCCGCTGCGATGGGCAGGGTCAGGCGAATTGAAAAACGCACCTGGCGCGGATGCGCTTGAGAAAGGAAAGTGGCCGATGGCAGCGCACACGGAGGCAAGGCGGAAAAATGTCCTGGAACAGATCGCCCGCCGGGCAATGGAGGAATACGGCTTTCGATCTGAATTCTCGGCGGACGCACTTAGTGAACTGGAGCCGGTGCAACAGGCGGGTCGCGTTGCGGAATCCCCCGGGATAGACTTGCGCCACCTGCTCTGGGCATCGATCGACAACGACGATTCCCTGGATCTGGACCAACTCACGGTGGCGGAGGCCCTGGCGGATACGCAGGTAAAAGTTCTGGTGGCGATTGCCGATGTGGCGGCCCTCGTCAGGAAGAAATCGGCTATCGATGCGCACGCTCGCCACAACACGACCTCGGTCTACACCGCCGGTGGGATCTTTCCCATGCTGCCGGAGAAGCTCTCCACGGATCTCACCTCCCTCAACCATCACGAAGACCGCCCGGCCGTGGTCATCGAAATGGTGATCGGCGACGGGGGGGCGGTGCAGGGTTCGAACATCTATCGGGCCCGCGTGCGCAACCAGGCCAAGCTCTCCTACAACAGCGTGGCGGCCTGGATAGAAGGCAAGGGGCCCCTGCCGGCGGCCGCGGCGGCGGTCCCGGGGCTGGACGAGAATCTCCGGATCCAGGACCGGGTGGCCCGGCAGCTGAGAGCGCTGCGGCATGAGCACGGCGCTCTAAATCTGCAGACGCTGGAATCCCGCCCCGTCTTTGCCGGGGACGAGATCCAGGACCTGCAGGCGGATGAGCCCAACCGGGCCAAGGAGATCATCGAGGACTTCATGATTGCGGCCAACGGCGTGACCGCGCGCTTCCTGCACGGGAAGAACATCGCCTCCCTGCGGCGCATGGTCCGCTCTCCCAAGCGCTGGGGCCGGATTGTCGAGATCGCGGCCCAGTATCATTTCAAGCTTCCGGCGCAGCCGGATTCGAAGTCACTCGAAGAGTTCCTGGCTGCGCGGAAAACCGCCGACCCCCTGCGCTTCCCCGACCTGTCGCTTGCCGTGATCAAACTGCTCGGGCCGGGCGAGTATGTCGTCGAGGCCCCGGGCGAGGCTTCCCCCGGCCATTTCGGCCTGGCCGTCAAGGATTACACGCATTCAACGGCCCCCAACCGGCGGTTTCCGGACCTGATTACCCAGCGCATCCTGAAAGCCGCGTTAGAGGGGTTGCCCTCACCCTACAGTCGAAGCGAGCTGACGGAACTGGCCCGCCGCTGCACAGAGAAGGAAAATGATGCCAACAAGGTGGAGCGGCTCGTTACCAAATCGGCGGCGGCCATGCTGCTTTCCTCGAGAATCGGTGACCGGTTTGACGCCATCTGCACAGGCGCGGCCGACAAGGGAACCTGGGTCCGGATCTTTAAGCCACCCGTCGAAGGCCGGCTGCTCTACGGTGCTGAAGGCATCGATGTGGGCCACCGGCTCAAGGTTCAACTGGTCCGCACGGATGTGGAGAAGGGGTATATCGATTTCAAGAAAGTTCAGTAGGTTTTTGCTTAGGAATCAGCGTGAAGGGTTATCGACGGCTGCTGAAGTACTATTGGTATTATCCCCATACTAACCCCATACTAATCTCACATTGTCGAATCCTGCCCCTGTGTTTAGTCTAGAACAGAGCATGGTATTCACATTACCTCGTTAGACAGACCGTGGCTCACCGTTGTTGATGCCTCTCAGAAGAGTCAGTGCCTGGCGCGGTGATCGGCCCCCTTCCCTCCATCGGACGCATGCCTATACGCCTCGGGGGGCGTGGGGTTCAACAGGATTCTCAGGAGGCAGTCAAAATGAAAATACTCTTGATCTACCCGGCTTTTCCAAACACGTTTTGGAGCTTCAAATATGCGTTGAAGTTTGTCGGGAAGAAAGCGGCCTACCCTCCGCTGGGCCTGCTCACCGTCGCTGCCATGCTGCCGGCCGAATTTCACAAGCGGCTTGTGGATGTCAACGTGGACAGGCTCACGGAGGACGATCTCGCCTGGGCTGATCTGGTCTTCATTGGAGGAATGGCCGTTCAGCGGGAGTCGGCGAAACAGATCATCGCGCCGCTGCAAGGCGAGAGGGCTGAAAGTGGTTGCGGGCGGACCGCTTTTTACAGCGGAACCGAATGAGTTCGGGGAGGTGGATCATCTGGTTCTCGACGAGGCCGAACTCACGTTGCCGCCTTTTCTCGAGGACCTGAAAACCGGCCACCCCCGAAAAATCTACCGTGCGTCCGGTTTCTGCGATCTGCATCACACCCCGATCCCCGCCTGGGGTCTGGTGCAAATGAGAAAATATGCGTCCATGAGCATTCAGTTTTCCAGAGGGTGCCCGTTCAACTGCGATTTCTGCAATGTGACGGCGCTTTTCGGCCATCGGGTGCGCATGAAGACGCCACCGCAGGTGCTCGCCGAACTGGACAGCCTTTATGCGGCCGGCTGGCGCAGCAACATCTTCTTTGTGGACGACAATTTTATCGGAAACAAGCCTTATCTCAAGAAGCGGCTGCTGCCGGCGCTGATCGAATGGCGTCAAGAACAAGAAGGGGTGTGTCTTTTATACGGAAGCCTCGATCAATCTGGCCGACGACCCCGAGCTCCTGGAACTGATGGCCCGGGCGGGATTCGATTCGGTGTTTATCGGGATCGAGTCGCCCGATGAAGGCAGCCTGACGGAATGCCAGAAGGTTCAGAACAAAAATCGGGATCTCCTGCAGGATGTCCGCACGGATCCAACGTGCCGGCCTGCAGGTGTTGGGCGGTTTCATTGTCGGCTTCGACAGCGACACGCCGTCAACTTTCCAGCGGCATATCGATTTCATTCAGAAAAGCGGGATTGTCACCGCCATGGTCGGCATCCTACAGGCCCCTCCCGGAACCCGTCTCTTTGAGCGGCTTCAAAAAGAAAACCGAGTGGTGGGTCCGATTTCCGGAGACAATGTCGATGGAACCACCAACATCGTTCCCGAAAATGGGCCTCGACCCGCTGATGGAGGGCTATCAGGCGATCATGGCCCATATCTATTCCCCCCGGCACTACTACCAACGTGTGAAGACGCTCCTGAGCGAATTCGGAGCGCCTCAAGCGCGAATACCCATGGATGTCCAGCGGGTCCTGGCGTTGTTCCGATCCGGCTTGCGGCTGGGTATTTTCGGCAAGGAGCGTTTCGAGTACTGGCGCCTGCTGCTTTGGACGCTGATGCGCAAACCCCGGCAGCTGCCCCTGGCCATCACCCTGACCATCTACGGCCATCACTTCCGGCGTATTTGCGAATTGTACATTCTACGAGAGAATCGGAGGCATTATGAACGCAACATTCAAATCCAACGATATTGACCGGCTGTTGGCCGAGGCGGATGAACTGATCAAGCAGATCCATTCCGATGCCATCCGAGACATGGAAGAGGAGCATCGCATCCAGTTTGAAATGCACGCGCAGAGTTTGAAAAAACTCAGGGCCGAAGCCCAGGAAAGGACGGCCACCAAGGGAGAAGCGGAGGACGGCCCTTACAGCGAAGGCATGCACAAGGCAATCCTTGATATTGTGACTGCCATGAAAAACCTGGGAACCAATCTTCGCTCATCAGGGACCAGCGTGGATCGGGCATAGAGCATCCGGCCGAATATTCGACCGGCTGAAGGATCGGCATATGTCTAAAAGCGGGCAACCCCCACCACAGGAAGATCTATTGGGACGGCTGCGCACCCTTTTCGGTTTGAAGGGTCCGCAGAACAAGAATGCCTTGCCCCCGAAAACCCAGTTCAGCATCTGGTATTTTGTAATCGCCGTTTTTGTTTTTTCCTACATGCAACAGTATTTTTTCTCCGGCAAAGTGGAGACAATTCCTTACAGCCAATTCAAACAGCATGTGGCCGATGGCAACGTGGCCAAATTGACCATCGGCCCGGAGTCGATCAGCGGGACGGTCAAAGGCGATGCGGGCCAGAAGTTCACCACGGTTCGCGTGGATGACCCCGGACTGGTGAAAGAGCTGGACGAGAACAAGATCAACTACTCCGGGTATTTTGAAAGCCAATTGCTGTCCACGATTTTATCCTGGTTGGTTCCCATCGGCGTTTTTTTCCTGATATGGCGCTTCGCCATGAAACGCATGGGACCGGGTATGGGGGTCATGTCGTTCAGCAAGAGCAAGGCCAAGATTTTCGCAGAGACGGAGACGAAAGTCAGCTTCGCCGATGTGGCCGGCATCGATGAGGCCAAGGAAGAGCTCGAGGAGGTGGTCGGGTTTTTAAGAAACCCGGAAAAATTTCAAAAATTAGGGGGGCGGATCCCCAAAGGGGTGCTGCTGGTGGGTCTGCCGGGAACGGGCAAGACCCTTCTGGCCAAGGCCGTCGCCGGGGAGGCCAAGGTGCCCTTCTTCAGCATCAGCGGGTCCGAGTTTGTGGAGATGTTCGTCGGCGTGGGGGCCGCTCGTGTCCGCGACCTCTTCTCCCAGGCGGCCGCGCAGGCGCCCTGCATCATCTTCATCGACGAGCTGGACGCTTTGGGCAAGGCCCGCGGGGTGAACGTCATGGGCGGGCACGACGAGCGCGAGCAGACGCTGAACCAGCTCCTGGTGGAGATGGACGGGTTCGAATCCAACAAAGGTGTCATCATCATGGCCGCTACCAACCGGCCGGAAATATTGGACCCCGCCTTGCTGCGCCCGGGGCGGTTCGATCGGCAGGTCCTGGTCGATCGTCCGGACATCAACGGACGCGAGGCCATCCTGAAGATTCACTCCAAGAATGTGGTTCTGGGAAGCGATGTCGATCTGCACAAAATCGCTGCTTTGACTCCCGGTTTCGTAGGCGCCGATTTGGCCAACCTCGTCAACGAGTCCGCCCTGCTGGCGGCCCGAAAAAACAAAGAGACCGTCGACTCGGTGGAGTTCGATGCGGCGATCGACCGCGTGGTGGGCGGGTTGGAGAAAAAAAACAGAGTGATGAATGCCAAGGAGAAGGAAATCGTCTCCTTCCACGAGTCGGGCCATGCCATCGTGGCCGAATCGGTCGAACATGCCGACCCGGTGCACAAGGTCTCCATTATCCCCCGGGGGATAGCGGCGCTCGGCTACACCCAACAGCGCCCGACCGAGGATCGCTATTTGATGACCCGCTCGGAGCTGCTGGACCGGCTGGCCGTTTTGCTGGGAGGCCGGGTGGCGGAGGAGCTGGTTTTCGGCGAAATTTCTACCGGGGCACAGAATGATCTGTCGCGTGCTACGGATATCGCCCGCTCAATGGTCACCGAATACGGCATGAGCGATCGCATGGGGCTGGTGACGTATGAACGGCCGCGCCAGTCCTTGTTCGTACCCGGGAATTTTTCCCAGAGCAACAATTACAGCGAAGAGAAGTCCGCCCAAATTGACGGAGAGATCTCGCGGTTCATCGACGAAGCGCACCAACGGGTGAAGAGCATTCTCTCGGAAAAACGCACAATCCTGAATGAACTGGCCCATCTCCTGTCGGAGAAGGAAAGCGTGCAGGGGGAGGAGCTGCGCAGGATGATGTCCGAATCCGGGCATGAATTGGTCAATTGAGGGCCCGTGATAAGGCAGGAAAAGCAAGGCGAAGACCAGGTCGAAATTGAGGCAAGCTGCATTTAGCCCGAAAACAACCAGGGGGTAACGCCATGAAATCGAGCATGCGGGATGGAGCGGAAGGCAAGTGGCATAAAGTGAAAGGCAAGATCAAGGAGATCGCCGGGAAAGTCAGCATGAATCCGGAGCTGGAGGCCGAAGGCAAAAAGGAAAGCAGAGCCGGCGAAGCTCAAGACAAGCTCGGCGAGGTCAAGAAGTTCGCCGGCAAATAGAAAGGAGCCGACCATGCTGTGGACCATAGGGGTCATTCTCGTTGTTCTGTGGCTGCTGGGGTTGTTCGGCGGCTACACGCTGGGCGGGTTCATTCACGTCCTGCTGGTCATCGCGCTGGTGGTGATGGTGCTCCAGATTCTTCAGGGCCGGAAACGGCTGTAGGCAGACGGGGACCCCTCTTTCTGGGAGGGTTACCCGCCGAATCTCGAAAGGAGGCGCCCGGCGCGCTTGAGACCAATTTTGCCGGGCCACACGACCTTTTGGCGCCAAAATAGCCGTTTATCAACCTGTTCACCACCAACCGGGAAAAGGAGTCACCGTCATGAAAACCATAAACACGTTAATTCGCAGTCTCCTGCTTATAGTGCTGGTCGTCGGTGTGGCGGCCTGCGGGTCGACATCCAAACAGTCCGGTCCGGGCGAATACGTCGACGATTCGGTGATCACGACGAAGGTGAAGTCGCAGCTGGCCGGGGACGATTTTCTCAAGTCCTTCGAGATCAGCGTGGAGACCTACAAGGGCGTGGTGCAACTGAGCGGCTTCGTGGACAGCCAAACGGCCGTCAACCGAGCGGGTGAAATCGCCCGGAGAGTCCAAGGGGTCAGCTCCGTCAAAAACAACCTCAACGTTAAAAAATAGGCCTACGGTGCCCGCTGCCTGAAAGGAGATACGCTATGCCGCTTATCAACCTTGTAATTGTTCTTGTTGTGATTGGGGTGATTCTCTGGGCGATCAACAGCTACATCCCGATGCAGGCGAACATCAAGAAAATTTTGAACGTGGTAGTGATTATTGCAGTCATCATCTGGCTGTTAAGCGTCTTTGGAGTCATAGGAAACATTTCGGCCATACGCATTGGCAGTTGATGCGCCGGATGGACGCGGCTGAAGATCGATCGCGGCGGTAACATCGGCAAAAACCCTCATATGGACCACCCCGCTGCTTGCGGCGGGGTGGTTCTATATGCAGCCTTATGTGGACGCACCTCCTTAAAAACAGCCAAACGCGGACGCCTGCCGGCGCTGAACTGCCCCTTCGGGCAGAGCTGTTCAGCGCCGATCAGATGAGGCTGCATGGCAAGCTCCTGGCGGAGGATCACAAGGTGAAGCCGAGGCGGCCCAAAGATCGCCTTCTGGTACGGCTGGCCGCAAATGAAAGCCTCTTGTTTGAAACTCACAAACTGCTGACAGTGGCCATCCAGGACAGACGGCGGATCACCCCAGCCGGCGAATGGCTGCTCGACAACTTCTATGTGATCGAAGAGCAGATCCGCACGGCCCGGCGGCACTTGCCGAAGGGGTATAGCCGTCAGTTGCCGCGCCTGTCGAACGGTCCATCCGTCGGGCTCCCGCGGGTGTATGACATCGCCCTGGAGATCATCTCGCACGGCGATGGCCGGGTGGACCCGGAAAGCCTCAGCAGTTTTGTGGCTGCCTATCAGTCGGTGACCGCCCTGAAATTGGGCGAACTTTGGGCCATCCCCATCATGCTGCGCCTATCCCTGGTCGAGAACATCCGTCGGGTTGCCGCCCGGATCGCCGCCGACCGGCTCGATCGAAACCGTGCGGATCAATGGGCCGACCAGATGACGGAGATCGCCGCTAAGGACCCAAAAAACCTGATTCTCGCAATCGCCGATATGGCGCGGTCGGCCCCCCCCCTGGTGGGCTCATTTGTTGCGGAGTTCACGCGCCGCCTTCAGGGCCACGGCCCCGCGCTAGCATTGCCGCTGACCTGGATCGAGCAGCAACTCTCAGAGTCCGGTTTGACGATCGAGCAGTTGGTTCGTTCGGAGAACCAGCAGCAGGCAGCCGACCAGGTCTCGATGAGCAACAGCATCGGCAGCCTCCGTTTCCTGAGCGCCATGGACTGGCGGGAGTTTGTCGAGACCATGAGCATCGTCGAGCAGACGCTGGGGGAGGATCCGGCCGACGTCTACAACAAAATGGATTTCGCCACCCGGGACCGATACCGTCACGTCGTGGAGAAAACCGCAATTCACAGCCCGCACTCCGAGAGCGAAGTGGCGCGCCAAGCGATCCAGCTGGCGCGGGAGGGAGTCGCTCAAAAAGGCGGCGACGACCCTGCGGCGCATGTCGGGTTCTACCTAATCGACGAAGGGTTGGCGCGGCTCGAGCGAACGGCGGGGGGGCGCTTTTCACCCAGCAAGATTCTGCTCAATGTCGTCCGTCGGTTTCCGTTGCTCCTGTATGGTGGCGGCGCTTTGCTGATGACGTCGGTTTTCGCCGGGTGGTTCATTGCGAAGGCGTTTGCCGGGGGGGTGCAGGGGTGGGCTTTCGGGTTGATCGCACTGCTCTCGTTTTTGTGCGCTGCCCATCTCGCGGTGGCCCTGGTAAACTGGCTGGCAACGTTGCTGGCGACGCCGCGCCCCCTGCCGCGCATGGACTTCTCCAAAGGGATTCCGCCGGAATTGCGGACTCTGGTTGTGGTCCCGACGATGCTAACGAGTACTCAAAATATCGAGGACCTGACCGAGGCCCTGGAGGTCCGCTTTCTGGCAAATCGGGACGAGAACCTCCACTTCGGCCTGCTCACCGATTTTCGTGACGCGGTCGAAGAAGCGCTGCCGGAAGATGAACCGCTTTTGCAACAGGCCCGGCAGAGAATAGAGGAACTGAACCAAAAGCACAAAAATTCGGAAAGCGATCATTTTTTTCTGTTTCATCGTCCGCGCCGCTGGAATTCGCGGGATCGAATCTGGATGGGTTACGAGCGCAAGCGCGGCAAGTTGTCGGATTTGAATAAGCTTCTGCGCGACGGGGCGCATGGCGGCCCGGAGGACCCCTTCGCGCTCGTCGTCGGTGACACTGGGGTCTTGGCGAACGTGAAGTATGTGATCACCCTCGACACCGATACGCAACTGGCGCGCGATTCGGCATGGCAGTTTGTTGGCGCCATGGATCACCCGCTGAATCGTGCCCGCTACGATGAAGACCGGCAGCGCGTCGTTGCGGGGTACGGCATTCTCCAGCCCCGGGTGGCGGTGAGTCTTTCCGGTACGAACCGGTCGCGGTATGCGCAACTGTGCTCCAGCGAGCCCGGTATCGATCCGTATACACGCGCCGTTTCCGACGTCTACCAGGACCTGTTCGGTGAAGGCTCGTTCATCGGCAAGGGTATCTACGATGTGGATGCGTTCGAACGGTCGCTCGCCGGGCGTCTGCCCGACAACCGGATCCTCAGCCACGATCTTCTGGAAGGGTGCTACGCCCGGGCCGGGCTGATGAGCGATGTTCAGCTGTACGAGGACTACCCGTCGCGCTACTGCACGGACGTGGGCCGCCGGCACCGCTGGATTCGCGGCGATTGGCAGATTGCACGCTGGCTGCTGCCGGATATCCCCGTTCCCAATTCGAACCGGCAGAAGAACCCGCTCTCGATGCTCTCTCGTTGGAAAATCCTCGACAACCTGCGGCGCAGTCTGACGGCTGCGGCGACGACCCTCCTGCTGCTGCTGAGCTGGGCCGTGCTGCCGGCGGCCTGGTTCTGGACCCTGGCGGTGATCGGAACCATCCTGATTCCGGCGTTGATGGCCTCGGCCGTGAACGTTTTGAGAAAATCGTCCGATGTGACCCTCAGGCAGCACCTTGTCGCCGAGGTGCGCACGGCTTGCCGGCAGGCCGTACAGGCTGCCTTCACGCTTGCATGTCTGCCATACGAAGCGTTTTTCAGCTTGGACGCGGTCCTGCGCACCGCCTGGCGAGTGCTGATCACGCAGAAGCGACTGCTTGAATGGGATCCATCGGGCGACCCGGATCGCACGAACTGCACCGATTTTGCCGGCACGTGCCGGACCATGTGGGCCGGCCCGGTCGTCGCCGTTGCCGCAGCGATTGCACTCGTCGTGTCAAAACCGGCCGCGTTGGCGATGGCGGGACCCATTCTATGGCTTTGGTTCGCCTCTCCGGCGATCGCCTGGTGGATCAGTCGGCCGCTGGCTCGCCGCCGCGATAAGCTGACAGCCGATCAGACTAACTTTCTGAGGAAGATATCCCGGAAGACATGGGCGTTTTTCGAGGCGTTCGTCGGCCCCGATGATCATTGGCTGCCGCCCGACAACTATCAGGAGAACCCCGTTGCCGTGGTTGCCCATCGCACCTCGCCCACCAACATGGGGCTTGCGCTGCTTGCGAATTTGTCCGCCTACGACTTTGGTTATGTTTCGGCTGGGAGACTCCTCGAACGCACGGCGAAGGCCCTGGCAACCATGGAAACCCTGGAACGGCACCGGGGCCATTTTTATAACTGGTACGACACGCAATCCCTGAAGCCGCTGCCACCGCTTTACATCTCCTCTGTCGACAGCGGGAACCTGGCCGGCCATCTGCTGACCCTGCGCCCGGGTCTGCTCGGGCTTGCCGATCACAAGATCCTGGGACCACGCTGGTTCGAAGGACTCAACGACACGTTCGTGATTTTGGCGGAGGCAGCGGCCGCCGCCAAGCAGGTGGGCGACCCGGCCCCGATCGCTCGACTCCAGCAGGAAATGGAGTCCGCGCCGCGCGCTAACCCCTCCACGCTCGGTGCGGTGCGGCAGTGCCTGGATCGGCTGGCGGCCGCCGCCGCAACCATGGTCGACGGTGCGGAAGCCGGCGATGCCGACCCCGACAGCCAATTGAGGTGGTGGACGCGTGCGTTCGCCGGGCAATGTCGGGACGCTCTCGACGAGATTGCGCTTCTCGCTCCATGGACGGGGCGTGGGTTCTCAGAGAACTGCCTTGCACACTTCCCCGATCTTGACGAGATCCCCACCCTGCGCGAACTGGCCGCACTGGACGTCAAGTTTCTGCCAGCCATCCAGCAGAGAACGAACGCTGCCGTGCCGCTCGAGGAGAGCGCACGTCTCGAAGAACTTCAACGGTCCATCACAGAGGCCGGTCGGCACGCCAGAGAAAGGATTGCGGCGATCGAGCAGCTGGCGCTTAAATGCGGCGCACTCGCCCGCATGGAGGTTGATTTCCTGTTCGACGAGCAGCGTCATCTGCTGGCGATCGGCTACAATGTCGGAGAATGCCGGCGAGACCCCAGCTACTACGACCTTCTGGCTTCGGAAGCGAGGTTTTCAAATTTCGTGGCGATTGCGCAGGGACAACTGCCGCAGGAGAGCTGGTTCGCCCTGGGGCGGCTGCTCACGATCGCCGGTGGAGAACCGATCCTCCTCTCGTGGAGCGGCTCGATGTTCGAATACCTGATGCCGCTTTTGGTGATGCCGAGTTACGAACACACGCTGCTCGACCAGAGCTATCAGGCGGCTGTGGCCCGGCAGATCGATTACGGAAAGAAGCGCGGCGTTCCGTGGGGCATCTCGGAATGCGGCTACAATGCCATCGATGTGAACCTCAACTACCAGTACCGCGCTTTTGGCGTCCCCGGGATAGGGCTTAAGCGCGGGCTCGCCGAGGACCTGGTGATTGCGCCCTATGCCGCGGCCCTGGCCCTCATGGTGGCGCCCAGAGAGGCCTGCCTGAACCTCCAACGTCTTGCCGCTGAAGGCCTTGAGACCCGGTATGGCTTCTATGAGGCGATCGACTACACGCCGTCGCGTCTGCCGCCCGGCCAATCGAGCGCCGCGGTTCGGTCCTTTATGGCCCATCACCAGGGCATGAGCCTTCTTTCGATGGCTCACCTGCTCCTGGACCGCCCGATGCAGAAGCGATTCGAGTCGGAGCCCATTTTTCAGGCGACGCTGCTGCTGCTCCAGGAACGAATCCCCAAGGCCACCGCGTTCTACGCGCACACCACTGGGTTATCCGAGCACCATTTGGCGTCGAGCGCGCCGGAGACGCCGATTCGCGTTTTTGCAAACCCCGACACGTTGAATCCGGAAGTACACTTGCTCTCGAACGGGAGCTACCACGTGATGGTCACCCATGCCGGCGGCGGTTACAGCCGCTGGAAAGAGCTCGCGGTCACCCGCTGGCGCGAAGACCGCACTTGCGACAACTGGGGCACGTTCTGTTACATCCGCGATGCCACCAGCAGAGAGGTCTGGTCGGCCGCCTATCAGCCGACGCTCAAGCGGCCGAAACAGTTCGAGGCGATCTTCTCGGAAGGGCGGGCCGAGTTTCGCCGCCGCGACCACGACTACGACACCCATACCGCGATCGCCGTCTCGCCCGAGGATGACATCGAACTGCGCCGCGTCCGCATCACCAACCGCGCACGGGTGCGTCGGGCAGTCGATGTCACCAGCTACGCGGAAGTGGTCCTGGCGCCGCCCGCCGCCGACGCACTGCACCCCGCGTTCAGCAATCTCTTTGTGCAGACCGAGATCATACGGCCCCAACGAGCCATCCTCTGCACGCGCCGTCCGCGCTCCCGGGGGGAGCAGGCACCCTGGATGATGCACATGATGGCCGTGCATGGGGCGATGATCGGCGACGTATCCTATGAAACCGATCGCATGCAGTTCATCGGCCGCGGAAACAATGTCGCCGACCCACAAGCGATAAGCGGGGCCGGCGGTTTCTATTCGGGATCTCTCTCGAACAGTGAGGGTTCCGTGCTCGACCCGATGGTCGCCATCCGCTACCGGATCACGCTGGACCCGGAAGAATCGGCAACGATCGACATGGTGTCCGGCATCGGTGAAACCCGTGAAGCCGCCCTGCGCCTGGTGGAAAAATACCAGGATCGGCGTCTCGCGGATCGCGTCTTCGATCTGGCATGGACCCATGGCCAGGTGCTGCTGCGCCAGTTCAATGCCTCAGCGGCCGATGCGCAGCTCTACGGGCGGCTCGCCGGGGCGATCCTCTACGCCAATGACGCGCTGCGTGCCGACCCGAGCGTCCTCATTAAAAACCACCGAGGGCAATCCGGTCTCTGGGGGTACGCCATCTCCGGCGATTTGCCGATCGTGCTGCTGCAGATTGAAGATCCGGCCAATATCGAACTGGTGCGCCAACTCGTGCAGGCCCACGCTTACTGGCGCCTGAAAGGGCTGGCGGTGGACCTGGTGATCTGGAACGAGGATAAGGCCGGTTACCGTCAACTCCTCCACGACCAGATCATGGGACTCATCGCTGCCGGCATCGAAGCCAATGTGACCGATCGGCCCGGCGGCATTTTCGTGAGGCCTGCCGACCAGCTAGCGGAGGAGGACCGCATCCTGATCCAAACGGCTGCCCGCGCTATCATCTCAGACAGCCGAGGGGCACTGGCCGACCAAATCACCCGCCGGGGTTCTCCGCACGCCGTTGTGCCGCTCCTGACACCGACCCGAACCCACCGCTCCGAACCGATGCCGGTGGCTGCTTTACCTCGACTCGATCTTTTGTTTTTCAACGGAATGGGCGGGTTCACGCCGGATGGGCGCGAGTATGTCATTACTACTGCGCAGGGGCAGGTGACTCCGGCACCCTGGGTGAATGTGCTGGCCAACCCGCACTTCGGGACCGTTATCTCGGAGAGCGGTCTATCTTACACCTGGAGCGAGAATGCCCATGAGTTCCGCCTCACGCCGTGGGGGAACGATCCCGTGAGCGATTCGACAGGGGAGGCATTCTACCTCCGGGATGAAGAGCGCGGCCACTTCTGGTCGCCCGCGCCGCTGCCCTGCCGCGGGGCAACGCCCTACGTCGCCCGGCACGGGTTCGGCTACAGCGTCTTCGAGCACACCGAGCGCGGCATCCGTTCCGAGCTGACGGTTTACGTAGCTCTGGACGCAGCGATTAAGTTTGCGGTGCTCAAGGTGAAAAACCTCTCGGACCGATCCCGCCGGCTCTCCGCGACCGGCTACGTGGAATGGGTGCTGGGCGACCTGCGGCCCAGATCGAGCATGCACGTGATCACTGAAATCGATTCATCCAGCGGCGCGCTCTTCGCGCGCAACCCCTACAATACGGAGTTTCCCGGCCGGACGGCGTTTTTCGACGTGGACGATGGCGCTCGCACCGTAACCGGGGATCGGACCGAATTCCTTGGGCGCAACGGTACGCTGCGCACTCCGGCCGCGATGGCGCGCACGCGCCTGTCCGGCAAGGTGGGGGCCGCCCTGGACCCCTGCGCCGCAATCCAGGTGAGCTTCGACCTGGCCGCCGGGCAAGAACGCGAAATGGTCTTCAGGCTAGGGGCGGGGCAAACCCCCGATGATGCCAGAAAGCTGGTTCATCGCTTTCGGGGATCAAGCGCTGCGCGCGGCGCCCTCGAAGGGGTCTGGCAGCACTGGAAGCACACCTTGGGCGCGATCCATGTGGAAACCCCCGACCCGTCCGTCAACGTGCTGGCCAACGGCTGGCTGCTATACCAGACGCTCGCCTGCCGAATCTGGGCGCGAAGCGCCACCTACCAGTCGGGGGGCGCCTTCGGTTTCCGCGACCAGTTGCAGGACGTGATGGCGCTCATCCACGCCCAGCCGCACCTGGTGCGCGAGCACCTGCTGCGGTGCGCGGACCGCCAATTCCAGGAAGGAGACGTGCAGCATTGGTGGCACCCCCCGACAGGCCGCGGGGTGCGCACCCACTGTTCGGACGACTACCTCTGGCTGCCGCTTGCGACCTGCCGCTATGTGTTCGCCACCGGCGACCACGGTGTGCTGGACGAACCCGTCCACTTCCTGCAAGGCCGCCCGGTGAACGCGGATGAAGACTCCTACTACGATCTGCCCGGACGCTCGGATGAAGCGGGGAGCCTGTACGAACACTGTGTCCGGGCCATCCTGAACGGCCTCCGGTTCGGCGAGCACGGTCTTCCGCTCATCGGCTCCGGCGACTGGAACGACGGCATGAACCTGGTCGGCGAACACGGCCAGGGCGAGAGCGTGTGGCTCGGGTTTTTTCCTGTATGACGTGCTCATGCGTTTCACCGAGGTTGCCGACGCACGCGGCGACAGCGGCATTCGTCGAACGCTGCCGGCGAAGAGGCGGCCACCCTGCGACGGAATCTCGAAGAGCACGGCTGGGACGGCAAGTGGTACCGCCGCGCCTACTTCGACGACGGCACGCCGCTCGGCTCGGCCACCAGCGCGGAATGCCAGATCGACTCGCATTGCCCAGAGCTGGTCGGTTCTTTCCGGTGCGGGTGATCCCGAGCGCTCGCCGCCTGGCCATGGAGGCGGTGGACGAACGTCTTGTTCGGCGCGAGGACCGGCTGATCCAGCTGCTCGATCCGCCGTTCGACACCTCGGCGCTCGAGCCCGGCTACATCAAAGGGTATGTCCCCGGCGTGCGCGAGAACGGCGGCCAGTACACCCATGCGGCCATCTGGGCGGCGATGGCCTTTGCCCGACTGGGGGACACCCGGCGCGCGTGGGAACTATTTGCCCTGATCAACCCGGTGAACCACGCCAGGTCGGCCGAGGATGTCGCTACCTACAAGGTGGAGCCGTACGTCGTCGCTGCCGACGTCTATGCGGTGCCGCCGCACACCGGCCGCGGCGGCTGGACGTGGTACACGGGATCGGCGGCCTGGATGTACCGGCTGATCGTCGAGTCCCTCCTGGGACTGACCCTGGAAGCGGGCCAGCTGCGTTTTTCACCCTGCCTTCCCGCGGATTGGGAGGGGTTCAAGATGCACTACCGATACCGGGAGACGGTCTACCATGTCAGCGTCACACAGACGCGCTCCGGCAGCGACGGCATGAGCGTGACCATGGACGGCGTCAAGCGCCCGGACCTGGCGATCCCACTGGTCGACGACCGCAAAGACCACGCGGTCGAGGTGAGAATCCGGAGAAAAACCGCAGTGCTCCCTCACGGTTGACATTGAATCTCCCCGCAGCAAGCTGCGGGGAATCTTCGACCGTAAGGAATGGGGTCGTTTTTGATTCGCTCGCTAACCCCGCCGCAAGCGGCGGGGAATGCGCTCGCTTTTGCGGTTCAGGCCGGCTGGCCACTGGCAATACGCTTGGATCTGGTATGCACGGGTTCCGCCACCAACCGTACGCCCAACGCCGCGCAGACACGGCTGATCGTATCGAAGCGTGGCTTTGCATCAGCCCGCAGCGCCTTGTAAAGCGCTTCGCGCGTTAATCCGGACGCCTTGGCAATCTCGCTCATGCCGCGGGCACGGGCAATGTCTCCCAACGCCGCTGCGAGCAGAGCCGGATCGTTCGCCTCCAGTATATCGGTCAGGTAAGCGGCCACCGCGTCCTCACTGTCGAGATAGGGTGCAGCGTCGAAATCCGGCAGGTCGGCCACCTTGATGCGTTTGGTCATGTTCTTTTCCTCCGTTCAGTCCAGCAATGCCGCCAGGGCCTTGGCACGCTTGATGTCAGCCTTCTGGGTGCGCTTCGATCCGCCGGCAAGCAGCACAATTGTTTGCGTGCCGCGCTGCGTGAAATACACGCGCCAGCCCGCACCCATGTGAATGCGCAGTTCTGAAACACCCCCACCCACGGGTTCCACGTCCCCCATCAAACCGCGCTCTATGCGCTTGATCCGCGCCAAACCACCCCGCGCACCGCTGGATCGGAAAGATTGTCGAGCCAGGCGATGAATTCAGGCAGAGGCTTGATCGTGAACAGACGCTTATTGTAATCGAACGATTACATCGTGTCAAGACAGGCTGGTTCGCTTCGGCCAAGGAATTTCTGACGGCTTTTTAGACGGCTTTTGTTTCTCGAAATGGCTTTTTGACGGCTCTCAATGCTCGCAAATGCCGGTGGAATGCGGCTTTGGGCGAACTCTCACGTCGGTAACACGGGTTCGAGTCCCGTTGGGACCACCACAATAAAATCAAGGGCGTGGGAGCGATTCTAAGCCCTTGATTTTTTCCTGCCGAAAGCATTTCCAACCTTCAGGTCATAAAAAGGGCCCGGAAGAGGGGTCCCCCTGCCGGTCCGATGTGGATTAGCCCGCCTTGGCCGTCACTTCGGCTTCCGATTCTCGTTCTGCGTAGTTCTCAATGTCCTCCCAGTGCGCCAGCCCGGTTTCAAGGGAGTTGGCGAATCTCTGACAATCTGAACCGGTGGCGAGGTGTCCCGTGCCGGTCGGTCTTTTCATTGCCGGGGCACCGGAGCCACCAAAAAATATTTAACCTAATTAGATGGGAATAGATGGGGGACGCCTATTGGCAAATTGATATCGCCACAGGGAGGGATAGAAATTGGCAGATTTTGAGCTAATTACCGATCAACTTGGAACGGACCAGACCGTGAACAGTGGCAGAAGCCTCTAAGGCGCGCTGCGCATTGTCTCTGGTGGTCGCCACGGGCCAATCCATCGGGTAGCGCGATTGGATGTAGAAGGCGCTTAGATAGGCGCAACTGTCTTTCAATCCATCAAAAGCGGTATCATTGGAAATGCACTTTTGCAGCAACCGAGGGAGGTCATGAGTTCTTTTCAAAGCCGAGATTATTGGCGATGATGAATGTCTTTAAATATTTCTCTGCGCTTTGC
Organism: uncultured delta proteobacterium; assembly: GCA_963716785.1. Lineage (GTDB taxonomy): Bacteria > Desulfobacterota > Desulfobacteria > Desulfobacterales > SpSt-501 > SpSt-501. The sequence goes on along the minus strand of CAVQUW010000015.1, from coordinate 77,419 downwards.
TGGAAATGAAAGCAAATGTGATCATAGTATTCCTTTTCCTCTGCGAGAACTATCTCGGCAAATTGGAAGTCGGACTCGGCTTTGGCAAGCCATTCATCGATAATCTGGCGGTCAACCATATAACACTTTGCCTTCTTTGAGGATGAGCTCGATGAATGGGTCTCCCATGCTGAGCCTTTTTTCAAACTCTTCAGGGCGGTAAACCAGAAAGTCGACGGCAACCTCACGTTTGATCAGGCGGCTGACTTCCATGATCCGGTCAGCGCTATAATGAGGAGTGTCGCGTTTGATGATCAGCAGGTCGACGTCGCTGTCATGGGTGATATCGCCCCTGGCGGCGCTGCCGAAGAGGATGATTTTTTCCGGTTTGTACCTCTCGATCAGCTGTGCCGTGATGCTATCGATTTCACTTTGAAGGTTCGCGTCCATTTGCCCCCTCCATCCATCTGCCCTGATGATAATTAACGATCCATGACAACCTGAGCTCGCTGTCGGCCAAGACTATCGAACGCATATCCGGCCTGATTGCCGACGAAGGCCATCGACTGCATCCCAATGCCATCGAGAGAGTGCGCGGGGACAGTTACGTGCTGAAGAGAAACATCCATTATCCCACCGATGCCAACCTGCTTTTAGACGGTATCCGAAAAGTGATCGGGCTGTGTGCAGGCATGGCGAAACTGGCGCCGCTTTCGGGTTGGCGCCAGCATGCCTATTTGCTGGCCGAGGCCCGGCGCATGAAACGGACAATCGACAAAGTGGCCCGCAGCCGTATTAAGGACAAAGAGCAGGCACTCCAGACCTGCTACCGAAAGCTGCTTGCTCACAGCCACATGATCGTGGAGCGTGCTCTTGACAGCTATGAGCAGGTCAAGGCCCTCAATGCCCTTGCCCCGCCGCGGGTCCGCCAGTTGAGCGAAGCGCTCGCCTCCGAGCTTCAGTACTTTCTGGGGGCCACCGAATACATGGCCGATCTGGCCGCCCGGCGGGTGATCGCTCAAGAACGTATTCCTCACGAAGATAAAGTCTTCAGCATCTTTGAACCGGACACCGAACTCATTAACCGGGGTAAAGCCCCTCAACCGATTGAGTTCGGCCACCGGATGCTGATCGTGGAAGACAGCGCCGGCTTCATCGTGCATGCCCGCGTGATGGAGCAGGGTCAGACCGATGAAAGGGCTCCAGTGGAGTTGATGCAGACGCTGCAGAGGCGCTTTAATGCGAAAATCAAGGCCGCCAGCTTCGATAAGGGTTTCTGGAGTCCGACCAACTTCGAAAATCAGTGCTGATAGTCAAATGTGGTCGTGCCGGGGTTAATGGGCGCCACTGCCCTTGTGCGCTGCAATCAAAAGAATGCGGGTAACGGATCGTCACCGCTGTTGGCTCATTCCACCTTGGCCAGCGAATAGCTCGTACTGCGCCCGCCCCCGGGGTTGCGGACGAGGAGGCCGCGTTTGACGAGATCGGTGATGTCGCGCAGGGCCGTGTCGGGCGATGACTTCGTGAGCCGCGCCCATTTGGAGGAGGTGAGTCTGCCCTCAAAGCCGTCCAGAAGCCGGTTGATGACCCTGCGCTGGCGCTCGTTGAGCGGTTGGTCCTTGATCGCCTCCCAGAAGCGCGCCTTGCGCAGAACGCCGGAGAGCGTCTCCTCCGCGCCTTCGATCGCGCGGTCGAGGCAGCCGAGAAACCACTCCAGCCATGCGCTGACGTCGAGACCGCCCCTCTGCGTGGCCTCCAGGGTGTCGTAGTAGTCGTTGCGCTCCCGCCGGATTTGCGCGGACATGCTGTAGAAGCGCTGCGCGCTTTGCTCCGAGCGCGCGAGCGCCATGTCCGCGACGGCGCGCGCCAGCCGACCGTTGCCGTCATCGAACGGGTGGATGGTGATGAACCACAAATGCGCCAGCGCCGCCTTCAAAACGGGGTCGAGCACGGCCTCGGCGTTGAACCACTTCAGAAAAGCGGACATTTCGGCTGCGAGGCGCGGCGCACCCGGAGCTTCGAAATGCACCCGCTCGTGCCCGATCGGGCCGGAAACCACCTGCATCGGGCCGGAGCCGTCATCGCGCCAGGCGCCGACGATGATCCGGGTCATGCCGCTGCGCCCGGTCGGGAACAGCGCGGCGTGCCATGCGAAGAGGCGCTCGTCGGTCAGGGGGGCGGCATAGTTCTGGGTGGCGTCGAGCATCATCTCGACCACACCCTCTGTATGCCGGTCGGCGGGGGACAGCGCGCCGATGTCCAGGCCCAGCCGGCGCGCGATCGAGGAGCGCACCTGCTCCTTGTCCAGGATTTCGCCTTCGATCTCGCTGCTCTTGAGGACGTCCTCCGTGAGGGTTGCCAGAACGGCCTCGGCGCGCAGGTTGAACCCCAGCGCTTCCATGCGCCCGATCAGGCGGCCCTGCCGGTGGCGCACAGGCGCCAGATGCCGCGCCGCCAAGCCCTCGTCCCACCGGAAGTCCGGCCATTCCTTCAATTCGTGGATGTAAGTCGTCATTCTCCGCACCTAATGCGGAGATTATGGCTGTTATTTGCCGCAAAAGCAAGCACAATGTCCGCACATTGTGCGGAGATTAAGCGGGCTAATCTCCGCAAGAGGGATAGGATTCGCGTATCGGCGAGCTCAGGTCAGGGTCCGGTTGGAACCAGTAAAGAATCCGCACCCTGAGGGTGCGGCTTTGGAAAATCCCCCCATAGGGGGGACATGGCCCTGCCCCCATAGGGGGCGGGCCTGCGAGTTATGCCGCCGATATGATCCCTAATCGCACAATTGCAGTTGCTCTAACTGCTTTTCCTTCTTCTCCTGATAGCGGACATACTTGCGTATCATGTCCGCATCCAATCCCACGGTGTCCACACAATAGCCCTTCGCCCAAAAATGATTGCCCCAGTACGGCTTTTTCTTCAAATACCGAAACTGGTGGAACAACTTCATCGAAGTCTGTCCCTTCACCCGGCCCAACAGCACCGATATCGATACCTTCGGGGGCACCATCATCACCACATGCACATGATCCGGTTGCACATTCAGCTCCACTACCTCGCACCCCGCATAACCGCAGATCGCCTGGATCCCAGTCGCGGCTGCCTCCTTTACCGGCCCGATTAGAATCCGAAACCGGTACTTCGGTACCCATACAACATGATACTGACAATGCCATAGCGTGTGTGATAACCTGCGAAATCTGCTCACTGCTTCCTCCTTACGTTCGAAGTTGCGGCAACAACTCGGCGTAAGGATAGCAGTGAGCGGCCTTAATTTGCCATTCCCATCCGGGACCGGCGTAGCCAGTCCCCATGCTAAAAAACAGACGGCCGCGTTTTCCCGTCCCCGCCGGCTAGGGGCCTGACGGTTGCATGGCCGGCTTTTTCAGCTCCGCCACCCGGATCTCGATTTTTCCGACCCGCCCGGCATCCTGCTCGTAGAAGCGCGAGGCCGTCAGAAACAGGAGCGCCGCCGCCAGCGAGAAGAGCGGCAGACCGAGCAGCGCGGCCTCGATCCCCCAGGCATCGGAGAGCGCGCCGACCACCGTCGGCGCCAGGGCGCTCCCCAGCAGGTGCTGGGTGATGACGTTCAGGCTGAGCGCGACGGCCCGCAGGCCGGGGTGCACGACCTCCTGGGTCACGGCCACCGCCGCCGGCACGAACGCCACCGCCGTCACGCCGCAGGCCAAAAGCACGAGGTACTGAAAAGCCCCCGGGGCCAGCGTGAAGGCCGCCAGCAGGATGAGGCCGGTGGCCAGCGAGGAGAGGGCCGGGAACAGCAGGCGGGCGGTCTTGCGCCGCAGGAACCAGCGGTCGGCCAGATAGCCTCCCAGCGGCGCCCCCACGATGGCCAACAGCATCACCGAGGCCGCCTTGGTGCCGGCCTGGTCCATCGGCAGCCCTTGCAGGCGGTGAAAGTAGGTCGGCAGCCAGGTGAGCAGGGCGGTGGTGACGAAGACGCTGGCCGCAAACCCCAGGTTGGTGAGCATGAGGGTCTTGTTGCGGGCCAGCCCGGCCGCGGCCTCCCGCCAGCCCAGGGGCTCCCGGGTGTCCCCCCCCGCGCTGCCCGTGAGCGCGACCGTCTCGTAGTCGCGCACAAAGAAAAACGCCAGGGCCACCAGGAGGCCGGGGACGGCCACGACCCCGAAGGCATGCCGCCAGCCCCAGTGCTGGGCGATGAACCCGCCGAGAGCAATCCCGATGGCGCTGCCGAGCGGGATGGAGGCGTTCCAGATGCCCAGCATGCGGGCCCGCCGGTGTCCCGGGAAAAGGGCCGCGATCATGGCCGTGCCGCCGGGCGCATAGCCGGCCTCGCCGATGCCGATGGCGGTCCGGGCCGCGAGCAGCTGGGGAAAACCGCGCACGAAGGCGCAGGCGAGGGTGGCGGCGCACCAGAGCAGCGACATCCACCCGATGCACTTTTTGCGGCTCCAGCGGTCGATCAGGACCGAGACCGGCAGCGCAAACACCAGGATCGACCAGTAGACCGACGAAACGAGCAGGCCGCACTGGGCATCGGTGAGCCCCCAGTCGGCCTTCAGAAAGGGGAACAGGGAGACCACCACCATGCGGTCGATGTAGTCGAACATGTAGAGCAGAAACAGCAGCCCGAAGGTGAGGCGGGCCGAAGAGCGCGAAAACGCGGGCGCTGCGGCGTCGTCGGGGGTCATGAGCTCGGTCCTCCCGCGGGAGCCGCGCCCGCCCCGGTCCTCGGGGGGGTGCGCCCGTATTTCTTGGCCGCCTGGAACATCGCGATGCAGTTCTCGGGGTTGACCGCGGGGTGCAGCGAATTGGATTCGCTCAGGATGAACCCGCCGCCGGGGGCCGCGATCTCGATCGCCTGCCGGACGGCCGCATCCACCTGCCCCGTCGTCCCGGTGCAGAGCAGCTCCATGCAGTCGATGTTGCCGACCAGGCAGATGCGGTCGCCGCAGTAGGCCTTGACCTTGGCGAGGTCCATCCCGGCCTGAGGCTCCAGTGGGTTCAGGCCATCGTAGCCGCTGGCGATCAGGTCGTCGAGGATCGGCCAGAGGTTGCCGTCGCTGTGGCGCACCACCTTGAGGCCGAGCGCATGCGCCCGCTCGACCAGCCGCCGGTTGTAGGGGTTGACGAATTCCCGGAAATGCCTGGGCGAAATCAAGGTGCTGTGGGTGGTGGCGATGTCGTCTTCAACCACCAGGACGTCCACGCCGGCGGCGGCCAGCAGGTCGAGCTGGTTCAGGTTGTACTCCAGCGTGAGGGCGGCGACCCGGTGCACGAAGTCCGGATCGGAGATCATGCGCAGCATCAGGTTCTGCATCCCGGCCAGCCGCCAGCTGCGCACAAAGGTGCCCCGCATCATCCAGAACAGGGCCCGCTGCCCGCCAAACCGCTCCCGGGCCAGATCGAGCAGCAGCAGGTGCTCCCGTTTCGGCTCCGGCGGGCGGAAGCCGGCCAGGTCCGCGGCGTCCGCGAGCGGGTGCCCCTTGGCGACCGGGATGCCGTGCGGGTTGCGGATGTAGGTGACGCCCCAGTCATCCATCACCCGCTTCTCGTCCAGCACCGCCTCGTGCCCGATCTCGAAGCAGGTGCAGCCGTCGACCCCGAAATGCTCGTGGATCAGAAACAGGGTGTCCACCAGCTTCAGTTTTTCGGGGTCGGTCATCTCGTGGATTTCCTTGGGTTCCGGAAGCCCATCGGTGAGGTGGCGGCCGATCCCGATGATCGGCGCCTCGTTGATCCCGTGGATGTAAAGGGGGACGCGGTCGGGGGTTTCGAGGGACAGTGCGCTCAGAATGCGTTCCCTTCCGTTCATGGGTCCTCCTTTGGGGACAGGGCGTTCGAAACAGGGTGTCGGAGTGCGAGTCCGGCCGGCGGTTCTGAAAAACGCAGGGTCGCTTTTTTCCGGCCCGTCAGGCGCAGATACGTTTCGGCCGGGGTGCCCAGGGCGATCACGGCATAGATCTTTTCCGCGCGCGGGATGTCGAGAATGGCTTTGATCCCGGGCTCTCTTTCGAGCGCACTGACGGCGAACCCGACCAGACAGGTCCCGAGCCCCATGGCATGGGCGGCCAGCAGGATGTTCTGGGTGGCGAGCAGGGCGTCCTCGGCCGGGCAGCTGGCCCCGGGCTGCGACCCCACCAGGATGGCGGCCGTCGCCCCGTGAAACAGCCGGTCGCGGCCGTGCTGCTCCCAATCGGCCAGGGCCTCCGCCACGCTGCGGTGGTAGTCGCGGTAATAGTCGGAAAGCTCTCTTTTCCCGAGAAGCCGCAGGCCGCCGCGCAGGAGCGGGTTCTCCGCCAGCCGGTTGAGGCGCTTGAAAAAGCCGGCCAGGGCATCGCCCAGGGCCATGACCGCGGCGCGCGTCGGCAGCACGGTGAAGGTCCACCTCTGGCTGTTGGTCCCCGAGGGGGCGGTGGCGCCGATTTTGACCAGATCCTCGAGTGTCTCGCGCGGCACGGCTCTTTCATCGTAGTTGCGGCAGGAGCGCCGCGAGGCCATGAGCCTGACCAGCTCGGCCGGGTCGAATGCCCCGGGCGGCTGCCAATCGGGGCGGCAGGCAAAGGTGTGAAACTTGAGGCTTTGAGGGTCGACGGCCGCCACACGCACCGCCTCCACCGGACACACGGCGGCGCAGTGACCGCAGCCGAGGGAGCGGTCGCCCGTCACCGCGGCCTTCCCCTCCCGCAGGCTAATCGTCCCGGAAGGGCAGACGCGGACGCATTCCCCGCAGCCGATGCAAATCTGCCGGTCGATCACCGTGGTGACGCTCCGCTCGATCACGCCCCCCTCCTCTGCGGTTCGGAACAACGTCTGCCGCTTGTTTCCGGACGATCAGATACGGCCAGCGGCGCCCTATGATCCCATCCGCCGCGCCCCTGCCATGGCGGCAGCCTATCCCACGTGAACCCAAGAATCAACGACAGTTCACGATTCAACAGGCGGTTGCTCAAATAAGTCTTGAAAGTCTGCTTTATCGTTGCCAGTGGCGAAGAAACAATAAAAGTATGGTACCTTCCCATGATGGGTCGCCAACCAAAATCGCAGCACAAGGTCTCATGGGAACGAATCACCCGCTCGGGTTCGAGATGTGCCGCGCAAGATGAGGAAGGAAAGCCCGCGGCCTGACGGCCGCGGGCTTTTTCCGGCTTGCGGAATCATGACGGGACGCAGCTTTTGGTGAGCCTGCGCCTGTTCAGGTGGGACTGCAGCATCGGCCAGAAGAGCATCGCGCATGGAAACGGTGATGATCGTCGCGCTGACCGGCCGGGTGAAGAAGACGCTGATGTCGTTGTTGGCGCCGATCATGGTCGTCAGGAAGTAGCGCTCGGCCAGGGGCCCCAGGATGACGCCCAGCACCAGCGGCGGCACCGGCAGGTCGTAGCGGCGCATGTAATAGCCGCCGATCCCGAAAAACACCATGTACCACAGATCGGAGTTGTCGTTGCGCAGCGCGTAGGCGCCGACCAGGCAGAACATGATGATAAACGCGCCCATGATGTTTTCCGGCACGCGCATGAGCTCGGAGAAGAACTTGGCGCAGATGTAACCGGCCAGGATCATCACCACGTTGCAGAGCAGCATCCCGGCGAAAATCGTGTAGACCGCCTCCGGGCTCTTGCTGAACAAGCAGCGGCCCCGGCTGGATGCCGTGCAGCAGAAAAGCGCCCATCATCACCGCCGTGGCGCCGCTGCCGGGGATGCCCAACGTCAGCAGCGGGATCATCGCGCCGCCGACCGAGGCGTTGATGGCCGAGCTGGTGGAGTTCAGCCCATCCCAGGACCCCTTGCCGAACTCCTCCGGTTTCTTGCTGACCTGCCGCTCCACCCCGTAGCTCACGAAGGAGGCCACCGTGGCGCCGGCCCCGGGGATCGCACCGATTAATGTTCCCACTCCGAACCCGCGAAAGAGCGACCCCTTCAGTTCCCATATCTCCCGGAACGACAGCAAGTGGACCTTGGGTCGTTCCTTCATGGTCGGGTCGAGCACCTTGTTGCGCTCGCACAACTGGTCGAGCACCTCGCCGATGGCAAACAGCCCGATCAGCACGATGGTGAAGCTGATCCCCGTTTCCAGCAGCCGCGAGCCGAAGGTGAACCGGGCCGCCCCGTACATGTCGTCGATGCCGATCGTGCCGAGCAGCATGCCCAGGAAAAGGCAGATCAGCGAGGAGCCGACGGACTTGGTGTTGATGACCACCACGCTTACCAGCCCCAGGAACACGACCGCAAAGTACTCGGCGGAGGAGAACGACAGGGCCACCTTGGCAAACGGCGGGGAGACGAGCGTCATCACGAGGCAGCTCAGGAACCCGCCGAGCGCGGAGCCCATGATGGCGACCCCGAGCGCCTTGGCGACGTGGCCTTTCTTGTTCAGCGCGTAGCCCTCCCAGGTGGCGGGCACGTTCATGGGGTCGCCGGGGATGTTGAAGAGAATGCCCGTGATGGACCCGCCGAAGATGCCGCCGCCGTAGACGGCGGTCATCAACAGCAGCGAGGGCACGATGTCCATCGAGTAGGTGAAGGGCAGCACCAGCACGATGGCGTTCAGCATGGTGATGCCCGGCAGGGCGCCCGCCAGCACGCCGATGGTCAAGCCCGTCAGCATCATCATGAAGTTGAACGGGGAAAACGCGTTGGTCAATCCGATCCAAAACAGGTCCAATTCACTCATAACCTTAATTCCTCTCCCCTCACATGATGAACAGCGCGCGGTAGATCAACAGCGTAAGGTTTTCGAAGAACCACTCGCCCTTGGGCAGGGGCAGGTAGACCACTTTCACGAAGATGTAGATCAGGCTGATGGTGCCCAGAACCGACGTCAGGAAAAGGGTGATTAATTTGCGGGCCCCGGCCAGCCACAGAAAGGCCCCGAAGAACAGAACGCTGGCGATCGGAAAACCGACGAACCCGATCCCCAGGACCACCAGCACGAGCAAGAGCATCATCAGGTAAAGTTTGAAATTGTCCATCTCCTTGCATGCGCCGCCCTCCTCGCCGGCCTCCCCGCGGCCTCGGAACAGCTCGAAGGCCTTCAAACCGGCGGCCAGGAAGATGCCCGTGAGGCACATCTTGGGCCAGAAGCCCGCCCCCAGTTGGCCGGGCGGGGCCGGATCGATGCTCCGATCCGCGTAGAGGTACACGATCAATCCGAAGGCCAGGAAGAACAACGGCCCGGCCATGATGGTCATCCAGGGCGGCTTTTCAGCCGCCCGGGTCAATTGGTCGTTCATGGGTCCCAGCTCCTTGGGTGCGCTATTTGATGATGCCGAACTCCTTCATGAACTTCTCCATGTTTTTCATCTCGCCGGCCACCCAGTCCCGGAACTGATCGCCGCCCATGTAGCTGTCCGGGTCGGCATACTGCTCCTCGTTGAATTTCTTCCATCCCGGCGTCTGCATGGCCTTTTCAAGGGCGGCGGTCAGGGTCTTGATCTGCTCCGGGGCCACTCCCTTTTTGGCGACGACGCAGCGGAACTGCGGCAGAAACACCTCGAACCCCAGCTCCTTGGCGCAGGGCACGTCGGGGAAGGCGGCCATGCGCTGCTCGGCGAAGACGAGCACGGGCTTGAGCTGCTTGGCGTCCAGGTACTGCTTGATGTCGCCGGCCTGCTCGTAAAGCACCTCGTTGTGGCCGCCCAGCACGGAAGCGTAGCGCTCCCCGGGGTTGGGGTTGGGCACCAGGGTCATCTTGTGGCCCTTGCTGGCCAGGTAGCGCAGGGTGATGTCGTCGATGGTGCCGAAGCCGAGCCCGGCCATCTTGATTTTCCCGGGGTTTTCCTTGGTGGCCTTCAGCAGGTCCTGGATGTCCTTGAAGGGGCCGTCCGATTTGACGAAAAGAAAGGAGGGCATGTTCTGGGTGCGGGCGACCCAAATCAGGTCGTCCAGTTTGTAGCGCGCCTGGCCGGTCGGGACCGTGGCCAGGGTGTCGGCGATGTAATTGGCGATGGTGTATCCGTCGGCCTTGGCGGCCAGAAGGTCGGTGGTGCCGGAGTTGCCGGAGGCGCCCGGCTTGTTGGAGACCGGCAGGGGAACGCCGAGGAAGGGCTCGGTCAGCTTGGCGAGCGTGCGCACCATCTGGTCCGAACCGCCGCCCACCCCCCAGGTGCAGATGAAGTCGATCGGACGCGAGGGATACTTTTCCTGGCCGAAAGCGAGAGTGACACTGAGGATGACCGTCAAAAGGACCAGCACTGCCTGAACGAAGTTCCGCTTTTTCATCGTGGACTCCCTCCTTGAATCGATTTTCAGGTTGGATGATTCCAGAAAAACGCCTCTGTCATGGCACTACTTTCAATCCTGTTCTGTGAATTCGCCGCCGCGCAGCCGAAGGACCGCAACTACTCGCCGCCGAGGTAAACCCGGCCGATTTTTGTCCTCAGCGTGTTCAGCTCCTCGGGGGTCGGAACCGGTGATTCCGCCACCACGTCGGCAAAGAGCAGCGGGAAGCCCGTTGCCGCCTGGATCTGCTCCCGCGTGACCCCCGGGTGCAGCGATATCACGCGCATTCTCTTGGACTCCGGTTCGAAGTCCATGATGCCCGAGGTCCGTGATCACGCGGTCCGGGCCGCCGCCCCGCAGGCCGGACTTCCAGCGGGAGTCGCCCCCCTCCAGGAAGCCCGGGCTGGTGATGTACTCCACCCGTTCCAGGAAGCGCCGCTTCTCGTGCCGGATGATGATGAGGATCCGCTTGGCGCAGGAGGCGATCGGGTTCGCCCCGCCGCTGCCCGGGAAGCGCTTCGTGGGTCTGGCGTAGTCGCCGACGCTGGTGGCATTGAGGTTCCCGTACATGTCGATCTGGGCCCCGCCCAGAAACCCCAGGTCCGCCAGGCCCCGTTGGACGAGGAACCCCAGCGACTCGACGATGTTGCGCACGAAGGCGGGCTTGGCGGCACCGAGCAGGCGGGTGTCGGCCACCGAGAGGCTCGCATGCACGGGTTTAAGGTCCCCGATCCCCGTTTCGACGATGTAGTTCAGGTTGGGGGCGTGGGTGTACATGGCGAGGGAGGTCGCCGCCATGGGCAGGCCGGTCCCGACGATGGCCACTTCGCCGTCATGGATCTGGCGCGCCGCATTGACGATCATCATCTCGTTGCGGGTGCAGGTGTCGGGAAGCTCACCCGTGAAGCCGCCGCAGGTAACGGCCTCGGCGATCTCGCAGGAGTAGCCCAGCCGGGGATCGCACTCCAGCCGCTGCATCCGCGTGGGGGTCAGGGCTCGATCGATGTACTCCTTGAAGCTGTCGACCTCAAAAACGTACTTTTGCAGATAGGCCCGGAAGGACTCCGGGTCACGCGCCGCCTGCTGGTAGTCGAGCAGGGCCTCGTAATCATAGTCGTAGTGCCCCGGGGACGAGGTCGGGTAGGCCCCGAAGGGCTCGTGGACGACCGCGTTCACCCGAAAAGCGGGGATCAGCGTGTCCTTGGGGTTCTTGCCGGATGTCGTCGTTCGTCACGAGTTCCTCGGCGACGACGATCACCTGCGCAGAGGCCTTGGCGATGAACTCGTCGGCAAACGCCGTCCCGTCGATCTGGGTGTTGCCGTACTCGTCCGCCCGGGTGGCGAACACCACCGCGACCTCAGGCGTGCAGGCCGGCAACAGCACGTATTTTTCATCCGTGAACGGGCAGTTTCCGATTTCCAGTTTTTTCCCCGGCAGGGTCCGATGGGTCACGATGTCCGAACCCAGCTCCGCCTTGGTGGGGATGAAGGTGATGCCGAGCGCGCCGGCCATGTAGCGCATGGTCATCCCGAGGTGTTCGTAGTCCTCGGACTTCAAGGTGCCGTTTTCGACCGCCCGGCAGAAATTCCGCGGCAATCCCAACCGCTCCATGTTGAGGCAGCCGGATTCCACGGTCCGGACCAGGCCGGCGCCGATCAGCATGTCAACGCCGTAGGCCGGGTTCACGCTCGAAATGTGAAGCTCCCCGATGCCTTGCCGAACGATTTCATGGGAGACACACATGGCGTTGCGGCAAAGAGAAAACCCGCCGAACCCGACGTGCATTCCGGGTTTGATAAACCGGGCCACCGCCTCCCGGCTGGTCATGAGCTTGCTTTGCATGCGCCGCACTCCTCCAAAAGCACAAGGTCTGACTCGCGCCCCGCTTGAGATCAGGACGCCAAGACGAATCGTGCCGGCGCCGGAGGGCGCCGGCACGAGGGCTCAATCACCCCACATGGTTGTATCCCAGCTCGAACGCCTCCTGGTTCTCCTTCTTGTACTTCGGGATAACCTCGAGAAAGCTCTCCAGGATCTTCTCCTTGTCCAGGGTCTGGCTCAGCAGCCGCGCCAGAGCGCCGAGAGCGATGGCGTTGGAGAAAATCGGCCGCTTGAAATGTTTCACGGCCAGCTCCTTTGCCGGCAGGGCCTTCTGGGTGCAGGGCAAGGCCGTGTCCACCTCATCCACGAAGGCCGGGTCGTAGACGATCAGCCCGGTAGGCGAGGACCGTATCCTTGAACCGCTTGTAGGCGGCCCCGGACAGGGCCAGGAACACATCGGGGTTCTCGCACATCGGCGAGTCGATGGCTTTTTCGGAAAGCACGACCTGGCTGCGAACGTAGCCGCCGCGCATCTCGGTGCCGTGGCTCTTGAGCATGGTCACGCGCAGCCCCTGTTTGACGGCCGTCTCGCCCAGGGTCTGCCCCAAGCGGACCACCCCCTGGCCGCCGAAGCCGCTGGCCACGATTTCGATTCTATCTTTCATAGTGTGCCCGTCCTCCTGATCCGGGTGACCGAGTCCCAAATGTGTTGTGAAAACTCCGGCCGCGAGCCGCGGGCGTCATGGTAGACGCCGGTGCGCCAGATGGTGTCCGGCTTTTCCTGCCCCATGGGCGCGGCGTGGTCCTTGATCCAGTTGTAGATGTTCGCCGGCACCCGGGTGCCCAGATGACGGGAGCCGAAGTTGGTCGGGCACGGGTACGGCATGTGCACCAGGGAGAAGCCGGGGTTCATAATCGCCTTCTTCATGGTCTCCACGGCCACGGGGCCGTCCATGGCGACGTGCCGGGCCAGGAAGGTGGCGCCGGCGCCCTTCAAGATGTCCATGACGTCCATGCCGTCGGACATGAGGTTGTGCTCGAACATGCCGTAGGGGCTGGAGTCGGTCTTGGCCCCCTGGGGGGTGGTGAACCCGAACTGGCCGCCGGTGGACTGATAGCCGAGGTTGTCGTTGACCACCACGGTCATGTGGGCGTTGGACCGGGCGGAGTGGATCAGGTGCAGCAGACCGATGCCGAAGGCGTCGCCGTCGCCCACGGTGAGGATGATCTTCTTCTCGCGGGGGATGGCGATGCGCAGGCCGCGGGCGATGGCGTAGGCCCGGCCGTGGGTGCCGGCGAAGCCGTCGCCCTTCCAGGTGGCGAAGGTCTGGCGCCCGGCGCAGCCGATGGAGGTCCCCCAGATCACGTCCGCGACCTCGATACCGAGCTCGGCGATGGCCTGGATGATGACCTTGTGGTTGATGCCCAACCCGCAGCCGGAACAGGCCGTCGAGGGAATTTTCCGGGTGCGCAGGTACTTGTCGATGAGTGTTGAGGATGTGTATTCCATTACCAGGCCTCCATAACCCAGCCCTTGCGGGTCAGGGGCTGATTTTTCAGGAGTTTCTCGAAGGTTTCCTTCAAGTCGGGGATGGTCGGCAGATCGCCGCAAGTCCCCAGGAAATTGACCTTGGAGCCTTCAGCCGCGGCCCGCTGGACTTCCCGGACCAGCTGACCGTCCCAGTTGAGCTCCACCACGAGATAGTTGGCCTTCCGGCTGAAGAGTTCGTCCGGAAACGGCCACAGGTTGATCAGCCGCAGCGCGCCCACTTTCAGGCCCTGGGCCCGGGCGTGGTCCACCGCGGTGTTGACCACGCGCGACGGGGTGCCGTAGGAGACCACCACCAGATCCGGGTCGTCGTCCATGTTGCGCTTTTCATACAGGTGGTTGAACAGGTTCCGGTTGTTGCGGACCTTGTAGATCAGCCGGTAGGCGTGACGGTGGTGGTCTTCCACCTCCTCGATGTCATAGCCTTCCGCCGTGGGCGTCCAGTCCGAGCACAACGCACCGGTGTTGTACCCCATCTGCACCGGCGGGATGTCGAGCGCGTCCGTGAACGGGTAGAAATCCGGGCCTTTGTGGTGGGTTCGCGGCCACACCCGGAAACCCATCTCCTTCATCTCCGCCTCGTTTTCCGGGACGGAAATGTCCTCCATGCCGTCGGTGATGAGCTGGTCGGCCAGAACCGTCACCGGCATGCGCAGCCGCTCCGAGAGGTAGAAGGACTCCACCACCATCTTCATGCTTTCCTGGGCCGAGTTGGGGGCCAGGACCACGGTCTCGAAATTGCCGCCCTGGGTGGGGTAGCGGGTGAGGTAGAACTCACCCTGGCCGGGGGCGCCGGTGATGCCCGAGACCGGGCCGACGCGGCCCGAGTTCAGGACCACCATCGGGGTCTCGCACCCCAGGGCCCAGCCGTAGGGGTCGGCGTAAAGAATAAAGCCCGGGCCGGAAGTGGCCGTCATGACCTTCATCCCGCCCAGGGCGGCGCCGATGCACAGGTGCATGGCCGCGCACTCGTCTTCGCCTTGCAGATAGACACCGCCCACCTGGGGCAGCCTCATGCTCATGGCCTCGGCCAGTTCCGTGGCCGGCGTGATGGGATACCCGCAGAAGAAGCGGCAGCCGGCCAGGATCGCCCCCTCGGTGATCGCGAAGTTTCCAGTTTCAAGAAATCGTTTCATCTTAGGACCTCCCGCAGGCTGATTTTTCCCTGACGTCGATGGCGAAGTCGGGGCAAGAGAAGAAGCACTTGAAGCAGCCCACACACCAGTCAGTGGATTTGATTTCCATGGGTCGATAGCCGCGCGCGTTGAAGCCGGCGGCCGGGCCGAACACTTCCATGCCGCAGACCTCGGTGCAGTAGCCGCACTCCTTGCAGCTCGCGGTGTTGACGACCACCTCGAAGTTCCGGGCGTCGCACTCCAGGCAGCGTGCGGCCTCCGCGGCGACCTGCGCATCGGTCAGTCCCTTTTCCACCTGGTCGAAGTTGCCCTGTCGCTCCCACGACTTGAGGTGCGGCATGGGCTGGCGACGGGCGAACGGCAGGCGATCGCTCAACTCGACCGCCTCCTCGGGTGTCGCCAACACTTCCGTTATATCGCCCTTGCCGCCCAGGTGCCGATCGATGGCTTCGGCGACCTGCCTGCCATGGGCGATGGCGCTGATGATCGACAACGGCCCGGTCACCACGTCCCCGCCGGCAAAAACACCTTTTTCACCCGTGGCCAAACCCGCCTCCTCCACCAGCAGGCGCTGCCGATTGGCCTTCACCCCGGGCAGACCCTTGACGAAATCAAGGACCGGCGTCTGGCCGATGGCGGCGATGATGGTGTCGGCCGCGATCCGGTCGGTGATCTCGTCGTCATAGACCGGGTCGAAGTTGCAGGCGTCATCCTGGGTGGAAACGCACCGTCTCAGACCCAGGCCCTTCGACCTTGTCCTGGCCCAGGACCCGTTTGGGGGCCCAGGCGTTGTTGATCACCACCCCCTCCTCTTCGGCCAGGGCGATCTCCCAGGGGTGGGCCAGCATCTCATCCCGCGCCTCCAGGCAGACGATCGTGACCGTCTGGGCCCCCAACCGTTTGGCGGTCAAGGCCACGTCGAGAGCGACGTTCCCGCCGCCGATGACCACCACGTTCCGGCCGAGCTTGGGCGCCTGACCGCGGGCGACGTCCGTGAGGAATTCCCAGCCCCAGAGGAACCCTTTCTTGTCGGTGCCCTCCAGCGGGATGCGGGCGCCGGAGTTGGCGCCGCTGGCGATGAAGACCGCGTCGCACTCCTTGGAAAGGGCCTCCAGCTTGACTCCCTGGCCCACCGAGGTGTTGCCGTGGAAGGTCACCCCCAGGTCCAGGATGTGCTGGACGTCCCGGTCCAGTCGCTCCTCCGGCAGGCGGTACTTGGGGATGCCGTAACGCATCATGCCGCCCGGCTTGGGGAAGGCATCGTAGAGCGCCACCTGGTGCCCCAGGCCCTGCAGGTAGTAGGCGGCCGTCAAGCCGGCCGGACCCGCGCCGACCACGGCCACTTTCTTGCCGCTGGCGCCGGCCTTTTTCTTTTTCGCTTTCCAGGAATCCTGGCCCTTGTCCACCGCGGCGCGTTTCAGCGCCCGGATGGCGATCGGATCGCCGAACTGCTGGTAGGCGCAGGCATCCTCGCACGGCGCAAAGCACGCGTCGGCGCACACGGTGGGGAAAGGGATTCTTTCCCGGACCACCGCGACCGCCTCATCGTACAGCCCGGCCTTGACCGCCCGGATGTACCGCGGCACGTCGATGCCGGCCGGGCAGGCCTTGGTGCAGCGGGGAACGATGAAATCTTTTCTCGATACCCGACATGAACTCATCCCATTTCCTCCTTGATCTTGTGTTCCGGGCCGTTTGCTGGGGCCCTCCCAAAAGGTTGAAACACCGGATTTCAAATAACTCAAGGGTCGCGCCTATAAACCGATTACTCCAAGGGTCCCCAGGGAAAAAGCCCCCTGTTCTCCTCCACGTACCGGGCCAGGCCTTCGATGTGCGCTGCATGTGCCGGCCGGCCTGGTCCCCGTCGCGTTTTTCGAGAGCCCGAATGATATCCAGGTGCTCGGCCAGGGCATTCGGGCCCGATCTCCGAGTCGGATCGTATGCATGCGCACCATGCGCATGTGGTCGTAGATATTGGCCGCCATCTCCTGAAGTTTGTGGCAATGGCTGAGCTTCAGAACGAACTCGTGGAACAGGACGTTGGCCTCCGAGAATTCGCTTCCACCTTGCCCTCCACGTTCGCGGCGTGAACCGCTGCGAACATGGCTCTTCATCCGCGCCACGTCCTCGTCGGTGAGGTGCCGGACCGCCAGTTTGGCGGCCATGCCTTCGAGGGCCGCGCGCACGTAGAGAATCTCGATGATCTCCTGGCGCGTCTTGCGAACGACGAACACGCCCTTGCGCGGCTCGACGCGCAGAAGGCCTTCGGAGACCAGCCTGCGAATGGCATCCCTCAGCGGGCGTTCGGCTGATTTTCAGGCTTCTCCGCCAACTCGCGCTCGTCAAGACGCTCCTCGGCGTTGTAATGCATGTTGAGAACGGTTTCCTTGAGCGCCTGATAGGCCATTTCAGCCAAGCTGGAAGGGTGCTCGAGGGGCAGGAGGCACACTGTCGATTTGGGGGAGGTTTTATGCTGCGTCATGTGGTATACCAAATACCATATACCAGTATTTGTCAACAGAAATTTTCCGACCCCACCCAAAAGTACCTGTCAGGAACCGGCTTGTAATCGAAGCTCCCCGCTGCAAGCAGCGGGGAATGCGCTCGCTTTTGCGGTTCAGAAAATCGAGGTGGACGGCGGGAAAGGCGTGTCCCACGAGAGGGGTCGCCCTAAAACCCGGAGCTCGGCGGAAACTGCCATGGGCGAGGCTTTGGTGATCATCCGGCCTATCTGGCGTTTTTTTGAAATTGTGATAATCTCGGCAAACCAGATCGAACCGGCGGGACACCGCCGACCATCTTCCGGCCAATTAGTTTTGGGGGCCCTCGCATGCAATTGACCTTCATCGGCAGCGGAGATGCATTCGGCAGCGGCGGCCGTTTGCATACCTGCTTTCACGTCACCGGCGGCAAGGTCGATTTCCTGATCGACTGCGGCGCGTCATCGTTGGTCGGCTTGAAGGCAAAGCGTGTTTCACTGAATGACATTCAGGCCATCTTCGTCACCCACTTTCACGCGGATCATTTCGGCGGCATTCCGTTCTTCATGCTCGATGCGCAGTTCCTTTCCAAGCGAACCGAACCGCTCGCCATCGTCGGCCCCCCGGGCCTGTCGGACTGGTACGAGCGCGTGCTGGAGACCGCGTTTCCCGGCTCATCCCTCACGAAACCGAAGTTCGCGCTGTCGCTCGTCGAACTCCAGGCATCCCAGGAACGAACCATTGCCGGCGTTGCCGTCAAACCGTTTCAGGCACAGCACGGAAAACCCGGTGGCCCGTTCTTCGCCTACCGACTTGAAGCGGAAGGAAAGGCGGTGGCGTATACCGGCGACACGGAGTGGACCGACGAATTGATTCACGCTGCCGTGAATGCCGACCTCTTCGTCGCCGAGGCCTACTTCTTCGACAAGAAGGTAAGGTTTCATCTGGACCTGGAAACCCTGGTCGAGAAACTGCCCCTCATCCGACCCAAACGGCTCATCCTCACCCACATGAGCGATGACGTTCTCAAGCGCCTTGACTCTCTCGGACACGAGACCGCCTTTGACGGGAAGATCGTGGAATTCTGAGCCTCCCGGTCCTGCGCGCCGGCGATCGGGCTCCGACCACCGCGGGACTCAAGTGTTAGACCGGCTTCGGGGACATCCCCCAAAAAAAAGTTGTCCATCGAAAAAACTGTGATAACAACCTATCCCGGCGCGGCCGGCATCCAATGCCGGATAGAAACGGGGAGCCGATAACGATTCGGATTCCCCACCACCGACATCTGTTGGTCGACCGGCGAATGAAGACGACACTCATCATCAACCCCTTCTCCGGAAAGCAGCGCGCGCCGCGCGTGGCGGGTCTGGCCGAAGGTATGGCCGCACGGCTCGGGGCGGCCCTTACGGTGGCGCTGATCCGGGGCCCGGGGCACGGCACCGAGCTGGCCCGCGCCGCGGTGCGCGACGGTGCCGAACGGGTGCTGTGCGCGGGCGGCGACGGCACGCTCAACGCGGTGGCGGCCGGGTTGAGCGGCACCCCGGTCCCGCTCGGCATCGTGCCCATGGGGTCGGGCAACGGCTACGCGCGCTCCCTGGGGATCCCGCAGGCGCCCGAGGAAGCCCTGCGGGTGGCGTTCACGGGCGCGGTCCAGGCGATGGACGTCGGCACCCTCAATGACCGGCTCTTCCTGGGAGTTGCCGGCATCGGCTTTGACGCCCGCGTGGCCGACCTGTTCAGCCGCGGCGCACGCCGGGGGTTCGGCGGTTACCTGCGGGTCGTCCTGCGGGAAGTGGCCGGCGCACGCCCGATGCGCGTCCAGGTGGCGGCCGATCGCCACACCATTGCGGCGGACTTGCTGATGCTCGTGTTCTGCAACACCCCCCAGTTCGGAAACGGCGCGCGCATCTCCCCCGCCTCACGGCCGGACGATGGCGTCGCCGAGCTGAAATTGGTGCAAAAACCCCCCTGGGCGTCGCTGCCGATGGCCTGCCTCGATCTCTTTACCGGCCGGGCCGATCGATCGAGGCACATCGCCACCATCCCCGCCGCCGAGGCCGTGGTGCGGCAGGAAGGCACCCTGGCGCACCTGGACGGCGAGCCGGTCGCGCTGGGGCCTGAAGTCAGATTCCGGCTGGAGCGCGGCCGCCTGCGGGTGGTCGTACCCGCGCGCCGGGGAGACCCGCCGCGACCTCCTTAGCCCGCCGCCGCTTCCGCCGGGGGTGGCACGGGGCACCGGCGGCCGTATGAAACCCTTTACGTCCGCCCGAATCACCGCTACAATCGGCACCGCCGTTTGAGCTGTTTCAGCTCCGGATGCCAGCGGCCGCGAAAACACGACCAACCGCTTTAAACGCTCAACGCGACAGAGGACACCACCACATGGGGCTGAAGGAGACGATCAGGGAAAAGGCGCTCGCGCTGGGATTTGAGGATGCGGGCTTCACCGGCGTCGAACCGCTGGATCTCTATATCCGCGAAATCGAGTCGCGGCCGCCGGAGATGTACGGCTGGGTGCGAACGGAAGCGTTCAGCACGCGGCGCGGCGCGGGTCTCGTCGAAAAGCACCCCTGGGCCCGGTCGCTGGTGGTCCTGATCCGCAACTACCACCGCCGGGCCTTCCCGCCGCAGATGGTGGGTGTCGTGGGACGCTGCTACCAGGTCGACGAGCGCAAGGAGCACGGTGAGGAGCACCGCCGGTTCGTCGATTTCATGCGTTTCCTCAAAGACCGAAACATCCGCGTCTGGTACGACGGCGAACTGCCCGCGCGCATGGCCGCCGCCCGCGCCGGGATCGTCACCTACGGCAAGAACTGCTTCGCCTATGCCCGCCGGAGCATGCGCAACGCCTCCTGGCTGGAGAGCATCCCGCTGCTCCTGGACGTGGAGCTCGAGCCGGACGCACCCACGATCGAACTGGGCTGCCCCAAGTGGTGCAAGAACGCCTGCATTGCCGCCTGCCCCACCGGCGCCCTCTACGCGCCCAAGAAAATGAACCCCCTGCGCTGCATCGCCTACAACACCTACTACACCGAGGGGATCACCCCGGCCGCGCTGCGCGAACCGATGGGCACCTGGGTCTACGGCTGCGACCGCTGCCAGGAGGTCTGCCCGCGCAACCAGCCCTGGCTGAACCAGGAGCTGCCGCGCAACGAGAGCCTCGTTCAGAGAGCCCCGGATTTCGCTTTGCCCAGACTGCTGACCATGGACGACACCCACTACACCGGCAAGGTCTGGCCGCTGACGTTCTACATATCGCGCAAAAATGCGGCCAAGTGGCGCATGAACGCGGCCCGCGCTTTGGGCAACCTGGGGGATGCGCGGCATGTGCCCGTCCTGGCCCAGTCTTTGAAGGAGAGCCCCGACGAAATCGTGCGCGGGATGAGCGCCTGGGCCCTTGGCCGCCTGGGCGGCGCCGCGGCCAAGGCCGCCCTCGAGGCCTGCCGAGACCGCGAGAGCGGCCTGGTGCGGGACGAAATCGATCAGGCCCTGGCGGGTCGGACGCTTCAGCGGGAGTCGTGACCCCCAGGGGCCCCTTTCCGGGGAGTCGATTGCCCGCGCGTTTGTTTTCGTTGAATCGGCATCTGTTCCGCGGCCTCGCGGCGGAAAACCGCACCCGCAAGCACCGGGCTTCGTGACGCACGGGGGTGACGCCGCGCATCCGCTGTTGAGTCGGGCGCCGATATTCTGTATTCTGCCGCCGTCGCCCGTGCACCGCGCACGGCCGGCGGCACCACCACTCAAACCGCAGGAGAAAGAGGGGGGACCATGGCTCAAAAATCGAGGGAGGAACGTAAAAAAAAGGTCGTCGAGGTGCTCAACAAGGCCCGCTCCATGGAGCTGCACGCCATCCACCAGTACATGAACCAGCACTACAACCTGGACGACAAGGACTACGGGGAGATGGCCGGCAAGGTCAAGCTGATCGCCATCGACGAGATGCGCCACGCCGAGGCGTTCGCCGAGCGC
The DNA here is from genome assembly GCA_963716785.1 of uncultured delta proteobacterium. GTDB lineage: Bacteria > Desulfobacterota > Desulfobacteria > Desulfobacterales > SpSt-501 > SpSt-501. The sequence goes on along the minus strand of CAVQUW010000015.1, from coordinate 56,281 downwards.
ATCAAGGAGCTGGGCGGGGAGCCGGTCACCGAGCCGGCCGGCAAGGTCCAGAAGGGCCAGCAGGTGGAGATCGTCTTCCCCTTCGACGCCAAGCTCGAGGATGAAACCATCGACGTCTACAACCAGTTCCTGCTGGTGTGCCGTGAAAACGGGGACAGCATCAGCATGAAGCTCTTCGAGACCATCATCGACGAGGAGCAGATCCACTACAACTACTTCGACAACGTCAGCGAGCACATCGACACGCTGGGCGCCGCCTACCTCGCCCAGATGGCCGGCACCCCCTCCGCCACGGGGCTGACGCCGAAGGGGTTCGCGGTCGGCGCCGCGGCCGAGTAGCGGGATCGCCGGCGACGGCGATGCGGCCGCACACCCCGCGCTCTTCCGATGATGTGGGGTGCTTTGTCTGTGGGAGTGGCATCTTGCCGCATGCGATCGCGGCTGAAAGCCGCTCCCACAAGGGCGCTGTCTCTTGCCGCGCAGATGGCACCGGGCGCCACACCCCCCTCACCAGGGTGCCGAGAAGCAAGCATCCGCCGCTCACCCCGCCGCATGCGGCGGGGTATGCGCGCGCTATTGCGGTTCAACCGCCCGGCGGTGAATCGCCGCCAGCGCCCCCACGAGCGCGCCGTTGTCGAATTCCGCGCGCACCCGCTGCCGGGCCGCGGGGATCACGCGCCGACGCAGCCCGCTGTCCGTCAGCAGCACCCGCAGGGCGTCGGTGAGCGCCTGCGGCCGCCCCGGGGGCACGAGCCGCCCCGTCACCCCGTCCTCCACCAGCTCCGGGATGGCCGACACCGCGGTCGCGGCCACCGGGACCCCCATGGCCATGCTCTCGAAGAGCACGTTCGGGATCCCGTCGCGGTCCCCGTCGGCGGCGACCTCGCAGCCGAGCACGAAGACATCGGCCGTGCGGTAGTGATCGAGCACCACGTGGTGCGGCTGGGCCCCCAGCCAGCGGCAGACCCGCCCGAGCCCCAGCGTGTCGATGAGGGCGAGCGTTCGTTCGCGCTCGTCGCCGTCGCCGATCAGCGTGTGCGTGAAGGCCACACCGGCCGCCTGCAGGCCCTTGAGCGCCCGCAGCACGGTCGGGATCCCTTTTTTGGCGGTCAGCCGCGCCACGGTGAGCAGCCGGTAAGGCGGGGTCGGGCAATCGTTGACCCGGCCGTCGCCCGAAAACAGGCCGGTGTCGATCCCGTGGTAGACCCGGTGGATGGGGGTCGGCAGCCCCCCGGCGATCCCCGACAGGTGACGGCGGTTGTAGTCGGTACAGGTGACGACGTAGCGGGCGAGGGCGATCTTCTCCCGCAGCTGCTCGGTGTCCGCGGTGTAGATGTCCTTGGCGTGGGCGGTGAAGCTGAAGGGCAGACCGCTCAGCGCCGCGGCATACAGCGCGACCGAGGCCGGCGAGTGGGCGAAATGGGCATGCAGGTGGACCACCCCCCGCCCGGGCAGGCAGCGGTCGACCAGGTAGCCGGCCTGCAGGAAGTGCCTGATGCTCGCGGGGTTGCGCGAACGCCGGTAGCGGCGCAGGACGGCCTTGAGACCCTCCGCGTAGCGGCCGGGGCGGCGGGCCGCCAGCCGCAGGTTGTGAAACGCCAGCCGGTGGATGTGGCGCAGAAAGGTCTCCGGGAGGTAGTCCACCCGGGCCTTGATCCGGGCGAGGCTGCGATGGGTGAACCCCTCGCGGCCCCGGCGCATCGAAAAGATGTGGATGTTGAAGCCCAGCTGTTCGAGCAGCAGGATTTCGTTCGAGATGAAGGTCTCGGAAATGCGGGGGTAGCCCTTGAGCACCATCCCCAGCACCGGCCGGGCCACGGCGCTCATGGCTTGGGGTGCCTGAACTCCTTCAGGCGCTGCTTCATGATTTCGATGCCGGTCAGCTGAAACCGGGCGATGGCCTCGCGCAAGGGCCGCGGGTGTTCGAGAAGCCCCATCAGCTTGTCGCGCAGCAGCTCGGGGGTGAAATCGTCCCAGGGGATGTAGTCGATCAGGTTCTGGCGCTGGAAGGTCTGGGCCCGCAGGAGCTGCTCCTTGCGCGGGGTTTCGCGGGGGATGACCAGGCTGATGGTGCCCTGGCTCAGGATTTCGCACAGCGTGTTGTAGCCGCCCATGCTGACCACCACGTCGGCTGCGGCGAACGCCTTTTCCATCTGGCGGTAAAAGTGGTACATGCGCACCCCGAGCTTGCGGGCGCGCTTGAAGACGTTCTTGCGCTCGGGCTTCGGCATGAAGGGGCCGGTGATCAGGATGCTCTTGAAGGGCAGCGGCGACGGGAATGACTCGAGCATCCGCAGATAGTTGTCCATGACGGTGTAGCCGTCGCCGCCCCCGCCGGTGGTCACCACCACGAGCCGCTCGCCTTCCTGCAGCCCGTGCTCTTTGCGGATGCTCTGAACCGCCTCCGGCGCAGGCACCTTGCGCGGGATGTAGCCGGTGAAGTGGATCTTGCGGCTGACGGCCTCCCCGATCTCGTACTCGCGGATCGGGTCGTAGAACTTCCGGTTGCCGTAGATCCAGATCTCGCTGTAGAGCTCTTCGAGGATCTGGTAGACGCCCTTCTCGCGCCAGTCCCGCTTGGTGGTCTGCGCATCGTCCATGATGTCCCGCAGGCCTAAAATCACCCGGGTGCCGGGCCGGCAGCGCTTCAACCACTGCAGGGCCGGCAACACCTCGCGCTTCAGGCCGAGCGGCTCCTTGTCGACGATGAACAGCCGCGGCTGGAAGGTCTTGACCGTGGCGGTGATGATGTTCTTGCGGATGTCGAGGGCGTGCCGGGCGTTGATCTTGATCGACAGCGGCAGGTACTCCTCGTTGGTGCGCTTGATCATGCCCGGGATGCGCACGAAATCGATCTGCTCGGGAAAGGAAAACCGGCCGGCGATGGGCGAGCCGGTCAGGATGAGGATGTTCACGCGCGGGTCCAGGAGGTGGGCGGCGATCGCCATGCTGCGGCGGATATGGCCGAGCCCGTAGGTGTCGTGGGAGTACATCAGGATGTTGTAGGTCGAATTGCGGGCCATGCCCCTCCAAACGCAAGGCGCCGGAAAAAAGGCGCCTCGAATAGGCGTTAAATAGTAAAATTCAATGCGTTTTGTCAACCACCTCCCGCCCCTCTTCTTACGGGCGCTTCCTTTCCGCTGGCGGATCTGATATGGTGGCCACCCGGTTTCCGGTCCCCGACCGCTCGATCACGGCAGACCCTTGAAGACCGGGGGCCGTGCGACCTAGCGCGCCGGGGCAATCACAGCCGCCTCGAGGTGCCCGATGGCCCGCTCCGATGTCCACCCCGTCCACCGCTTCGAGCCCTGGCAGGTCTGGCCGGGGTCTTTCGACAACCCGCCGACGGACGGCAATTTTCCCGCGCGCCCCGACCCGGGCCTCGCCATCACGCGCCAAACGCGGATCGCCTCGCTCGGCTCCTGCTTCGCGCGCGAGATCAAGCGCCGGCTCGTGCAGCGGGGGTTCGCCTACATCGCCGAAGAGGGCCACCACCCGGCCGCCGTCCACGCCAGCGCCGCCTGGGAGCGGGTCTACAACACCTTCTCAATGCGGCAGATCTTCGAGTACACCTTCGAGCGCTGGGCGCCGGCCCTGCGCTGGTGGCCGATCCCCGGCTCCGGCCGCGTCCAGGACCCCTACCGGCGGGTCATCCTCTACGACAGCCCGGAGGCGGCCGAAACGGATTTCGCCCGCCACCGCGAGCACTCGCGGCGGGCGCTCGCCGGCGCCGAGGTCCTGATCCTGACGCTCGGGCTGACCGAGATCTGGCAGGACCGGGTGGACGGCGCGGTGATCAGCCTGCCGGCGGGGCCCTACGTCAGCGAGGGGGGCGACATGCGCCGCTACGAATTCCGCGTCAGCCGGCATGCCGAAAACCTGGCCAACCTCGAGCGCATCCACGCCCTCATGGCCGCCCACAACCCGGGCTGCCGGATCATCGTCACCATCTCGCCGGTGAACCTCTGGGCCACCTTCCGCCGCGACGCGGACGTGATCAGCGCCAGCTGCAACTCCAAAAGCACCCTGCGGGCGGCGGCCGACGAGTTCGCCGCCCGCCACGAGAATGTCTTCTATTTCCCGGCCTTCGAGATGGCGACCGTCTACCAGCCGTTGACCGGCCGCACCTATTTTGCGGACGGCCGCGAAAACTTCCACGTCAACAAACGCACGGTGAAATTCATCATGAACCACTTCTTCAAGTGGTATGCCCCGGCAGAGCCGTTTAAGCCGTTTGACACCGAGGCGTGACCATAGATTGGGCTTGACTATTTTCCCCTTATTCGCGATCATTCGGGGTTCACGACGTCTGAATAAATACGGGGCATAGGGGTGCGATGGAATTCGAACCTGTGATCGGCCTTGAGGTCCACGCCCAGCTCAGGACCAGAACCAAGATCTTCTGCGGCTGTTCCACCGAGTTCGGCGCGGCCCCCAACACCCACACCTGCCCGGTCTGCCTGGGAATGCCGGGGGTGCTGCCCGTGCTCAACCGGGCGGTGGTGGACTTCACCCTGCGCATGGCGCTCGCCACCGGGTGCACGGTCGCCCCCGAGAGCCGCTTTGCGCGCAAGAACTATTTCTACCCGGACCTGCCGAAGGGATACCAGATCTCGCAGTACGAACTGCCCCTCGCCGAGAACGGCCACATCGACATCGAGGTCGGCGGCGAGCGCCGGCGGGTCCGCATCCGGCGGATCCACATGGAGGAGGACGCCGGCAAGCTCAACCACGACCCCCATCGGCCGCTCAGCCTCGTGGACTACAACCGCACCGGGGTGCCGTTGATCGAAATCGTGAGCGAACCGGACATGGGCACGCCGGAGGCCGCCGGCGCCTACCTGAGACAGCTGCGCGCGATCGTGCGCTATCTCGGCATCTGCGACGGCAACCTCGAGGAGGGCAGCTTCCGCTGCGACGCCAACGTGTCGATCCGGCCGAAGGGGGCGAGCGAGCTCGGCACGCGCGCCGAGCTCAAGAACCTGAACTCGTTCCGCTTCGTCGAAAAGGCGATCGAATACGAGATCCTGCGGCAGAAGGAGGTCCTGCGCGACGGCGGCCGGGTCGTGCAGGAGACCCGGCTCTGGGACGCGGCCCAAGGCCGGACCTTCTCCATGCGCGGCAAGGAGGAAGCCCACGACTACCGCTATTTTCCCGACCCGGACCTTTTGCCCGTGAAGGTCGACGCGCACTGGATCGAAGAGGTGCGCCGCGCCCTGCCCGAGCTGCCCGAGGCCCGCAAGGAGCGGTTCGTCAGCCGGCACGGCCTGCCGCCCTACGATGCCGCCGTTCTCACCGCCGACCGTGAGCTGGCCGACTATTTCGAGGAGTGCCTGCGGGGCTTCGGCGACCCCAAGCAGGTCAGCAACTGGGTGATGGGCCCGCTCCTTGGGCTGCTCAACGCCCGGGGGGTCGGCATCGAGAGCTCCCCCATCCCGGCCGGGGCGCTGGCGGACCTGCTCAGGCTGGTCGGCGAGGGGGCCATCAGCGCCAAGAGCGCCAAGGCGGTCTTCGAGGAAATGGCCGCCACCGGCGCGCCGGCCGCGGAGATCGTCGCCGCGCAGGGGCTCACCCAGATCAGCGACGCCGGCGCCATCGAAAAAATCGTCTCCGAGGTGCTGGCCCGGAACCCGCAGGAGGCGGCCGCCTTCCGGAACGGGAAAACCAAGCTCATGGGTTTTTTCGTCGGGGCGGTCATGCAGGCCACCCGCGGCCAGGCCGACCCGAAGACGGTCAACGCACTGCTTAAAAAAATGCTCGCACCCTGAGCCGCCCTTTTCCGAGGAAGAAAGAGCCTCGGCCGCCAAGGATGAGGGGGCGTGCGGCAGCGGGCCAACCCATGCAAACTTGAACCGAGGCAAACGCAAGAACCCGGAGGTCGACCCTTGAGAAAAACCTATATCCACTTCCTGTTCGTTTTTATCCTGCTCCTCGCGCCAGCCATCCTGCTGCCGCCGGCACCGGCGGCGGCCGCGGCCAAGAAGGTGGCGATCGTGCCCTTCAAGGTCAACGCCGAAAAGGACATGGGCTATCTGCGCGACGGTGTCTACGACATGCTCGGCTCGCGCCTGTCCAAGGAAGGCGAAGTCGAGGTGCTCAACCGGCAGGTGGTCGAAAAGGCCCTCCCGGCCGAGGGGGGTTCGCTCGCGGAGCCGTCCGCCCGTGAGCTCGGCCGCAAGCTGGGGGCCGATTTCGTTCTCTTCGGCAGCCTCACGGTGCTCGGCAACGGCATCAGCCTCGACTCCAAGATGGTCGATGTCGGCGGCGGAAAGCCGACCTTGAGCTTTTTCGAGCAGAGCGAAGACGCCGGCGGGATCATCACGCGGCTGAACGCGATGAGCGCCGACATCAACGCCAAGATGTTCGGCCGCGCCGCCACCGCCGCGCCGGCGGCGGCCCCGGCGCAGGCGCCGACGGCCGCGGCCGACACCAGCCAGGCCCACCCGGAGAAGATGTTCAAACAGCAGGGGGGCATGGGCGCCGAAGGCGCGGGCTCGCCGTTCGTGACCGAGGAAGGGGGCCGTGAGATCTCCCCGCAGTTCTGGAAGAGCACGGGGTTCAAGCTGCTCTTCAACGGCCTCGCCCTCGGGGATGTCGACGGCGACGGCAAGCCGGAGACCGTGATCGTGACCCCGCACTCGGTTCTGATCTTCCGCTACGACCAGCAGCGCTTCGCCCAGGTGTTCGAGTTCCCGGAAGACCGGCCGTCAGTATCACATCGGCGTCGACGTCGCCGACATCAACGGCAACGGCATCCCGGAGATCTTCGTCACCAGCATGGGGCTGACGAAGAAGTCCTTGAGCTCCTTCGTCCTGGAGTTCGACGGCAAGGGCTACAAGAAGATCGCCGATAATCTCTCCTGGTATTTTCGGGTCAACGAGCTGACCGCCCGGGGCAAGATCCTGATCGGCCAGGAGCACCGCGCCGGCTCCCCCTACGGCGGGCGCATCTACGAAATGGTGTGGCGCAACAACCAGTACGAGCCCGAGACCCCGCTGCCGATGAGCGGCGGCGTCAACGCCCTCGGGGTGAGCCTGACCGACATCCTCGACACCGGCAAGGAGGCCCCGGTGGCCTTCGACAGCGAGGACCACCTGCGGGTCTACGACGGAGCCGGCATGGAGCAGTGGAAAAGCGTCGAGCAATACGGCGGCAGCTCGCTCTACTACTCCGGGGAGATCGACCAGCCCGGGAGACGTCGAAAAGCCCTTTTATTTCCCGATGCGCACGGTGGCGCGGCGCTCGGCCAAAGACGGCAAGACCAAGCTCATCGCCGTCAAGAACTTCGATGCCGCCGGGCGCAAACTCGAGAAGTTCCGCAGCTACAAGGAGTCCCAGATCATCTCCTTCTTCTGGGACGGGCTCGGGCTCGCCCCGGAGTGGAAGACACGCAAGATCGCCGGCTACATCCGCGACTTCGCCATCGGCGATTTCAACGGCGACGGCACCGAGGAGCTCGTCGCGGCGGTGATCCTGGACGAGGGGGCCATCATCACCACCACCCCCAAGAGCACGGTGATCGCCTTCGAGTTCATCAAATAGCAGGAGGAGCGGCCTCTTTTCCTGTGGGAGCGGCGTCCCCGCCGCGATTTCCCCGGCTGGGGGCCGCTCCAATACGGAAAAGATTCGCGGCGGGGACGCCGCTCCCACAAAAATGAGAAACCTCAGGCCAGGCCCCGGGGGCTTGCGGGGAGGCTGAGGGGCATAATGGAATGGCGCACCCCCGCGGCGGACGCGGGTCGGTGGAGGCCGCACCGCGCAGGGCACCGCGGGGGAGCGGCCTCTTTCTTTTCCTGTGGGAGCGGCGTCCCCGCCGCGATTTCCCTGGCTGGCGGCCGCTCCAATACGGAAAAGATTCGCGGCGGGGACGCCGCTCCCACAAAAATGAGAAAACTCAAGCCAGGCCCCGGGGGCTTACGGGGAGGCTGAGGGGCATATTAGAGTGGCGCACCCCCGCGGCGGGCGCGGGTCGGTGGAGGCCGCACCGCGCAGGGCACCGCGGGGAGCGGCCTCTTTTCTTTGCCTGTGGGAGCGGCGTCCCCGCCGCGATTTCCCCGGCCGGCCGCCGCTCCAATACGGAAAAGATTCGCGGCGGGGACGCCGCTCCCACAAAAAATGGGAAACCTCAAGCCGGGTCTCGGGTGCTTTGGCGAGTGAGGAGTGGGATAGGAGTCCCATCGGGGCCGCACGCCACACCGGCCGGGACGGCGCCGCGTGCCATGGCCCTGCCTCTCACAAGAGAACAACGCGGATCACCCCAAAAAAAACCCCGGGGCTTTCGGCCCCGGGGTTTTTCGGGAGAATCAGGCAGGTGGTGACAAGCAGTCGGGACAGATCAGAAATCGATCTGCCACTTCATCCCGGCGTACCAGGTGTAGCCGGCGTCGGTCTGGGTGGTGTCGTCCATGAAGTCGACATAGCCGGCTTCCGGCACCAGGTAGACGCCCGGGGCCAGGGTGATGGTGGCATTGCCGTAGAGGTTCCACACCTCGTCTCTTTTGGAGCCGGCGGCCGAGGAATCACTCTTGCGGTAACCGCCGCCGAGCTCGAAGGCCAGGGTGTTGGTGACCTTCAAACCGGCCACGCCGGAGGCCTGCCAGGAGGTGGAGTCCTTGGTGTCGTCGCCGGCGCCGTTCAGCGCGGCAGCACCGGCAGCGTTGCTGTAACCGATGGCCAGGTCGCTCCAGCGGGCATTGGTCCAGTTTTCGCCGTAGGAGCCGGCACCCTTCATGTAGAAGGCGCCGAGGTTGAAGCCGAGGTCGCCGCCGACGATCCAGGAGGTGACGTCGATGTCGTCGGTCACGGTGCCGCCGTTGTCCTCAACCGCAAAGGTCTGGAAACCGCCCATGACGTTGAAGCTGAACATGTTCAGGTTCATGCCGAACTTGGCTTCGATTTTGGGCAGCCACTGATCGGTGTCGCCGCCGGCGAAGGTGTTGGTGCTGTTCGGCTCGATCAGGGCGAGCTCGAATCCGCCGATGGTCAGAGCAATCTGGCCCGGGCGGCGGGCATAGTTGGTGCCCAGGCCGAGCATGCCGAGGTCTTCGAAGAAGGTCTGGGTGGAAATGAACTGGCTGGTCGGGGTGTAGTCCTTGCCGACCTTCAGGCTCATGTTGTCGGCGAACTTCCAGGTGCCGTACATGAGACGGGTGGAGACGGCGCCGTCATGGGTGTTGGCGCTGGGCAGGGCCAGCTCGATGCGGCCGCTGACCTTGTCGGCCTTGACGCGGGCGCCCAGGCGGCTGTTGCCCTGGAAGTCCCACAGCAGGTCGGCGTCGTCGTTCTGGTTCCCGTTGGGACGCAGGTCACCGTAGTCCGTCGCCTGCCAGAAGGTCGCCATACGAGCGGACCCGTAGAAGGACCAATCCGCGGCCATGGCCGGGGCGGCGATGAGCAGAACCGCAAATAGAGCAATGAGTTTCTTCATCTTTCTTTCTCCTTAACGCACTAATGAATGGTTTTTGATTAGCCTGATAATTTCCTGCCTTGGCGCCCGATTCTCCCTGCACCTCCTTTCGTCGGAGGGCGCCGGCGGGCGGCGGTCCCCGGAAAGCCTAATAACCGAAAACCGAAACCCGGCCGTATTTGAGGGATCATATTCCGGGGTCCTTTTGAAGTCAAGGAAAATGTGACGGCCCGGCGGGGAATAATTTTGCTTTGGTTTTGGTAGGTTAGAAGTTTCGAGGGCCGGCGATGCGGTATGCTTGGGCCTCGGGACCCGGGCGTCGCGTGCAAAAAGCGGCAAAGTCCCCTCTCCCGCGTGGAACGCGGCCTTTTGCAAAATCATCAGACCACCCGCTTGAAGGCCCTTTCGAGCACCGCGGTGTCGTAGCGCAGCCAGGTCGGGCGGCCGTGGGGGCAGTGGGCGGGGTTGACGCAGCGGTCGAGCTGCGCGAGCAGCCGCTCGATCTGGGGCGGCGCCAGGGACTGATGGGCGCGGATGGCGCCGTGGCAGGCGGCGATCTGCCGGAACCGGTCGAGGGCGGCCTGCGGGTTCGCCGCCCCCCCGGAGTCCGCCGCCGCCGCGGCGATCTCGGCCAGGAGCGGTTGGATCGGGCGGCCGGAAAGAGCGGGCGGTACGGCCTTGACGACCACGGTGTTGCCGCCGAAGGGCTCGATCAGGATGCCGAGCTCGGCCAGGGCGGGCGCCAGCCCCTCGAGGCAGCCCGCCTCCCGGTGGCTGAGCTCGACGGTCTCGGGCACGAGCAGGGTCTGGGCGGCCGCGGGCGCATTCTCGCGCCGGGAGAGCTGTTCGTAGAGCACCCGCTCGTGGGCGGCGTGCTGATCGATCAGGACCAGACCGTCCGGGGCCTCGCAGACGATATAGGTGTCGTGCAGCTGGCCGATCACGCGCAGGCCGGCGAACCCCTCTTTTTCCCAGATGACGGTCTGAAGCACGTGCCGGGAGGCCGGATGCGCGGTGCCGGAAGACGACGGCACGCCGCGGGATTCACGACTCCGGGTGCAGGCCCTGTGGGAGGGGCGTCCCGCCCCGATGATCACGGTCCAAGGCCGTGCCCGCATCTTCGCCCCGTGTTCGCCTTTCAAATGCGGGCCTCCGGATTCCGTCTTTCCGCATCTATCCCTCCGAATTCCGCCTTCCGCCCTCCGCCTTCCGCCTTCCGAATTCCGCCTTCTTCTCCCGCCTTCCCCCTTCCGAATTCCTCCTTCCCCTCCGCAACGCCCCCTTCCCCGCCGGGCCCGCCCCGAGCGGACACCGAGCTTCCACCGCGGGCGGTCGGCGTCGTAGAGCGCCTGGGCGACGGCGCGCCGGACGGCCTCGTGCACCTCCTGCGACCGGGCGAAGCGCACCTCGTTCTTGGCCGGGTGCACGTTGACGTCGACCGCATCGAAGGGCAGCGTGACAAAGAGCGCCGCCAGCGGGAACTGGCCCTTCACCAGTCTCTGGGAATACCCCTGGAAGAGCGCATGCTGGATGAGCCGGTCGCGGACCAGGCGGTTGTTGACGAAGATGAAAATCCCGCTCGAGGAGCGGCGGTTGACCCGGGGGCTTCCGACCCAGCCGGTGACCGCCACCGGCCCCTCCCCCGGGGCGACGGGGTGCAGATCGCCGCGCAGGCTGCCCCCGAGCACGTCCGCCACCCGGTCGAAGGGCTCGGCGGCGGCCCAGCTCTTCACGATCCTCTGGTTGTGGGTGAGGCGGAACTGGATCTGGGGCCAGGCCAGGGCCATGCTGGCGACGATGTCGGTGATGTGGGTCATCTCGGTGGCGACCGCCTTCAGAAACTTGCGCCGGGCGGGGGTGTTGAAAAAAGCTGGCGCACCGTCACCAGGGTGCCCCGGGGCGCGCCGGTCTCGGCCACGTCGAGGAGCCTGCCGCCCTCGATCCGGACCTCGACCCCGGCTTCGGAGGCCTCATCCCGGCTGACCAGGGAAAAGCGCGAGACCGCGGCAATGCTCGGCAGGGCCTCCCCGCGGAAGCCCAGGGTGCGGATGCGGAAGAGGTCCTCGTCGGTCGCAATCTTGCTCGTGGCGTAGCGCTCGACGGCCAGCAGGGCGTCGTCCCGGCTCATGCCGCAGCCGTCGTCGGCGACCTGGACGAGGGCCCGGCCGCCCTGCTCGACCTCGATCAGGACACGGGTGGCCCCGGCGTCGACGGCGTTTTCCGCCAGCTCCTTGACCACCGAGGCCGGCCGCTCCACCACCTCGCCGGCGGCGATCTTGTTCGAGAGGACTTCGGGCAGAATGCGGACTTTGGACATGGTTCTCAGCCGTTGTTATAGACATTAAGGAATCGCGGCGGGGACGCCGCTCCCACAGGGACGCCGCTCCCACAGAGACGCCGCTCCCACAGAGACGCCGCTCCCACGGGGACACCCCCTGAATTCATTTGTGGGAGCGGCGTCCCCGCCGCGAATTTTTAACTTTCTTACACCTGCCAGCGGCAATACCAAAACGGGTATTCGTGAAAATCCGTTACCAAACCCGCCCGGACCGGATTGTGCAACATGTAGAGGACGACCTCATTTAGGACTTCATCTTTTCGAACAGCGTGATCGTAATACTGATCCTGCCAGAGCCTGCCCTGCCGCCCCAGCATCGAATTGAGGCGTTTGCCGGTGTATCCTTTGAGGCTGTGCATCAGCTCCGGCAGAGTCCCGCCGTTCAAAACCGCGACAAAGTGCAGGTGGTCCGGCATCACGACGGCGGCGTGCAGCGTAATCCGTTCGGCTTTTTCGAGCCACCCAAGCGCGTCCAGCACGACAACGGCGGCCGGCGGGTTTTCCAAGAGAGGTCGACGCTCATGCACGGTGGTCGTGATGAAATAGGCCTGGTTCTCGTTTGCGGCCCGTCCTTTTCGCAGCCGGTGGGAACCGTTGGCCATGGTTGCTCCAAAGTCACGGCAGAAAAGATACATTAAGGAATCGCGGCGGGGACGCCGCTCCCACAAAGACGCCGCTCCCACAGGGACGCCGCTCCCACGGAAGATTCATTTGTGGGAGCGGCGTCCCCGCCGCGATCTCCGCCGGTGGGTCAGCCCTGCTCTTGCTTGAAGAACTTGAACAGAAACTCGGCATCCGCCGGAGAGAGGTCGAATTTGACGCTGGCCTCTTCGACCAGCTTCGCGAGCTTTCTTGCCGGCCCGGTCTGCCGTTCCTCGGAAATCCACTGCACGGCCTTGCGCAGGTCTTCGCCCTGGGGCATTACGGTAGTCATAAGAACTCAAGAGAAGTTTAAAGTGTTAAAGTGTTTAAAGTTTAAAGTAAGAAAAACTATCGCCGTTTACGAACGGTGTTGATGAGCCCTTGGATCATGGAAGAGATTTCCTTGAGCTCGGAAGAAAACTCCCCTTGGCGCTGATCGGAGATCAATTTTATCCTTCCGGCGATATAGACTTGAGTCCGCAGTTCGGCTGCCGATCCTTTGGCGATATGTAAAAACCGAATGAAATCCGCCGCCGAGTTCCGTTCGGAGCCTTCCGCAATGTTGGAGGCAATCGAAACAGCGGCTCTTGTCATCTGGTCCTTCAACCCATAATCCCGGCAGCTAGCCAATACCTCATAGACCTGCACCGCAAGCTGCGATGCCCGCTGCCACACTTCAAGATCTTCAAATGAACAGACCGCCATCTCATTCCCTTTAAACTTTAATCTTTAAACTTTAAACTTCTTTTACAGTCCCGGTTTTTTCTTATGAAACCCCGTCGCCTGCTCGAACCCATGGGCCACCCGCAGCAGCATCTCCTCGTTGAAATGCCGGCTCATCAGCTGCAGCCCGATGGGCAGCCCGGCGCCCGAGAACCCGCAGGGCACCGACAGGGCCGGGATGCCGGCCAGGTTGGCGGAGATCGTGAAAATGTCGGAGAGGTACATGGTCAGCGGGTCGTCGTTTTTCTCCCCGATGCGGAAGGCGGGGGTCGGCGCCACGGGGCAGGCGATCACGTCGCAGGCGTCGAAGGCGCTCTTGAAATCCGCGGCGATCAGGGTGCGCACCTGGGAGGCCTTGCCGTAGTAGGCGTCGTAGTAGCCGGCCGAGAGACAGTAGGTGCCGATGATGATGCGCCGCTGCACCTCGGCCCCGAACCCCGCCGAGCGCGTGTCGCGGTACATCCGCATCAGGTCGGCCGGCGCAGCGGCCCGCAATCCGTATTTGACCCCGTCGTAGCGGGCGAGGTTGGAGCTCGCCTCGCAGGGCGCGATGACGTAATAGACGGCCACGGCGTAGCGGGTGTGGGGCAGGGAGACTTCCACGCGCTCGGCCCCCAGGGACTCCAGGGTGCGCACCGCGCCCTGCACGGCCGCGAGCACCTCCGGGTCAAGGCCTTCGGAGGCCTCGTACTCGCGCGGGATCCCCACCCGCACGCCGCGCAGGTCCGGCGCGAGGGCCGCGGTGTAGTCCGGGACCTCAAGCGGCACCGAGGTCGAGTCGGCCGGGTCGTGGCCGGCGACGGCGCCGAGCAACAGCGCCGCGTCGCCCACGCTGCGGGCAAGCGGCCCGATCTGGTCCAGCGACGAGGCGAAGGCGACGAGCCCGTAACGGGAAACCCGGCCGTAGGTCGGCTTCAGGCCGACCACCCCGCAGTGGGAGGCCGGCTGCCGGATCGACCCGCCGGTGTCCGACCCCAGCGCCCCCAGGCACATGCCGGCCGCAACGGCCGCCGCCGACCCGCCGCTCGACCCGCCGGGGATGCGGGTGGTGTCCCACGGGTTGCGCGTCACCTTGAACCCGGAGTTCTCGGTGGAAGAGCCCATCGCGAACTCGTCCATGTTGAGCTTGCCCAGGATCACGGCCCCCTGGGCGCGCAGCCGGCCGATGACGAAAGCGTCGTAGGGCGGGATGAAGTTCTCCAGGATCCGCGACCCGCAGGTGGTGCGCACCCCACGGGTGCAGATGAGGTCCTTGACGGCAAGCGGGATGCCGGTCAACGGGCGGCACTCGCCGCCGGCGATCAGGCGGTCGGCGGCAGCGGCCTCCGCGCGCGCCTGCTCTTCCAACAGGCACAGGAAGGCATCCACCCGCGGCTCCACCGCCGCAACGCGCTCCAGAACCGCCGCGGTCAGCTCACGCGCGGAAATCTCCCGGTGTTTGAGAAGCCCGATGGGCTTCGGTGATGGTCAGGTCGTGAAGTGACACTGCTTCGTTTCCCCCTTGGGTGTTTGAAATCCCGGGTCTCTCCGCCGCCTCGTCCCCTACCCCACCACCTTCGGCACCACGAAGCTGCCGTCCTCCTGCAGGGGGGCGTTGGCCAGGGCTTCCGCGCGCTCCAGGTGGCCGCGGGCGACGTCCTCGCGGAAGGCGTTGGTGAGCTCGATCGCGTGGGAGGTCGGCTTGAGCCCGGCGGTGTCCACCTGCCTGAGCTGATCCACGTACTCGAGAATCTGCCCGATCTGCCCGGCGAATTTCTCAACCGACGCCTCGTCGATTTCCAGGCGGGCGAGATCGGCGACATGCAGGATTTCGTCTCGGGTTATTTTCATAGGAAAGAGATCCTTAATTTTCAGTGTTAAGTTTAGAGGTGTTAAAGTTTAAAGAGAAGACAAAACACGGTTCCCTATTCGACCAACTTCAAACTTGTCCTTTCTTTAACACTTTAAACTTTAACACCATTTAATCCTTTTTCTCATTTCCCCACCACCATGGCGTCGAACCCGTCTTTCTTCAACCGCTCCAGCGTGCCCCGGGCGCCCTCCTTGGAGGGAAACTCCCCCATCCGCACCCGGTACCAGGTGCCCTTGTCGGGGATGGCGGTGGCCTCCAGATGCGCGGCGTAGCCCTTCTGGCGCAGCCGCTCCACGTAGCGCTGGGCCTCCTCCTCGCTGCGCGCGGCGGCAATCTGGACGGTGTAGGAGGTGGCGGCCGGCGGGGCGGCCGGCGTGTCCGGTTTTTCCGGTTTGGCGGACGCTGCCGGCTCCGCGGGCTTGCGGGCCGCCGGCTCCGGTTTGGCCGCGGGCGGGGCGGCGGCGTCTTGGGCAGGTTCGGCATCTCCGCGTCCTCGCGGTTCTTGGGCAATATCTCGTAAAAGTCGAGGGCGGTCTTCTCCTTCATCTGCGCCGGCTTCTGCGGCGCACTGTCGGCACGCGGCACGCCCGCGGACTTTTTCAAGGACTCGAGCGTCCGCTTGAGGCGGTCGAGATCGAATTGGACGGGCATCGTCTCCCGGCCGACCATGAGGCCCACCCCGAACATCCAGGCGGAGATCACGAAAATCGCCACCAGCCAGGCGCCGGCCGCCCGGCGGCTCAACACCATGAAGGGTTTTTTAACGGGTTTTTTTTCGGTTGCTTTGGCCATGTCCCACTTGTCGCCCTCGGAGTCCGTTATCATTACCAGGGTTTTCCGAACCAAGTCAAGAAAGAGACCGGCTGTGTTTTCCCTTGACAGCCGCCGCGCTTTTTCCTATGGAATGAACCCAGGGATCAATCGCAGGCTGAAGCCCGCGGCCCCCCGAAGCGGAAACCTAAAACCAAGCCAAAAGGCCACGAAGGCGCGCGCGTCGCGAAGACGCTGAAGCCCGTGGCCTTTTTTTATGGGCATGGCGTGAACCGAAAAGGAATGGAGGAACAGATGAAAAAAGCAGTGGTGCTTGCGGCAGCGGTTTTGGCGCTTTTCACCTCGGGTCCGGCCTCGGCCCATTTCGGCATGATCATCCCTTCACAGGCCCACGCTCTCCAAGGGCGACCCCCGGACGCTCGACCTCACGCTGCTCTTCTGCCACCCGTTCGAGCAGGAGGGCCTCGAGATGGCCAAGCCCAAGGCGTTCGGCGTGCTGGCGCAGGGCGCAAAAGAGGATCTGCTGCGGGTCCCTGAAGCCGGTCCAGGTGCTGGGGCGGGCGGCCTGGACCGCACCGTACACCGTCAAAAAACCCGGGGTGACCATCTTCACCGTGGAGCCGGAGCCCTACTGGGAGCCGGCCGAGGACTGTTTTATCACCCACTACACCAAGGTCGTCGTGCCCGCCTACGGGGTCGAGGAGGGCTGGGACAAGGAAGTCGGCTTGAAGACCGAAATCGTGCCGTTGACCCGGCCTTTCGGCCTGTATGCCGGCAACGTCTTCCAGGGGATCGTCAAGGTGGACGGCAAGCCGTCGCCCTTTGCCGAGGTCGAAGTCGAGTTCTACAACCAGGGCAAGCAGGCGCAGGCCCCGAACGAGTACATGGTCACCCAGGTCGTCAAGGCCGACAAGAACGGCGTCTTCACCTATGCCGCCCCCAGGTCCGGCTGGTGGGGTTTCGCGGCGCTGAACACGGCGGACTTCACGCTGAAAAAGGACGGCAAGGACAAGCCGGTCGAAATCGGGGCCGTGATGTGGGTCTATTTCTCCGAATGGGGGGCGAATCCCGAATAGGACGCGGAATTCAGAATCCGGCGGCACCGAAATCGACCGCGGAAGGAGGAAATCGTTATGAGGCGCATGAAAATGATCTGCCTGATCCTGGTTGTGATCGCGGGCCTGGGTGCGAACGGCCGCGCCCTGGCCGAGGACACGGTGGTCCGCAAGGAGATCGAAGCGCTCAAGCAACGCATCGCGGAGCTTGAACAAAGGCTCGCGGAGCAGAACGCCGCGTCGCAAAGGCAGGCCGCGAAAACGGAGCAGCTAGTCGGCGCGCAAGTCGCGGAGACGATCGAGGAGCGCTTCGGGACGCTCACGCTCCACGGCGGGGCGATCCTCTACTACCAGGACAGCCGCACCGGCGAACTGAACGACGCTGACGCGGATTCCCCGAGCGGGGCCGGCTTCGCGGCGGATCTCGAGCTGTCCTGGAAACCGGCGCTGCCGCTGGTCGAGGACGGGGAGTTCTTTGCCCGCATCCACGCCGGCAACGGCGCCGGCGCCGACCGCGACGGTCGGGGCAACCGTCCGGTCAACGTCCTGCTCGCCAACCTCAACACGATCGCCGACGACAACTCCGACGAGGACGACGACACCGGTCTCAGGCTGCTGGAGGCGCATTACACCCACGCCTTCTTCGGCGGCCGGCTGCACGTCACGGGCGGCAAAGCCGAGCCGCTGGGGTTCCTCGACGACAACGCCTTCGCCAACGACGAGACCACGCAATTCGTCGGCAAACCCTTCGTGAACAACACGGTCCTGGACAGCGAAAACGAGTTCACGCCGCTCATCGGGTTGACGTTTCAGCCCACGGGGCTTTTCAAACTCGCGGTGGTCGGGGCGTCCACCTCGCGGCCGCTCGTGGAGGACAGCCCGCTCGCCGGCGACGCCAAAAGCAAGTACGACAACCCCTTCAGCACCCCCTTCCTGGGCGCCCAGGCCGCCGTCTCGCCCGATTGGAGCGGACTTCAGGGCAACTACCGGCTCTACGGCTGGCACACGGGCTACGATCACGCCAAACTGGACCGCCGCCGTGATTTCAGCGACGGAGAAAAGAGCAAGGCGTGGGGCATCGGCCTCAGCGCGGACCAGCAACTGACCGAAGCCGTCGGGGTCTTCGGACGCTTCGGCTGGAACAACGCGGATGTCACCGTGGTCCAGTGGGAGGCATCGGCCGGGCTCAACGTGAAGGGGCTGGTCCCGGGGCGCGAGGAGGATGAGATCGGCCTGGGGCTGGCCGGCCTGTTTCCGGACAGCCGTTATGCCGAAAACGACCCGGAAGTCCACCTGGAGCTTTACTACCGCCTCGCGGTGACGGAGAACCTGGCCTTTACGCCCGATTTCCAGTATGTCTTCAACCCCGGCGGCGACAGCCGCAACGACGGGGTCTTCGCCGGGATGGTCCGCGGGCAGTTCAGCTTCTGAACGCCTCCCGGCGGAAGTTATTAGATCGCCAGCCAAGCACGCAAAGGTCGTCATGCCGGACTTGATCCGGCATCCACACTCTTCCTGGATCAGGGATCCGCCGGGATGACGAATATCGGCAGATTCAATTGCCGGAGTAATAACGGTTGCAGTTTGACCCCGCCTGCGTTAGCTTGACGGCGTGTCTTTTCTTTAAACTTTAATCTTTAAACTTTAAACTTAATTCTTTAATCTTCCCGATGCATATTTCCGAGGGAATCCTGTCCGGCCCGGTCCTGGTTTCCGGTGCGGTGCTCGCCGCCGCGGGCACCGCCGTGGGCCTCAAGCAGCTCGACTACGACCACATCGCCCGGACCGGGATGCTCTCCGGCGTGTTTTTCATCGCCTCCCTGGTCCACGTCCCGCTCGGCCCCGCGAGCGTGCACCTGATCATGAACGGTCTGCTCGGGCTGCTCCTGGGGTGGATCGCGTTCCCGGCCATCCTGGTGGCGTTGACGCTGCAGGCGGTCTTCTTCCAGTACGGCGGCATCACGACCCTGGGGGTCAACGCCGTCATCATGGCCCTGCCGGCCGTGGTCTGCCACACCCTCTTCGCGCCGTTGCTGCACCGCAGCCGGCCTCTGGCCCTGGCAGCGGCTTTCGCCTGCGGTTTTCTGGCGGTCGGCCTCGGGGGGGGCCTCGTGGGCCTGGCGCTGATGTTCACCGAGGAGAAGTTCTTCGAGGTGGCCGCCACGATCCTCGCGGCGCACCTTCCCGTCATGGTCGTCGAGGGGATCGTGACCGCGATGTGCGTCACTTTCCTCAAAAGGGTCCAGCCCTCGCTGCTGCCGGGCCGGCCCCCCGAGGAGGTCTCATGATGAATGGCAGGTTTTTAAGATGGCTTCCGTTCCTGGCCCTGGTGCTCCTAACCCCCGCGACGGCCGGCGCTCACCGGGTGAACATTTTCGCCTGGGTCGAGGGCGGCACGGTCTTTGTCGAGTGCCGGTACCCTGACGGCGGCACGGTGCACGGAGGGCTGATCCGCGTGATCGACTCCGCGGGCAGGGAGCTGCTCAGCGGAAAGACCGACGACGCGGGCGAGTTCTCCTTCAAGGCCCCCGGAGCGCAGGATTTGAGCATCGTGCTCGAGGCCGGCATGGGCCATCGGGCGGAGTGGCCGCTGTCCGCGCAGGAGCTGGCCTCCGCCGGCACACCGGCGACGGCCGCCCCGGCGCCACCGGCGGCCGCGGCCCGGCCCGCCGCGGACACCCCACCGCCGCCGGACGCCCCGGGCCGGACGCCGGCCGCGGCCGACCTCGAGCAGACCGTCGAAAAGGCGCTCGACAGGAAACTCGCGCCCGTCATGCGGATGCTCGCCGAACTGCAGACGCCGAAGGTCCGGCTTGCGGATGTCATGGGCGGAATCGGGTACATCTTCGGGCTGGTGGGGGTCGCCGCCTATTTCAAGCGCCCGCGGTGAGGAACCGTAACGTGAAACGCATCTGCGTTATCGACGGACAGGGCGGCGGCATCGGCGCCACGCTCATCAAGTACCTGAAAAAGGCCTACGGCGAGTCCCTCGAACTGGTCGCCCTCGGCACGAATGCCATCGCCGCCGCCGAAATGCTCAAGGCCGGGGCCAACCGGGCGGCCTCCGGTGAAAACGCCATCGTGCGCACCGCGGCCACGGCGGATGCGATCGTCGGGCCGGTGGCCATCGGCTGGGCCCACGCCATGCTGGGCGAAATCACGCCCAAGATGGCCGAGGCCGTGACCGGCAGCCCGGCCCCCAAGCTGCTGCTGCCGCTTTCCCAGGAGGCGGTGGTCATCGTCGGCGTGGTGTCCGAGCCCCTGCCCCACCTGGTGCAGGAGCTCGTCAACAAGAAGATCAGGGAGGTGCTGGGCGATGTGTGAGGCCAATGCCTATATCGAGCGCAACGGCAAACAGGAGCTGTTCCTGGAGGCGGTGGACGTGATCGAACCCGTCGAGGACGGCGGTTTTCTGCTCGTCAACATTTTCGGCCACCGCAAGACGCTCCACGGCCGTCTTAAGAAAATGAACCTGGTCGACCACAAGATCCTCTTCGAACCGCAGCAGGCCTGAGACCCCTGCCGGCCCGGCCCCGCGGCGACTTGAACCGGGCGGGCGCGGACACTGTGGACACTCATGATCAGCGAGCCTTTCGCCATAGGCAACTCACGTCTTCACCGCCTCGACCCGCGCATGCGGCTGATTGCGGCGGCGGGGTTCTCGATCGTGGCGGCGCTCTGCCGGGAATTCCCGGCCCTGGCCGCGGCGCTCTGCATCTCCACGGTCCTGGCGCTGACCGCCCGGCTCCCGTTCAAGGCCGTGGGCCGGCGCCTGATGGTCGTCAACGCCCTGGTGCTGTTCCTGTGGGTGGTGATCCCCTTCACCTTTCCCGGCGAGGCCGCTTTCCACATCGGCCGGCTTCAGGCTTCGCGGGAGGGGGTTGCGGTCGCCGCCCAGATCACGCTCAAGTCCAACGCCATCATCATCGCGCTGATCGCCCTGGTGGCCACCATGCCGGTGGCCACGGCGGGGCACGCCTTGAGCCGCCTGCGCGTGCCGGCCAAACTCATTTATCTGCTGCTGATGACCTACCGGTACATCTTCGTCCTCGAGCAGGAATACCTGCGGCTGCACAGGGCGGCCCGCATCCGGGGGTTTCAGCCGGGGACCAACCTGCACACCTACCGCACCTACGCCTACCTGGTGGGAATGCTGCTCGTCAGGGCGGCGGAGCGCGCGGAGCGGGTGTACTGGGCCATGATCTGCCGCGGGTTCAAGCGCCGGTTCTACAGCCTTCAGGAGTTCAAGGCGGACCCCGGCAGCACCCTTTTTTCCGTCCTGATGGCGGCCGCGGTCCTGGGCGTCGCAGTCCTGGAGCTGCGGGCCGGGTCCGGGTGAACCCGGACAAAGCACGTTCGCATTAGAATTCAGCGTCCGCCCGGCACAGAATCGGGCATCGGCGCGGGAGGGCCAGCGGAATGGCAGACCACATGAACACGACCGCGCCCGTCATCGAGCTGGAGGGGATCACGTTCGCCTACCCCGGCGGTCGGACCGTGCTGCAGGGGCTGGATTTCGTTCTGCGGCCCGGGGAGCGGGCCGGCATCATCGCACCGAACGGCAGCGGCAAGACCACCTTGTTTCACGTCATCATGGGGCTGGTCAAGCCGTCGGCCGGACGGATCCGGGTAATGGGCCGGGAGGTGCGGGAGGAAAAGGATTTCAGCGCCGTACGCCGCCGGGTCGGGCTGCTCTTCCAGGACTCCGACGACCAGCTCTTCAGCCCGACGGTGCTCGAGGACGTGGCCTTCGGGCCGCTCAACCTGGGCAAACCCCGCCGGGAAGCCGCCGCCATCGCGCGGCGCACGCTCGAATTCCTGGGCCTGAAGGGGTTCGAGGACCGCATCACCTTCAAGCTCTCCGGCGGTGAGAAGCGGCTGGTCTCGCTCGCCACGGTCCTGGCGATGGAGCCCGAGGTGCTGCTGCTCGACGAGCCCGTCAACGGCCTCGACGTCGACACCCGGGCCAGGCTGATCGAGATCCTGATTGGCCTGAACCTCCCCTACGTCCTGATCTCGCACGAGATCGACTTCCTCACCGCCACCACCCGGAGCGTGTACACCCTGCGCGAGGGCCGGATCGTCCTGGACCCCGAGCCGCATGTTCACCAGCACGTGCACGCCCACCCCCTCGGGTCCTGCCCCCACGAGCATTGAGCCCTCGGCCGGCGACCGCGGCGACCCCTGGCGCGCACGACCATGCGCGCGGAGTGTGTACGCCCCCGACCCGGGGCCGCCGTGCCCCCCTCTGCGGGCCGGCGGTCTTCTCCGGCCCCGGATCGCCGCGAATTTCCCTAAACCCTTGCGCGGCCGGACCGCCTCTGGTAGAAAAGCGTCAAGTCCGACTCGGTTCCGTGAATCCCATGGATACAAAAATAGACAAGTTCTCCAAAGCCATCGCTCTAGTCAAGGAGGCCCGGGCCGTGGTCAACGACCTGCTCTGGAACAGGGACCCGCGGGTCGGCGTCAAGGAGGTGTACCTGCTCGGGCTCCTGGCTCAGATCCAGTCCTTGACCGTTTCGATCCGCGCCGATGTGATCGAGGCGCTGCAGTCCAATCGAAGGCGCCCGGACGAAACACCGCCGGCGGAGAACCGCTTCATGGAAAAACTCGCCTTCACCCACGAGGCGCTCCTCGAGCAGGGCCGAAGCAACATCATTCCCTTCGACCGCCGCCGGCTGCGCTCGGAACGGCGCCGGACCCACACCTATCTCGCCCGCGACCAACGCAGCGGCATCGCCGACCGCCGCCGGAAAAAAGTCGGCGAGCAGAGCGCCGCCGGCAGCCGGGGTTAGCGCGTTCGCCCAGCCCCCGAGCCCCCGCAGCGCCATACCCTGCCTGCCCCGTTCCGTGCCCGCACAGGTCAACGCATATGATGACTGCTTCGGAGGACCGAGTTGAATCTCCGCCGCAATAAGCAGGGGGAAGGATTCGACGGGAAGGAAGGCGCGCGAGCCCCGCGGCGCGAGGCGTCCCAGGTCGCTGTAAGGCAAGCGTCAGGCCGTCAGCCAAGGCGCCCGACGTTTTGGAAAGCGCAGCATACTTTTCGTATGTGAGCGGTTCCAAACGGCGGGCAACGCCGGATCACGGACTGAGGCGCAGCTTTGCGGCGACCTGGCCAGTACGCCGCAGCACCGCGGGGCGAAGCGCAACGCCGAAATCGGGCCTCTTGCGCAGTCATAAGAGCTGGTTTCAAAACCCTGGATCACGCCCGCGGGCAAGGCGCCGGCCGATTCGAAAGCGGAGCAACCTTTTCTGGTTGTGAGCATTGCGAGAGGCCGGCAACGCAGCCCCCGGGTGTCAGACGGGGTTTTGAAACCAGCTCTAGTACATGGCTTCGATCAGGTCGCTAAACGCCTCATTCACGAACTTGCGCTTGACCTTCATGGTGGGGGTGACCTCGCCGTCCTCGACGTAGAGCTTCTTGGGCAGGATGGTGAACTTCTTGACCTGCTCGACGCGCGAGAGCGACTCGTTCACGGCGTCCATCTCGCGCTGGATGAGCTTCCTGATCTCGGGGTCGCCGGTGAGGTCGCCGTAGGTGGAGAACTGGATCTTGTGGTCCTGGGCGTATTTGACGACGTTGTCCTCGTCGATCATGATCAGGGCCGAGAGGAACTTGCGCCGGTCGCCGATCACCACCGCGTCGTTGATGTAGATGCTCGCCTTGAGCTTGTTCTCGATGTACTGGGGGGTGATGTTCTTGCCGCCGGCGGTGACGATGATGTCCTTCTTGCGGTCGGTGATCTTGAGGAAGCCGTCCGCGTCGATCGCCCCCACGTCCCCTGAGTAGAGCCACCCGTCCTTGACGGTCTCGGCCGTGGCCTCCGGGTTCTTGAAGTAGCCTTTGAAAACGGCCGGCGACTTGACGAGGATCTCGCCGTCGTCCGCGATCCTGACCTCGCAGCCCGTGAGCGGCTTTCCGACCGCGCCGAACTTCACCTGACCGAGCCGGGAGACCGTGGTGACGCCCGCGGCCTCGGTCTGGCCGTAGCCCTCCACCAGGTTGACCCCGATGGAGTTGAAAAAGTGCAGGATGTCGGGGGCGATCGGCGCCGCCCCGGAGTAGGCGACCCACATGCGGTCGAAGCCGAGGCGCTCCTTGAGCTTGCGGAAGACCGTGAAATGGGCGAGGCGATAGAGCAGCTCCAGGTGGGCCGGCACCGGCTTGAAGCTCATTCTGAGGTCGGCGCGCCGCTTGCCCACCTTGAGCGCGGAGAAAAAGCAGACCCTCTTGAACCAGGTCGCCTCCGCCATGCGGATCATGACGGTCGAGTAGTATTTCTCCCAGATCCGGGGCACGGCGTGCCCGACCGTCGGGGAGATCTCCATCATGTTCTCCGTGACCGTGTCCAGGCTTTCGATGAAGTTGACGATGTGCCCGACCGTGATGTGCCCGAGCACCGTGAAGAGCTGCTCGAAGATGTGGCAGAGCGGCAGGAAAGACATGATCTCGTCGGTCCCGCGCATGGGGTTTTCGCGCGTGATGGCCTCCCCCATCCACAGGCAGTTGCCGTGGGTGAGCATGGCCCCCTTGGGCGGGCCGGTGGTGCCGGAGGTGTAGATCAGGACCGAAACGTCGTCGGGCCGGATCGCGCCGATGCGCTGTTCGAACAGGCCGGGGTGCTCGGCGCGCAAAGCGCGCCCCCAGTTCGAGCAGCTCCGCAAAGCTCATCACCATCGGGTCCGTGAACTGCCGCAGCCCCTCGGTGTCCCACACGATGACCTTTTTGAGCGACGGGGTGTTGCCGCGGAAGTTCAGCCACTTGTCGAGCTGCTCCTCGTTTTCGACGAAGAGGAACTTCGTCTCCGAGTGGGCGACCACGTACTCGACCTGCTGCCAGGCGTTGGTCGCATAGATGCCGACGGCCGCCGCGCCGCAGCACTGGATGCCCAGATCCGCGCCAGACCCACTCCGGGCAGTTGTCGCCGATGATGGCGGCGTGGTCGCCCGGCCCAAGCCCCATCGACATCAGACCGCAGGCCACGTGCTGGACGCGTGCGTGGTAGTCGTTCCAGGTGATGTCGTGCCAGAGGCCGTATTCCTTCCGGCGCATGGCCACCCGGCCGCCCCACTTGCCGACGGCCTCCAGGAACCGGCCCGGCACCGTGTCGTTTGCGATCTCTTTTTGCGTCTGCGTCATGGCGTGAAAACGGGTCTCCATTGCTGGTGATGATCGCGGCGGGACGCCGCTCCCACAAAAAAAATGTAAATCGTAGCCGGCCCGGCTGCCTACGAAGGCCAAGGTCAAGGCGCGCAATCCGCCGAGTGAGGCCTACTCCAGGGCGCTGAACACCTTCGCCTCATACCGTGATCCTGCGTTGCCCGACGTTCGGCAATGCTCACATACTGACCGTATGCTGTGCTTCCCAAAGCGCCGGGCGCCTTGGCTGACGGCCTGATGCTTGGTTTTTAGCGCCCTGGTGAATACGCCGCAGCGAGCGCGGGGGGAAGCGCAACGCCGAGATTGGCCTTCCTGCGCCGCCGGGCTAGCGCCAGGCCTTCTTGCGCTTCCACCGCTGAAACCCCTTGACCGACTCCTCCGAACGCACCCCCATGTAGAACTCCTTGACGTCCTTGTCCTGCATCAGGTCGCAGGCGGCGCCCTTTGACGACGAAGCGCCCGTTCTCGAGAATCAGCCCCGTGTGGGCGATGCCGAGCGCCATGCGCGCGTTCTGCTCGACCAGCAGGATGGTGACGCCCTCCTGGTTCAGGGTGCGGATGATCTGGAAGATCTCCTTCACGAGCAGCGGCGAGAGCCCGAGCGAGGGCTCGTCGAGCAGCAGGAGCTTCGGCCGGCTCATCAGGGCGCGGCCGATGGCGAGCATCTGCTGCTCGCCGCCGGAGAGGGTCCCGGCCCATTGGCTGGCTGCGGTGGCGCAGGATCGGGAAATAATTGTAGACCCGCTCGATGTCCTGCTGGATGCCGTTCTTGTCGCCGCGGGTGTAGGCCCCCATCAGGAGGTTTTCGCGCACGCTGAGCTCCTCGAAGACCTCGCGGCCCTCGGGGACGAGCGAGATGCCGAGGCGCACGATCTCCTCGGTGTCGCGCCCGTCGATGCGCTTTCCCTGAAACTCGATCGTGCCCTTTTCGGGCTGGTCCTCGATCAGCCCCATCACGGACTTGAGGATCGTGGACTTGCCGGCCCCGTTGTTGCCGAGGATGGCGGTGATGCCGCCCTCCGCGACGGCGCAGGAGGCCCCGCGGATGGCGTACACCAGGTCGTAGTAGGTTTCGATGTTCTTTATTTCAAGCAGCGCACTCACCCTCGTCCTCTCCCAGATAGGCTTTGAGCACCTCGGGGTGCCGCTGGACCTCGGCCGGGGAGCCCTCGGTGATCGGGCTGCCGAAGTTGAGCACCAGGACCCGGTCGGAGATGTCCATCACCATGTTCATGTCATGCTCGATCAGCAGGATCGTCACCCCCATCTCCTCCTGGATGTCCTTGACCCAGAAGATCATGTCCTGCTTCTCCTCGGAGTTCATGCCGGCGCAGGGTTCGTCGAGCAGCAAAAGCTCCGGCTCCGTTGCCAGCGCGCGGGCGAGCTCGATCTGCTTCTGGGTGCCGTAGGGCAGCCCGCCGACCAGCTTGTTGCGGGCCGCCTGCAGATCGAGGCGATCGATGATCTCCTCCACCTTGCGGCGGTGGGCCGCCTCCTCCCGGCCGGCGAACGAGCGCCGGCCCCACAGGGTGGCCCCGTGGAAGAGCCCGGTGCGCATGAACAGGTGGCGGCCGAGCATGATGTTCTCCATCGCGTTCAAGTTCTTGAACAGCTCGATGTTCTGGAAGGTGCGCGCGATGCGCAGGCGGGCGATCTTGTCCGGCTTGCGGCCGCGGATGTTTTCGCCCTTGAACAGGATCTGACCCTGGTTCGGCGTGTAGATCCCGTTGATGCAGTTGAAGAGCGTGGTCTTGCCGGCCCCGTTCGGGCCGATGATGGCGAAGATCTGCCCCTCGTCGACGCAGAAGTTGACCCCGTTCAGCGCCTTGATGCCGCCGAAAGCGATCGACAGGTTTTGAACCTCGAAAAAGGCCATGTGTGCTGTGATCCCCCGTGGTAGTCCCGGGTGGCCCCCCGGCCCCGCGGGACCAGTCCGCTGATAGCCGGGGGGCGCCGCCTGGAAACTTATTCCTTGAACATGACCAGGTCCGTCTTGACCCAGTCGCTCAGCACCTTGTATTTGCCGTCGGGCATGGCCTCGGCAACGAACACCTCCTTCTGGCCCAGCCGGGTCATCGGGTCCTTGGGGTTGAAGGCCCCGTAGGTGATATGCCCCATGATCCCCTGGAAGTCGTTGAGGGTCTCCAGCTTCTGGACGAGTTTCTCGCGCGTGAGGTCGCGGCCGACGCGCCTGAGGGCCTCGACCAGCGGCTCGGCAGTAGCCGATGCCGGCGCAGAAGGTCAGCCCCCAGCGCTCGTCCTTGGCGGCGTGCTTGTCGAAGGCCAGCTCCTTGTACTTCTTCATCAGCGGGTGGGTGGGGTTGTTGACGTCCTCGACGTTGCCGATGCCCACCTGGCCGGGGTGCATCATGCCGAAGCTGGCGGCGATCGTCCCGGCATAGATGCCCTTGGTGATGGCCATCATCAGGGGGAAGTCCGCGCAGGTGGTGGTGGTGAACCACTTCGGCTCGTACTGAATCGCCTTGGCGGTGCCCTGGAGCCGGGCGACGTGCCCCGGGGTCAGGAACATCATGACCGCATCGGCCTCGGATTTCTTGAGCTCCATGGTGTGGGGTTTCAGGTCGGTGTCGGCCACGTTGACCGGGATCTCGGCGACCAGGTTCATGCCCTCCTTGGTGAGCTGCTTCTTGGCGCCCACCAAGCCGAGTTTGCCGTAGTCGTCGTTCTGGTAGATGACGGCCACCTTTTTCAGCTTCATCTCCTGGACGGCATGGCGCACCAGCACCTGGGCGTCGCCGGAGTAGAGCGGATAGACATTGAAGATGTACTTGGTGGGCGGGTCGACCCAGTGGGCCGATCCGGAAGAGGGGCCGATCCAGGGGATCTTGCGCTCGAGCAGGTAGTCCTTGACCGCCAGGCCGCAGGCCGTGCCCACCCCGGACACCCAGGCGAACATCCCGGTCCCCTCCTGGAGCTGCTTGACGCCGGCGATGGTCTTGGCGGGGTTGTAGGCGTCGTCGAAATAGTGATGGACCAGCTTGCGGCCGTGGATGCCGCCCTGGTCGTTGATCATCTTGAAATAGGCGTCGGTCCCGCGCGCCACGGCGCCCCAAGGGGCGGCGGGGCCGGTCTGCGGGCCCCACTGGCCGATGTGGATCTCGGTGTCGGTGACACCCACCTCGGCCGCGAAGCCTGTCGCCACGCCGAAGACCGCCGTCGCCAGAACTGCCATGATCCAACTTGCTCTGCGCATATCGCCTCCTTGTTGTGTTGGGGTTAAATCGAACGCTGACTGCTTCCGAGCGCTTTTCTTTCGAACCTGGCGCGTCGACCAAGTCTGGTTTTAAGTGTTAAGTTTTAAGTGTTAAGCGAGGATAAAATCGATCATCAATGCACCTACCCGCCGCCGCACGCAACTCTTTAAACTTTACCCCGTGCCCGGCTTTTCGCCAAGCGCCGCCCTTGCTCGCGCAGCGGCACCCGCCCTGCGAGGTCGTCCGTTTACACCTTTTTGACATAATGCCGTGCAAACAGCCCGCTCGGCCGCACGCAGAGCACCAGCACGATCACGACGAAGGCCACCACCGATTTGAACTCGATCGACACGTAGCCGGCGAATAGGTGTTCGACGATGCCGACGATATAGGCACCGACCACCGCCCCCGGCAGCGAGGTCATGCCACCGACCACGGCGCCCGCAAACCCTTTGAGCATCGGGTCCCACATCATGTAAGGCTCGACGATCACGGGCGCGAGCAGCAGGCCGGCCGTCGACCCCACCATGGAGGAGATCCCCCAGGTGATCATGCGCACGCGGTGGGTCTTGATCCCCATCAGGCGCGCCGCGTTCTCGTTCTGCTGGGTGGCCTTCATGGCGACGCCGAGCTTCGAGAAGCGGAAGAAGAGAAAGAGGGTCAGCATGATGACCAGGGCCACCACCAGCGTCAACAGATCCAGGCTGCTGATGAAGAGGTTGCCCACGCTGACGCTGTCGTAGGTGGATATGGGAAACGGCATGGTGCGCTGGTCGGCGCCGAATTTCCAGGAGACCAAGCCGAGCAGCAGCATCTCCATGCCGATCGTGATGATGATCAGCCCCAGTACGTTCGGCTCCTTCGCGCGCCGCAGGACGGCGAACTCGAGAAAGGCCCCGAGCAGGGCGGCGAAGACGAGGGTGGCGGGAAAAGCGACAGAAGGCGGCAGGCCGTAGCCGTCGAGCATGAGGTAGGCGATAAAGACCGGCAGGAGCGCCATCTCGCCCTGGACAAAGTTCGGGACCTCGGAAGCCTTGTAGATCAGCACCATCCCGAGCCCCATCAGGGCGTAGGCGCTGCCCACCGCGACCCCGCTGACGACCATCTGCAGAAAATCAAGCATGCGCGCTTCCTCGTTCCCCGGTGAACGTGGGGGGCGTTGGGATCGTTTGAATCGTTGTGATCGTTTAAAGCGTTCGAGCGTTCTATCGTCTGCGGCCCGGAGGCCGCCTCCGGCCTCAGAAGGGCCAGGTCTTCCAGTACTTCTTGGCGCGGATCCAGAGACCGAAAATCCCGTGCGGCTCGAACACCATGATCAGGATCAGGATCAGCCCGAAGACGATCATCTGGATGTTGGAAACGCCGGTCAGGGAAAAATAGCTCTGCGAGAGGGCCTTCAGCCAGTCGCCGATGTAGGGGACGCTCAAGATGTTGCGCAGCTGCAGATCGAGCAGGCTGAGCAGGGCCGCGCCGGCGATGGGCCCCATCATGGAGCCCAGGCCGCCGACCACCGCCATGGTCAGGAACATGACCGACATGAACAGGTTGAAAAGCTCCGGCTCGATGAAGCGCAGCACGAAGGCGTATAGCCCGCCCGCGACCCCGGCGTAAAAGGCGCTGACGGCGAAGGAGAGCGTTTTGTAGTAGACCAGGTTGACCCCGATGGTCTCGGCCGCGATGTCGGCGTCGCGGATCGAGATGAAGGCGCGGCCGACCTTGGTTTTGATCAGATTGCGGGCGGCCAGGGCCAGCAGGACCGTGATCGTCATCAGCAGGTAATAAAAGTCCCGGTCGCTGTCCAGATGCCAGGGGCCGATGGTCAAATCCGGGGGGTGCAGCCCCTGACGCCCGCCGAAGGCCTCGATCTTGCCGATCACCTGGGTGATGGTGACCCCGAACCCAAGGGTCGCGATGGCCAGGTAGGGGCCTTCGAGCCGCAGGGCCGGCAGGCCGAGCACGAAGCCGAAGAGGGCCGCGATCAGCCCGGCCGTGGGCAGGGCGAGCAGAAACGGAAAGCCGAGTTTCATCATCAGCAGGACCGTCCCGTAGGCGCCGATGGCAAAGAACCCCGAGTGACCGAGCGAGAACTGGCCCGTGTAGCCGACCAGCAGGTTCAACCCGATGACGACAATGACGTGGATGGCGATGTAATTGGCGACATAGACGTAGTAGTTCTTGAAAACGAAGGGGAAGACCGCCAGGAAGACAATGAGAGCCGCAAACCAGAAAACGACCACCCCGGACGGGAACAGCCGCACATCTTCGTAGTAATCGCGCTTCATGTCCATTCAGGAAGTTCCCCCCCGGGTCGCGGGCGGGCACCGGGAGGAGCCGGCAGCACCGCTCTGTGTGCGTCGTCCGAACGGCAGGCCGCAAGCCGGTTGAAGCCGGCGCCGCTGCCTGCAAATGCACGCCGCGCGCGCATTCGCGTCCAAGAAAAAGTGTCCGTTCCGCACCAGCCACGGACACTTTCGACTAAAAATAAAATGTCAGGAAGGTAGGAGAAAGTCAACAGGAAATAACGTGGATTTCATTGTCTGAACGGGTTTCAGGACACATTGTGGCACGGTTTTCCCCCGCGGCGCGCGTCTTGCGGGAAAAAGCCTCCTTCCTGCGAAAGCGGCATCCGGCTGCGATCGGGCACGGCGCGACGGCGCCCTGCGGGGGTCAGCGGCGGGAAGTCAGATCGGCCAGGAATTCCCGGATCGCCGCGGCGCACTCGGCCGGCTTTTCCATGGGCGGGAAGTGCCCCGTGCCCGCAAGCGTGACCACTCGGCAGTCCGGCAGGCTCCGCTCGAGGCGTTCGGCGGCTTCGGCGGCAAACACGTCCGACTCGGCCCCGCGGATTGCCAGCACCGGGCAGTCGATCTTCCCGGCCGTACCCCAGATGTCCGTCGGCACGGACTCGAAGATCTGGGCCTCGAGCTCGGGGTCGCAGCGCAGCACGGCCGTCGCTTCGTCCTTTTCGAGCAGCCCGCATTCGAGGTAGGCCTCCACGAACTCGGGCGACCAGCGTTTGAAGATCCCCCGGCCCGCGAGGAACAGCCGCAGGGCCTGGGCCTTGCCCTTAAAGGTCCGGCGCCGGCGGCGGGCCAGCACCGCGCGCGGGACCCGGCCGGCAAGTCCCAGAAGGCGCAGGCCGGCGAGGCCCCAGAGCAAGCGCCGCGGCAGGAAAACGGGGTCGATCAGGACCAGGGCCGAAAAAAGTGCCGGGCGGGCGGCGGCCGCGATGAAGGTGGTCACCGCACCCAGGGAGTGGCCCATGCCGATGACCGGGGGTGCGAGCGTGCGCCGTACCACCGCCTCGAGGTCGCGCGCGAAGATATCCCAGTCCCGGACGCGCTCGATGGCGGAAAACTCCGAGCCGCCGTGGCCGCGGACGTCGCTCGCCACGATGCGCAGGTCCGGGGCGAGCCGCCGCAGGAACGGTGTGTAGGTGCCGGCGCAGAACCCGTTGCCGTGCAGGAAATGCGCGTGCGGGCCGCGGCCGCCCCAGTCGAGGTAGTTCAGACGGCCGTCGTCGACGGCAAGCTGCCCCTCGACGGGCTCGAGCGGGTCGGGCGTTCTCATGCCGCCGAGTCTAACCCGTTTTGGAGGAGATCCGCAACCATTTCCCTCACCGCCGGCGGCTTCCAGGGCCTCCCTCGCCTGGGGGAGACGCCTGCCCGCAATGATCGCGGCAGGATGCCGCTCCCACAAAAAAATCCGTCGCCGCGAGCGCGGGAGCACGTCGGTCAGTCGCAGCCCTCCGGGGCCGGCCAGTGACCGGTGACGGCGGCTTCGGTGTTCGGCGGCCGGCACGACCGCCAGGGCCGGGCGGTGAGATTGGCGGCCCGCAGCCGGATGGCGCAGGCGTCGTCGATCGCTTCGAGCACCAGCCGGTCTTCCGCCAGCCGCCAGGTGTATAGGCCGAGCTCGTCGTGGCAGACCGGGTCGTTTCCGAGCAGGAGCCGGTCGCCGGCGACGATGTAAGTGCCGATGC
The DNA here is from genome assembly GCA_963716785.1 of uncultured delta proteobacterium. Lineage (GTDB taxonomy): Bacteria > Desulfobacterota > Desulfobacteria > Desulfobacterales > SpSt-501 > SpSt-501. Next base: position 24,131 of record CAVQUW010000015.1, on the reverse strand, counting down.
TCCGCCAGCCCGATTCGGCGTGCAGGACCCGAAAGGTGCCCCGGTCGAAGCGGATCTTCCAGAGCCCGCCCTCCGGCGCCCAGTCGGGGCAGCGCAGGCAGTGGACGCGCTCGGCCCGGGCGGCCGCAACCCGGGTGTAGGTGCCGTCCAGAGGCGTCGGCCGGGGCTCGGGCAGCGGGATGAGATGGGGATAGGCGCTGCGCTCGAGCAGCTCGGACCAGTGCGTTTTCGGATTCGGGTGCGGCGGCTCGGCCGGCGCGGATGGGACCCGGCATAAGAATGCGGCCAACGCCCCCGCGAGGGCCAGGCAAACGGCTCTTGTCTTCACGGCCACCTCCTCCGGGGCGGGCGCCGGGCCCGCCCTGCCCTTTCACATACACCAACCGCAAAGGCCCCGGCAAGAGCGCGTCCGCCCCCCGGGCCTTGACGCTCCGGGGGCGTTACGATAAGTTAGAGTAACGTTTCGTAACGTTAACTTTCCCGGCCGCCGCGGAGCGCGTCATGAAGAGGTCCCCGACCAAAACCCCCGGCCCGCTTTTTCTCAATCAGGTCATCGAGTGCATGGCCGAGGGCGTTTTTACGTTGGACGAGGCCGGGCGCATCACCACCTGGAACCCGGCCATGGAGAGAATCACCGGCTACCCGGCCGACGAGGCGCTCGGCCGGCGCTGCGACATCCTGCAGTTCTCCCGCTGCATCAACAAGAGCTGCCCGACCGGCCTTGCGGAGTGCGGTCTGATGCGGCGCGGGCGCTCCGAGGCCAAGGAGTGCCACCTGCGCCACCGCGACGGAGGCGACGTGCCGGTGATCAAGAATGCCCGCGTGGTGCGGGACGGGGCCGGCCGCGTCGTCGGCGTCGTGGAGACGGTGACGGACCTGAGCGAGCTCTCCGCGGCACGGCGCAAGGCGGAGGAGGCCGAGCGCCGGCTGGGGGAGCGGGTCACCTTCGCCAACCTGATCGGCAAAAGCCGGCCCATGCAGGAGGTGTTTGCGGCCATCCGCGCCGCGGCCGCGAGCGATGCCGCCGTGTTGATCCAGGGCGAGAGCGGCACGGGCAAGGAGCTCGTCGCCGCCGCGATCCACGCCCACGGCCACCGGGCGGCAAAGCCGCTCGTCACGGTCAACTGCTCGGCGCTGCCGGAATCGCTCCTGGAAAGCGAGCTCTTCGGCCATGTCCGGGGGGCGTTCACCGGCGCCGTGCGCGACCGTCTCGGGCGCTTCGAGGAGGCCGACGGCGGCACCGTGTTCCTGGACGAAATCGGCGAGCTCAGCCCCTTCATCCAGGTCAAACTGCTGCGGGTGCTGCAAGAGCGCGAAATCGAGCGGGTCGGGGAGTCCGCCCGGCGCCCGGTGGACATCCGCATCCTGGCGGCCACCCACCAGGACCTCTACGCGCGCGTCGGCCAGGGGCTCTTCCGCGAGGATTTCTTCTACCGGCTCAAGGTCTTCCCCATCCACCTGCCGGCGTTGAGAAATCGCCGGGAGGACATCCCGCTGCTGGCGGCCCACTTCGTCGAACAGCACAACCGCAAAACCGGCAAGCGAATCTCCGGTCTCTCGGAGGCGGCCATGCGGGTCTGCCTGGACCACCCTTGGCCGGGCAACGTGCGCGAGCTCGAAAACGCCGTCGCCCACGCCTTCGTCCTGTGCCGAACGGACCGCATCGAGCCCGGGCACCTGCCGCGGGAGCTGCGCGACGGCAATGGCAGTGCAGCGACGGAAGCCCGCCCCCTGCCCGGCCACCGCGGCCGTCGACGCGGCCTTTCAGCGGAAACCCTGGCGCGGCTCTTGGTGGAGTGCGGCTACAACAAGGCCGAGGCCGCCCGACGATTGGGGATCAGCCGCACAGCGGTCTGGAAACACATGAAGAAGTGGGGCATCCCCCTGCAGCCGCCCGGCCTGGAATAGGACTTGCAGAACAGGTTGGGGCATCAAGTCCTATCGGACGCAGATTTTCAATTAGGCCTTCCAGGAGGTTACCCGTGACGAAACCGATTACCCGCCGTCTCTTTTTGAAAGGCGGCATCGCCGCCGCGGCCGGCGCGGCGACGGCCGCCCTGCCGGGCAGCCGGGCCCTGGCCGCCCCCGATGCGGGCGGCTATCTCGCCACCCTGATCGACATCCGCAAGTGCATCGGCTGCGAGGCCTGTGTGGATGCCTGCCGTGCAACGAACGCCGCCCAATACCCGGAGCCGAAGAAGCCGTTTCCGAAAATGGTCCCCCCGCGGGTCAAGGTGTCCGATTGGTCGGAAAAACGCGAGGTCAACGACCGCCTCACCCCGTACAACTGGCTGTTCATTCAACATGCCGTGGTCACGGTCAACGGCGAGGAGACCGAGCTGACCATTCCGCGGCGCTGCATGCACTGCGTCAACCCGCCCTGTGTCAAGCTCTGCCCCTGGGGCTCGGCCAAGCAGCTCAATAACGGGATTTCGCGCATCGACGCCGACATCTGCCTCGGCGGCTCCAAGTGCCAGGACGTCTGCCCCTGGGAAATCCCGCAGCGCCAGACCGGGGTTGGGCTCTACCTGGACCTGATGCCGGCGTTTGCGGGAAACGGCGTCATGTTCAAGTGCGACCGCTGCTATAGGCGCATCGCCGCGGGCGAGACCCCCGCCTGCATCGACGCCTGCCCCGAGGGGGTGCAGACCATCGGCCCCCGTGAGGAGATCATCGCCCGGGCCCGGGCCCTGGCGAAGGAGATCGGCGGACACGTTTACGGCGACATGGAAAACGGCGGCACCAACACCATCTATGTGTCCCCGGTGCCCTTCGAGGAGATCAACCGCGCCATCGCAACGGGCCCCGGCCGACCGCATCTGGACACGGTCCCCGACGCCATGGCCCAGGCCAACCACATGGCGGGGGCGATGGTCATCGCCCCGTTCGCCGGCCTGGCGGCCGCTGCGGTCAAGCTGTTCAGAAACACCAGGAAGAAGAGAGGTCGCATCGGATGCAGACAAGCGTTGACACAAAAGCGGGCTTCGCCGCGCCGGCCGTTGGAAGGAAATATCTGTACGCCGGCACCGTCGCCCTGATGGCCCTGAGCGGGTTCGGGCAGATGCCGATTTACAAGCGCTATTATTTGAGCGATATCCCGGGGCTCGGGTGGTTGGCGGATTTCTATGTCACGCGCAACGTCCACTACCTCGGTGCGGTGGTGCTGCTCGCGTTGGCGGCCTATGCGCTGTTCGATTTCCGCTGGTCAGGCCGCAGGTTTTCTAAGCTGACCCGCAGCGGCCTACTGCGCGGGTGGCTCTTGGCCGGGATCGCGGCCACCGGGGCGCTCATCGTCGTCAAGAATTTCCCCTACGTCCACTTCCCCGACGCAGGGGTGATCGCGCTGGACCTGCTCCACATCGGGCTGGTGATGGCCTTTTTGGCGGCTCAGCTGGCGTGTCTCATCCTGAAAAAAGGTGGGCGGCGCCCGGATGAGCCTTCGGACACCGCCCGTCTTACCCTGCCGATCAGCCCGGATCGAGGCCGACCATCTGCTGGATGTTCCGCGACACCTGCGGGGTCAGCCCAAGCCCGGATGCCAGCTGGTCCAGGTAGGCCTTCTCGGCCGGCGTGTCCACTTCGATCGCCAGAAGAGAGGCGGCATAGACCTGAGCGCCCAGCTCGGGACGCCCCCAGGCGGCGGACACCAGAGACTCGGTCTCGAGCGGTTTCTGCATTTGCGTCATCACGAAGCGTTGCTGCTCGGCGTCGGCCCCCAGCTCATTCAGTTTGCCGACGATGCGCCGGATCTCCTCATCGTCGATCCGGCCGTCGGCCTTGGCCGCATTGATCATGGCGCGCAGCACCAGCTCCGCGTTGTGTTCCAGTTCTTCCTTTTCCACCTCCGTCCGCGGCTCGCGCAGGCCCAGCGGAACGGCCGCTGCCTGGGCGCCGCTGCCTTTCAGCGCCTTGAACGCCATCGCGCCGAGCACCGCCATCAGCCCGCCGCCGAGCGCGCCCCCCACGGACTTGCCGCCTCCGCCCAGAAGCGCCCCGGCCAGGGCGCCCAAACCGCCGAGGGCGAGGTTGTCTTTGCCGCCCACCGCCTTGCCGGCATCGCCGAGCGCGCCCCCCAGCATGTCGCCCAGTCCTCCGAGGCTTCCGCCGCCCGCACCCAACATGCCCGAAAACGCACCTCCCAAACCGCCGCCCCCGCCGCTTCCCCGGACTCCGCCCAGCATCCCGGAGAGGCTTTCCAGCAGGTCTCCCCCACCGCCCCCGCCGCCGCCTAAGGCGTTACGCAACCGGCCCTCGGAGGAGGGCGTCATTCCGGATTGCAACAATCCCCCCAAAAGGTCGCTGAAGTTCATTTTATCATCCCCCCAAAGTGAGTTGGTGTCCATCTCCGGACGGACACTGGTTCATCATTAGGCCCCTCCCGGACTTGGCCGGGAGGGGCGAAGCACCCGGCCTCAGTCGAGCGGGATGCGGATCTTCTGGCCCGGGAAGATCAGATTGGCATCCTTGATGACCTCCCGGTTGGCTTCGAAAATCCTTGGGTAGTCGTCGGCCTTGCCGTAGAACTGCTTGGCGATGGCCGACAGGGTGTCCCCTTTTTTGATGATGTAGTACTCGACCTTCTTCTCGACCGGCGGCGTGCTGAGCTTGTCGGCTTTCACCTCGGAGACCCCGCGCACATTGCCGGCCATGAGCACGGCCTTTTCCATGGCCTCGGCGCTCGCGGCGGAGCCCGAAATCGAGGCCACCCCGTCGGCGAATTCGACCACCAGGTCCTTGATCCCGGGGTTGGCCTCCTCGATGTGTTTCTTGATCTTTTCCGCCGCATCCTCTTCGCGGTTGAACAAGCTTGTTGCCGATCTCCTTTACGAAATCAAACAGACCCATGGTATCCTCCTTTTTGGTAGGTGGTTGGTGAATGGCCCCCGGCGAGCCCTGACATTAAGGTACTGGCAACTTTATACCTTCCCACAGAATGTCAAGTCCTGGTCGCCGGAAGCGGAGTCCACCCCCTGTCTGCCCGCGGCGCATAAATGTCTTGATTTTTTTTTTTGGAAACATTAGGGTGCGGGGAGTCGTCATGGGACCGTCCCGGTCCGTCGGTCGGGTTTCGCTCTGAAGGTCAGCTCCATTTGTCGCATTGACAGGCTTCAGGCAGGGACCTAGGAAACTTCAAGAAAGGAGCACGTCAGCATGGTAAAGGGAACTGTCAAATGGTTCAGCAGCGAAAAGGGTTACGGCTTCATCTCGCAGGAAAACGGCCCCGATGTCTTTGTGCACCACTCAGGCATTAACGCGGCGGGGTTCAAGACCCTCAACGAGGGCGACGAAGTGACCTTCGAGATCCAGCAGGGCCCCAAGGGTCCCTCCGCAGTCAACGTCACCGTGGCGTAGCGGTTCCGCCGGTTGGTCGACCCCAAAAAACAAGGAGGCCCTGGCATCAAGCCAGGGCCTCTTTTTTTATGGTAGGCACGCGGGGATTTGAACCCCGGACTTCTACCGTGTCAGGGTAGCGCTCTCCCCCTGAGCTACGTGCCTGTGTAATCCGCCCTCACCTATCACCCGCCCCTTGGCCGTGTCAAGAAAAAACCTGATGGGACGCGTCTTCAGCGCCCGTCGTTCTTGGAACGATCGCCGAACCCGGCCTGCAGGATGGTGAGCCCGATGTAGGTATAGTGCAGCCCGGAGGCGACGGTCATCGCGACGGTCACCCAACAGAGCGCCGGCTGGATCGAGGCCGCCTGCGGGACCAGGGCCGCGAGCAATGTGACCACCACCGTCAGAATCTGGGACACGGTGGTCCACTTGCTGATCAGGGTGGGCCGGATTTCGAACTCGATGTCGGCAAACGCCAAAACGGCGATACCGGTGACGATCACCACATCCCGGCTGATCACCACCACCATCAACCACCCCGGGATGTCCCGCAGAACCCCGAGACTGATATAGGCGGCGGTCAACAGCAGCTTGTCGGCGATGGGGTCGAGCAGGGCGCCGAGGTCGCTGCGCTGGTTGTACACCCGCGCGATAAACCCGTCCAGGCCGTCGCTGACCCCCGCCAGAGCGAATACGAGCAGGGCGTAGCCGGGCTCGCCGCGTATGAGCATAATGACGAACAGCGGGGTGATCAGGATCCGGAACACAGTCAGGACGTTCGGGATGTTGATCGTGAGCTTGGGCCGGCGCTTGATTCGGTTTGGGTGATGCTCTGCCATGGCAATGCGATGCGTTTCTTCTCCCCGCCGGGCGTTCAAAATTGCGGCGGTTAAAAAGGTTGCGGTTCCGTTGCTCTGTTGTCAGTCCGCCACCAGAGCCACCATCAGGCTGCCTTCGCCGGCCTCGGTGACGACCACCCCGAAGCCGTCATAGGGCTGTTGGCGCAAGCGCTCGGCCAACTGCGCTGCGCCGCCCTTGAAGGTCACCAACAGGGTCGTCGCGGTCGGTTTCATTTCCTTCACATGAATCCCCTCCACACCCGCAAGCCCGGCCAAGGTCTTGCGAAACCGGACGAAATGGGCCAGGTTGCCGGTGCCCTCGACGGTCACCCGGACCTGGGAAGTCCCGCCTTCCCGCCGCTGCCGGGAGATGGAGATCTCCGTCGCCAGCGCCTCGCCGCCGACCGTCCCGGCGCCGGCGAGCGCCTGCCGGACGGCTTCGGCAGCGTCGCTGTCGCCGGCCACCGACGAACGGATCACCCGGCCGACCTCCTGGGCATTTTCCGCTCGGACCACGCGCGCCTCGAAGGCCCCCCTGAAGGAATGCGTCCCGGCGGCCGCGGTGCCGTTTTCGGCTACGACCGACACCCGGCCGACAACGACCAGCTCCGCCTTGAGGCTCCTGCCCAGCGCCGCCGCCTCCTGAACCGTGAGCTCCGGGCGGTCGAAACTCGCCCAGTCAACGGTCTCCTGGCGGCGCGCAATCCGCGAATCGAGCACCGCCAGGTGTTTGTCCCGCAGCGCCCGGCCGGCGGCCGCGTCGGCCGCAAGCTCGGCGGTGAGCCCCTCGCTTCCCCACCAGTAGCGGGCCTCAGGCTGCCCTGGGTCCTGCTCGGCGATCAACAGGAGAATGCCCCCGGCGGCCGCGGGCTTTGCCCCCACCGGCGCGAGGGCGGACACCTGCTCGCTGATCCTGCCGCCGCGCACAGTCGCCTGCACCAGCACCCGGTACTGCTTGGCGGTGGCGGCCTCGGAGAGGACCTTGAAGTCCTGGATATAGGCGTCGGGGGGCTCGAAGAGAATCTCTCCGAGCTTCTTGAAGTTCTCGGCGAAGCCCTCGGGGGTGAGGATCTCGACCGCCGCCAGGGCGACGGCCTCCAGCATGCCGTTGGCCAGGGCCGCTTCACGCGCCGCGGCGGCATTCCCCGCCTGCACGGGCGCCACCCCGACGACCACCACGGTGGCGGTGTCTTCGGCTTTCTGCGCTGAAACCGTTCCGCCCCCCCGCAGGAGGCCTGCGAGCAGAAGAAGGGCGAGGAGCGCCATCATTTTCCGAGAAGGCATGGTTCGCATGCGGATCACCTTTTGCGGCGGGCGGAGCGTTCACCGCCGACGGTGATCTCATAAATGAATTTCGATGCGGGATCAAGCGTCAATGTGGATCAGGTCTTGCGCTGCAGGGCGTAATCGGCGATGTCGTGCAGGGTCCGGAGGGTGTCCGAGGGCTCGAAAATCGAAAGCGCCGCCTTGGCTCGGGTGATGTGCTCCGCGGCGGCCTGTTCCGTGTAGGCGATGGCGCCGCAGTCGTGCAGCAGCCCGACCAGTCGGCTGAAATCCGGCGCCGAAAACGACGGTTCCCGGATGAGGCCGACCACCCAGTCGCGGTCGGATGGGCTCGCCTGCCGCAGGGCGCGGATGAGCGGCAGCGTCATCTTGCCCTCGCGCAGGTCGGCGCCGATTTCCTTTCCGAGCTGCGGGGTTTCCGCAACGTAGTCGAAGAGGTCGTCCGCCATCTGGAAGGCCATGCCCAGATTGAACCCATAGGCGGCCAGCGCCGTTTCGCGCGGCTCGGGGGCCTCGGCGAGGACGGCGCTCACGCGGCAGGCGGCTTCGAACAACACGGCCGTCTTGCGCCGGATGACCTCCAGGTACTCTTCTTCCGAGAGCCCGGCATCCCCCTTGCGCATCAACTGGTGCACCTCGCCCTGGGACATCTGCTCGGTGAGCGCCGCCAGGATCGCCACGACCTTGAGGCTGCCGGTGGCGGCGGAGATGGACAGGGCGCGGGCGAGCAGAAAGTCGCCCACGAGAACCGCCACGGGGGCGCCGAACTTGAGGTGCGCCGCCGTCCGGCCGCGCCGGAGATGGGCGCCGTCCACCAGATCGTCATGCAGCAGCGTGGCGGCGTGCAGGAATTCGAGCGCCGTCGAAAACGTCTTGTCGTAGCCGCCGGTGTAGTGGCAGAGCCTGGCCGAGAGCACCATCAGAAGCGGCCGCAGCCGTTTGCCGCCGCTGAAGAGGATGTGCCCGGCGACCTCGCGCACCAGATCGAGGTGGGGGTTGAGGTTGTCCGTCAGGGCTTTTTCGATGGCGGTGAGATCGTCGTCCACCGCCGCCAGGATGCGCTGTTTGAGGCCGCTCAAACCAACTCCCCCATCAGATCGTATTCCATCGCATCCGTGACCCGCGCCCAGGTCATGGACCCGACCGGCAGGTCCCGGCCGGCAACCATGGTGTTCACATAGGTCACCCCGTCGACCTCCGGCGCCTGGAAACAGGTGCGGCCGGCGAACAGGTGGTTGCCCAGGTTCTCCTCGATCAGCACCTGGAATGTCTTGCCGATGTGCGCCTGGTTAATCCCCGCCGCGATCCCCATCTGCAAGGACATGAGCCGGTCGTACCGCTCCTGCGCCACCGCGGCCGGCACCCGACCGCGCAACCGATGCGAGGGGATGTCATCGGCGTCAGAATAGACGAACACACCCAGATGGTCAAACCGAATTTCCTCCGCAAAATCCAACATCTCCTGGAGGTCCTGGTCGGTCTCGCCCGGGAACCCGACGATCACGGTGGTCCGCAGGGCGGCCTGCGGCACGACGAGCCCGGATGCGTCGGAAGAGCCGACGCAGCTTCTCGCGGGTGTAGCGGCGGCCCATGCGCTTCAGGACCTTGTTGCTGGCGTGCTGGATCGGCACGTCGAAGTAGGGGCACACGTTCGGGTAGGTCGCGACACAGTCGATGAAGTCATCTTCGATGCTCTCGGGGTGTCCGTAGAGCACCCGCACCCAGACCGGCTCGGCGGCGGCCGAGGAGATCCCGGCCAGGGTTTCGACCAACCGCGCGAAGCTCACCGGCGGGGCGAGATCCCGACCGTAGGCGGTGGTATCCTGGGCCACCAGGATCAACTCCCGGGCCCCGGCATCGATCAGCTCCCGGGCCTCCGCCGCCACGTCTCCGGCCGGCCGGCTCTTGTGGCGGCCGCGCAGCTTGGGGATCACACAGTAGGTGCAGCTGCGGCTGCAGCCTTCGGCCACTTTCAGATAGGCCATGTGCGGGGCGGAGACCACCCGCGGGGTGCCCCGCGGTGTCGGGCGGGCGAGGTCCGGGTCCGGCAGGACGACTTCATGGTGAAGCGCAGCCGTCGGCGACCGCCGCGACGATCTGGTCGAAGGCCCCGGTACCCAGGAAGAAGTCCACCTCGGGCAAGGACTGGGCGATCTGCCCGCGGTAGCGTTCGGGCAGGCAGCCGGAGACCACCAGCCGCCGGCAGACGCCGCTGCTTTTGTACTCGGCCAGCTCGAGAATGATGTCGATGGACTCCTGGGCGGCGGATTCGATAAAGCTGCAGGTGTTGACGACGATGGTGTGGGCCTCGGCGGGGTCGTCGGTCAGGGTCCAGCCGGCCTGCTTCAAACGGCCGAGCATGATCTCGCTGTCCACCTGGTTCTTGGCGCAGCCGAGGCTTTCGAGATAAATTTTCATGACTGAAACGGGAAACCCCAGGGCAATTGGCGTTGACACGACGAAGTAACGGGGCGGGTCGAATGTCCGCGCACCCGGAGGCTTGCGCCGCACAGTGGGGTAAAGGTAAGAAAGGGGGGATCGGTTGTCAACGCGCCGCGCCCCCGCTCCCGGGGAGAGGGCCGGGTGTCGCGGGGGCGCGGCGTCGGGGCAAATGGGAGAAGCTTCCGGCAGGATAGATGGCGCGTGTGCCTGTTTTTTGATAGGGAGCGGCATCCTGCCGCGATCATCGTGGCGGGATGCGCTCCTACAGGGGGTGTCACTTGCTGCCGGCACCAATGGGCAAGTCTGAGCGCGCTCGGCAGAGTCGCTGGGGCGGGCGATGAAGCGCCCGGGCGACTTTGCCGGGCACCCCGGTCATCCGGCTCACTTTTTGAAAGGTCCGTCCTCCCATGTCACCCTGGAGAGCTCGCGCTGGCCGCGCGCCGAGGGGTGGAAGCAGTCGATGTCCGACACATAGCTCGCGGGGATGGGGCTGAAGTCGTAGATACTGGCCGTGTAGGACCAGTGGTGTTTGTCATCGGTTTGGTAGGCCTTCACCAGCCCTTCCAGCCGCCGGTTGTATTCCGCGTTCAACGCCTGCGAAGCCAGCCGGTCCTCATCGGGCAAAAACGGGTTCAAGACCGTGCCGCAGGGGAAAAGGTCGAGAAGGGTCAGCATCCACAGGGCCTCGCAATCGACGATGCCGAGAGCCTTCTTCTCCTGTCCCAGCCGCCACAGCTCGTAGATGTCGACCATCCCGACCACGTAGACCGTGGCCCCATTCGGCAGGCCGGTCTTCAGGATCTCGAATCCTATTTGCATGTTGGCCTCGAACTCCTCGGCCGTGGGCTGTTCGAGGAAATCGTTCTGGCAGACGTCGTTGTGGCCCATGAGCACGGTGACATAGGTGGCTTTGCGTGCGACCGCCTCGCGGGCCTGGGCCGCGAAATCGAAGCTGTCGGCCCCGCTTTTGGCCGCCATGAAGTTCTTGCTGCCTTTTTTACCGTACTGTTTGACCACCCGCTGGCTGTGGCTTTTGACGTCGGTCAGCCCCAGCAGGGCCTGCCAGAACCCGTGATAGCCGTTCGCCCAGCTGGCCCAGTGGTTGTCGCCCGGCAGCTCCGCGTCGACCGCCTCGGTCATGCTGTCGCCCGTGCTGCAAAGCCGGTTGGGCTTGAGCTGGTTTGGCTTGACGATCTGCGCAGATGCGAGGGCGCCGGTCAAGAGGATTGCGGCCGCGGCGGCGAGCGTCAACCATCTCTTCAAGGATCTTTGCATGGGTCCCTCCTTTCTTATTAATCGTCTCATAATTGTCCTTACGTTGTCATTCCGGCGGAGGCCGGAATCCAGTGCCCTTCCGGATGCCGGATCAAGTCCGGCATGACGGTACTATTTCGGAACAGTTAACAAGTGCGGCGGGTCGGCGCCTTGAACACCCGGCGCCTTCATCCGCCCGCTGGGCTTGCCAGCTCCCTGGCGATGATCTGCCGGAGCTGATCGTAGGGAAAGGTGACGCTGAAGTAGAACCCGTTCACGAACATCACCGGCGCGCTGGTGAGCCCCAGCCGGCGCCCGGCGTCGAGATCGGCCTTGACCCGGCTCAGGTAGCGGTCGGATTTCTCCGCCTCCCGGAACTCCTCGAGGTCGAGACCGGCCCGCCGCGCGGCCTGCTCGATGTCCCCGGCCGCAAGCGCGCCCCCGTGCGCCGTGAGCGCGTCGTGAAACTCCCAGAACCGCCCTTTCTCGTGGGCAAAGGCGGCGATGCGGGCCGCCTCCAGGGCGGCCTCGTCGATGCGGTTCAGAAAGTGGCGCTGGACCCAGCGGATGCGGCCCGGGAACTCGGCCATCGCCTGGCGGACGTAGCGGTCGCTCTGCGCCGCGAGCGCCGCGCCGTAGTGGGAGAACTGCACGATGGTGACGGCGGCGTCCGGGCTTCCGCGCGAGGGGTGGCCTTCGACATCCACCCTCGAGCGCGGCCGCTCGGGGGGCTCGAGCACGAGCCTGTAGTCGGCCGCGGCGCGCAGCGCGGCGAAAAAATCGAGCCGGCGCTGGGCGAGCGCCCGCTGGTGGAGAAAGCTGCGGGCGCGGCTCTTCCGGGTGGCGGCGTCGCCCCCGCCCTGGGGGTGCTCGGCCAGGTAGGCTTCGATCTCCGCCGTTTGCGGCTCGGCGACCTTGGCGTCGATCTCCGCCTCGAGCAGCTCGGCCACGCCGACCCCCCGGCGCGCGGCCTCGCGCGCGAGGAGCCGCTGCTCGGCGATCTCCTCGGCCTCGCGCTTGGTGAGACTGTAGATCTCGGCCTTCAGGCGGTAGAGGTGAAACCCGACGCCGGGCTCCACGTCCCGCCGCAGAATCGGCTCCCCGTCCAGGACGGCGATGACCTCCTCGGGCCGCTCCTGCCCCGCAAGGGTGCCGGGGTCAGCGAGCAGGCTGAGGCTGAGAAGAAGAAAGAGGCTCCAGGATGATCTCCTCATCGTCGTCCTCCCCCGTGTCGATGCCGCCCTCGGCCGGCGCGCGCCGCAGAAACTCCGCAAGGCTCATTCCGGCGATACGCTCGAATTCCCTGAGGGCCCGGTCGCGCCGGCCCTGAAACTCCTTGAGGGCCCCGGCGTCGGCCGCGCCCTGCTCCAGCCCGCGGATCCCGCGCACGGTTTGCTCCAACTCGGCGAGGGTCGCGTTGAGCTCCGCCAGCTCGCTCTCAGAGAGGCTCAGCTCCGGAAAGTCCCTGGCGAGCGCCGCGGCGAGCACGTCCTTGCGTGCGTAGGCGGCCGGCGCGGCCGGGTCCTCTTCGGGCGCGGAAGCGGGCGCGGCGAGCAGGCTCTTATCGGGTCGCACCGGCGGGGCGGGTGCGACCTTCTGCTCGACAGGGGCAAGGGCCACGGGTTCCCCCACCCCGGCTAAGCGCTCGCGGCTGCCGGCCGCGGTCTCCGGGCGCTCGGGGGCCGCGCAAAAGTCGATGTTCAGTGCGGCGGCCAGGATGATCAGGGCCGCGCCGCCAGCCAGCGTCCAGGCCTTGGCGGATCTGGGTGCCATGAGAAGACCGGCTCTTTGGGCTCAAAGCAAGTTGCGGCGCGCAACGACACACTGGCGGCGGCGAGATGGATCCAGCGGGAGCGGGAGAGGCATCCAGCCTTTTCGGATCGCGGCGGGACGCCGCTCCCACAAAAAGGAGAGTACGCCGCTTACCGGGTCGTCAAGAGGACTTCAGCATAAAGGATTCACGCGGCTGCATCAAGCGCTTTCTCGATTGTGTTCGTATTGTCCGCAAAACAGTGATATATAAAAGTAAAGGCCCCACCAACGGCCGCCATAGCGTTAAGAACGGCAGGAGCGCATGGAAGACACCCACCCAAAGCACGACGCGGAGCGCGAGGAAGCCCTCAAGTACCACTACCGGCTCGAGACCCTGTTCGACATCAGCCGGGACCTGTTCGGCGTGCTTGACGCCGAGGTGATCCTCCAAAACCTGCTGCTCGCCGCCATGGGCAACTTCGGGGTCGTCAACGGGTTCGTCCTGGTGCTCGACCCGGCCTCGGGATCGGCGCTGCACTTCGTGTCGAAGGGGTTCCTCGAAAGCGAGCTGTCCGAGCTTCAGGCCGCGGCCACGCGGCTGCTGCTCGCATCAGGCCCGCGGCCGGAAGGCGGCGCGGAGGACCCGGGGATCACCCAAGGCCTGCCGGCCGGGCTCGCCTGCGCCCTGCCCTTTGCCGTCGACGCCGCGCAGATCGGCCTGATCGCGCTCGGCCCCAAGATCCTCGGGGGGGCCTACGCCGACGACGAGAAAAAGCTCCTCGCCACCCTCCGCAACAGCCTGGTCATCGCCCTCAGCAACGCCGGTTCCTTTGCCGAAATCAACCGGCTGAACGCCGACCTGCTCGACAAGAAGGCGCGGCTCGAGGAGACGGTGCAGGAGCTGGAAGCCGCCATGATCAAGGTGGCCGACTACAGCCGCCACCTGGAGAAGATCATCGCGGCCCTCAACGTGGCCCAGGAGGTCCAGCAGAGCCTGCTGCCGCAGGCGCCGCCGGAGGCAAAGCAACTTCGATATCGCCGGCGCGAGCCTCTACTGCGACGAGACCGGCGGGGACTACTTCGACTACATCGCCCTGCCGGGGGCGGGCGCAGGGAGATACGCCCTGGTGATCGGGGACGTGAGCGGCCACGGGATCTCCTCGGCCCTTTTGATGGCCTCGGTGCGGGCCTACCTGAGGGGCCGCGCTGCCCGGCCCGGAACGGCGGCGGAGATCGTCACCGACGTGAACCGCCTGGTCGCGGCCGACACCGAAACCACCTTCCAGTTCATGACGCTGCTGTTTTTGGCCGTCGACGAGGACGCCGGCCGCCTGACCTGGGTCAACGCCGGCCACGAGCCGGCCCTGGTCTACGACCTCGACACGGACCGATTCACGGAACTCAAGGGCGGCGGGCTGCCGCTCGGCATCGAGGGCGGCTGGCGCTACACCGAGCACTCCGCGGATGCTGCCCCGGGGCAGGTTGTCGTGCTCACGACCGACGGGGTCTTCGAAGCCCACAACCCCGAGAACGAGCTGTTCGGCAAGGAGCGCGTCCGGGAAATCGTGCGCGCCGGCGCCGGCCTGACCGCGGAGGGGATCATGAGGGCCATCGTGGATGCGGTCGTCGCCTTCCGGGGCGAGGCCGCGCAGAACGACGACATCACCCTGGTGGTCGCCAAAACGCGCGCGGTCTGATCGGCCGAATGCTGAAAACCGCACCCTGAGACCGCGCGGCGGTTCTGCCGAAGTCGGCAGCGCGTGTGCTCGTTTTTCTGCGGGAGCGGCATCTTGCCGCGATTGTCGTGGCTGGAAGCCACTCCCACCAAGGGCACTTCCTTCACTGCCGAAAGCAGAGCTTCAGCGGGCGACAACCCGCTTCCGATGCATTTGCCGGCTCACGTGTCTGTTTTCTGTGGGAGCGGCATCCTGCCGCGATTGTCGTGGCTGGAAGCCACTCCCACCAAGGGCACTTCCTTCACTGCCGAAAGCAGAGCTTCGGGGGACGGCAACCCGCTTCCGGTGCACTTGCCGGCTCGCGTGCCTTTTTTCCGTGGGAGCGGCATCTTGCCGCGATTGTCCAGGCAAGTAGCTACTCCCACGGGGGCTCTCGCCTCTTTGCCGGCCGAAGGTCGCATCGCGCGATGATCGGCTTCTGACGACGTCAGCACCTTCCGGCTGAGGTTTCTCCTACTGCGGAATCAAATCCAACACGTCCCGGGTGTGCGCCTCGATGGCCCTGTCGCTGAACCACCAGTAGCGCTTCTCCCCGCGCATGAACGGCGCGACCTGGTCCGTGGTGTGAGGGTCGAACTGCCGGCCGGCGACCCCGCCCGGCAGCACGGCCATGATCTTGTCCGGGTCCGCCAGATCCGCCACCATTCTGAGCGAGGCGGAGATGGCCACCTTGTAGGGGGCCTCGAAGTCGTAGATCCCGCGGCAGAGGGTCGCATCCGAGCCGCGGGCGGGGTGGGCGCCGCCACCGAGCCAGCCCTTCCCGAACCCGCGCCGGCGCATCGGGCTGACGAACTCGTGCACGTGGACTTTCCCCCACCGCCACCCGGCCGGGTCCTCCCCCAGGGCGGCGCTCAAGGCCGCGTCCGCCTTGACCGCCGCCATGTGGATGAGGTCGTCCCGGGTCTCCTTCCTGTCGGCCGTCGCGACGATGTCGAACCACGGGGAGTCGCCGGCGCGCACCATCGCGAGCAGCCGCTCCTGCCAGAAGCTCCAGCTCTTCAGCATCAGGAGCGCCAGTTCCCCTCGCCGAGTTCGTCCGCGTAGACCAGCAGCGCGAACTCGCGGTAGACCGCCTGGAACACGGTGGGGGCCGCCTGTTCGGGCGCAGTCGACGAAATCCCAGTCGGCCAGCAGCCGGCCCATCTTGCGGGTGTCGGCGTGCGCCGTCAGCACGCGCGCCATCAGCGGGGGCGATTTCCCGGGCCAGCAGGTTCACCGCGTCCAGCTGGAACCGCCAGTGGTCGTCGGCCGACTTTTTCCCCGCGGCGTCCATCAGCTCGACGAGCCGCCGGTAGCGGAACGAGGGGGCCGCATAGGTGCTGTAGTGGTAGGGGTAGTCCGGTCCGACCGTCAGGTGGTTGCAGGTCCCGACCCAGCCCCGGGCGGGGTTCAGCGCATGCGGCATCTCCTCCCAGGGGATCCAGCCGGTCCAGTTGTCGCGGCCGTCCTTGACCTCGTAGGGCAGGAGCCCCTGCCCCTGCGCGCGGATCGGGAGCTTGCCGGTGGTCTGCCAGCCGATGCCGCCGCCGGCGTCGGCGAACACGAAGTTGAGCGCGACCTGGTTGAGGTTTGTCAAGGGCCTCCCGCAAATCGTCGACGCTGCGGCAATCGAACACCTGCTCGAACCCGAGTGACCGGCGCCATGGCCTCGAAGCCCGACCACCTGAGCGTGATCACTTTGTCGGTGTCCAGCCCCGGCATGACCCCGGAGACGACCGGCCCGCGGCGGGTCGAGCGGACCGTGAGCTTCTCCTCCCGGAAGCCGCCGGGGGCCGCTCGATCCTTGATTTTGAGCGTCTCCTCGATCACCTCGAACGGGATCGAGGCGGCGCCTTCGAGGTAGCGTCCCGGGTCGCGGGGGTCCACGGTCTCGATGTAGAGGTCCTGGGTGTCCCCGTAGGCGTTGGTGACCCCGACGGCGATGTGCCCGGTGCGGCCGATCGTCATCCCGCCGATGCCGGGGATGCTGACCCCGACCGCGCGCAGGCCGGGGGCGATCAGCCCGCAGGGGTACCATGGCCCCGGCAGGATGTTCGCCTCCAGGTGCGGGTCGTTCGCCACCACGGGCCTGCCGGCGGTGGAGAGGCCGGCGCCGGCCACCCAGTTGTTGCTGCCGATCCGCAGCGGCCCGTCCTCCAGATAGGCGCGCAGCAACCCGTCCGCTTCGATCCCCAGCCGGGCGGCGCTCGGGGCATTTCGGGCCGTGGGCGCCCTGCTGTTCGCCCTCGTCGTCCGGGTTGACGTTGATCGGGAAAATCTCGGCCGCCTTCTCAGGCCCGAGCTTGTCGACGAGCATCTGCGCGACTGATTTCCGATTTGAGGTTGGCGGCGCTGTTCCAGCCCATGAAGTAGAGGATGGTGAGCGAGTCGACGATGCTCCAGGGCGCCGGCGAAAGGCCCGAGAGCGTGAACTCCAGGTGGATGTCCTGCGGGCGGGTCTCGATAAAGGCGTTGACCCCGTCGACGTAGCGCTGCAGAACAGTGCCGGGTCTTCTCGCCCAAGCAGCCGCGCGTGCTTTGCGGCCTGCCGCCGGAAGCCCAGGGTCCGCATCCGGGCATCCGAATCGCGCCCCGCGGGTCCCGCCAGCTCGGAGATCCGCCCGGAGGCGAACAACCGGGTCAGCTCCATCTGGAACAGGCGGTCCTGGGCCGTCACGAACCCGTGGGCGAACCAGAGGTCGTCCAGGTTCTGGGCGCGGACAAAGGCCATCCCCTTCTCGTCGCGCTGGACGGTGACCGGCGCCGCAAGGCCCGGCAGCGTCAACGTGCCGTTCTTGGCGTACCGGTTGAAGGGGGAGGCGCCGAAGGGGTTGACGAGGACCACCACGCCGATGACGGACAGGGGTCAATATCAAGAAACAGCCCAAGGAGCTTTTTCAATCTGCGCATGTGCCGCCTTTCTTGGTCGGGTGGGTTAAAGCGCCCGGATGACGATCAGCGTCAGGTCGTCGTGCTGGGGGGCGGCGCCGGCGAATTCGCCGACCTGCCCGGTGATCTCCTCGAGCAGCGCCTGGGCGGAGGCCGCCCGGCTCCCCCTGCACCGTGTCGAGCAGCCGGTTGAAGCCGAACATCTCATTCGCCTCGCTCATGGCCTCGACGATCCCGTCGGTGTAGAGCACGAGCACGTCGCCCGCGGCCATCGGAAGCTGGGTGTCCTCGTAGGCCGCATCATCCAGGAGCCCGAGCGGGAAGGTGTCGCCCGCGGTCTCGATCAGCCTGACCTCCCCGCCCGCCGCCGCCCGGAACACCGGCGTGGTCTGCCCGGCGCTGCACAGGGTGACGGCGCGCCGCGCCGCCGTCGACGACGGCGTAGAGCAGCGCCACGAACATGCCGGTCTTGACGTCCTTCTTGAGCCGGCGGTTGGCGCGCATCATGTTCGCCGCCACCGGCCGCTCCTCCTCGGAGAGCATGCGGAAGACGCTGCGCGAGGCGGACATCACCAAGGCGCCCGAGACGCCCTTGCCGGTCACGTCCCCGATCACCATCCCCACGCGCTCGCCTTCCATCGTCGATGAAGTCGTAGAAGTCCCCGCCCACCTCCCTGGCCGAGGCCGAGATAGGCCGCGATCTCGAAGCCCGCCACCTGCGGGCACTCGGCCGGCAGCATCGAGACCTGCAGGTCGCGCGCGATGGAGAGCTCCTCCTCCATGCGCTCCTTCTCGATCACCTCCTCCACCATGCGCGCGTTCTCGACCGCCACCGCGCCCTGGTTGGCGAGCACGTCTGAGCAGGTTGATGTCCTCGCGGCGGTAGAACTTGCCCGACTTCTTGCGGCCCGAGGGCAATCAGCCCGGTCAGCCGGTCCTCGTAGATCAGCGGCACCAGCAGCTGGCGCCTGCATGTGTCTCGAAGGTCCGCCGGCAGGCCTCCCGGCTGCCCTCGAAGGCCGGGTCCTCCTCGATGTCGTAGACCGTCACCTCCCTGCCGGTCTCGGCCATCTTCTGCAGCAGCGGCTCCTCGGCCGGGAGCTTCAGCTCCGGCCACCTCCGGCCCGCAGGCCGCCGGCTTCGACCTGTCCGGCTCCCTTGCCTCGCCGGCGCCGGCCACGGCCTCCGGCCGGCCGTCTCGGCCGCTCCCGCCTCCACCAGGCAGTCGTAGCTCGGCTCCGTCGCGGCTCGAGCAGCAGCACGTAGCCGTGGTCGATGAACATGGCCCCAGGGCGGTGTCCATGATGGCGTTCGGCCGATCTGGTCCAGGTTCAAGCAGCGAGCGCATGGTCTCGCTGATCTTCTGCACGGTCGCCTGGTAGTCGTACTCCAGCCGGTAGAAGACCCGGTCGATGAAGCGCTGCACCCGGTCGCGCACCGGGTTGAACAGGAACACCACCGCCAGGATGAAGACGATCGCGAAAGGCCGGCGAGCGCGCGAACTCGGTGCCGCCGAAGGCCAGGTTGGAAGCCAGCACCAGAACCGCCGTAGATCGCCGGCCAGCGCGCCGGTGGTCAGCACGTAGCCGTAGGTGCGCTTGATGATGGCGTCGATGTCGAAGAGGTCGTGCTTGACGATGGCGTAGCCGACGGAGGCGGAAAGAAAATGAAAAACGGCAGGTAGAAGTTGAAGCTGGGGCAGCAGGTAGACCCTGAAGAACACGCTGCTGATGAAATCGACGAGCGGCACCAGCGTGGCGATGGCCGACCCGAGCAGGATCATCTTCGAGCGGCTCTTGACCAGCTCGGACGTGGACGTCAACCGCAGCTGCACGTTGGAGCCGAGGTAAAGGAAGATGGCGAGCGCCATGTACACGACCACTGCAATCAGCAAAGGCTTCGGCGCGTCGGTCATGGCCGCTGTGCGGCTGCGGATCGCAACGAAGAGCACGAGCGAAAGGACGTAGGGGACGGCCTGGCCGAAGGGGTGATCCCGGAGCAGGCGGCGCTCCTCCGGAAAGCTGAAGGCGAGGTGCACGAAAACCGCCGGAGTGAAGCAATAGGCCAGGATCTGGACAGTTTCGAGCCAGAAGGGGCTCATCTTGCCGATCTTGTACAGGAAGAACATCCAGACCCCGAGCGTGCCGGTGAACAGCAGGAAGACCCAGCTCGTCCGGCTGTGGGGCTTCATCAGGAAAACCACGGTGCCGATGAACACGTAGCACAGCCCGAGGAGGAAGAGGAATCCGCTCCCCAAAAATGCCTCCCTCAAGCCGATCGGGACATTTTCGATAGTGACCGAGAAGCGCCGCCCCTCGCGTTCGACGAGATATTGGTTCATCTCTCCCGGGCTGCGGTGCATGTGGGACCGGAACTCCTGAATCGAACCGAATGGCCGGCCATTCACTTCGATGATCCGGTCGCCGACCGCAAGCCCCGCGCGCCGGCCGTTCTCCGTGACTGTGCCCACGACCTCGATTCCGGTCGCCGTGCGAAACCCGTAGCCGAAATCGGGGTACTCCGACCACGAGAAGATGTTATAGCCGTAAAATATGGCCACCACGGCGATCAGGATCAGCAATAGGCTGAAGGCGGTGCCCGAGATTATGACCCGGCGCCGCCGCTCCGGGGAGAGGGCTTTGTCTTTTGAATGATGGGCGCTTGAGTTCATTCAACCGCCAGGGGTTTTTTCGAAGAGCGCGAGCAGCGCGAAGCAGGCGGATGCGACCGCGCACAGCCAGGCGAACCAGTCGCCGTAGCGCGTGTAAAGGGTCTTCGAATCCAACGGGACGACTTCGCCGGTCAGGACGCCGCGCACGAACACGTCCCTGCCCGTCTCGTCTTTTACCCGATCGACGACACGGCCGCAAGGGTCGATAATGCAGGAGATCCCGGTGTTCGCGCAGCGCACGAGGTAAGACACCGTTCTCAACCGCCCGGAAGACGTTCATCGAAAGGAACTGCTCGGGCGCCTCGGTTTGGCCGAACCAGGCCTCGTTGGTGATGTTGACGATGAACTGCGCCCCGCGTCTGACATACTGCCGCACCTGGCCGGGGAAGAGGTTCTCCCAGCAGATGGTCACGCTGAAGCGGCGGCCGTCGAGCTCGAAAACCGTGTATTTATCGCCCGGGACGTAGCCGCGGACGTCCGGGACGCCGATGGCCGACCAGGGGATGATGCCCTTGTAAGGCAGGTCCTCCCCGAATGGGAATAGCCTCATCTTGTCGTAGCGCATGTTCTGCCCGGGGCGCGGTTTCGGCTGAAACAAAAAGGCCGAGTTCCGGTAGACCAGCTTCCGGTTGCCCTCGGTCTCGAACTTCCCCTGCTGGCTGCTCCCGAACAGAAGGGGTACGCGGACCTCACGCATCAAGTTGCCCACCTTGGCGGCCACGGAGCGATCCAGGTTAATCGCACCCGGCGTGGCGGTCTCCGGCCAGACAATCATCTCGGGCCCATCCGCCGCCGCCTGCCGTGTCAGCTCCGCAAAGGTTTCCATGATGGCGGCGGCGTGCCCCTTGTCCCACTTCCGCTCCTGGGGGATGTTGCCCTGCACCAGGGCAATCCGCAGCGGGCGGCCGGCGTGGGGCTCCCTGAGCTTGAACGCGCCGTATCCGAGGGCGGCCGACACCGCAACCGCCGCGGCCAGCGCAAGGGGGAGCGCAGCCGGCACCCGGCGGGCCTCCGGCCGGGCGAAGACCGTCTGCCGGCGAAGAGGGCCGGCGGCGGAGAGGATCAGGCCGGCGAGCGCGCTGTTCGCCAGCACCACCAGGAAGCTGACGCCGTAGGGGCCGGCAAGGGAGGCGATCTGGAGCACGAGGGGGTAGCGGTACTGGCTGTGCGCCAGCAGCCCCCAGGGGAGCTCCAGGAAAAAGAAGTTGGCGCGGGCGAACTCGAGCGCCACCCAGAAAAACGGTGCGGCGGCCAGCCCGGCCATCACGCCCGCCCGCGACATGACCCGCCCGACCAACCCCCCGCAGACCGCGAAGAAAAACCCCAGGTAGAGATCGAGGAGCAGGTGGTGCAGGGGCGTGTAGCCCTTGATTTCGAGGATCCAGCGGAAATGGCCCGGGAAGAACACCAGGCCGCAGGCGTAAAACAGGAAAAACCCGGACCACCCGCCCCCGCCCCTGCGGCCTAAGAGCGCCAGCAGGGGTGCGAGACAGACCCAGGCGAGGAAGCCCAGATCATGTTGCGGGAAGGCGAGCACCAAAAGCCCGCCGCAAACAAAGGCCAGGAGCACCCGGAGCAGGAGGAGGATCATCTTCGCCGCTTTTCCAGCTGCCGTCTTCGCAAGGATTCCGGGAAACCGTTCCGGCGCGGCCCCAACCGGGCGGGGTCCCGCAGCCTGCTATCGCTTTGGGGCTGTAGTGCTACTTCCCGGCCGCCGGCACCACCCGAAGTGCGACCTCACCGCGCAGCATCGCCTTGGCCGTGCCGCAGCCGTCGGTCTCGGTGATCTTGAAATCGGTGATCACCGGCACGCCCACGAGGCCAAAGGCCGCCGCCGCGCCCAGGCGGCAGGGCGCCCACTTGAACTTCTCGCGCAGCTCCTCCGCCCTCACCTGGCACAGGTCGGGAACGTTCGTGGCGGTGAAGCAGAAAATCCGGGTCGCCCCGCCGTGCTCGAGAGTAACGTGCACGCTGAGCAGGTTGCCCTCCAGGGTGCAGCCGCAGGGGGCTACGGTGAAGCTGCCTTTGAGCTGCGGGCCGCCGGTCGGCTGCGGCGGCTCCCCGCTGCATCCGCCGGGGTCTTCCGGCCCCCCGCCGCCGGCGTGGGCCCAGCCGCCGAAAGTAAAGAATACCACGAATGCCAGCACCAGGGCCATCGAAAATTTCGTTTGCATGTACTTCCTCCCGCCTGGGTCAGTGGACCCGGTTGTGGACCACGCCTTTGGCCCGGATGTCCTTCGAGCCGCCCGGCGAATGCGTGCAGGCGCCCACGTCGCCGAAGTCGAGCGGCCGCCAGTCGACGACGTTGCCGTACATGATGCAGTCGGGGTTCGCACAGTGGTCGTTCTCGGAGGCCGCGAGCAGGGCGTGGCCCATCTCGTGCACGATCGTGCGCCGCAGGACCTCCTCGCGGGTGAAGCCGGTGCCCCTTGCGCCGACGGCGGTGATTTTCATGTCGGCAGCGAAAGTGATCTGGTTGAACTCGGCCGTGGCGTCGGGCCGCATGGTGAAGGGCGGGCCGGTTTCGGCGTCGTTCAGGTTGAGCGGGCTCGCATGGCCGCAGTCGTAGCACTGCGCGCAGCCCGCAGCCGGTCGTGACCGCCGGGGCGCCGCCGACGTCGATGACCGGGTAGGCGCCTTCCGTGAAGTAGGTCTCGAGCGGCAGCGGGTAGATCAGGGGCGTAAAGTAGCCGTATTTTTGATAACCGGGCCGCGGTCTGGTTGTTCGGCACGTAGCCCTTGGTGTCCCAGTACCAGGCCGGGGTGGCGCTGAAGAAAAAGGTGTGCCCCATGTTGTAGTTGCCGTAGACGCAGTAGGCGCTCTCCGGCATGTGGAGGACCTCCAGGATGTCGCAGGGCGGGTGGTTCGGGTCAAGCGCCGGGTCGTAGTCGAAGTTGCGCATCGGCGCGTAGGGGTTG
The DNA here is from genome assembly GCA_963716785.1 of uncultured delta proteobacterium. GTDB lineage: Bacteria > Desulfobacterota > Desulfobacteria > Desulfobacterales > SpSt-501 > SpSt-501. Next base: position 1,032 of record CAVQUW010000015.1, on the reverse strand, counting down.
CCGGGGTCGCCGATCACGCAGACCTCGATCCCGGCCTGGGTGAAGGCCGGGATTTCGGCAAACCCGGCCCGCGTCGAGGGAAACAGGGCGATGAAGTCCCGCCCAGTAGACCGACTGGGCCCCGTCGATTTTCTGGCCGGACGAAAAGGGTTTTCTTGTTCGGGTCGGTTTCGAGCAGCGTCGCTTTCCATGTCGTCCGGGATGCCGTCCGCGTCCGCGTCCGGCTGGTTCGTCGCGGCCGCGGTCTCGAAGGTGAATGCGGTGGTGGTGACGACCCCCGGCTTGTTCTTCTGGTAGCTGCACGCCTCGACGCGAATGAGCTGGGAGGGCTGGAAATCCAACCGCGGGTCGAGGGTGTGATCGTAGGTCAGGCTGAAGCTCGTCGCATCGATGACGCTTTTCTTGGTGTAGGCCGGGACCGGGGAGAGATCGTGGTAGACTTCCTGGCCGAGGACCTTCATGAAGACCACGGTCTTTTGCCCAGGTTCCCCATCCTGACCTTGACCTTGGTCGCCGGGTCGACGTCCACGGTCGCACCCGGCAGCAGCAGCTCGGCCGAAACCGGTGCCGGGGCGTCCCGCCCTTGGACTTGGTCGCATCGGCCGCGGTGCTGTTCGATGACAGGGGTGGCGTGCCGACGCTCCAGACCGCGGGCGCAAGCGGCGGCCCTTTAATCCGGGCGCCGCCCCAGGCGCCGGGCTCGCCCCGGCGGTTTTCGACGGCCGCGCCCCGGCTGGTTCAATTGATTTTCTTGGCGTCGGCCGCCGTGATCGTAAAATATTTCGGTCTCGGAGCCGATCACGAAGACCCGCGCCACGTTCTCCAAGCTGCACGGCTCGGCCTTGAAGACCATGGCCGAGAGCTGCACCTGGGCCGAGTAGCGTCCGGGGCGCTCCATGCGATAAAATTCCCGCAGATCCCCGCTGCGCATTTTTTCCCCTTTGCCGGGGCGAACGATTTCGCAGGGCAGCGGGCGGATGAAGCGGCTGTCGTGCAGGACCCAGGCAAGCGGCGGGGCGTCGGGGAATTCGG
>CAVQUW010000014.1:0-76567 GCA_963716785.1 uncultured delta proteobacterium | reverse complement strand
CTTTTGCTGACATTGCTGTGCCAGGGTTCGAGAAGGTACACCACTCCGGAAGCCTGAAGTATCGACAGCCAGTTCTTGGCCGTGTTGGGCGCGACATCCGCATCCCGGGCAAGCTCGGCCAGGTTCAAGAGCCGCCCCGTGCGCGCTGCAGCCCCCCGCAGAAAACGCAAGAATGCAGCCTCATCTCCGACCTTCGCCAAATCGCGAACATCCCGCTGCAGGTAAGTTTGGATGTAGGAGCTGAAAAACAGATCCCGATCGATTTCTTTGTCGATCGCGATGGCGGGATAAGATCCGCGCCAAATTGCCTGATACAACCCCATCAAAGAGAGCTTCCCGCCCGCCGCAAGCCTGCGGGTAATCTCCGAGGCGCTGGGCACAAACGGCAGCGCCTCCCGGCTTCTGCCCATCGCCTCGCGGCGCGACAGGCCCAAAAGGTTTACGATCCCCACCCGCCCGGCCAGTGATTCGGTCACGCCTTTCATCGCGTGAAACTGCTGCGACCCGGTCAACTAAAATAGCCCCGGTTTGCGGTCGCGGTCCACTGCCATCTTGATATGGGGCAGGAGCTCCGGTGCATATTGAAACTCGTCTATCAGAAGCGGTAACCTGAAGCGCTGCAGAAACAGGGCGGGCTCTTCTTTGGCTAGAATTCGAAGGGTTGGGTCGTCGAGCGTGACGTAGTCCCTTGAATCTTCCTTGGCGTGTCTGGCGAAGGTGGTTTTCCCGACCTGTCGCGCGCCGGTCACCAACAAGACGGGAAACTGGCGGTCTGCTTTCAGGAAGAAGTGCTCCAGGGTTCGGGGAAGATAGGAGTCCATAATCATTCGTCCATTATGCAGTTTTAATGCATATTAGACGATAAATCAACGGTTGCCAATTGCTCCCCTGACAACTCTCCGGCAGCCAAAACCGCGGTAGGTGAAATCGGAGGACTTTGGCGACATTTGTGTAAACGGGAGACATTCGTGCAGAACATTCACCACGCAATCACATTTGGCCCTGATTAGGGAACGGCTCGCAAAACCCACCGGAAGTAACCGGGAATACACTCACTTTTGCGGTCCGGAAAACCGATTGAACAGTAATCGCACCAAGCAACCTTAGATCAACAGACGCTGCCTTAATACTTCACCGATATTGCGGGCGCCGTGGATGATTCCAAAAATAAATACATTTGGTCTAGCGACCTGATAGATGATCCTGAACTTATTTCGGGTGATCTGTCGATACTCAAAGTGCGGGATCCTTGAAAGCTCAGGGGGAATATGGCCGCGTTCGGGATTTTCTGAAAGACTATCACATGCTTTGCGCAGGCTTGACACCATTATTAGAGCCGCCTGTTTGTTGCCGGTTTTTTGCAAGTAATTGTAGATAGCCTCGATGTCCTGCACGGCCTCTTCGAGCAATAGGACCGTGAACGGCATCAGGAGAAGTCCTTTTCGACCCGTTTTTCAAAGTCCTTAAGTACTTGATCGGCCGGTCGGTACCGGCCTTCGGCGATACTTTTCTTGCCTTGCGCGATCAACTCCAACATGGCGAGGGTCTCTTGCAACTCTTCATAGGCTTGAATATCGATGACCGCGGCCTTGGCTTCCCCGTTTTGGGTAATGATCATGGTGCCCCGGGTTTCGTTCAATCGCCGCAGAACTTCGGCCATATTGTTTTTAAAATAACTGACGGGTTTTAGATCCTGACTTAGCTTCATGGCGATCATCCTTTGATTAAGATCATAATTTTGACTCAATATAGACCTAATTAAGACCTCTGTCAAATTGTTTCATACTGCACGACACAAGCCGGCTAATTTGAATTCAAGGCCAAAAAGGCCTATGGCGTGTGGACGCCGGAGAAAAGCCATACCGTTTTCAACGCTGAAGCAGCAGGCCTTCCGCAGCGGTTGTAAAACCAGCCATTAGATTTTCTTTCTTTTCTTCCCCCGGGTTTTTCCAATTTGGATTTTCTTTGGATCTGACTTCTTGTGCTTCGGGCTTCGATGCTGGTGCGCTTTACGGGTATGCTCTTCCTTTTGCGTGAAGGAGGAGCGCCATGCCGCCTGGGTCAGGACGTTGCTTGCACTGTCGGTGCCTGTTCGTCTTCAATCCGCGTCTGAAAAACCAGCGATACTGCGGACGCAGCGAGTGTCAACGGGTACGAAAGCGTCTCTGGCAGCGTCAGAAGATGGCCGCCGATGCCGATTACCAGCAAAACCAGCGGGCGGCTCAAAAGCTCTGGCAACAAGAGCACCCGGAGTACTGGCGTCAGTACCGAGAGCGCCGTCCCGACTACGCCGAGAACAACCGCAGGCTCCAACGGCAGCGCGATCACCGGCGAGGGGCGCTTGCAAAAATGGACGCATCCGGGCGGAGAAACCGCATCAAAGCAGGCACTTACTACCTGCTGCCGGAGAGCACCGATCTTGCAAAGATGGACGCGTTGGCCCAAAAAATCACATTGATCCCGGAGCCTTACCGGCTTCCCGGGGGTTCTTGCAAACAAGGACTCGATTGCCTTCGCAGGCCTTCGGCGTGATAAAGCGGCCATGACAAGGAGGTGTGCCCATGGTCGCAAAAGAGATTCTTTGCCCACAGCGCATCCGCAAGATCACCGGCAGCTTCGCCTTCATCGAGCACCGCTTCCTGCAGCGGGGCTACTGGGGTCGGCTTAGCCACCACGAGCTGTTGTTGTATGTCTTTTTGGTGCTCGCCGCCGACCGCTTGGGGATGTCCTATTACAGCTATGACCGCATCGTCAGCCTGCTCAGGCTCTCGGTGGAAGAGTACATCGAGGCCCGCGACCGGCTGATTGAAGCCGACCTGATCGCCTTCGACGGGCAGCTCTTCCAGGTGCTCTCGCTGCCCGAGAAGCTTCCCCCCGTATCCTCACCCGGCCCGTTGAAACACCCTGAGGACATGGAGCGCTTCGATCCGGCCACCATCGGCTGCCAGCTTATGGCCCAGTTTGGAGGCCGACCATGATCGACGGACAAAGCATCTTCGAGATCCATCGGCTGCGAAACGAGGGTCTCTCGGTGCGCAAGATCAGCCGCCTGTTAAAACTCAACCGCGAGACGGTGGTTCGATATCTGAACAACCCCCTGCGCAAGGCTTCTCCCCGAGCCAAAGTTAGCCGTAAACTGGACCCCTTCAAAGAGGAGATCACGCGGCTCTTGGAGCTCGACCCGCAGGCCTCGGCGGTCGTCATCCGTCAGCGCATCGCCGCTCGGGGCTATACGGGCGGCATTACGATCCTGCGCGAGTACCTGCGCGCACTCGGCCGCCGGGCCATTGAACGCACCGCCTACATCCGCTTCGAATCGGCCCCGGGCGAGCAGATGCAAATCGACTGGGGGCATTTTGGAACGCTCTGCTATGACGGGCATCTGCGCAAACTCTATGCGTTGGCGGTCACCGAGGCCTTCAGCCGCATGCTCTACGTGCAGTTTGCGCACAGCCAGAACCAGGACAGTCTGCAGCAGGCACTACTCGATGCCTTTCTCTTCTTCGGAGGCTGCCCCAAGGAGCTGGTCTTCGACAACATGCCCACGGCCGTCACCGAACGCGTGGGCCGTCTGATCCGCTTCAACGACCGGTTCCTTACGTTCTTAACCCAGCTGCGCATCTTCCCCAAGGCCTGCAACCCGGGGGCCGCCCATGAAAAGGGCAAGGTCGAGCGGGCGATCGGCTACTTGCGAAAAAACTTCTGGCCGCTGCGTCGCTTTACCGATCTTGCCGATGTCAACCAACAGGTGCGCGAGTGGCTCAGCGCCGTGGCCAACGTGCGCATCCACCAGGGTACCGGTGAGCGCCCGGGGGATCGCTTCAAAAAAGTCACCCTCAAGCCGCTGGTTAATCCGCTGCCCGACTGTCGCCAGAGCCTCACGGTGAAAGTGCACAAGGACTTTGCCGTGCGCTTTGATGCCAACGCCTACAGCGTCCCGCCCTGGAGCATCGGACGCCAATTGACGCTTAAAGCCGACCAACTCACCGTCAGCCTCTATGAGCGCCACAAGCTGATCGCCACCCACCCCCGCAGCTGGCAGCGCAAGCAAAGAATCGAGCTGCCCGCCCATCAGGAGCTAGTGCGAAAGATCCACAAAAATCTCTGGGCCGACCGGCAGGTGGCGCTCTTTGCCGCTCTGGGTCCGGCGGCCCGCGAGTACTTGAATGCGCTCTCGGCGGCCCATCAGCCCATCCGCAAAAGCGTTAAGCTTCTGCTCGGCTTATCGGATCAGTACGGGAGCGCTTCACTCCTGTGGGCGATCGAGAAGGCGCTTGAGCATCGGGCCTACGGGGCCGATTACATCCAAAACATCCTCTATCAGCAAATGCGGCCCCAGCGGCGTCATCCGCCGGTGAGCCTTAAAAAGCCAGAGCTAAACGACATCCGCCTGCCGCCGCCCTGCTTGGCCGAATACGACAGCCTGGTGCTCAAAGGAAGAAAACCCCATGACGACTGAGACGGTCTGTGAAAAATACCGCGCGCTGCGGCTGAACACCTGCATGCGGCAGCTTCCCGCCGTGATCCAGATGGCGGCCGAAAAAAACTGGCCGACGCTGACAACCATCGAGCACCTGTTGGACCTGGAACTCGAAGCCCGCAGGCAAACTCAGATGCTGCTGCGCTTCAAGCAGTCCAAGCTTTGCGAAACCCCCACCATCGACCAGTTCGACTTCAACTTCCACAGCTCCCGCAAAAACCAGAAAAGTAAAATCCTGCAACTGATCACGCTTGACTTCCTATCGGAGAAAAAGGACCTCATCCTGATCGGAAACCCCGGCGTAGGAAAAAGCTTCCTGGCCAAAATCATCGCCTATGCCGCCACCCAGCAGGGCTCAAAGGTCCTGTTCACCACCGCCATGGACATGATCAACCACCTGGTGGCCGCCGAGGCCGACCACTCGCTTTTGAAAAAACTCCAACACTACGCTTCGCCCCAGTTGTTACTCATCGACGAGCTCGGCTACCTGCCGCTGGGCACCCAGGGGTCCAACCTGTTCTTCCAAGTCATCAGTCAACGGCATGAGCGGAAATCAACTCTGATTACCACCAACTTGCCGTTTGCCGACTGGGGAAGCATCTTCGACTCCACCACGGTTGCCACCGCCATCGCCGATCGGCTCGTCTACAACTCCGAAATCCTTATCCTGGAGGGCTCCAGCTATCGAAAACGATCCCGCAAAACCAACCAAAGTTGAAAGCCGCCCGGTCTGCTACCCGACCGCCCCCCTCTCGCCCCTTTGTCTCTGGCTCAGGCGATATGCCGAGGTGCCCTCATTGCCCACACTGGCATGCCTAAAACCGGTGATTTTGGCATGGTTCTGTTCCGGCGGTAACATCGATGTCCGTCTCGCCGCCATCATGCAAGATATTAATGGTCTCATAATTATCAAGACGCACTCCGAAAATCCCTCCTGACCTCCCTTTACCAAAGGGAGGGATCACGCCACTCTGGCAAAGAGTGGCAGGGGAGATTTTTTTGAACTGCGTGGACGATTTCCAGCTCTTTCAGGAAAAAACCATCGCTTTCCTCAACAAGACCCCGCGCGGTTGAAAAACCTTTGCAGCGAAAGCGGTTTTCCCCCGCAGGAGGGTCCCGCCGGGGACGAAGAGGACGACCGGGAAGGATTTACCTGCTGGAAGCCTTGAGAAGGCGTTTGTCCAGGGTGACCAGTTCCCCGCCTGTTTTCCGTGCCAGCCAAAGATAGGATGCGTCATCGGTCGTCAGGTCCGTTTGCGCGGCAAGGTCGATAACTTCCAGGTGATCCACGGACAGGGGTTCAATGGCCAGACGGCCGGCCATTTGGAAAGCGGCTCGGATCCGGTCTATCCGGCCGGGGTGTTTGGCGCCTTTTTTAAACGCGATACTTGCCAATTCGAACCACAGCAGCTGCGGCGCCACCAGCGTGCCCTTCGAAAGCCGGTCGGCAACCGCTTCCGCCTCCGGCTCCCCGAAAACCAGTGCCCCCAGCGCCGATGCATCCACCACTTTAACGAACATCTCTATCTTCTCTTACCATCGAGCGGGATTCTGCCGGCGTGCGCAGCCCAAGGGCACGCACTCCGGCCAGGAAATCGGAAGGGCTCAGGGGACTTTTCCGGCCCGCAGCCTCTTCGATAATGGCCAACAGCTCCCCCTGAAGCGAGCGGTGGTTTCTGGCCGCCCGTTTGCGCAACTCTTCAGCGATTTCATCCGGGACGTTTTTTATGGAAAGATTTACCGGCATGTCTTCCTCCTTGCATCATTTGGTTCTATTATGGAGCCAATTTGTATCCGTGTCAAGAATCACCCACGAACGGGATAGCTTTGCCGGTGAGGTGATGCCGTGAAAATGCAGCGAGGGGTGCCGTCCCCTGATTGATCTTGAAAAAGTAAAGCTGTAAAGGTGTCGCATCTTGATCTTAGCCTTTCTTGGTTCGAGCCTCTCTCTCGCACGCTTGTCTTCGCGGGTGAAGAATTTTACCGTCTCGATCACGGGGTGTCTGAGGCCAGAGGGGGGTGGTGCAGGCTGGACAGTTTGCCGGAAATGATCTATGCCGCGTTTGAGAAACAGGGCATTTTAAGCCAGTGGGTGTCGGCGAGCTACCGCACCAGGAAGGCCTGCGACATCGCCACCGACCGCGTGACGGTCTCGACCATCCACAGCGCCAAGGGGCTGGACTGCTCGGTCGTGTTCCTCCTGGGGCTTGACTACCTGACACCCAAGGGCTGGACCGAGGGGCAGATCGCAAACCTGGCAACGACACCGAAAGACTTTCCCCTGGTTACGGGCAATGAAAAGGAAGCGCTGACCATCATGTCTTCCGGCACCAAGCACGTCTGGGCCTTCAGCGCCCGTTTCAGGCGGCATGCCTTCGGGTGGCGCTCGCAGGCGCCGATCGGGCGCATCAAGGAGGCCGTTTCCGAAATCAGGAAGGCGGCCCTCAAGGACCCTGTCCTGGGGGGCGAGGGCGCGGTGCTGTTCCTGGGGAAGCTCTCCCCGGCCATCGAGCAGGTGGACAGCTCCTCGGGCGCCATCGGCACGGCCGTCAACAACGCCATCGAGGCCCTGGTGCCGGTCATCGCCGATGCGCCGGTGGACGACGCGCGCCGAGACAAATGGCTGGAGCGTTTGTGGCAGGCGGTGGAGGAGGACGGCATCCCCTACCTCGACACGCTTCCCGAGTACTGGGGGGAGCTGTGCGCCAGCCCTGAGCGCGCCTCGCGCTGGGCCGATGACTTCATGGGCTTGGTGCGGATGGCGTGGAGCCCCGACCCGGAGCTGCGCGGGTACTTCAAGGGCACCCCCGCCTGCTTGAGCGCGCTGGTCAAGGCCGGGAGGAACGCCGAGGTGGTCGCGCTTCTCGAGCGTGCGCCGCACCGTTTCTGGAGCGAGCGGAAATGGGGCGTCAAGGCGCTTGTGGCCCTGGGCAAGAAAGCCGAGGCCCTGCGGTTCGCCGAGGGCTCACGCGGCCGGAACGAACCGGAAGGGGTGATCAGCGCGGCCTGCGAGGAGATCCTGCTCGCAAGCGGCCTGGTGGAGGAGGCTTACGGGCGGTATGCCGTCGAGGCCAACTGGAAAACCACTTACCTGGCGACCTTTCGGGCCATCGCCCGCAAGTACCCGCACAAGCGGCCGGCGGAGGTCCTGAAAGACCTCGTTGCGGCCACACCGGGCAGCGAGGGCAAGTGGTTTGCCGCGGCAAGGTCGGCCGGGCTTTACGAGGAGGCGATCGAACTCGCCAACCGCAGCCCCTGCGACCCCCGGACGCTCACGCGCGCGGCACGGGACACGGCCGACACCGAACCGCGGTTTGCCGTCGAGGCCGGGGTGGCGGCGCTGCGCTGGTTGGTCGCGGGCTGCGGCTACGAGATCACCGGGCTGGACGTCCGGGACGCCTACGACTGCGCCATGAAAGCCGCCGGGAACGCGGGCTGCGCCCCCGGGACCTTAACGCGCATCCGTGAACTGGTTGCGGCGGAGGGCTCCGGCGAGCGTTTCGTCACCCGGGTGCTGGGGCATGAGCTTGGGTTGAAATAGGCCGTTCATCGGGTCTGCGTCGCCGAAGATGCGGGCATGTTCACACGCCAGGGCCTTGCCGTCAAGTTTCACGGTATGTGTCCGTTGCTGAGTTTCGACTCCCATTTGACAGGATCCGGATATTGTAATACATTGTAAGACATGAAAACGACCACACTGACCATCAGATTGGACGAGGACCTGGACAAACTCCTGTCGGAGGCGGCACGCCTGTCCGGGAAAAACCGCAGCGAGATCGCCCGGGAGGCGCTCAGGCGGCAGCTGCGCATCAGCCGGTTCGAGGCCTTGCGCCGGCGGGTCATGCCGTTTGCCGAGGCCCGCGGCTACCTGACCGACGAGGACGTGTTCCGGGACGTTTCATGAGGGTGATGCCGGACACGAACGTGCTGGCCGGCGCGGCCGCCACCCGGGGGCTGTGTGCCGATGTGCTGCGCGCCGTCCTGTCCGAGCACGACCTGGTCATATGCCCTCAGATCGTTTCCGAGCTCAAGCGCGTCCTAAAGGACAAGTTCGGTCTGCCCCGGCAGCTGGTTGATGACTTTGCCCGGTTTGTGCGGCAGGACTCGATTCACTGCGAAGCCGGTGGCCCGATCGGAATCAAGCTCAAGGACAAGGACGACCTCGGCATCCTGTCCGCTGCCGTTGGCGGCGGGGTGGATGTGCTCGTCACCGGCGACAAGGAGCTGCAGACCGTCGCTACCGTGGCGGGACTTAAAATCATGTCCCCGCGGCAATTCTGGCGGGAGCTCGGGAAAGGGTGAGGACAAGTCGGCCCCCGAGGAGTTGAGGAGAGACGGCAGGGCCGTGATTCTCGACTGCCACAGCTTCCCGGACAAACCGCTCCCATAGGAAGTGGGGGAGGGGGACGAAGAATTAGGTGGGACGTTGTTGCGTTGATGCATAAAAACCAAACGAATTGAACCTTGTTCTTGGCCTGGGAACCAGAACAAGGGCGCCCATCTATTTTTGACGCGGCGGCGGAGGAGGCACCCCGGGTTTCGAGCCTGAAGCTGCGACCGGCGGGGCGGTCCGCGGAGAGTGGTGACCGTGGACGGGCTCACGTCCCGCAAAAGGTTTGGTAAGGCTGCGCCGAAGGGGGCGGCGGCAGGTGATAACCGGCCTCTGCCGGCGGGTCCCGGTAGGGTTGGGAGAGAGCCTCCAGCAGTTTTTCCATGACCGAGTAGTCGGAGCGCTCCACGGCCGCCGCCAGGGCCTCTTCCACCCGGTGGTTGCGGGGGATGAGCGCCGGGTTGCGGGTGTTCATGAGCCGGCGGGACGCCTCCCAGGGTTCGGGTTGCCGCTTCAGCCGGGCCTGCCAGCGCTCGAACCACTGCTTGAAATCCGGCGCCTGGAACAGGGAGGCTTCCGCTATGGAAGCGGATGCCAGGTCGCGGAAGGTGTTGGTGTAATCCGCCCCGTGCCGGTGCATGCAATCGAGCAGCTCCTGCACCAGGGCGCCGTCGTCGGCCTCTTCGTTCAGCAGTCCGATCTTGGCCCGCATGCCGGAGAGCCAGTGCCGGCGGAAAGCGCCCGGGAACCCGGAGATCACGCCGGTTGCCATCGACACGGCCTCTTCCTGGTTCGCGTGAATCAAAGGCAGCAGCGTTTCGGCAAACCGGGCAAGGTTCCACTGGGCGATCTGCGGCTGCCGGCCGTAGGCGTATCGGCCGTTGTGATCGATGGAGCTGAAGACGGTGTTCGGGTCGTAGGCGTCTAAATATTCCCGACCCCCTTGGATGGGTTTGGAATTCGGGGTTCGCGCCCTCAGGAAACAGTTATTAAGGGTCTCATAATAATCAAGACGCACTCCGAAAATCCCTCCTGACCTCCCTTTACCAAAGGGAGGGATCACCCCTCTCTGGCAAAGCGGGGCAGGGGAGATTTTTACAGAACGTGTCCATTCAATTTCGAAACCGTTAATATGCGCTCTGTTCTAATCATGTCATCCAGCGGAAGCTGCGTGCCGCCCTGAAGCACATCCGGTCGGGACCCGAAGCCGGCAGGGCGCTCAGGGGTGAATTGACGGGGCTTCGACGCTCGCGAACTCAACGAATCGAAAACCTGTTTGAATTCAACACTAATTTCATGTTAGCCTGTCCTCGTATGGTGTAAATCCTTGCGGCGCCGAAAGGCCGACGGCATGATTCGCGAAGACAAAAAACTACCGGGGGACGTCACCGAAAAGGTGCCGGAGATCGTCCAGGCGCTCTCAGGCGACCCGGCTGTCGCCGGGCTTTATTCTTTCGGCAGCCTGGCCGAAGGCCGGTTAGCGCCGTTGAGCGACCTCGACTTCGCCTTGCTCCTTTCGAGTCGGTTGAGTAAAACCGAGCGGGGCGAAAAGCATCTCGAGTTGATCGGCCTCTTCAACTCCGTGTTTCGGACCGACGAGATCGACCTGGTGGTGTTAAACGACGCCCCGCTCAAGTTCTGCCACCGGGTTCTGAAAACCGGCAAACTGCTGCACATCGGGAACAAGCGCGAATTGATCGATTTCAGTGAAATGGTCGTGAAGCTCTACCTCGATTTCCGGTTTTTCAGAGACGGGTTCGACCGCGTGTTTCTCTCAGGAGTGGGCTATCATGGATGAGCGCGTATTGGATCACCTCAAGCGGTTGAACCAGTACCGCCTGCGCCTGCTCGAGATGAAACAGCTCACGCGTGAAGAGTTTCTCAAGGACGACATGCGCCAAGCCGCGGTTGAACGGCTGTTGCACTTGGCCATCGAAAGCTGCCTCAATATCGGCAACCGGATTGTTTCGCTCTCGCAGTTCGAAACGCCGGTTGAAACCCCCGAGACCTATGCCGACGTTTTCAAGGCCCTTCATCAGATAGGCGCGGTGGACGAGGAATTTTCCCTGCGCTTGGTCGAGATGGCCAACTTCAGGAATCGCCTGGTGCATGCCTACTGGGATTTGGACAAGGAGGCCGTCTACCAGATCTTGCAGAACTGCGTAGACGATTTCCAGTTCTTTCAGGAAAAAACCATCGCTTTCCTCAACAAGGCCCCCCGCGGTTGAAAAACCTTTGCAGCGAAAGCGGTTTTCCCCCGCAGAAACGTCCCGCCGGGGACGAAGGGGACGACCGGGGAGGGCTTTTCCGTCGGCGGCCTCCTCGATTCCGAATCGGCCCTGGACAAGATTTGAACATATCTGCAACCATCAAATATTATGGGGCAGATTAGTGGGGCGTGGTTGGGTTGCTGCCTAAAAACCAAACGAATTGAACCTTGTTCTTGGCCTGGGAACCGAACAAGGGCGCCCATCTATTTTTGACGCGGCGGCGGAGGAAGCGCCCCGGGTTTCGAGCCTGAAGCTGCGACCGGGCGGGGCGGTCGGCGGAGCGTGGTCACCGTGGGTGGGCTCACGTCCCGCAAAAGGTCCGGTAGGGCTGGGCCGAAGGGGGCGGCGGCAGGTGATAACCGGCCTCTTGCCGGCGGGTCCCGGTAGGGTTGGGAGAGAGCCTCCAGCAGTTTTTCCATGACCGAAAAGTCGGCAGCGCTCCACGGCCGCCGCCAGGGCCTCTTCCACCCGGTGGTTGCGGGGGATGAGCGCCGGGTTGCAGGTGTTCATGAGCCGGCGGGACGCCTCCCAGGGTTCGGGTTGGCGCTTCAGCCGGGCCTGCCAGCGCGCCGAACCACTGCTTGAAATCCGGCGCCTGGAACAGGGTGGCTTCCGCCGGGGAAACCGATGCCAGGTCGCGGAAGGTGTTGGTGTAGTCCGCCCCGTGCCGGTGCATGCAATCGAGCAGCTCCTGCACCAGGGCGCCGTCGTCGGCCTCTTCGTTCAGCAGCCCGATCTTGGCCCGCATGCCGGAGAGCCAGTGCCGGCGGAAAGCGCCCGGGAACCCGGAGATGACGCCGGTTGCCATCGACACGGCCTCTTCCTGGTTCGCGTGAATCAAAGGCAGCAGGGTTTCGGCAAACCGGGCAAGGTTCCACTGGGCGATCTGCGGCTGCCGGCCGTAGGCGTAGCGGCCGTTCGTGATCGATGGAGCTGAAGACGGTGTTCGGGTCGTAGGCATCCATGAACGCGCAGGGGCCGTAGTCGATGGTTTCACCGGAAAGGGCCATGTTGTCCGTGTTCATGACGCCGTGGATGAAGCCGACCAGCAGCCAGCGCGCCACCAGCGACGCCTGCCGCTCCATGACGGCGCCGAGCAGGGCGAGATAGGGGTTTTCGGCCGCGGCCAGGTCGGGGAAGTGGCGCCGGATGGTGTAATCGGCGAGCGTCCTGAGCTCGTCGGGCTTGCCTCTGGCGGCCGCGTACTCGAAAGTGCCCACGCGGATGTGGCTGGCCGCCGTGCGGGTGAGAATCGCCCCCTGCAGGGCGGTTTCACGAAACACCGGCTCCCCGGTGACGACCACCGCAAGGCTGCGGGTCGTGGGTGTGCCGAGGGCGTGCAGGGCCTCGCTGATGATATACTCCCGCAGCATCGGCCCCAGCGCCGCCCGCCCGTCCCCCTGCCGGGAAAAAGGGGTCCTGCCGGAGCCTTTGAACTGGATGTCGAAGCGCTCGCCTTGCGGCGTCACCTGCTCGCCCAGCAATATGGCCCGCCCGTCGCCGAGCATGGTGAAAGAGCCGAATTGATGGCCGGCATAGGCCTGGGCAAGAGGCTCGGCCCCCTCGGGGAGCCTGTTGCCCGAGAAAACGGCGGCGCCCTCCTTGCCCTGCAGTGCATCGGGGTTCAGCCCCAGAAACCGCGCCAGCGCCGCGTTGAAGACCACGAGCTTCGGCGCGGGCACCGGCACCGGGTTCAGCCGGACATGGAAAGCCTCCGGCAACCGTGCGTAGCTGTTGTCGAAATGCCACCCGGGGTCCGAGGGGGTCTGCCTGCTGCCGGTCGTCATGGAAGTCTCCTGCCTTTCATTCGAGGTTCAATAAAAATGGGCAGGGATCCCCGCTCGTCAAGAGACGGCGAGACCGATTCGGTATTTATGCCGGGTGGGCGCGGCGCCGCGCACCCGCCTGTGGCCCGGTCGGCCGTCAATTCCCGGATCGATCTTGGCCACCGCAATTGTTTATTATTTCAGATGTTTTATTCCGGTATATTTATAAAGTGCATCAAGAGCGATACGATTTCCGAGGCAAGACGGCCGGTTTTTGCCGGAGCGAAGCGACGCTGGTTTTTCGGGATCCTCAGGGTCTGTCTTCCTAAGTCGATCGGTTTTCGGCTTTGCGCACAGACGCCCCTTTCGGTGTGATGCGGCAGGCGTTGTGAAGGATCCGATCGCAGATGGCATCGGCAGCGGTGGGGTGGTGATCACAATTTTGCACAGTATGTCGAAATATTCTCGACATACTGTGCATTATTTTGCTATTCTTTCCTGGTCAGTCGAAATACTTGTTGTTCCACCTCAATCCTGAGCCGGGCGGACCGAGATGATCCCCGCTTTTCACAAGCTCATCGATCGGGATGAGTTCGACTTCCAGACGCTACTCGACGTTCTCAGGGACTACGGGCGGCCCCGGGACAAGATCACGGGTCTGTTGCGCAAGGGCGTGCTCATCCGTGTCAAGAAGGGGCTCTATGTTCTCGGCGACGACTACCGCAGGCGGCCCTTTTCGCGCGAGCTGCTGGCCAATCTCGTCTATGGCCCCTCCTACGTCTCCCTCGACTCTGCCCTCCAGCACCACGGACTGATCCCGGAGCGCGTGGAGTCAGTCACCTCCGTTGCCACCGGCCGATCACGGGCTTTCGACACGCCGGTCGGCCGGTTCACGTACCGGCAGATCCCGCTTGCGGCATTTCCCATCGGCATGAGCCGGGTGCAGGAGACAGCCGGCAGTGCGTTTCTCATCGCCACCCCTGAAAAAGCCCTGGCGGACAAGATTTTCGACCAGCGTTACATTGGTGCGGCGACCCCTGGCCGCATGCTTGACTTCATGCTCGAGGACCTGCGGCTGGATGGGGCCGCCCTGATTAAATTGGACCCGGCCCTCGTAGGGAAAATCGCCGGCTGCTACCGGTCGCGAAAGCTTGAGATTCTCGCCCAGGCCCTGGGTCGGTTTCGAGCGGAAATGCAAGGAGGGGAGGCATGAACGAGGCGCTATCCCAGATGCTCGCCGCCTATACCTGCCGAACTCTGGAGGACCACTTGCGGGCGCTGCGCGAGATTCTCCAGCAGATCGCCCTGCTGGGGCTGTGGCGGAGCAAGTTCTTCGAAAAAGCCGCGTTTTACGGCGGAACGGCCCTTCGGATTCTATACGGGCTGGACCGCTTCTCGGAGGACTTGGATTTTTCCTTGCTCTCGCCCACGAAACGGTTTGCGCTTTCGACGTATTCAAACGCCCTGCAGCGGGAGCTGGCGGCCTTCGGTTTCGAGGTGCGGGTCGAACCGGTCCGCAAAAGGGCCCCAAGCCCCGTGCAGTCCGCTTTCCTGAAGGCCGACACGCTGAGCCAGCTGCTCATCGTTCAGACCCCTGGGGAGATTGTAAGCCGCGTTCACCGCGGGCAGGTTCTCAAGATCAAGCTTGAAGTCGACACGGAACCGCCGCCGGGTTTTGCGACGCACACCCGCTACGTTCTTCAGCCCATACCCTTTGCCGTGCGCGCCTATGCGCTTCCTGACCTTTTCGCGGGAAAGATGCACGCGGTCCTCTGCCGGCGCTGGAAGCGACGGGTCAAGGGGCGGGATTGGTACGATCTGGTCTGGTACGCAGCCCACCACCCCGAGCTCCACCTGCGGCACCTGGAGCAGCGCATGCGGCAAAGCGGCGACTGGAAGGGGCGCCATGAACTGGACCCGGAATCATTCCGGGAACGGCTTGATCAGGCGATCGATGCGCTCGACGTGATCCAGGCCCGCAGGGAGGTTGCCCCGTTCGTCCGGCACCCACAGTCCCTTGAGGTATGGTCGCAGGAGTTCTTCAGGGACGTTGCCGGCCGCATTCGGTTCGTTCAGAATTGAGCTTCGATTATATAACGATGGGGCCGCGGAGAACCGTTTTCAGTTTTAGGTTTCTGGATTTCTTGAGTCATATTTCCGGTTCGGCCAAGAGGATGGATTTGATCGTCTCTATCATGGGGGCTCTGCCGGAAAAAGACTATTGCCGGTACGTGTCTGACCCGGTAATAAATCAATCCGAATTCACACAAAAGTGTCAAGAAAAATTACCGGTTGACCAAAAGCGGTTTGCAACTCGGGAATCGGACCGTCTATCTTTTGCATATTTCTCAGAATTAACATGCAATGCATTACACTGTATTGTATTATTGAACTCAACTAAGGGTGAATTTGTCATGACCTCGATTCAAAAATGTATCCGCCTGCCTGAAGAGATAGTACGGGAAATCGAATCGGCTGCGTCACGCTCCGGCAGGGATTTCTCGTCGGTGGCCCGGGACCTCCTGGTCGAGGCGGTAAAAATGAAAAACTGCCCGGGTGTCATTTTTGCCGATGGTCCCACCGGCCGACGGGCGCGGGTCTCCGGGACGGGGATCGACGTGTGGGAGGTCGTTGCCGCCTTCAAGGGGGCGGGTGAAAGCTATACCGAGCTTCAGAAAGCCTACCACTGGCTGAACGAACCCCAGCTGCGGTCGGCACTTTCCTACTACGCCCTATATCCTGAGGAAATCGAGGCGCGCATCGAGCGCGGCAATGACCTCACCAGCGAGAAAGTGGCCAAACGGTTCCCCTTCCTGGCCAAGAAGGCCCAAGCCGAGTGAAATTCTACCTCGACGAGGACATCAGCCCAAGGGTCGCCGAAATCCTGCGCAAGGCGGGTATCGACGCCGTCAGCGCGCACGACGTCGGCTTGGTGGGCGCATCCGATGAAGAACAATTCGCTGAAGCGGTTGCCCGGAAGGCAGCCCTCGTCACCCGCAACCGGGACGATTTCATTGCGTTGACGATCCGGGCGTATGAGAACCTTGGCTCCCACCACGGACTGATTGCCGTTCCGTACAGCATTCCGGGTTCGGATTTCAAGCTTGCGGCCCGGGTGCTCGAGCGCTTTGCAAGGCAGACCCCGGACGGGATGGGTGCCTACACAATCGAATTCATGACCAGGAAACGACCGTGATGGCGCGTTATGGCATCATGGTGGATTCTGAATAAGGACGCCTGGGTCTTCGAGTGTGCCGCTTTGTTTATAATCCGCTGAAGTTGTGGTTCGGCCAACTCACGCGTACTGCAGGCGACGACCTTTGGGCTCGGGAACGTTCCTGCCGAATTCCCTGGCAGTTTCGATCCAGAGGTTGATGGCGTCATGGCAGTTGTGCAGCGCTTTGTCCGGCGAAGCGCCGTGGGCGGCACAGCCTGGAAGCTCCGGCGCCTCAGCAATAAAGACCTGGTCTTCGTTGCTCCAGTAAATGATGATTTCGTATCGGTGCATCAGTCGTCGCCTCCATAACCGTATCGCACTATGATCCTGCGCACCTGCTTGACCTGGTACGGTTTTGCCGAGTTCCCATCCCTTTGAAGATTGATCAATTCCTCAACGCCTTCTTTGACGAAAAGGTGGTGGCTACCTCGGACTCGCTCCTGAAAACCGAGATGGAGCAGGAGATTTCGAAGAGCATCAAAATTGATAGTGGCATCCGATTTGCCTCTGACAATAGTCAGGATCAATTTTTCGATCTTCGACATACATTTCAAGCAGGCTCGGCCGAATGGTGCCGGTTTCTTCCGATTGTGGGGGGGTAAAAAACACACCGTACGCTTGATGTGTTTGATTTAACATGACGATAACACAGTATGACGCCTCTTTCAAGCTCCCCGCCTTCGGATCAAGGCACCGAGCGGGGCGAGGGGTACGGGGCTGAAATTCTCACTTACCGTCTTCCCCAGGCCTTGTTCCAAGTCTTTCGATCTTTAAAAGGGCCGCTTGGCAGAGCTCGTGTTAAAAAGACAGTCTGGGGTATACGGGATTGTCCCTCCAGATGACCGGCTTCGCCGGTTGAATGTGACTCGGGTGGAGGTTGAGGGGAAAATGTTCTCGGCGTACAGAAACGGCTGATAAGAAAGTGAGAATTTCAGCCCCGTCCCCATTTTTCCATTTTTTTTCCTGCTTGACGCCATCGGGAGCGAAGCGTAATATAGCCTATAATTCTGGACAACCAAAAAACAGGTCAACCCATGAAAACGCTATCCCTATCCGAAGCCAAGATGAAGCTCAGCGAACTCGTCGATAAGGTCCATGGCATGGACGAGGAAGTGGTCATCACCCGCAACGGCAAGCCTGCCGCCGTCCTGATCAGCCCGAGCGAGCTGGAGAGCCTGCGCGAAACACTCGAGATAAAGGCAGACCGCGACTTGATGAAGGAGATCAAAGCAGGGCTGAAGGCGCTTCGAGGCAAAAGCCGGCTCTACACGCTGGAAGATCTGCTGGATTCATGAAGGCCGGGGCAGAGCGACCACCCATGAAACTGAGAGTCTCGGCACATGTCCGCGAATTATTAAGAGGCGTCCACCCTCTCATCAAGCGGAAGCTGCGTGCCGCCCTCGAGCACATCCAGTCGGAACCCGAAGCGGGTAAGGCGCTCAGGGATGAATTGACGGGACTTCGAAGCTTGCGCATCGGGCGGTTGCGAATTGTCTACCGTGTTGAGAAACCCGGTGTCATCGACATTGTGGCAATTGGGCCGAGAAAAACGATCTACGAAGAGACGTTCATATTGGTGAAGAAAGAGCAGGAGACGAACCTTTGAATGTTATTTGATACCGAGTGACCAGAGGAGGGGGACGAGAGGAGGGGGACGGGGCGGAAATTCTCACTTACCGTTTTCCCCAGGCCTTGTTCCAAGTCTTTCGATCTTTAGAGGGCCGCTTGGCAGAGCTCGCGTTAAAAAGACAGTCTGGGGTGTACGGGATTGCCCCTTCAGATGACCGGCCTCGCCGGTTGAATGTGACTCGGGTGGAGGTTGAGGGGAAAATGTTCTCGGCGTACAGAAACGGCTGATAAGAAAGTGAGAATTTCAGCCCCGTCCCCATTTTTGGGTAGACTGCAAGGTGTTCGTTCCACGCCTTTTATTCGTCACGCTTTGACCCTGGACAGGAAAGCCGCCGGGGAGAGGATTTTGACGCGGCGATGGGTTTTCAGGTTGAGCAGGTGGCGATCGCCGCTGATGATGAACCCGGCGCGGCCGGCCAGGGCACAACGCAGGAACATGTCGTCGGAAGGGTCCTCGGAAATCACTGACGGGCCGGGGCGAACCCTGGCCATTTCGGCGTGCGGCAGTACCTCCACATACAAGAGGTAATGAATTTCCTCCACGGTCAGCCCAAACCTCGGGTAGGCCAGCACCCGCAGAAACTCGTCCACCGTCTCCCGTGACATCACCGGCCGGATGCGCCCTGTCTTCCAGAGATCCAGCAGCTTTCCCGGCGTGCCGCCGAACAGCAGGCCGGACACCAGCACGTTCGTGTCCAGGACCACCCGGGTCACTTCGAGCGCGCCCATTCGACGGCCTCCCTGACGCAGTCCGGCTTCAAATCGAGGGCCTTGATTTTCGAACGGATCGCATCCAGGCTGGTGGCGTAGGTCTTGAGCGGCTTGAGGACCACCGCCCCGTCGACGAACCCCACCTCGAAGTACCGGGTGTCCGGGATCTGGTCCATGATCTTTTTGGGGATCGTGATCTGATTTTTTGAGGTGATCTTGGCAAGCATTTCCTTATTTCCTTTTTTCCTTATTTCATGATAACAAGAAAGTACTCTTTTCGGATCTGATTGTCAACAGACCCGGCTTCCGCCGGACAAGGAGCCACTTCACGTGGAAAAATCGCAGGCATTGACGCTCTTGCAGCGCGCCCTGGGCGACGCCAAGGCCAGGCTCAGACCGGGGCAGTGGGAGGCCATCGACGCGCTGGTGAACCACCGGCGGAAGCTCCTGGTGGTGCAGCGCACGGGGTGGGGCAAGAGCTCGGTCTACTTCATCAGCACCCGGATTCTGCGCGACCGCGGGCAGGGGTCCGACGGTGATCGTCTCCCCGCTGCTGGCGCTGATGCGCAACCAGATCGACGGCGGCCGCAGCGGCTGGGCATCCGCGCCGCGACGATCAACTCCGACCAACCGCGACGGACTGGCCGCAGGTTCGACGGCAGATCCTGTCGCGACCAGATCGACGCCCTTCTGATCTCGCCGGAGCGGCTGGCCAACGAACGCTTCGTCGATGAGGTGCTGCTGCCGATTGCGGACCGGATCGGCCTGCTGGTCGTGGACGAGGCGCACTGCATCTCCGACTGGGGCCACGACTTCCGGCCGGACTACCGTCGCCTCGTCAACGATGCTGCGGCTGCTGCCGCCGAATATGCCCGTGCTCGGCACGACGGCCACCGCGAACAACCGCGTGATCGACGACGTCCAGTCGCAGCTCGGGGACGATCCAGACCCAGCGCGGTGACCTTGGTGCGCGATAGCCTCGTCCTCCAGACCCTGCCGCCTGGGGGACCAGGCGACGCGTCTGGCGTGGCTCGCGCAGCACGTTCCCGAGCTGCCGGGCACCGGCATCGTCTACGTCCTGACGAGCGGGACGCCGAGCAGGTCGCCGACTGGCTCCGATTTCGCGGGATCGTGGCACGGGCCTACTACAGTGGCGTCGAGCACCGCGGACTTCGTAGACAGCGAACAGCTATCGGCAGCACCTTGAAGACGCTGCTGCTCGCAACGAGATCAAGGCGCTGGTTGCGACGACGGCACTTGGGCATGGGCTACGACAAGCCGGACCTCGGCTTCGTGATCCACTACCAGGCGCCGGGCTCGGTCGTCGCCTACTACCAGCAGGTCGGCCGGGCCGGTCGGGCGATCGACCGGGCCTTGCGGCGTGCTGCTGGCGGGTCGGAGGACGAGGACATCCACCAGTTTTTCAGGCCCGCCGCCTTCCCGGACGGGTCGCGCGTGAACTGCCACCCTGGCGGCGCTCGAGGGCGGCGACGGGCTCACGCGTCAGGGAGCTGCAGGCTGGGGTGAACCTGACGCCAGGGACAGATCGACCAGGTGCTGAAGTACCTCAGCGTGGAAAACCCGGCCCCGGTCATCCGGCAGGGCGGCAAGTGGTTGCGGACCCCGGTCCCCTATCGGCTGGACGAGGAGCGCATCCGGCGGCTGACCGCAAAGCGCGAGCTCGAGTGGCGGGAAGTGCAGGGTTATGTTGACACGGGAGAGTGCCTGATGGCATATCTCGGGCGGGCCCTGGACGACCCGCACGTTGCACGGTGCGGCAAGTGCGCCAACTGCATCGGCAAGCCGGTGGTCCCGGTTGCGCTCGACCCCGAGCTGACGCGGCGGGCGCTGCTGTTCTTGAGGCAGTCCGAGCTCACCATCGAGCCCAGGCATCCAGGTCCCGAAAGGGGCGTTCGTTCAGCATGCGCTCAGCGGCAACCTGCCGGCCGAGCTGCGCGCCGAGCCGGGGCGCGTCCTGTCCCGCTGGGGCGATGCGGGGTGGGGGCGTCTGGTCAAGGAGGACAAACACTCCGGGGCCTTCCGCGATGAACTGGTGGCGGCTGTGGCCGAGATGATCACCAAGCGCTGGCGACCCGCAACCGTCCCCTGCCTGGGTGACGTGCGTGCCCTCGCTGAGACACCCGACCCTGGTGCCGGGTTTCGCGGAACGCCTGGCGGGCCGGCTGGGGCTGCCCTTCAAGGGGGTGGTGTCGAAGGTCAAGGACAACCAGCCCCAGAAGCTCCAAAACAACAGCTGGCATCAGTGCCGCAACCTCGACGGGGCCTTTGCGGTCGAGGCGGGCGTCCCGGCGGCGCCGGTGCTGCTCGTCGACGACATGGTGGACTCGCGCTGGACCCTTACGGTGATCGCCGCCCTGCTGCGGCAGGCCGGGAGCGGGCCGGTGACCCCGGTCGCCCTGGCGACCACATTCGCAAACGGGTGAACATGGCAACTCACGCGACACAGGCGGTTCTGCTGCTGACGGCGCGCTTCTCCAGGCCCGCCGCGGGCGACCCCAGGCCGCTCACGCCGACCGAGTGG
The DNA here is from genome assembly GCA_963716785.1 of uncultured delta proteobacterium. Taxonomy (GTDB): domain Bacteria; phylum Desulfobacterota; class Desulfobacteria; order Desulfobacterales; family SpSt-501; genus SpSt-501. Next base: position 55,622 of record CAVQUW010000014.1, on the reverse strand, counting down.
GGCCGGTTCGCCCTGTGGCTGAAGGAGCAGGGGCTGACGCCGGAGGCGCTGCTCGCGGCCGACCCCTCCGGGCTGCTGGCCGGCTGGCGGGACGAAAAGGCCCCCGCCGAGCGCATCCTGGCCCTGCTGGCGCGCTCCCCCGCGCTGGCGCTGGCGCTCGAGAAGTGGCAGCGCGCGGGGTTGTGGGTCGTCACCCGCTCGGACCCGGATTACCCCGCGCGCCTGAAGAAGCATCTCAAGAACAGCTCACCGCCGCTGTTTTTCGGGTGCGGCAACCGGCAGCTTTTGAACCGCGGCGGGCTGGCCGTGGTGGGCTCCCGCAACGCCGCCCCGGGCGACCTCGACTTCGCGCGCCGGCTGGGGGGCGATGCCGCGGCGGAGGGGTGCAGCATCATCTCCGGGGGGGCGCGCGGGATCGACGAGAGCGCCATGAGCGGCGCGCTCGAAAAGGAGGGGACGGTCGTCGGCGTGCTGGCGGACCGGCTCTTGGCGGCGGCGACCTCCGCCAAGTACCGGCCGGCGTTGATGGCGAGGAACCTGGTCCTGGTGTCGCCCTTCAACCCGGAGACCGGCTTCGACGTCGGCAACGCCATGGCGCGCAACAAGTACGTCTACTGCCTGGCGGACGCGGCCGTGATCGTCCACTCGGGGACAAAAGGCGGCACCTGGAGCGGGGCCCTGGAGACCCTGAAACAGGGCTGGGTGCCGGTGTGGGTGAAGCCGACCGAAGACCCTCAGGCGGGCAACGCCGGGCTCGTGGCCAAGGGCGCCCGCCGGCTCCCGGAGAAGTTGGGGGAGTTCGGCATCCGGGACCTCTTCGAAAGACAGGGCAGGGCGGAACCGCCCCCGCGGCCGGGCGACCTGTTCGACACCACCCGGGCGGCCGCGAAAGCCGCCGCGGCGGAATATCGGAGGGGGAGCGGCCCGGAAGACCTGCCGGGGGCGGCGGCGGTGCCCGACCCGTCGGTCGAAGCCGCTTCCCTGCCGGGGCCGGGTCCCTCGGGTGCGGCGGGCTCAGGGATCGAGGTTGCCGGGTTCGCCGCCGAGGAAATAAGGCGCGCCGCGGCAGACGACGAACGGGAGGTTTTCGACACCATGAGCTTTTACGAGATGTTCCTGCGCCGCATGCAAACCCTGACCGCGAAAGAAGCCCAGACCGTCGAGCAGCTGCTGGCGGAGCTCGACGTTTCCAAGGCGCAGCTGAACGAGTGGTTGAAAAGGGCCACGGCGGAGGGGAAACTCAGCAAGAAGAAGGCCCCGGTCCGTTATGCCTGGCGCGTCCCCGAGCCCAAACCCGAGCAGGCTTCGATCTTTTAAGACACCGGTTCCCCACGGCCCGCCGAAGCAGACACTTGGGGAAACCATGACATTCCACATCCCGCACGCATCGTCGCAGACCCCGCCGTGGCAGCGAGCAAAGGCCACCCCGTCGCATGAACCACTCATTTCCGGTTCAATTTGCTATCGTGCTGATCAGTCGGGCGAGCTCAGCGGCTGAAGTGGGATGGTGCGTGATGGCCTCAGCGACGATGGCCAGCAGCTTGTCGCGATCCGACGCGGTGCTTCCATCGAGCGCCGCGGTCATCAGCACATCGATCTCCTTGCCGCGGCCTTCAAGCACGCGGGCGATGGCGAGTGCCGCCGCTGCGGTCCGCTTCAGTTCCGGTTCGTCCGCGCACTCCCGCATGATGGCGGCTATCGCGGCCAGACGGGAGATGTCGCTGGAGCGCCACGCCGCCTGGAGGTGGTCGAGGGTTGCGCTCGGGTCTTTCATGGCCTGGAAGGCAAGTTGGCTCTCGCCGCGCCGCGCCAGTTCGAGAATGGCGGCGAACACCACGCTGTCGCCATCTCCTTTTTCGGTTTGCTCCTTTAGAAGCGCGGTGATTTCGGGCCGCAGAAGCTCCCCATGATCGGCTAGGTGTTGTTCGGGATCCCCGCTTCGCATCCACTCGATGACTTCGGCCCTCGTGAGCCACGGAGCGTAGGCGGCATCCGCGCCGAGTTTGCGGGTGTCGTTCAGCAGTTGCCGATGAATGTCCAGTTGGGCTTCGTCGGAACCCTCAAGGCCGAATTCATCGAGCACGATGTTCGTGTTCTCGTTCAAAAGCGCGGGGTGAGTCTTGAGGTAATCGCGTGAGAGCCTCCAATCTCTCGTGTTCCACCAGGCAATGACCAGCCACTCGTGGGCCGGGTCGAGCAGGAGCCAGCCGGGGATCGTGCCGGTCGCGGCCTGCCAGGCCGCGTCGAACTCCCTTGGTGTCCTAGACCGTTGCCCGCGCGCGATGGCGCGCAGACCGCGGTGCTCGGCGGTCGGCAATTCGCCCAGAGCTTCGAGGAGAGCCCCCACCGTCAGGGGGATTTCATCGGCCGCGGGCCACCTCAACAGGTTGAGGGTTCGACGCAGGTCGGGTTGATCGGCAAAGCCCGCCAGTACCTCGCCCCAAAATTCGGGTGCCGCCGTGTTGAGCGCATTCGCCAGGACGGCCAAGTTGGATTCGTCATCGATCGCCGCGACGCAAAGTTTGTCGATCTGCTCATGCAGGGTTTTTATCCCGAGCTCCTCCCGGCCGCTCCCCCGTTGCGCCCGGCCAAGGGCAAGAAGCGCGGCCGGTAAGTTCTTGCGGGCAGCCGGCAGGATGTCCGGTGTGTCAAACAGCGCCACGGCGCGCTCAGCCAGCGGGAGAGCATCTGAAAATCGCCCGTCGGTCAGTTCGATCAGCGCAAGATTCAGGCAGGCGTTTGCCAGACCGCCGGAGAGGACCGGATGTGGGATTAAAGGTTCGAGGTGCGCGATCGCTTTGTTTAGAAGCTCGCGGGTTTCGGGAGCGCCGCCGAGTGTCAATTGGGCTCCGGCGAGATTCGTCTCGGCAATGCCGAGGATGCCTGCAAACTGAGGCTGCGGCAGGCCGCCGGCAAGATCGACCGCCTCCCGCGCCAGGTCGACCGCCTCACCGGCGCGGCAATCGATCAGCACCGCCGCCTGATCGCACAAGAGAACCACGAGCTGAAATGGGGCGTCGGGGGTTTTCCCCACAAGGCTGCGCCACACCTCGATGGCCTCGGTTCGGATTGCCGTATCCTCGTCAGCGCCGGCCTGGCCGGAAAGGACCAGAAGCGTGCACAACTGGCTGAGGGTCTGCGCAAGGGCGTGTCGGGCGAACCACGTGCCGGATCTCCGGAGCAAGGCCACGGCCTCCTTTTGACGGGCGACGAGGCCGGGCAGTCCGGCGGCCTGCCCTTTCAACGTCTGCAAGCCCTGGGCGGTGGTTTGCGTGTTCAGCAATTGGCCGAGCTCGACAGCGGCGAAATCGTTGGTGTCGGCGAATCGGCGGAGGCACCGCTCCGCGTGTGCGAATTCCTTGGCCACACCATCAGGATCGGTGTTACCCGGTAAAAAGGGCATCAGGATGAGGGCATCGGCCAAGACGATTGCGGCCTCCATCACCTGATCGGCATAAGGACGCACCAGCTTGATTGCTTCGCTCACGAGGGAGTAAGGGTCGTCGGCGCCGACCGCGCCGACACCACGAACCAAGTCGAGCACGTGGGCGCGCACGTTGCACAGGATGCCATTGGCCACCGGGATATCCGCGATCGTCCCCCGCGGTCCTGCCTGGCGGTAGTCGCCCAACATCCGCTGGGCGGCAGACGAGACGGTGGTTTCGTACCTGCCGGCCGCATCGGGCGGACTCAGGATTGCGCTGCGAAGCTGGATGGTCGCCAAGACGGAGAGGGCCTCGTTCAGGAGATCCCTCCCCTCGACCGCGGTGCCGCATCGGTCAATGAGGTTTACCGTCCGCTGACACATTGTCGCCGCGGTCTCGAAGTCCTCCAAGACGAAAGCGGCCCGACCCATGACGTTGTATGCCGCCACCTGTCCGAGCCAGGTGTCTTTTTCATCGGGGACCCCATCGCTCTCGTTCAACGCAACCGCTTCTTTGGCCAGGAGCAGAGCCGCCCGGTAACGGCCGTCCAGCAGTTGGGTATGGGCACGCGCCACCAGTACAGACCGCAACACGTCGCGGCTTTCGGGTCGGTCACCCGCATCGCGAGCCGCCTTGACCGCCTCGGCCGTGGCCTCTTCCGCCCCCGACAACTCTCCCATGGCGGTCATCGTATAAGCCAGGCGGAAGAGCGCCATCGCGAGCTTTAACCCGTCCGCCAGTTGACGGCGCAGATCGACCGCCTCCTTAATAAGCCCCGAGGCCTGATCGGTATGACCGGACAACAATGCCTGTGAAGCGGCCAGCTCAAGGCCGGCGGCCAGGTCGGGAAGGAATGCCTCCCGGTCGCGTTCCACGAGTCGCCGCAGGCCGGCAAGCCCGCTCGGATCGGCCAGCGCCAGGTGGCGCCACGCATAGCGCCACAGGTAGGTGTGGGCCTGCGGGCTGAGCCCGGCGTCGAGGAGTTTTTCGTACTCCGCGAGGATGGCGGCCCCCACCGCCGTCGCGGTGTTCGGGGGATTTTCTTCCCCCAAGGCAGCCGCAGTGCCGCCGCCCACGTAGTCCAGAAGCCGCTGATGAGCGATGCGATACACCGGTTGGTCCTTTTCGGATCCCGCGATGACGTGGCGGCCGAATGCCGCAAGCACTTTGTAAGCGTCGTCGCGGGTGTACACCGTGCGGGTCGGGGAGATCGCGGTGGAAACGGCCGGCCAGACGTCGTCCGCGGGAAACCCGCCGCCGTGCGCAAGAGTCAAGGCGCGGATCATCTCCCGCGCGGCCGTCGGGTGAGGTTTGCCGGCGATCGTCAGCACGACGCTTTGCAAGTCCCGCTCAAGCGCGCTCTCGACGGTGGTCGCCAGCGACAGCCGCCAGCCATCGGAGGAAGTGTCCACCGGATGGTCGCGCAGTTGCGAGGTGACCAGCCGCGCCAACAGGAATTGCGGGGCCTTGGAACCGCCTCCGGAGGCGAGCTCCTCGGCCACCAGCTCCGGGTCCATGGCGGGTGCCGCGCCGGTGAGCCGGCGCTTCACGTAACTGCGTATGTCTTGCCGCGTGCCTTCGATGTCCTCCCCAAGGTCCAGGATCCGCGCTGCCGGCCCAAGCAGTTTGATCAGGGTTTTTTCCCCGCACAAAATATCCCGCGTCGCGACCAGCACGAGCGCCTGGCGAGTCAGCAGTGCGAGAAACTCGACCGCGAGATCTCGGCTGAAGTCCCGTGCTTCATCCAGGCCATCGATCACTACCAGGAGCGGATCGCCCGTCTTCCGGCGCCTCTCCGCCTCGGCGAGAATTGCATGCGGGCCGGCGCCGGCATCGAGGCCGAGTTGCCGGGCGAGCTTCTCGGCCGCGCTGTCGACCGTGACGCCGCGTGCATGGAGTTGGCCGCCCACGCAGCCCTCCCCCGGGTCCAACGCGGCCGGGATCGGCGCCCCTGCCAGCAATCTGGCGCGCTCAGCCGAAGAGGAGAGACTGACGATGCGTCCCGCCACCGCCGACTTGCCGCACCCCGGCGGGCCGGTGATGACGAACAGCCCCGGCTCCCCGCGGCGCACCCACTTCACGATCTCTTCGAGCGCCACCTCCCGTCCCGTGAAGTAGCTCTCCGCGTCCGAGCCGCCTCGCGCCGCCTGCAGCAAGTGCTCGACCGGCTGATCGGGGAGACCGGGCTCGAAGCGAGGATTGCGGACGAGATCCCACGCCCGTCCGACCGAGATCGGATAAGGTCGCTGGCGCGGCTCGCTCCAGTCCGCGAGCAGGGCTTGCAGCAGATCGTCCCCACGGATGTACGGCCTGGATTTGTCCCAGCGAAAATCGGCATTTTTCGGCCCCTCGGCCAACATACGCGTCAAGTCACGCACCAGCGCCCCGCTTCGGGCCGGTTCGTCCTTGAGGCTGGCCGCCACCACGCCGAACCAGATTTTTTCGGGCGATGCCCGGCCACTGTTGACCGCATCCGCCAAGCGTGCCGCCTCGACGACGCCACCACCCGAAAAGCAGGTGTCGACCACCATCAGGACCTGCCGCGCCCCGGTGCGGGCCGCCCACTCGCCAAGCTCACCGGCGCTCGCCACCTCGACATCGTCGCTTTTCGAGCGACCGAGCAGACGAAGCGTTTGGTCGGCCCCGATCTTGCCGTGTCCGATCCAGAGCACGATCAGCGCACCCTCGCTCAGAGCGTCTTTGCGCAAGTGCACGTCGATTTCATCGAGCAGAGCACCTCGCTCGAGACTCGCGAGCACCTCCGGCTCGTACTGGTGCCGGTTGTGGATGACTTCGGCGAGCTTTTGGGCGTCGGACACCGCCCGCGTCAGGGCGGGGAGTCCCACGTAGCTGCCATTGGCGATGGCGATGAACCGGGCTTTTCCGTCATGCATCGGTTTTCCTCGAAGTTTTTTATCAATTTTGGCCACGCCCGCGGGCACGGTGCGGGCCGATTCGAAAGCGGCTCACCTCGATCGGTGGTGAGCTTTGCGAGGGGTCTGCAATTCCGCCATGGCGGGACCCCCGGGCGTCCGGCGGCGTAATGAAATCACTTCACCCCCTCTTGGTCGGGGTCCAAAACCAGAAAAGGCTTGGCAACAGGCGAGGGGCCGCCGGGGGAGCTGCCGGCGACGACGGCGCGGTAGCCCCCTTCCGGCAGGCGACCCAGCTCGGCCGTCCCATCGGGCGCCACCGGGAACGGGTCCCTCATCACTTTGCCCCTTTCATCCACAACGGTGACGAGCAGGCGCCGGTCTTTCAGCTCGCTGACCTGCAGCTTGGGGTTCTGTCCGGATGACCACACGTCGGCCATATCCACCCCGAAGCCTTCGGGCTCCGCGGCCTGCCAGATGATTTCCTCGCGTGACAGGATGCCGTCCACAAGGTCCAACAGCGAGCGGGTCCCCTGCAATTCACCATGCTGGTCGGCGATGGCGTGCACCTCCCGACCGCGGCCCGCGACCGGTTCCGCCGCAAGTCTGGGCACCGTCCCATCGCCGCCTTGATTGTGCCCGTCGATCTCGACCGATGGCGTTATCCTGTCTCCGGTGGCGCGTGCGGTTGTCGGCGTCGGCTGGCGGATCCCGACGACCTTGTGAAGGGCATAGGATGGGTTCTCGTCCCCCTGGATCGCTTTGCTGAAAGCAACCGCGTCCGCGAGCATGGTCGAGTTGAGCCCCGGGCAACGTCCTTTGACCAGATCGGTGCGCCCGGTATCCGTGATCAGACAGTCGTACTGCGGCAGGAGCTGGTAGAGTGCCGGCAGGCTGCGGGCAAATTCGGTGAGTGAGAACCTGAGCGGGCCGATGCCGGGTTCGATTCCGTTGACGAGATTCGTCAAAGCATTGAGCGATCCTCGGTACGGTGTTCCGATCGTGATCAGAGCGCGAATCAGCCCGGCCCCCCCTTCCTGTTCGGCAAACCAGCGCGCTACGAGGCCCCCCATGGAATGGCAGATCAGGACCAGCTTCGCCGTTTCCATCCCGGGCTGGGTCCGCCAACGTTCCAGGGCTTCGCCGGCGACCTGTGCCAACAGCCGCCCGTTGTAGCGGTTCGACAGGCGCCAGTCATAAGGGAAGTGGATGAGGTTCGGGATGCGCTCCTTGTCGCCGGGCTCGGCTTCGACGAGGTGAAACCGCGCGCTGCGCAGAAAATTGAGCAGACCGTCGTAGCCCGTGATGGGGGTCCACAATCCCGGCACGACGTGCAGGCTCTTGATCAAAGCGGTCGCCCGGATGCCGTCGCACGGCGCATCGTCGCCGATCCCGGCGGGCAGCTGCAGCCGCCGCAACGACTTGCCCAGGGTCCTGATCGCGCGGACCAGGGCTCCCGGGCTGACGGACCAGACGGTGTGCCCGCTTGCGTCCACAAGCTCGCTGCCCATGATCCCGGGCACCACAATTACGACGTCACGAACTACTGTCGTCTCGATTCCCATAACGTCTCCGCAGAACTATTGTAAGTGTTCGCCTCGCAAACAAATAGCCAGGGCGACCTCGGCCGCCAAATTTTCACGGGGAAAATCTCCCGAACTTGGCGCACTTCTTTTTGACATTGCTGGGTGTGCCTATGAAAAGAAAAAAGCCGACCTGCCTCAATTCCAAGGCAACCCGGCTTTCCTTTGTGCCAAATGCCAACCAAGTGTCAGCTGGGCAGATGAGCCTGAACTATTCCAGATCAAATAGAGGTGTCGAGGGAGATCGTGATTCTCAGGACCCGTGGCTTTCCGTCTCCCAGTTTACTGGGATTTGGCTTTTCTTGGATTCTGCGGTGATTATAGTACAGAAGGAGTTATTAAAGTCAATATTATATTATGATTATGCCACACCGTAGCGCAAGGTTTTTTCTTGGCCTTGGGCGCTGTTTCGATTTTTATTTTCTGATGCCGGTCTTGCCCTCGGTGCACGGCGGCAGCTGGTGAGAAAGTGAGGATTTCAGCCCCGTCCCGCATACCGTCTCAACGGAGCGCAAATTGACACTCGGTGAAATATGACTAAGTTGGTAACCTATGGCAGTTGACTCAAGACCGTGATCAGCGGGTAATGGCGCGCGTGGTCATGTCGTCGGCAACGAAGTGCAGCCCGTTGGAGTGCGATCCGGCAAGAGGATCGCGGCAGGATGCCGCTACCCCTATTAAAAAAGCAATGAACTTGCCAAAAAGGAGAAAGCCATAATGAACATCAATTTGAAATGCTTTGCCACCCTGGCCGAAGCAGACAAGTGCGATTACAAAAGCAGCACCCCGAAGACGCTTGAGGAGGGTGCGACGGTTCGCCAGTTGCTGTCCCATTCAGCGATACCCGAGAAAGACGTGAAGTTGATTTTCGTCAACGGGAAGAGGGCCGCTTTGGATACAGTGCTGCATAACGGCGACCAAGTCGGCCTGGCTCCTGCAGTCGGGGGCATGTAACACACATTCAAACCCCTCCTATATGCATTCGGGGGAGTTCATGCCCTTTGGACTGCAGCAGCAGTGAAACTGATTTTCTTTTCCAGCGACCGGTTGTGTGGTCTTCCCTGGGTGCATACCCCGCAGAAATCATGACCAGAAGCCAACCGGGACGGCTCTTCCCGGAGAACAGCGCCTCACAGTTGGAAGCGACCAGGGCAAAAATGGAGAAAAAACATCAGCGCCAGCCCCGATTGCCGAGAAAGTGAGAATTTCAGCCCCGTACCGTCAAGATCGTTAAGATACTTTTCCTGAGTTTGCCAGGATCAGGAGTTTTATTTCACAATCCGCACCGTCGGTTTCCTATCTCTTTCACCCCATGATTAAATAATTTGTAAGGATTTTTTTCATTATCGGATGGCCATGCGTGACGGCACGCTATTTGCTTTTTGCCTCAAAGCGGCCCATTGTGCATCCCCGGGGGGACCGGCGTGACGATGCATATTTCTGAAATCATTGTCTTTCGAAAGGAGAGCCCAGTGAAAAAAATCTTATCGGTGTTAATTATTTTTATAGTTTCCTGCGTTTCTGCAAATGTGAATGCAACTCCGGTTACGCCGGAGTATGTCCCTCCTCCTATCGACTGCAACCTTTGCAATCAAGTGGATTTGAACCAGGATGTGTTTCAAATCAGCTATTACAATGTGCAGGGGCAACATCCGCTCGATCCCGGTTTTGGGGGCGTCAACATCTCCAAATCCAACCTGTGGGATGAAGTCAATAGAACCGGGGTTCCTTGGGAAGCGACCATCCTTTATGTGCTGAAGCAGGGTGATCAAGAGGGTCTCATGCTGGTCGACAAACCTCTGCCGGATGGCTTGTTTTTCCCCGGCTTGTACTTTACCTATGGGTACTCTAACGCCAAAATGAACGGGTATTGGGAATGCGATGCCGGAACCGGAGCAGTGGCAAATCCCGTACCCGAGCCCGCCACCATGCTGCTGCTCGGCTCCGGGTTGGTCGCGTGTGTCGGCTACGGCCGGAAAAAGCTGCAGAAGGCATAGCTGCGCAGCTTTATTCCGCCGGTCGTGTGGCTCGGCCGCGTGAACTCGGTGCGCCCCTGGGCGCGCGCGCCTTCCACCGGCAGCCCGTGCTCGGTCGGCACGGCTCGGACCGTGGGCGTGGCCCTGTCCCCATTCTTACCGGCCTCCGGCCACCCTGCGGCGGGCCGCAGCAAGCTGCCCGCGGAAACCATGATATGCCCCACCCAGGTGTTCAGGCAGCCTTTCTGAAGACATAAGGCAACGAGGGGCACAGCTTCAGGGTCGGGGGCGGGCAGGGAAGGTTTTCGCGGGCGCCGACCACCAGATAGCCGCCCGCGGCGATGGCCTTGACGATCTCGGCCAGGGCGGGGCTGACCCGGGACTTCCGGTAATAGGTCAGAAGGTTGTTTCGGGCAAGAACGAGGTGAAAGCCCGTCGCGGGCGGGGCGGTGAGAAAATCGTGCCTCAGCCACGCAATGCCCTCGCGCAGATCAGGCCTTACCCTGAAGCGTCTTCCCCCCGGCATCGCCTCGAAGCAGGTTGACCTGACCGCTTCAGGGACCTCCCGCAGACTGCTCGGGGGATACACGGCGGCCTGGGCCCGCTCGAGATGAAGAGGGTTCAGGTCGGTGGCCGTCATCTCCAGCACCGGAAGGGCGCCGATCGACCGGGCCATCCGTTCCCAGAGGATCTTCAGGCTGTACACCTCCTCGCCGCCGGCGCAGCCGGCCGACCACACCTTGACGCTTCCTGCGCCGGCAGCGATCAGCTCGGGCAGGGTTCGGTCTTCAAGGGTTTCCCAAAGTCGGCGGTCCCGGAAAAAACGGCTGATGGGGACCGTCACCGCCAGCTCGCACCGGCGCATGGCTTCCGCGCTTTGCGCCAGCCGCCCCAGATACTCCCGCATGCTGCGGCAGCCCAGGCCCTGCATGTGACGGCCAACCCGCTTCTTGACCCCCCTCCGTACCTTGCGGTACCCCTGCCGGGAAAGCCCCAGGAATTCCAGGAGCTGGGTGAACTCCTTGTCATTCATCGGCGTTCAGGAATTGCTCGAAGCGGGTGTCCAGGGACATGGAAGTCCCGCGGGTTCGGGGCGCCCGGGGACATCTTGCCCGCGCCGGGGGAAGCCGCCACCCCCAAGGCGGCACAGGGTTTTGCCGTCCACGGGTGCATGCGGCCCCCTTTGGCAATGGCTGTTGGTGACGCTCGAAACGATACCGGCGTTCGCTTCCCGTATTCTCCATAACATAAAGGCAGCCCGGGTCGATGTCCACCGAAGCGGTGGACGGCGATCGCCTTGACCGACGGTCAACCCTCTGATAGCCTCCCCCCATGCCAATTAACCTCGAGAAGTTCAAAGTCGCGTACACAAAATGGGTTGAGGAAGGCTTGGCCGATTTCCAGGCCGGCAAAGTGCTTGAAGTCGTCAAGCGGTACCCGCTGATCGTCAGCGAAGACGTGCCCTGGACGCCCTTCCAGGGGTCGCCGTCGGAGAAGACCATCGCCCTGGTCACCAGCGGCGGCCTGTATCTCAAGGGCAGCCAGCCGCCGTTCGACACCGCATCGATTCACGGCGACCCCTCGTTCCGGAAAATCCCAAGGACCGCACGACCGGAAGAGCTCGGCATTGCCCACGCCCACTACGACCACAGCCTTGCGGAGCAGGACGTCAATGTGATTTTCCCCCTGGAGCGTCTGATCGAGCTGGAGAGGGAGCGCGTCATCGGCAAGGTGGCGGACACGCACTACAGTTTCAGCTACGTCAACGATGTCGTCAGCCTGCTCACCGACTCGGTGCCGGAGCTTCTGCGGGAGCTGAAAGCCGCCGCGGTCGACATCCTCCTGCTGGTGCCGGTCTGACCCAAGTGCCATCAGACCGTGGGTCTGATTCAACGCATGGCCGAGGAGGCGGGGTTCGCCACCATTTCCATGGGCAACGAAGCCGAGCGGATGGCCAGGATCAAACCCCCGAGGGCGCTGCGGGTCAAGTTCGGCCGCGGCAGCATGTTCGGGGAACCGGGGAATGCGGCACGGCAAAAGCGTATTGTCATGGATGCGCTGGAGGCCCTGAACACCATGGACGTCCCGGGCACCATCCGGGAGCTGCCCTACCCGTGGAGGCGGCCGGATTAACCCGCCGAGAAGCGAAGGGGGTCAGGTCTCGATTTGTGATTAGGAGCAGCGAAGGGGGTCAGGTCTCGATCTGTGATCATAGGAAGGGGTCAGGAAGGGTGTCGAGGAAGGGTGTCGTGAGGAAGGGTGTCGCGTCTCGATTATTGATTGGGAAGGGTGTCGCGTCTCGATTATTGATTGAGTTGATGCAGTCTGAGGCCAACCAAAGACCTGAGCCCTTGGGGCACTGAGATCCTCTGGGTCAGCCCCCCGGAATCTGTCGGAGGGGGCTGACCCAATTTATAGGGGCTCGAGATGGGTCCGGGGGTCCTTGCGTTTAGCCGCACCACTCCTTCAGGCATTTCAGAACGCCGTCCACGTCCAGACCGAGCGCCAGCAGGCGTTTCCTGAGCTCCGGCGTGATCACGTTCCGGTGCAGCAGGCACGCGAGCAGCTCGCACAGGTCCTCCCTGCCGCCGGGCGGCTCTTCGCCTCCGGTCGGCGGCGGGTGGTCGCCGCCGTCCCACACGGCGCCGGTTAAAAGGTGCTCGCGCGTGACCGCCCGGCCGCGCAAGGTGGTCGCCGCCGCGCGCACGCGGATGGGGTAGACTCCCGACAGAGGCGCTGCCAGGTCGTTGAGATACACGCCCGTGCCGGGCGCCTCCTCGTGGAGCGTCAGGCTGCCGGTCGTGAGGTCCGGCCGCGTGAACTCGGCGCGCACCTGGGCGCGTGCGCCTTCCACCGGCAGACCGTACTCGGTCAGAACGGCTCGGACCGTGAGCGTGGCCCCGGGCTCGTTCCCGCTCTGGTGCATCCGTGCCTGCAGACGGAACCCGGAATAGGACTGCACGCTCAAACTGTATCGCACCCCGTGCGTCCTTACCCGCTGGTACGCCTCCTTGTCATCGTCAAGCTTTGCGAGGTAGCGCTTGTAGTACCGGTCGTCGACCCTCAGCACCGCGTGCCACTTCCCGGCGCTCGCGCCTGCCGCCCCGATCGGCACCGGCAGCGTCATACGGTAGAAGACAACGCCCTGCGCCGCAACAAAATCGATTGCAGGCGTGGCACCGGCCACGCCGGGGTCGATGAGATCGCCGGCAGGGGTCTCGAGAGCGAGTCGGACCACAGGCAGATCCGTCTCGCCGAGCAGGATCGCATCGACGCCGATGTCGGCCTCGTTGAGGTGGTAGGGGATGCGGTGCACCTGGCCGGGTTTGATGGACGCCTCCGGGTCGAGGACGATGTCGTAGTTGGTGACGCCGGCCAGGATCTGGAGGTAGTACTTGCTCAGCCGAAACAGGTCATCGGGGCCGACGGCGCCGGTGAGCAGCAGGTACCCGCCGGTGCCGTTCGTCAGCGCGGTCAGCGCCGCAGGCTTGATCTGGGCCGCCGTCCCGAGACCGATCGCAAACACGCGTTCGTTGATCAGCGGCGCCACATCGGAGATGTACTTGGATGCGGTTTCGTGGCCGTCCGTGAAAACGACCATGGCGCGCTCGTCGTAGCCCGCGGCCGCGGCAAGCATGTTGTGGGCGTTCTCGACGCCGTCGCCGATCGCCGTGTTGCCGGCGGGGTTGGGGGCGTGGGCGGCGATCACACCGAGGGCGGTGTTGCGGACGGGCTCGAACGGCCCGATCGGTCCCACGGCCTGGACGGCCATGCGGTCGTGGGCATCGTGGTCGAAGGCGACGATGCCGATCCCGTTGTCCTCCTGGAGCAGGTTGACGAACACCGGCGCCGCGAACTTGAGCACCTCGTTGCGGGTCGGGAGCCCCGGCAGGCCTGACGCCCACTGCATCGAGGCGCTCTGGTCGAGCACCAGGACGGTGGCGACATCCGGGCGCGCGATGGTGTTGGCGGAAATCGGGATGACCCACTCTTCCCCTGTTTCGTTGAGGCGCACCGTGACGGTCCCGGTGGTCACGTCCGTGTCGCTCGTGCCGGTGTGGGAGACCCACAGCCGCGCCTCGCGGGTGGTGGTGGCGCCCGCCACCGGCAGGTTCGCGTTCGGGCTCGGCAGGGTGCCGAAGCTGCCCGGCCCGCTGGTCACCGTCGGGCCCGAGACGATCTGGAAGGCGGCGGCTCCGCAGGTGGTGACCGAGAAGACGATCGCGCGCGCGGTCGTTTCGCCCTCCGGCACGTCATTGAAGTTCAAGGCGGGGGTCAGCAGGGCGGCATCGATGGCCGAGCACTCGCAGGGTGCCGCCAGTGCGAAGGCGACCAGGGCCGAGGAGACGTCGCGGATGATGTTCTCCATCTCCGCCCAAGACGGCTGGAACTCCGTGCCCCACTCGATCAGGAACCCAAGAGTCTTCGTCTTGGCGGGGTCGGCGAAGTGCCGGCTGTACGGGTAATCCGTGGCGGTTCCCGATGTCGGGTAAAGCTCGTAGCTCTGGCCCGTGGTGTAGGTCTTGCCCCGGACCGCCTGCAGGGCGCTTTGCATCCGGGCGGTCAGACAGTTCGAGGCCCCGCGGTCGCCGGCCGGGATGAACTCCCCGTAGGCGTCGCCCGCGAGGCCCCGGGCGCCGTTGTGCGCCGCGTTCAGAAAGTTCTGGCCCGGGGCGGCGATCTGGTTCTCATCGTCGCCCCAGACCGTGTAGAGCAGTTGGCTGTAGCTGTGGATGTCGATCATCCAGCGGATCTGCGGGTAGGTGTCGAGGAGCCAGACGACGTTGCGGGTTTCCGGTTCCGATGCCGGCGCCGTTCCGTGGTAGACGTCGCTGCTGGGGTCATCGGAGACGACCGGCGTCGCCGAGGGTGAAAAAGCCGTGTTGAAGTCCCAGAGGAAATCGTAGTTGCGATTGATGTCGACCGCGTTGACCGGGTTGCGATTCTTGCGCCACATGGCAAAGGCGGTCTGGCTGTGGTGGCGGCCGTCCGGGTTGACGCCGGGAAAGACGAAAACCTGGGTTTGTTCGATGATCCGTTCGACTTCGGCAGCGCTGTAGGACTTGCCGCCGTAGGTGATGCCGGTCCCGAGGTCGTAGGCTTCCAGCAGGTCGGCGGCGAAATTGATGCAGATCTCGCAGCTTCCCCACTCGCGGGCGTGCTGGCCGCCGATGAACAGCATCGCCGGGCGATTGTCGAGCGGCCCGAGGCCGACCCTGATCGCATGACTGGTGCGTCCCTCGTGCGTGGCATTGGGCAGGGTGATGAGCTCGCAGCGGCCCGGATGCGCGGCACTCAGGGCTTGAATGGCGGACTCGACTTCCGTGACGTTGAAGTATGGCATGATCAGGCCTCCTTTCCGATTTTCTTGCCCAGGCCCTTCGGGGGGATTCTCCCGCCTTCAAAGCGGTCGCCTTGTCCGACCTCCTTCTGCCGCTTGCGGCCCACCTCGCTCAGGTTCTCGCGGACATCGAGTTTCCAGCCGTACTTCCGGAGCTTCTGGATCTGCAACTCGTCCGCATACAGATGCACCTCGATTTCCTTCGAATCGGGTTGCGCGCGCACCGGGCCGACATCCAGGATTTCCTTGCGGAGCAGATGCGAGAGCGACTCCCGGTCGGGCGCATAAAGCACCGTCAGGAAGACGTCTCTTTCGGGCGGAGTGCCGGGAGTTTTCTTTGCGGTTTTTTTGGGGGCAGCCATTGATTTCTCCTTTGCTTGACGCCGTGGTTCTGAGGGCTCACCACCGTCGTCTCGAAAAATTGAAATGAATGCCGGATGGAACGCCAGACGATCAAACAGGTTCGGGGAAAATCAGCTAAAAAAGAAGTTCAACAGGCAGTTTCAGAAGGGAGACCGGAAACGAGAAGCAGGCCAGAGGGAGAACCCGGGGTGAACCTTCAGGTGTGGCCGAGCGGGATGAGGAGCTTTGGAGTCAATATAGTTCCGGCGATCGGAATTAGTCAATGAAAAAAAGCAGGGGCGGGGATAGGGCTGATAATATTTGACCCCGGCCCCCCTCCCTGCTATTCCGGGTTCACGCCTGCATGAAATAAGAACCAGGTGAAGGACACCCATTAATCCGAGGCAACAGGAGGACGATATGCCGCTGCATGTGGTCCGGCTTGGAAGCGCAAGGCTGGAAGGGGAGGGGCTGCGGATCGGGACGGTGCGGCGGCCGCCGCGCGGCGTCCCGAAGGCCGAGTTCGCCTCCCGGGATTTCTACGACGTCTGGCTGCCCGACCTCGCCCCCAGCGAGGAACTGCTCAAGCTCGGCCAGGCGGCGGTCGAGGACGACGAGCGCTGGCGCACCTTTGTGAGGCGCTACCGCGCCGAGATGAAGCAGCCGGAGAAGACCCGCCTGCTCGACCTGCTGGCGGCCCTCTCCCGGCAGAGCCACCTTTCGGTGGGGTGCTACTGCGCCGACGAGAGCCGCTGCCATCGCTCGGTGCTGCGCGAACTCCTCGCAGACCGCGGCGCCCTGTTCGCGTAGCCAAGGAGAGTGCGGCGTGGTACGGATCCGGGAAGGGAACGACGGCGGCGATCAGGAGGAGATCCGTCTGCGGGTCGCGCGGGCCGGCCTCGATTTTGAGACGGCCAAGGACCTCGCCAAGCGCAAGGCGCGCGAGGTCTGCGCCGAATCGATGCTGCTCTCCTGGAACAACGCCGAAACCGGCGAGTGCTACCCCACATTCGAGTGCGGCGGCAGCGGCCGGCCCGCATGGGTGGTCTATGCCGATGCCCGGGGCGCGGACCTGACCGTCGACATCAATGACGGGCAGTACACTTTCATGTTTCTCAGACTGGCGCGGTGAGCGAGCCGCCCCGGAAGAGCCGCTAGCGTTAAGGAACGACGTATGCCGGAACCCCTCCCTGCCGTGAACCGCACCCGCTGGCTGCGTCTTTCCGCGGCGGTGGCCGCCATGATGCTCACCAGCATCTACCAGTATTCCTGGTTCCTCTTCTCCTTCGAGATCCAAAGGGACTGGGGGTGGAGCCTCGCTCAGCTTGGACTGGTCTACACCATCTTTCACTACAGCTCCACGCTGGTGATGCCCTTTTCCGGCCTGTTCGCCGACACCTACGGGCCCCGGCGGGTGGCGCTGTGCGCCTCGCTCCTGGTGGGGGCGGGGTTCATCCTGTGCGCTCTCGTCCCGCATCCCTGGGCGTTTCAGCTATTCTACGGCCTGGGGGGAGTCGGGTGCGGGATGCTGTACGGGGTGTCGATCGCGACGGCCATCAAGTGGTTCGCGGACCGGCGCGGTCTGGCATCGGGCCTCGTGGCCCTGGGGTTCGGGGGAGGGACGGCGCTCTTCAATCACCTCATCGTACGGATGCTGGACGTATTCGGGTTGAACGACACGCTGCTCACCCTCGGCATCCTGATGCTGGCCCTGCTGCTGCCCCTCTCCCTTGTCTACAGGTACCCCCCGGCAGTTTCCGCCAGGCCTGCCGACCGCGGCGCGGCGGCACCGGATCGCCCCGAGACCCGGGACTACCGGCCGGGCCGGATGCTGGGCACGTACCAGTGGTATCTGATCTACTTCTCCTTCAGCGTGACCATCTCGCTCGTGCTCCTGTTCGGCGCCCAGATGAAGCTCCTGGCCCGGGAGTACGAAATCCCCGCGTCGTACTTCAGCCTGCTGCTGGTCCTCTTTCCTCTTTCCAACGGGGCGAGCCGGGTTCTGGCCGGGGTCATCTCCGACCGCATCGGCCGGTCGGTCACCATGGTGGTATTTTACGCCCTCCTTGGGCTGAGCATCCTGGCCATTCTCCAGTTCGGCCGCAACCCGGTCGTCTTCGTCGCCCTCGTCATCCTGGCTTCGCTCCTGGGCGGTGCGCCCTTTGCCCTGTACCCGGCCACGATCGGGGATTTCTACGGCACCCGTTACGCCACCACCAACTACGGGATCACCTACACGGCCAAGGCCTGGGCGGGACTCATATCCGGGTGGTTGTGCGGGGTCCTGGCCGGTCATTTCGGCTCGTTCACAGTGCCCCTGGCCATCGTGGCCTCGGCCTGCCTCCTGGCCGCCGTGCTTTCCTCGGCGCCGACGACCTCTGGACTTCATGGTCATCGAGGACTTCGGCACGCGCGGTCTTCAGGGCGATGTGCTGCAGTACGACGACCTGGATGACGACGTCAAGAAAAACGACTTCTTCTACTTCTGGCGCAACATCGGCCGCGCCAAGAAGAGCTGACCGACCTGGGGCGCTGGGGCTTTGGAAGACCGTCTTCCAGGCCGCTTCGCGCATCAATACCTTTTTCGGTCTGACCGTGCGCAGAGACGACCGCCGCGCCTTGCTGATGGGCCAGTCCGTGCTCAGGATCCACAAGGTGGACGCGGTCCGCTACGCGCCCTACGGGTATTTCGGGCTCTTCGACGGACACTTGGCCCTGCCGGTCGAAGAGCCGGTCTTCCTCGAGGCCTTTTCGAAGCATTTTGCACTCGAACGGGTCGACAAGCCGGGGCTTTCGGTGGTGATCCCGTACCCTGACCGGGAAATAAGTCTGCGGGGGTGCGCCAACTCGGTCATACGGCATTACTTCTTCCCGATTCTGGCCGGTCGGCTCATCGTGGAGCTCAAGTTCGACGGCAAAAAGGTTCGGCTCGATGCGCTCAACCTGGGCGAATATCTCCAAGAAATCCCAGTGGGCCGAGAAGCAGAGGCTTCCCGGGTTGATGGAGCTGGCACGCTGGGCCATTCGACAGACGATAGAGAGCCATATCCGGCTCAAGGAGCCGACGGCCAGGCAAGCGGCCCAAGCTCACCGAGGCGCTTTTCGATCCGGGACAGCTTGTGAGTTATCCGACAGGCCTTCACCGCCGGCGAGCCGCTGGCCTTTCATGTGCCGGTCGCCGTGCTGAGGGCCAAAGCCGCGGCGCTGGCACACACCGGGTTTTCCGTTTTCCTGAAACGTGACGAGGAGCTCGATCGGCCGGAGGACCACTTCATCCGCCAGGGGATCACGATCCCGGAGGTGACCTCCCTCAAGCACAAGGGGATCCGCGCGATCGTGTCGGTTACCGACAGCGCGCTTTCAGGACAACGCGCTGCAGATCGAAGTCGTTCGGGCCGACTTCAGGCTGACGGTAACCGGGTTCGACACCCGCCGGGACATCCGGGTGCGGACCCACCCATAGGCCGACCCATGATTCGGAAAATCAATTTCACCGGCAGAAAGCGGATCAAACGCAGCAACGTGCGGGTGGATGTCCTGCGCGATCCTCGGGCGGCCAGGGTTTTCAACATCCTCATGGATCTCTCCGACATGGGGCTCGACCCGCAGGCGCGCGTCTACGTCGAGGCTTATCACCGCACTGGTTATCAACGCTATGATTTCGGCAGCGTCGGGCAACGGAAAATTCCGGAGGACCGCCGTCTGAGCCGGTTTTCCGACGCGACCGTGCCTCTGTTCCGGGTCAAGGTGGTGGACCGCAGATCGGCGCACGGAAGATCCTCGCATCGCTCGACAAGATCCGGCCTGAAAGCGTCGACAGCCTGCCGGCCGGAAGCGATGCCCTCCTCTTTGTCGAATACGCGCCCCCGTTTCCTGAAAGCACCACCGGCCGGACAGTAATCGGGGCCGAAGGAAATCGAGTGCAAAGGGGCCCGGCGTATGCCTGCGGGCAAAGTGGGAAACTCAGTCCCGTTGAGGATTCGGCCCCTCGAAGATCGGTCAACCCGCTGCGTTAGATTTTCAGATTCACTTCCGGCCCCAGGCTGCCGCGCTTCCAGGGCAGGTCCTCCTTGGGGGAGGAAAAGTCAGCGGGCGTGTACTCGTTCGAGGGCTTGTCGTGCTTTCCGCTTTTGATCAGGCCGAGTTCCTGGTAGGCTTCCGCCACCAGTTCGCTGCAGAAGAGGCTGGAGAGGTCCTCGGTGTTCAACCCGAAGGGACCGTCGTAGGCCGCCAGGGCGAGCTCCATGATCTCCTGCTCATAGGGCCTGCCCGCCAGCCTTTTTCGAAGCGCCATGAGCGCGACGACGTCGGTCTGCGAAAACGTCACCCCTTTAAGGCTGCGCAGCGCGATCTGCCCCTCGTATTGCTGCACCCGGCTGCTCAAGGGCACCAGCTGCACGCCTTTGCGGAACTCCCCCGTCTCCAGGTCCGCGAGGCTGGCGATGGTGGTCGCCTCCCACAGGCAGACAAAATCGTATTCCGGCAGAACAAGGACCATGCCGACGTGGGACCAGGGGCTGATGGTGGCCCACTTGATCCCGGCGCTGATTCCGCCTTTGCCTGAAAAAAGCACGATGTCCCCGGTTTTGATCTCCGGCCGCATGGTTTTGTATTTTCGCGATCTGGGCATGGCGTGGCCTCCTTTCATCGATGTCATGGGGCGGCTCGAACCAGTGGGGTTTGGCGCAATCGATCAGGCCCGCACGCCGCCTGCGTGAGATCGGGGTCGACCTTCTTGGGCCTGTTTCGTATTGGTGCGATAGGGCTGGGCGCGTTCGGCTTGTTTTTTATTGCAAGACGGATCTTGACGGGGTGGTCAGGCCGTGTCGGTGCCGAGGTGGCCGCCCCATCTACGCCGCCGTCTTTGACGCCGCCTTCAAGGCCGCCTTGACCCTGGCGGGGGTCATGGGCAGCTGCAGCAGCTTGGCCCCGGTGGCATCGAACACGGCCGTGGCCAGCACGCCGCCCATGCAGACGATGGCCGGCTCCCCGCCGCCTTTCGGGGGCAGCCCGGGGTTGTCGACGATCACGGTCTCGATCTCCGGCACCCAGGAGAAGCGCGGGATTTCGTAGGTGTCGAAGTTGGTGTCCAGGATCCGGCCGTTGCGGAAACTGATTTCCTCGGAGAGGGCATAGCCGAGCCCCATGGTGACGCAGCCCTCCATCTGGGTGACGGCCCCCTGCGGGTTGATGACCTGGCCCATGTCCTGCGCGCAGACGACGCGTTTTACGGCGATCTTCCCACTGCTCTTGTCCACGGCGACCTCGGCCATGCAGGCCACGTAGGTTTCCGCGTCGATCCCGCAGGAGACCCCGAAGCCCCGGCCAGAGGGCGTTTTGGCAGGGGCCCAGTCGAACCGTCTGGCGGCCGCCTCGAGCACCCCGCGCATCCGCCGGTCCTGCAAATGGGTCAGCCGGTATTCCAGGGGGTCCTTGCCCGCCTTGGATGCCATGAGGTTGATGTGCAGATCCCGCGCATACACATTGGTGTTGGCGGCCGGGGCCCGCCACGGGCCGACGGCGAAGGGATGGGTGCCGGGGCCGATCTGCCACTCCCCGTAGACACTCTCGCGGTGGTGAGGGATTTCGTAGAAGTTTTCGCAACCCCGGCGGCCGGCAAAATAGACCTTGTAATCCCAGAACCGCATGCGTCCGGCGCCGTCGATTCCCGATCTGATTTTCACCACGGCGGCCGGTCTGAAGGTGTCATAAAAGAACTCCTCCTGCCGGCTCCAGGCGAGCATGACGGGCTTGCCGGCCAGCCGTGACAAGCGGGCGGCTTCGACCGCCTGGGGCGTGGCCCCTTTCCCGCCGAACCCCCCACCCACGAACGGGGTGATGACGCGCACGTTTTCAGGCGCAAACCCCAGGGCCCGGGCGACGAGCCCCTGGGTGCCGAAGGGGGTCTGGGTCGAAGCCCAGACCGTCGCCTTTTGCGCCTCCACCGAGGCCAGGGCGGTGTGCGGCTCCATCGGCGCATGCGCCACATAGCTGTTCAGGTAGGTTTCCTCAATGATGGTTGTGGATGATTTTTCGCCCGTTGCGAGATCCCCGGCCGCGGAGGCCACGACCGGCGCGGGGGCTTTCTTGAGCAGGTGGTCGAAGATGGAGTCATGGTCCACGCCGGTTTCGGGCAGGTCATACTCGGCCTTGATTTTCCCGCAGGCCCGCTCGGCCTCGTCGGGGGTGGCGTGCAGGACGGCGATCAGATCACCGTCCCGGATGAGCCTAACGCCGGCGATCTTTTCGGCGATGGAGGTGTCCAGGCTTTTCAGCCGGGCGCCATGGGCCGGGGGCCTCAGGATTTTGGCGTAGACCATGCCCGGCAGGCGGATGTCGCCGGCGTACTGGGCCCGTCCGGTGACCTTCTCGAAGGAATCCCGCCGCAGGTGCGGCTTGCCGCTGACACTGAATTCGGATGCAGGCTTCAGGGGCGGAAGCTCCTGCAGGTGTTTTTCGATGAGCTTGCCGGCGGTCAGTTGCCCGTATCCCACGCGGCTGGCGGGGTTGAGACGGTCGAACACCACCCCGTCCCTGGTCTCCAGGCGCGCGAGCGGGCAGGACAGGTGCTCGGAGGCGAGCTGCCGCAGGACCCCCTTGGCCTCAGATGCGGCCTCTCGCACAAAGGTCCCATAGACCCGCGTCGAAAGAGACCCCCACGTGCCGGCATCCCAGGGGCAGAGGTCCGTGTCGCCCATCACCATGTCCACGGACTCGTAGGGCACGTCCAGCTCCTCGGCCATCATCTGGGCCAGGGAGGTGATGGGGCCTTGGCCCATCTCGATTTTGCCGACCCGGCAGGAGACCCTGCCGTCCGCGCCGATCGTGAGAAAGGCGTTGAAGTCGGTGGGCACTTTCCCGGTTTGAAACCCCTCGCGCCGTGCCCGGGCCAACGCGGCCGGGTCGCCGATCGTGAAATAGACGATGATGCCGCCTCCCGCCAGGCCCATGCGTTTTAGAAATTCCCGTCGGCTCAACGCAGAGGCGGAAGAGGAGAGACCGGTCTCCTGAACCCTGGTTTGCTTTTTTTGCGTCATGACCGCCCTCCCTTCATCTCCCGGGCCGCTTCCTCAATCGCCTGGACGATCCGGACGTGGGCCCCGCAGCGGCACAGGTTGGCGTCCATTGCGGCGATGATCTGAGCGCGCGTCGGGCTTGGGTTGGCCGTCAGGAAGCCGCAGGCCTTGAGGATCATCCCGGGGGTGCAGAACCCGCACTGCAGGGCGTCATGCCGCACGAAGGCGCTCTGGACCGGGTGCAGTTTCCCGTTGCGGGCGAGCCCCTCGATGGTGGTGACTTTTTTACCGGCGACGGATCGAATGGAGGTCTGGCAGGAATAGACCGCCGCATCGTCCACGAGCACGCTGCAGGCGCCGCACAACGCTTCCCCGCAGCCGTATTTTACCCCGGTGAGGCCGAAGTCGGTTCGCAAGACCCACAGCAGGGTTCGATCGCCGTCGGCGGTGATGCTCACGGGCTGGTCGTTCAGGACAAACTGGATGGTCTCGGTCATCGTTGGCCTCCTACCGGTTGCCGCATGGAGGTTGCTGAGGCGATGGATAGTGCTCTTCGGCCAGGATCGGGGCCGCCTGCCTTTGTCCGTCAGGGCGAGATCGAGGTTAGCGGCCTTGACCGGCCTTTGAGGGGATCGGGGACGGAACAGCGCGGACGGCTATCGGAATATCACCTTCAGCCTTGTGTGCCAAGTGGAATTTGACGGGCGCACCGGATCAGGTTCCAGAGGGGACGGGAACAGCGGGGTTGGGATAATGATCGATTTTCGAGGTGAGCATGAAGCTCGTCGACAAGTTCACTCGCTTATCGGTTAACGCATTCAATTATCCGACCGATTCTTTTTTCACGGGGCAAACGCTCGACCAGTTGCTGACCCTCACATAGCGCTCGCGGCGCTCCCCTGATTTCCGGCGCTCATCAGGTTCTCTTCTTTCCGAACTGCCCTGGTCGATGTAATCCAGATCATAGGCCTCACGCCGATCTTCCCCGGAGCGCCGATCGAGAAGCGGGTCCTTCACTCTTTTGTCGTTTGTCCGGTTTTCATCGCCCATGTTCGCCCTCCTCGATGCCGGTATGATTTTTTTGAGCCGGTGAAGCGACTCGTTGACTGATTGCATCAGATCCTGGTATCGGCCAAAAGAGCAAAAACTTGACTAAAATCAGGACTGGAACGGGGCTGGGCATTTCGAGGAACGATTGACGGGGCAGGGGCGGGTTGGTAACATCAAGCTCCCGGAACCGAATGCATCGAGGAGGGTGCTATGCGCGAATACACCATCCACCCCCTGGCGGTGGGCATCAACGAGACCGACCAGGGCGTCATGACCTATCTCAGGGACTACGGCAAACGGATTTTCCTGCCGATCTATGCCTTCTACCTCGAGGGGGGGGATAAGAGAATCCTGGTGGATTCAGGCCTCGGGGACTTCGTCGTGCCGCCGGAAGCGGAATCCGCCTGCGGCTTCAGGATCTTGGAATTCGAGGAGGCCCTGGCCACGGTGGGTTTGAGGCCGGAAGACATCGACATCATCGTCCACACCCACCTGCACAACGACCACTGCGAGAACGACGCCATGTGCACCAACGCCGAAATCATGGTGCAGAAGGCCGAATACGAATTCATGCTGAACCCGCACCCGGTGGATCACCGTTATTACCCGGACATCCTCGACGGGCTGAGAGTGACCCAGATGGAAGGCGACGCTGAAATCGCCGAGGGCGTTGAGGTGATCTTCTCGCCGGGCCACAGTGTCGGCGGTCAGTCCATCGCGGTGAACACGACCCAAGGCAGGGCCGTCATCACCGGGTTCTGCTGCAACGCCAAGAACTTCCCGGCCCAGGGGCCCGCCGTGGCGCCGGGGGTCCACATCAACCTCATGGAAGCCTACGACACGATCCAGAAGATCCGCGCCATGGCGGACATCCTGATACCGATCCACGACCCGGCCGTCGGGCGGAAAAAATGCATACCGGGATAAGAGGAGCATCGCTGCGGGAAAAAGCCCCCAACCAGGGGCCGCCTGAACCGCAACAGCGAGCGGATTCCCCGCCGCTTGCGGCGGGGTTGCGAGCGAATCAAAAAACGACCCAATCCTTTCGGTCGAAGATTCCCCGCAGCTTGCTGCGGGGAGATTCAATTTCGTCCAGGAAACGGCAGGGTGTTTCGGCGCTTTCCCGCCCCGGGGTGCCGGGTGAAGTGTGCCGCGGGGGCCATGGCACCGGCCGCTTCATGCCGACGGGTAGTTGTCCGCGAACTTCTTTTCCGCTTCGCTGGTTCCAATCAGAACCAGTTCATCCCCTTTTTGGAGCACGGTCGCCGGTTCCGGGTTGATCATCATCCGCTCATCTCTCTTGATGGCGACGACGCTGCAGCCGGTATCCTCCCGGATGCGGTTGTCGTGGAGCGGTTTGTCGACCAGCGCGCGGTTCAGATCCGCGCGAAAGATGTTCAGCCCCTCCGAGACCACCAGCAGCTTTTCAGGGGTCAGCAGGTTCAGGATGGTGGTGGTGCAGAGAGAGGCGAAAGACATCACCAGATTGGCCCCCGCCCGGTGAAGGGTGTTGATGTTTCGATCCAGGCTGGCCCGGCTGATGATCTGCACATCGGGCCTCAGCCGGCGGCAATAGATCGTGAGGTAGATGTTCAGGTCATCGTCGTGGGTGGTGATGATGACCGAGGGGGTGTCGTTGATGCCGGCCTTGACCAGGACATCCAGGTCGGCGGCGCTTCCCCGGATCACGCGGGCATTGCTTTCGGTGCGTGTCGCCTCTTTTTCCACCACCCTGTAGTCGACACCCATCCGTGTCAGGGTGCGGGCAACGGACATCCCGACCCTGCCACCGCCCAGAACGAGAACGGGCCCCTTGTGCTCTTGCGGCTGCCCCGCTGACCCGATCAGCCTGTCGTAGCGGTCGAACTGCTCTCCGGTGCCGGCCAGGACGAGCACGGTAGACGCCCCGATCCGGGTATTCGGGCCGGGGAGCTTGAAGCGGCCTTGCTCCCAGACGCCGACGACATTCACCCCTGTTTTGCGGCGCAGGCCGCTTTCCGCCAGGGTTTGGTCTTGAAGCGGCGTCCGCATGGCCGGTGACTCGGCGATCAGAAGCTCATCGAAGCTCCCGATGACATTGGCCTTCATGTTCAAGCCCAAGACCCGTCGGGCGAGGGCCTGTCCCAGCATCTTGGTGAACTGGAACGTGTGCGTGCTCCCGGCAAGCTGGAGGATGTCGATGGAGTCGTCCTGGTCGACGTTGGCGACCGTGGTCACCCGGTCGGACACTTCGCGGATGGTGAAGATGATGTTGGTGTTGGTGACGTCGTCGTTGATGACAACCACCAAGGCGGCGTTATGGACCCGCAGACGGGTGTAGGTCTCAGGGTCGTCCAGTTCACCCACCACCACCCGGTAGCCCATCTCGTGCAGTCGCAGGGCCTCCTGGTGGTCGGAAATGAGGATGACGTTCGGGACGTTGTACCGGTTGAGTTTTTCCACCAGATTGACCGCAACCGCATCGAAATGGGTCAGGATGACGTGGTTGGACATGCTGTCCGGTACCGACCGCGGGGTGCGCGCTCTGTTTTGCTCCTCCAGCCAAGGGGCGTAGAAGAACTGGATGAAGGTGAAGGGGAGCATGACCAGCAAAAACACGATTCCAGTCATCAAAACGAGGATGGAAAAAGCCCGCCCCAAGTCTGTGGCGAAGGTGATGTCGCCAAAGCCCAGGGTCGACATGACGGTCAGCGTCCAGTAGAAGCCCGTGACCCAGGAGTGCTGGCGCCCTTCGTATTCCATCAGAAAATGAAAGACAACGCTGTAGAAAGTAAAGAAAAACATGAGAACCATCAGAAAGCGCACCAAAAGCCGGGTGTTGTTTTTCTGGTTCGCTCGGCTCACGATCGCCGCCATTTGCGAAAACATGAATTTCATGGGCACACTCTTGAATTCGGGTATCTGCGTCGACGCTTGGCAGGCGTCGGTCGACGGGGACGGCACTACCTTATCATTATTAGCGGGGCGGTGCCAAGCCAAGGGTCTGGGATGCTTCCCGGCCGCCATCGCGCTTGCCAATCCCGCGAAGGTGGTCTAAGTGTCTCCTATTCGTTTCATGATCCCGTCCGAAAGTAGGGGGCGGGATTGCAGGCCGCTCGAAATGCAGTGCTTATCCCGCCGCAGGCGGGGTGCCGGTTTCGAATCGGCATGCACCTTGCCCGCGGACACAAGTCGGGGTGGTGGTTCCACTGCCACCGAACCTGGTTACCGGAGACTTTCCAGTGACGCTTGAGCAATCCACCCGTGTTCGAAAACATCTCGGCAGGATCGGCGCCTTGATTTTCCTTCTCTTTTTCGTCGCGCTGCTGGACAGCTGTGTCGCACGGTTCCGGGAACCGCTCTTTACCGTGCATCTGCTGCCGGGCGGAAGCGAACCGGTCGACGGACGGGTCGATGAGGAGCTGAAGGACCTTTCCCTGCTGCGCGTGGAGACCTCGGGCAGCGGGGTTCAACTGAAGATCGAGCGGTTTCAGACCGGGCACTGGCTTGGCGGCAAAATGTGGACCGGCGCCGTCTCGGCCGCGGCCGATGCCGCCGCCGGCGCCTACGACTTGAGGGTGTACGCGCCCGATCAACCACCCGAAACACCGGTGGCCGCATTTCGGGCGATGGTGTATTCGGACTACGCCGCGCTGCGGGAAAGCTTTCTGTCCGTCATCCGGCGCGTCTTCGACGTCGCGCCGGGCATGGTGGCCCTCGCCTGCGTGCCGGCGCTAACGCTGGTCCTGGGACTGGTTTACCTGTTGGGTCGCGGAGAGGAGCGGTCGCTCGCGCGCCAGGGGCGCGCCGAAGTATTTCTTTTGAAACCGGTTCCCGACGGGGTCGAGGTCTATTTCGGTCTGGGTGAACGCCACGGGGTCGCGCCGGGGATGAGCGTGGGCATCTCCTCGCAGAACGGACAACCGATCTGCCGCGCGGTGGTTCGAAAAGTGGATGCGGACAACGCCATGGCGCTCGCCGTCGAGGGCGCCGGGCGGCTGCGGAAAGGGTCGCTGGTGTCGCTTCCGGCCGGCGTTGGAAAAGGTGTGACTTAAGAGGCGGCCATGGAATTGTTGACGATCATCGTGGTTGTGTTCGGGTCGGTGGTCATCGGGCTGGTCATCGGCGCACGGCTCAGGAACAGGCGCAAGCCATAGGCCGCCCCGTCCGTCGCGGTGCCCTGCTCGGCCGAGTTGCCGGGAACGGCGGTGCTCCGTGCCCGATCAGGCCAGGAGCTGCGAGGCTTCGGCCATGAGCTCGGCGATGGCCAGCCCCTGCGGGCAGGCTTTTTCAGCCTCGGAGTAGTTCACCTGCGTCAGTCGTGCCCGGGCCTCTTCCGGGATCCCGGCAAAGACACCCCGGGCCAGTTCGCGGTCCCCGTAACCCCGGTAGTACATCAGGCAGCGCATCACGTCGTTCACCGGGACCTTGCCGCCCACGGCCGCCTGGCAGATGCGGCCGCAGCCGGCGCAGTAGCCGGAGCGGGTTTCAAGCGCGAAGCGCTCGAGGGCATCGAAGTCGCTCTTGGTGAGCGCCTTCAGGTCGCGAGCGGCGGCCACGTTGGCCGAAAGAAAAGCAAGGTTGGGCATCTGCGAGCAGATGCTGGCGAGGTTCGGGTTCTCCCAGACGGCCTTCAATTTGGCCTGCTTGTCGGTGAAGCCGCGTTCGAGGAATTTCTGGAGCAGCTTGTACTCCACCTCGCTGTCCGCGGTGACCTGGCCGCCGGCCTGGGTCTTGAAGGAGGTCAGGCCGATGCCCGCCTGCGCGCAGGCGTCCACCGCGTCCTTCATCTTCGGGGTGTTCATGAGCCGGAAGTTGTAGGTGAACATGACCGAATCGATCCAGCCCGATTTTGCCGCGGCGAGAAGACAATCCTCCATGTTCGTGTGGGTGCTGAAACCGAAGAACTTGATCTTGCCGGATTTCTTCGCCTGTTCGGCCCAATCGCGGAGGGCGGCGATCTGGTTGAAATCGCTGATGCCGTGGGTGTAGAACGCGTCGACGTAATCCGTGCACAGCCGCTTGAGCGCCTGGTCGAGGGCTTCACCCAGCTTGTCGGGCGGTGCGGTGCGGTACTTCGTCACCAGGAAGATGTCCTTGCGGGATTGCGGGGTGCGGGTGAAGAAGCGGCCGAAGCCGTCCTCGCTCAACCCGTTGCCGTAGCCCTCGGCCGTGTCCCAGTAGGTCACCCCCCAGTTGTAGGCCTGCCGCAGCAGGAGCTGGTTGTTGAGCGTGTCGAACATGCCGCCCAGGCAGAGGATCGACACCTCCGCCCCGGTCTTTCCCAGCTTGCGTTTGGGCATGGCCGGCGCCTGTCCGCCCGCCGGCGTCTGGGCGGCCAGGCGCCCCGGGAGGCCCAGGGCCGTGGCCGCCGCTCCGCCGAACCCGACCGCTCTGATAAATCCGCGACGCGTCATCCCTTCAGGTTTTGTCGGCTGGGTCATGGAGGTTCCCTCCTGCTGGGTAAGGTGTGACGGCAATCCGGTCCCGGGTCACTTGGCCAACGGCTGGCTTTTTTTGAGGTCGTAAATCGGCGCGAACTTCAGCTCGGAGGCGAGGATGTCCTCCGGGCGCTTGAGCAGAAGCTCGCCGTTTTGTACCACAAAGCGCAGCTCGGCCTCCACCGCCACCCCGTCCCGGGCGGCCCGGTCCAGACCGGCCTTGGCGGCCTTGTAGTGCGGCTCGGCCTTGTTTTTGTGGAATTGCCGGCGCCATTCCATCCACTGCGCGGAGTTCAGGGAACGGTCGACGAAGACATAATAAGTGGTCGTCCCCGGGCAGTCCGTCTCCAGGTAGATCGAATACTCGAGCGGGGCCGACGGCTGGCTGCGGGCCTCGACGCGCCTGCGTTCGCTCTCCTCGATGAGCCAGGCGGTCGGGCAGGAATGCGTGCCGGCGAAATCCCGGACCTTGCCGAAGATGTAGGTCGGGTCGTCCTCGTCCGCCAGGAAATTGCCGTCCAGGAACGCCTGCGGCGGCGAGAACCCGGACAAGCCGTTCTGGCCGCGCAGCTTCAAGGCCTGCTCGCTTGCCGCCCCGGCCGCGCCGCAGACCGCCAGGACGACCGCCGTCCCCAGGAGCACCCATCCCATCCGCCGCATAACGCCCCTCCTTATCCGAGGTTGTGAACCCATATCTAGTAAGAGCCGTGAAGCGAGTCAAGTCTCTTCGTCCGAGGCGGCACGTTCGTGGGGCCGGGATCGGCGGGCGCAGAGTGTGCATCGTCATGGATGCGCCTGAGGCCTTGAGGAGAATTGACCGCCTGGCCAATGCGCGAGTCCTCCTGCCGGTTGAGACGGCCGTATCAGCCGCAATGGCAGGGGGCACCTTCACTTCTTGCAGCTGATGGAGATGCCGGAGCTGCTGGAGCGGTCGATGGTGGTCTGGTAGTCGGGCCGGCCGGCGACGTGGTCGAGGAACTCCTTGACCCCCCCGAATGAGTTGCCGGCGTTGTGGGCCGTGAAGCAGCCCCCTTTGGTCAGCTTCGGGTCCAGGTCCTTGAAGTACTGCGTGTACCACTCCTTGTCCGCATGTCCACGGAAAGCACCGGGCGGGTGCGAGCCGGCCCGGACGGCCCCGGCGCATTCCCGGCCGAACGCGGGCGGCCACGGCCGGGCGGCGGCGCAGGGCCGCCGCCCGTGAGCGTCGCCTCCGTCGACGCGGGCAGGGCCTGCGCCCCGCCCCGTCTTCGCGGTTCAGATCGAGGCTTTTGCCGCGCAGGCCTTGGCGCCGCTCGGCATGTTCCGGGACAGTTCATACCGGGCGCCCGGCGTCAGCCCTTTGTACATGTTTTCGGTAAAGGCGACGTGACCGCTGGGGCAAAGCCGCCACTCCTCGGGGATGCCGAGCGCGATGTAGGCATCCTGCCAGGGGCACTTGACGAACTCGGCGTGGAACTCGTTGGCCGTCACCTCCTCCTTGACCTCCATGCCGTGCACGGTTTCGGCCATCGCACCCGCAAGCCGCATGGCCTTGATGTCGACCGGTTCCGTGAAAAACGGCTTCATCTGCTCGGCGGCCTGGGAACCCAGCACCGCCCAGACCTTGTCGCTGGCGCTTTTGACCCTGGCGAGGTCGACACCCTCCTCCTTGAGGTTCTTGACCAGCAGGGTGTAGGAATAGACGAGCGCGTTCAACCGTTGCCTGGCGATTTCCTCGATCGGCATGACCTGTTCCATGGTGACCTCCCTTTCTGGAAGCTTGAAGTTGGCGGCGGCGCCGGCCGGCCCACCGCGGGCGGATCGGCCGGCAAACCGCCGGTTCCAGGGCCCCACGCAGCGCGGGGCCTCCCGTGTTCCAATGCGCCCTTGCGAGCGAAGCGCGGGGAACCATCAAGTCGGCCGGTGCGGTTCGTTTGCGGAAATCTCAGCGGCAGGTCGAAGAGATCGGGCTGATCGAGAATGAGAGAAGGCGATCGGAGGAGAAACTCAAGCTGCGCCCTGCGATCGGATGCAGGCGACGATCCGGAGGAGCACTCCCAGTAAAGGGAGTTTAGCCGGGACTTTTGGCGCGTGTCAAGGTCTTTTGGGGCGATCAGGTGTTAAACCGGATCAGGACCTCGTCGGTCTCCACGGCCTGCCCGACGGCGGCCAGCACCTCCTCCACCACACCGTCGCAGGGCGAGGCGACGAAGCTCTCCAATTTCATGGACTCGATGCACACCAGGTCCTGGCCGCGGTAGACGCGGTCGCCTTTTTTAACCCGCACATCCACGACCAGGCCCGGCATCGGGCACAGCAGGACATTGTCCGGGGTCTCATCCCGCGGGGCGGGCATGTGGCCGGCCAGTTGCCACTCCCTGGGGGAGAACACCTCGAAAACCCGGACGGTCCCGCAGAAGGCGACCCGAAAGAAACTGTACTGGTAGTAGAGGCGGAACATGTACGCATGCCCGTCGATGGAAAGCTTGATCCGGCGCCGGTAGAACTCAAACTCGGGGGTCGTCACCGCGTAGGCGCGTCCGCCGACGGTGACGGTCCACTGGTCCGGCGTGCGGGTCTTTGCGCAGGCAGATTTCAAAAAGGTTCTCCGCGCATCGAACCTTGTAGAGGTCGCACTCTTTCGGCACCTGGGCCAGGCCGGTCCGGGCGGCCATGGGTTTGAGCGATTCGCGGGTCAGGCTCTGGCGGTTGTGGTAGACGATGGTCGCCGCCATGGCCATGAAATTCAGACGTTCGGCCGGGGGCGGGGTCCCGGGCAGGCCCTTTTCGAAATGCTTCTCGACGAAACCGGTGAACAAATTCCCCGCCACGAATTCGGGGTGGGTCAGCACCGAGTTGACGAAGTCCACGTTGGTGGAGACCCCCTCGATGTGATAGCCGTTCAGCGCCCGCACCAGGGCGTCGATCGCCCCCTGCCGGCTTTCGCCCCAGGCGATCACCTTGGCCAGCAGCGAGTCGTAATAAACGCTGACCATGCTTCCGGCCTCGACCCCGCTGTCGAGGCGGATGTTCGACCCCCGGGGCGGGGAGTAGCGCGTGATCATGCCAGTGGCGGGGAGAAACCCGCGCACCGGGTCCTCGGCGCAGATCCGCGCCTCGACCGCCCAGCCTTTCCAGGTGACCTCCTCCTGCCGGATCGCGAGGGGTTCGCCGGCGGCCACCTGCAGCTGCAGGGCCACGAGATCCAGGCCGGTCACCATCTCGGTCACCGGGTGCTCCACCTGCAGACGCGTGTTCATCTCGAGGAAATAAAAGCGGCCCTGCGGGTCCAGGATGAACTCGACCGTGCCCGCATTGACATAACCGGCCGCGCGTGCCAGCCGGCAGGCGCACTCGCCCATGCGCCGACGCAGGTCGGCATCGACCGCGACCGACGGGCTTTCCTCGATGATTTTCTGGTAGCGCCGCTGCACCGAGCACTCACGCTCGCCCAGGTGGACGACGGAACCGTGCCGGTCCGCGATCACCTGAATCTCCACATGGCGCGCCGCCGGGATGTATTTCTCGACGAAAGACGCGCTCATCGCCGAAGGCCTTGCGGGTCTCCTCCCGGCCGGCCCTCAGCGCGGCCTCCAGCTCGTCCGCCGCGGCAACGATGCGCATCCCCTTGCCCCCGCCCCCGGCGGCCGGTTTCACGAGCAAGGGGTAGCCGATCTGCGCGGCGGTGGACAGGGCCGCAGCCAGGTCCTGCACGGGGGTCAGGCTGCCGGGGACCACCGGCACGCCGGCCTTGACCGCCAGTTCCTTGGAGGCGATCTTGTCCCCGAGGGCGGTGATGGCCGCGGGCGGGGGGCCGATGAACACAAGCCCCGCGCGGGTGACCATGTCGGCGAAACTCGGGGTTTTCCGAGAGAAAGCCATAGCCGGGGTGGATGGCCGCGCACCCGTGCGCGAGGGCGGCATCGATGATTTTTTCCTTGACCAGGTAGGAGTCGCTCGAACGCGAGGCGCCGATGAAAACGGCCTCATCCGCCGCCTGCACATGCTGGGAGCGGGCGTCGATTTCGGAGTAGACCGCCACCGTGCGGACCCCCAGGCGCTTGCAGGTCCGGGCGACACGCACGGCGATCTCCCCCCGGTTGGCGATCAGGATTTTTTCAAACACGATGCCCCCCTCACAGTGGAATGTTGCCGTGCTTGCGGTTGGGTTGCGCCGACCGCTTGCTCTCCAGAAACTGCAGACTGCGGATCAGCCGCTGCCGCGTGGTGCGGGGAAAGATCACGTCGTCGATGTACCCCCGCTTGGCGGCCAGGAATGGGTTGGAGAAGGTTTTGCGGTAGTGGTCGGCCTTCCGGCCGAGAAGGGCCTCCGGGTCGGCGGCGGCCGCGATTTCCTGGCGGTAGATCACCTCCGAGGCCCCCTTGGGGCCCAGCACCGCGATTTCCGCCGTGGGCCAGGCGTAGTTGATGTCCCCGCCGATGTGCTTGGAGTTCATCACGATGTAGGCCCCGCCGTAGGCCTTGCGCAGAATCACCGTGATGCGCGGCACGGAGGCCTCGACGAAGGCATAGAGCAGCTTTGCGCCGTGGCGGATGATCCCCCCGGACTCCTGCTCCGGCCCGGGCATGAAGCCCGGAACATCCACGAAACAGACCAGGGGGATGTTGAAGGCGTCGCAAAACCGCACGAAGCGCGCGGCCTTGGAAGATGCCTGGATGTCGAGCACCCCGGCCAGGACCGCCGGTTGGTTGGCGATCAGGCCGACGGTCTGGCCGCCCAGCCGGCCGAGACCGCAGATGATGTTGCGGGCAAAGTGCGACTGGATCTCCATGAATTCCGCCCCGTCCAGCACGCTGCGGATGAGGACCTTCATGTCGTAGGTGTGGTTGGGGTTGGCCGGGATCAGGTAGTCGAGCGCCGGGTCGGTGCGATCGAGCGGGTCCCGCAGGTCCAACAGCGGCGGCTTCAGCCGGTTGTTGGAGGGGAGGTAGTTGATCAAGCGCCGCACCTCGCGCAGGCAGAGGATGTCGTTCGGCAGGACGAAGTGGGCGACCCCGCTTTTCTCGCCGTGGACGCGGGCGCCCCCCAACTCGGCCGAGGTGATCTCCTGGTGGGTGACCGTCTTCACCACGTTGGGGCCGGTCACGAACATGAAGGCGGTCGTCTCCACCATGAAAATGAAGTCGGTGATCGCGGGGCTGTAGACCGCGCCGCCGGCGCAGGGGCCCATGATGCAGGAGATCTGGGGCACGACCCCGCTCGCCTGCACGTTGCGGTTGAAGATCTCACCGTAGGCCGCCAGGGCATCGACCCCCTCCTGGATGCGCGCCCCGCCCGAGTCGTTCAGGCCGATGATCGGGGAGCCGACGCTGACGGCGTGGTCCATGACCTTGCAGATTTTCTGGGAGTGGGCCTCGCCCAGTGAGCCGCCGATGACCGTGAAGTCCTGGCTGAAGAGAAACACCTCGCGGCCGTCGATGGTGCCGTGGCCGGTGATGACGCCGTCGCCGGGGTAGGAGCGCTCCCGGTCGGTGTAGTCGCCCCGGCCGACCTTGAGGATGTCGAACTCCTCGAAGGAGCCTTCGTCCAGCAGCAGCTCGATGCGTTCGCGGGCGGTGAGCTTGCCGCGCCGGTGCTGGTCGGCGACCCGTGCGGCGCCGCCGGCTTGAAACGCCTCGTTTTTCATGGACTCGAGATCGGCGAGGTTGCTCTGAAAAATACCCCCGCCCGGCACCCCCGCCTCCGCTTGCTGCAGCCGTTGCGCCGGTTTTGGGTCGCCCTGAACGGGTTGCTTTGGCTCCATGGCGCCTCCTCGATTTCGATGGAAACGGGTTCACCATCTTGAATCACGCCTGCAAGAGAGGCGTCGCGGCGCAGGTCGATTCGTATGCGAAGCCGCTTTCAGCGGTGGGGCGCTTTGCGAGAGGACTGCACTCCCGCCATGGCGGGACCCCGGGTTTCAGGCCGTGTCGTGAAACCACGGTTCATATCTACGCCGAGTTTGAATCGAGGGTCAAATCCTTTTTTGAAGGAACGGGGCCAAGGGGGAGAACGGGGTGGATCGCGTCGCATGGTGCCGGCGGTGCCGGGGCGGGGCAGACCCTTGGTGGCGGGAAGAACCCTCATCGGCGCTTTCTGCCTCGCACCCCCGCCATCTGCCGGGAGATCGTGGGGATCGCGTGGTTGACAACCCTCGGGGAGTTCGATGTAAGATAGAAAATTGAGGAATCGTGGCCGCCGTGGGGAGGAAATGATGAGAGTGAGTGATTTTACTTTTCGGGCTGAGGATGGCACCCCGATCGTCGTTTATCAGTGGCTGCCGGAAAACAACTCTCAAATCCGCGCCGCGGTTCAGATCGCGCACGGGATGGCCGAACACGCGGCGCGCTACGAGCGGTTCGGCCGGGCGTTGTGCGCGGCCGGGTTCGCGGTCTATGCCAACGACCATCGCGGCCACGGCCGGACGGCAGGGTCGCCGGATAACATCGGCTATTTCGCCGATGCCGACGGGTGGTACCGGGTGGTCGGCGACATGCACCAGCTGAGCGGTATCATCCGGGACAAGCACGCCGGGAAGCCGCTTTTCTTGTTCGGCCACAGCATGGGGTCGCTGCTGGCCCGCAGCTATATCGCCCTGCATGGCGATGAGCTGAGCGGGGTGGTCCTTTCCGGCACGCCCGCCGACCCGGGGGTGATCGGCAAAATAGGGCTTGCCGTCGCCCGCCTGGTGTCTTTGTTCAAAGGCCGCCGGACACCGAGCCGGTTGCTGAACCGGATGTCCTTCGGCAAGTTCAACCAGCCCT
Organism: uncultured delta proteobacterium; assembly: GCA_963716785.1. Lineage (GTDB taxonomy): Bacteria > Desulfobacterota > Desulfobacteria > Desulfobacterales > SpSt-501 > SpSt-501. The sequence goes on along the minus strand of CAVQUW010000014.1, from coordinate 19,852 downwards.
TCAAACCCAACCGCACCGAGTTCGACTGGCTGAGCCGCGATGAGGCGGAGGTGGACAAGTATGTGGCCGACCCCTGCTGCGGGGGCGTGTTTACGGCCGGTTTTTTCGTCGACCTGTTGACGGGCGTGAACGGCCTGTCCGACCCGGAGGCCATGCGCCGCATTCCCAAGGACTTGCCGCTGCTGTTCCTATCCGGCGAGAGGGATCCCTGTGGGGGCGGGGCCGGTGGGATAAGAAAGACCTGCGAGACCTACAAAGCGGCGCGCATGCAGGATGTGACCCTGAAGCTCTACCCTCTGGCGCGGCACGAGCTGCTCAACGAGACCAACAGGGAGGAAGTGTTTGCGGACGTCGTCGCCTGGGTGAACCAGCGTTTGAAAAGCCCGTGACCCTCCGGCGGGTCTATCCCCCCGACCCGCTGACGGCGACGGGAGGCAGGCAGGACCATGGTGTTAGGCGCTTTTCTGGCAGCCGCTCTGTTGCTTCTGGCAGGCACCCCTGCAGACAGCGGCGAGGTGGTCATCGCGTCGGTACCGGCGGGGGAGTGCACCTTGAGCCTCGCGGCTGCCGAGAACTGGCCGGCCTTGCGGTTGAGGGCCGCCCACCCGGGGTATCGACCCTGCCGCATCGACAAGGACGACGTGATCCGGACACTGAGTCTGGGTTTTTCGCAACCCCACCCCGAGTTGGCTTCCCGGGTGTTCACTTCACTTTCCATAGGCCGTCTCATCGACTACCCCTGGCTGTCGCAGTTTCTGGCCCGGAGGGCCGCCCAAGACCCGCAGTGGAACGCCGCCGCCGGAACACCGCGCCGCAGTCATGTCAATCGCTATGTCGCCGACATCCTGTCCCGCCCGGAGGTCGTGCCGGAAATCGAGGCGGCCATGCGCGAACACGGCTACCGCATCGCGGGGGTGTCGGTGGAGAAAGTCCTGGTCGGCGGCTTCGAGAATGTGCCGGGCTTGGAGGGACCCCGTCGCAGGGGCAAGGTCCCCTTCGACGCCCAGGTGTGGTTTCAATTGAAACGATTCTAAGAGGCCCCCGGGATAGATGAAAGGTCTGGAAGGGAGTTGAAGCGAATGGCAGCGAAGGTGAAAGGACGGGGCACGCTCCGCACGGCAGCCGTGCTTTTTCTGGCTTCCGCAGTCTTTGAGGTCATGGAGTTCAACTCTGCGGCGGCGCTTTTCGGGAGTCTTCGAAGCGGAGCCTTGGCAGTACTCTATCATGTCGTGTTTGCGGGGCTCTATGCCCTGTGCGGCATAGGTCTATGGACGGCAAAGCAATGGGGGTATGCGGCGTTCATGGCGACCACGGCCCTTTACACGATCGACAAGCTCCAACTGGTGTTGTTCCCCCAGGCCTTCTACGAGTATATCATCCAGCAATTGACACTGACGCGCGAGATCGTTGGAATGATCCCCAAGGATCAACTTTTGCACTATTTCATGCTCGCGTATGGGCTCCTGGTGCTTTGCTGGTGGGGGTTTGCCCTGTACGTTCACGTGCGGCGCCGATATTTCCAGGCCTAAATCAGCCGCGCCGGATGATCTTGCGAAGATGATTTAAACCGATATCACGAGGTGCTCGTGTCTCCGCAATAGTACCCGGTCTCTCCTCATTTGCAGAAGCTCCTTTCCGACCCGCCCCCAGAGACAGAATTCAACTTCATCGCAAGTCAATGCGCGATATTTTTTTCACGGCGCACAACTTTACTACTGATCTCATCGCAGTCCGATATGAATTAAACAACTTACCAATATCACTTCACTAAATTGTCAGAAAGCATCCGTATCCCGAATCCAGAAACGGGTGTCGCAGTTTTTCCGATCAAAAACACAAAAAAATGATTAAAAATTGTTACTGAAATGCCGATATCGATACCTGTGCGGCCATTGGTTAGTAAAGCCACCCGATTCGAGACAAGCAATCGATTTCAGAAAGTGAGGGCATGTGACACCATACCGACGGATTGCAACGACCGTAGTACTTTTCGCCCTGGCGCTCTCATTATTGATCAAACCCCAGGCCTGGGGCACAAACCCGGATCGGGAGTACGTGGGCAGCGAAACCTGCCAGGGTTGCCACGAAGACCAGTACGCCTCGTTTGCCGCCTATTCCAAAAAAAGCCATTCCTTCAACAGCGTCGTCAAAATGGAAAAAGGGCTCACTGAATCAGAGCTCAAGGAGTGTTATGCCTGCCATACCACCGGCTACGGCCGCCCCGGGGGCTTCGAGTCCAAAGACAAGACCCCGCAACTGAAAAATGCCGGATGCGAGGTCTGCCACGGGCCGGGCAGCCTGCACGCCGAGTCGAAGGATCCCCAGGACATCAAGGGCCGGCTGACCGTCGCCGACTGCGAGACGTGTCACAACGCCGAACGGGTCGGCGCCTTTCGATACAAACCCTTGATCTTCGGAGGTGCCCACTGATGAAACCGAAACACATGAGCCTTCAGGTCAAGGTGAATCTTGCCCTGGGACTTTTCCTGACCCTCTTGATCGCCGTGCTCGTCACTCTGGGAGCCTCCGAAAATCACCGCGCACTGAAACACCAGGCGGATGCGGCGGGGTCGATTCTGGCCGACACTGTTTTCTTCGGGATCATCGGCCCCATGGCGATCGGCGACGGGGACACCATCCGAAAGCAGATGCATCAGCTGCGCAACGGCATCCGGAATGCCGACATCATGATTTTCGGCTTCGACCGGGGGATCGTCTATTCGACCCAGGAGATCCCCGAAGGCACCGATCTTGCGCAGCAACCGCACTCACCCGAAATGCTGGCGGCCGTCAACGAAATGTTGAGAACCGGCCAGGCGGACTCGCGCTCCTTTGAGTTTCAGAAAAACGAATTGCCTTACGAAGCGGTGATGCGGCCGATCCTCAACGAGCCGCGCTGTCATCATTGCCACGGCAAAAGCCGCTCGGTGCTGGGCGGCATGGTGGTCCAGCAGGACATGACGGAAGCACTGGCCAGCCGAAACAGCCTGCTGAAGAAGAGTGCCCTGACCGGGGGCCTGGGCGCGCTGTTTATCGTCGCGGGGACTATCGTGCTGATGTGGCGCATGGTCATCCGGCCGATCAAGAAAATGGCCGGGGAACTGGGCCAGGATTCCGCCAGTGTCGCGGCAGCTTCAGGGCAGCTCTCCGCCGCCAGCATTTCGCTGGCCGAAGGCGCCTGCGAGCAGGCCGCCACCCTTGAGGAAACATCCGCTTCCCTGGAGGAATTGACGTCCCGAACCCACCAAAACAGTGACAACACCGCGGCCGCGGCCGGGCTGATGGGGGAGGCGAGCAAGGCCTTTGAGTTCGCCGGCGGCTGCATGAACCAGTTGACGGAGTCCATGCAGGAGATCACGGCGGTCAGCCAGGAAACTTCCCAAATCATAAAAAATATAGATGAAATCGCCTTTCAGACCAATCTGCTGGCACTAAACGCGGCGGTCGAGGCGGCCCGCGCCGGAGAGGCTGGTGCGGGGTTCGCAGTCGTAGCCGGCGAAGTCCGCAATCTTGCTCAGCGGGCAACCCTGGCGGCAAAGAACACTGAATCCCTGATCGAAAAAACGGTCCGGAAGGTGACTGAAGGCTCCAGCGTGCTGACCCAGACCAATGAGGCGCATGCGGAAGTCGAAAAGCGGCTCGCAAAAGTGGAACTGCTGCTGGCGGATATTTCGGCGGCCACCCGCGAGCAGTCAACCGGCATCGAGGAGTTGAACAAGGCCGTTGGCGAGATCGACAAGGTCGTTCAGCAGAGCGCCTCCGGAGCAGAGGAAACCTCTGCCGCGTCCGGGCAGTTGGAAAGTCGGGCCGAACACCTGCAAGGGCTCGCGTCCGAATTGGCCCGGATCGTGTTCGGCGTCACTGAGACTCACGCAACCCGTGATTCGGCCGCCCCGGCGGCGTCAAATCCCGGCGGCAGGTTCGCAGGCGCCAAATGCTCCGAAGCATGATCCGACGGTCCATCGTTTGAGGCCTCTCAGCACCAATTGGCCTTCGGCACCGGATCAATGCGAGGCGATAGTGCCCACTGACGACGGGTCTGCCTATTGGACAGGCTTTGAACTTGCCGAAACCGGATGCGCTGATGGCGCGGCCTCCCTGTGGCCGGGGGCCGCATGCGGGTTCGTTGAAGGCCGCACACTCTCCCCCCGTCTCCGCACTGCATAAGACCCCGTTTCCCGATTTCTCAGCAAGGTGATGGCGCTTGCCGTGACCGAGAACCGTTGTTTGTTTGCTTTTGGTCTAATTGCCTTCAGCCTTCGGCCTGGTTTTCATGTTAAAGCCACCATATTTCGGATTGACTCTGTTGAAATAAGGGCTAAAAAGAGGGTATTAGGAAGGTGGTGAACATGATTGCGATGAACTCGAACCCAGTAGAACCGCACCGGCCGCTCACGCGCGACGACCTCCAGCGTTTCGTCGAAGACCGCGGTGTGGCGGCCCGGATCATTGCCCTGGACGCGCACACCACGACGGTACCGGAGGCGGCCAGTGCCCTGGGGGTCGCCGAAGAGCAGATCATCAAGTCGCTGGTGTTCGAGGCCGGGGAGGAACCCCTGCTGGTGATCAACAACGGCTCGGCCCGGGTGGACCGGCGCAAGCTGGCCGCCTACCTGAACATAGGGCGTAGCCGGGTCAAATTCGCCAGCCCGGAAAAAGCCCTGGCCGTCACCGGCTTCGTGGTCGGCAGCATGCCCCCCTTCGGCCACCGGGCGACGCTGCGCACCCTGGTCGACGCTGCCGTCGGCCGGCTGGAGACGGTCTACGGCGGGGGCGGGGGCCTCGACGCCATGATGCGGCTGACCAGTGCCGAGTTGCTGCGGGTGACAAGAGGCGAGGTGGCGGATCTTTCCGAATAGTGAAAGATGCTGCCAAGACAGGGAACAGGCCCGTCGTCGACATCACGGGCCAAGAAAGGATGAAAAAATGAATTTTCTGCTGCAGCCGAAGAAGTACCAGGGCCTAGCGTCGGACGCCGGCTCGCGGGCCATCATGGAAAAGACCGTCGCCTTCTTCGAGACCATGGGCAAAACCCGGCTGACCGAGGACTTCAACAAGAAGGTGTGGTACCGGGAATTCGTCGATTTCATCGCCCGCGAGCAGATCTTCGCCAAGCTGCTCACCCCCAAGGCGTACGCCGGCGGCGACCCGGACTGCCGCTGGGACACGGCCCGCAACAGCGAGTACAGCGAGCTGCTGGCGTTCTACGGGCTGGGCTACTGGTACTGCTTCCAGGTGACCATCCTGGGGCTCGGGCCCATCTGGATGAGCGCCAACGAGGCGGCCAAGCAGAAAGCCGCCGCCCTGCTCAAGCAGGGGGCGATCTTCGCCTTCGGTCTCTCCGAGCGGGCGCACGGCGCCGACATCTACGCCACCGAGACGACCCTCACCCCGACCGGTGAAGGCGCCTGGGCCGCGAACGGCGAGAAGTACTACATCGGCAACGGCAACGAGGCCGAAATGGTGTCCACCCTGGGCAAGATCAAGGACGGGACCGACGACTATGTTTTTTTCGTCACCAACTACCGCCACAAGGCCTACGAGCTGAAGAACAACGTCATCTCCCACCAGGAGTACGTTTCCCACTTCGCCCTCCACGACTACCCCATCGGCGCGGACGACATGCTGTCCCGGGGGCCGACGGCGTGGGATGCGGCGCTCAACACCGTGAACATCGGCAAGTTCAACATCGGCCCGGCCTCCATCGGCGTGGCCGAGCACTGCTTCTACGAGGCCATCACCCACGCGGCCAACCGCGTCCTTTACGGGATGCGGGTCACCGACATGCCCCATGTCCGCAAGAATTTCATGGACGCCTGGCTGCGCCTGGTGGGCATGAAACTCTATCAGCGGCGCGCCACCGACTACTTCCGCCGTGCCTCGGAGAATGACCGCCGCTACCTGCTCTACAACCCCACGAGCAAGATGAAGGTCACCCTGCAGTCCGAGGAGGTGATCAACCTGCTCTGGGACGTCATCGCGGCCAAGGGCTTCGAGAAGGACACCTTTTTCGCGATGGGTGCGGTCGACGTCCGCGGGCCGTCGAAGCTCGAGGGCACGGTGCACGTCAACGTCCAGCTGATCCGCAAGTTCATGAAGAGCTATTTTTTCAACCCGGCCGAGTACGCCCCGGTGGTTCCCGAGCTCAGCGACCGGGACGACGTGTTCCTCTTCCGCCAGGGTCCCACCAAGGGCTTGGGGCGGTCCGCTTCCACGACTACGCCCCCGTCTTCGCGGCCAACGGGCACCTGCCCAACGTGGCGGCCTTCACCCGCCAGATCGCGCTCTTCAAGGAGATGCTCGCCAAGGCCGGCCCGGACAAGGCCCAGGACATGGACCCCTCCTTCTCCCTGCCGCTCGGCGAGATGTTCTCGATCGTGGTCTACGGGCAGCTCATCCTCGAGCAGGCCGGGCTGGACCGCGTCGACCCCGATGTCGTCAACCAGGTGTTCGACTTCATGGTGCGCGACTTCGCCCACTTCGCCCTGCAGATCTACGGCATGCACGCCACCCGCGAGGAACAGCGGGAGTTCTGCCGCGAGATCATGCTCATCAAGGCCGTGCCGGCCGCCGAGCAGTACCAGCGGATCTGGGAGCAGCGCGTGCTGCCCCTGAACGGCGAGTACCGCATGAACGACTGAAAGAGGGGAATCCCATGTGCCTGCAGATGACGGGTGTGAGGCCTTATCAGAAGTGGCATTGGGCGGGCGATGAGATCGTCCACGATGCGGTCATCCCGGCCGCCCGACGCATCCCCCACACGCGCCGGCGCAGCTACCCCATCGACATCCGGGGCTTTCTTTCGATCGAAAGCAACGCCGTCTTGCGCCATGCGCTGCACCGCATGGTCGACCAGCTCGGCGCCGGGGAGGCCCGGCGGTTTGTCAGCCGCGGTCCTGGAAGCTTCGATTTCCGGGCGCGTGTCATCCAGGGATTTCTATCCGAAGAGGTCAGGTACCTGCGTTCGGCGCGCGGATTCGACGAATGGCTTTTCCCCGAAGAGACCCTGGCGCGCGGCGGAGGGGATTGCGAGGACCTTGCTTTTCTGCTGGCGGCCCTGCTCGAGGAAAGCGGCATTTCCCGCACCTGCATCCGCGTGGCGCTAGGCCGGCTGGTGGACCACCAAAGCGGGGAGGGGGGCTTTCACGCGTGGGTCGTCTACCAGTGCGAGGACGGCGGCTGGGAAATCCTGGAACCGGCCTCCCTGAACCGCTCGGGGCGTGCGGCCCGGCAGGCGCGCCACCAGAAGCTCGCGCGGGGCCCGGTGAAAGGCAAACCCCGGCCCAAGACCCCCGCGCGGCGCGACATCGAGTACATGCCGCATTTTGTCTTCAACCGTGACCATCTCTGGCGCATCCGCAGCAGTGAACGCCGGGCGGCGATGGATTTCACGGACTATCTGGGGTTCCGCGTCGACCGTTTCTGGAAGAAGTTCGACCCCTCCTTCGCGGTCAAGGCGCATGAACACATTTTCGACCACGCCCTGGCCGGGGTCCTCTCCACCGAGGAGATCGGCCGGGTGAAACACCAAAGCTTCATCGTGGACGTGAACGTGCTGGGCTACGACCCGCGCGATCACTTTGATTTTGCCTACATCCACGAGGGCTGGGCCCGGGTCCGGGAGCGCCTCGACGCCGGAGCGATCACCGAATTCGGTTTGGCGGCCCACGCCATCGGCGACTTTTATGCTCATTCCCTCTATGCGCACTGCGTGCCGCCGGGGGCGGACGGCCTGCTGCCGCTTTACAACCCGGCCTCGCCGCCGGACCCGGCCTGCTTCGTTTACGATTTTTCGAACCTGCCGATCCCGGGCTGCACCGAGAGCGTGGCGGCGGCAAACGATCTGTGGCAGGGTCGGCTCATCAGCGGTCAATGGTGGCGTTGGTACACGTCCTACCCCGATGAGCTCGAAACCGAAGCCCAGCTGGCCCCGCGCCGCTGCCTGCCGGACCACGACGCGGTGGCGGTGGACGCCGGGACCTGCCCGGAGGCCCACCGGCTTTACCCGCGCGTGCAGCACTACAAACGCCAGTACCGGCTGCGCCTGGAGGCGGCCACGCGCCACGTGCGGCAGGAGGCGCTGGCCTGGGCAGCACGTCGATAGCCATGCCTGGGCCGCGATTCGAAAAAAGCGCAATCGCATTGCGGCGGCGATCCATCACTTGACAGGCAGGCGCAACATCGCGCGCTTTTTGATAAACCGCGAAAACCCCAGCGACACCGCGGCGATCAACAACGCCCACAGCAGATAATCGAATCTGTTCACGACCCCGCCCAGCAGGGTGAAAGTCGCCAGCCCGGGCAGCGTCCCGATCAGGGTGCCGATGGCGAAGTCGCGCTGCCGGATATCGCAGACCCCCGAGGAATACCCCACGAGGTCGAAGGGCAGGTACATCAGCCGCATCATCAATACGGCGAACAGGCCATTGCGGCGGAAATGGCACTCCATCAGGGGAATCCACCTGCTCCCGGCCCCCAGCTTCCCCAGAACCCCGGCCCCAAAATAGCGCCCGACCAGGAAGGAGAGATTCGCGCTGATGTTCTCACCCACGATGGTGTAGGCGAAACCCCACAATGGCCCAAAAACGGCGCCGGCCATGATGGTCAGCATCGAAGCCGGAAAAAACACCAGGGACCGGAACGCGTAGAACCCGATGTAGATGAGCGGCCCCCAGACGCCGTACTCGGCCAATCGGTCGCGCGCCGCAGCAGCGAGCTGCGGGAGTGAGTACCCTTCGGACCAATAGAGATAAGCCAGGCCCAGAATGACGCCGGCCCAGAGCGCAAAAAGCGCCGCTTTCAGATAGGGTTGCATGGGGATGTGGTTTGATCCTTTCTTAAATTGGGGCGGATAAACATCACGCCTTGACAAGATAATTGCGCATCATCCCCATGTCTTCGTGCTCGAGGTTGTGGCAATGATACAGGTACAACCCGGGGAAGTCGTCGAAGCGGACCAGAATCCGCACATGCTCGCCGGGCATCAGAAGCACGGTGTCCTTCCAGCCTTCGTCGACGTAGCCGGAGTGCGTGACCCCACCGCGTTCCAGGACCCGGAACTGCTTGCCGTGCAAGTGAATAGGGTGGGGCATATCCATCATGCCCATCATGTCCATGCCGCCGCCGGTGTTGTCAAACTCCCACACTTCCATCGATCCCAGCCGGACGATTTCATCACTCGCCACGTCGTTCATTTGAAAGCTGCGGCCGTTGATGGTCCAGCGCATGTGGTTCATGGCCAGCCTGAAACGACGGGGGGCATGATAATTGATCGCATTTATGGGGTTTTCGCGACCGATAAAGGAAAGCTTCAACGGCAGAGGCTGATTTTCTGTGACGCGCCGTGCGACCGTGACCCGCAGGACTGAAAACTCAGAACCGTTGGGAAGGAGTTGCGGGTATCTTCTCCCGCCGCCCATCATCATACCGCCGCGCGTGCGGCCGTTGGCCGCCGCCCCGGCATCAAAGGCCAGGCTCACGAGGGCCGTTTCAAAGCCGACCGGGTCATTGCCGAAGTCCGCCCAGATCTCCAGGCGCTCCCCGGGGCTTAGAAACGCGTACCTGCGTTGGACCGGCTCTTCCAGCAACCCCCCGTCGCTGCCGATCACGGTCAGCGGGCGGCCGTCCTGCCAGGCCAGTTTGTAAATGCGGGAGTTGGACCCGTTGAGGAGCCTCAAACGGTAGGCGCGGGTGGAGACCGTCAGCCTGAAATCCGGCAGCCCGTTGACCAGGATCCTGTCGCCGATAAACCCGGTCATGGCCTCCATGCGGCCGCCGGGCAAATACACCAGCTGGTTGTCCCGGTCGAAGGAGCGGTCCTGGATCACCAGGGGGATGTCGTGTTCGCCGGCGGGCAGCGCCGCGGCTTTTTCCTCCGCGTCTGAAACCAGAAACAATCCCGCCAACCCTCCGTAGACCTGATACCCGGTTTGCCCGTGCGGGTGGGGGTGATACCAGTAGGTGCCCGCCCTGTTTTTCACCTCGAACTCATACAGATAAGACTGCCCCGGCGGGATCGCATAACGCGGGTGCCCGTCCATGGCCGCCGGCACGTGCAGTCCATGCCAGTGGACAATCGTGTCCTCGGAAATCCGGTTGTTAAAACGGATGCGGACCTTGTCCCCCTGACGCGCCCTCAGGATCGGCCCCAGATAACACCCCGGGATCTCGGTCAGCCGGTCGGCCCCCCCTTTGAGCAACTCGGCTTTGTAGCGCCAGACGCGAGTCGGACTTCCGGGGAATAGGGGAACTTCGCCGGGGATGGCGGTGAGGGCAACATCCATGTCCGGCGCAAACCCGGCGTTCGGGGGCAAGGACCGCGCCGCGGCGGTTGCCGCCTGATTCGCCAACACCCCGACAGCGCCGGACATGACACCGACGGTGCCGGCCCCGACGACCTTCAAAAACTGCCTGCGGTTCAAGCCGGTCGCGGTCTCGTAAAAGGGGAGTCGAGTTGACATGGGCAGACTTTCCTCGGATTTTTTTTGCGGGCCGCTTTCAAAACGGGATCAGGCTTTCAGATCGCGGCGTTTGGTCTCATATTCGGCCTTGTCGATTTCGCCTCTGGCGTAGCGCCGTTTGAGGATCTCAAGCGGATCGGACGCAGCGGTGGTTTGATGACCGCGGTTGCGAATTCCCGACGCTGACCCGAGAACCACCAGGACCAGCGCCACGATGAGAACACTCCAAAAGAGGATCATGACGATGCCCATTCCGCCTCCGGCCATCATGCCGGGGCCCATAAAACCGCGTTCTGCACCGTAAAACATCCCGATGTGGTGAGCGACCAAGTACCAGATGCCGGCCGCGATCATGGCGGCGGCGATTCCGATGGCAATTAACGCTGAAGAACCGCGGTTCATGGTTTATGCCTCTCCTTCACCACCATTGGTATCACGCCACGGCGGCTTTCCGCCGATTGTCTGGGCCTAATGACCGCAGGACATCGGCTTGCCGCCGGTCACCCTTTTTACCCGATCGAGATAACGGGACCACCAGCCTTTAGGTTTGGTCGCGTACCGCTGCGGGTCTTTCTGAAACTCGTCACGGCAGGCGCTGCTGCAAAAATAGTACGCTCTGCCCCGGGCATCGACCGCCAACGGCGCCTTGGCGCAGTCAGCGTTCATTCCGCAGACGGGGTCGACGGCTTGCGTGGATCGATTCGTCGTATGCGGCATGATTCCCCTCCATTGACCATTCGAAGGTTTTATTGATTTTTTGCGCGACACGTTTAAGTCATGCGCGCCGGGGAGTCGGCAGCGGGCAGCGCCTCCTCCCCGATGCACTGCGTGTGGGGGGGGAGTTACCAGCAGTTCCCTCCACGGCCATAGCCTCTGCTGTAAGCGCCTTGCGGAAACTCCTTGCGCAGTTGGAGTTGATGCTCCAGGGCCGCCTGATCGAACTGGGATTCAAGCTGACTCAACTGTTTCTGCAGATCAACGACCTTAGTCCGGTCCGGGTCGGGCTTCTGGAGTTCATCGTTCAGGGCAAACTGCTTGTCGCGAATCGAATTGCGCAGATCGCGGGTCTGGTCGAAGAACTTGTCCTGGGACTGCTCCAGCTTGGCGGCGTCTTCGCGGGAAAGATTGCCATACCCGCTGGGGCCGTTGTCGCCCCACATGTGCCCGTATCCAGGCCCGTTGCCCATCATGCGTCCGTAGTCCCCGTCGTAGCCCATCATCCCGCGGCCCCGCATGTGCCCGCCGTATCCTGGACCATAGCCGTCGTAACCGAAGGCCAGCGCGGCAAAACCAACCATAAGAACGACTGCAACAATTCCTACACTGGATTTGAGGTTTTTCATTTTCATGACTCCTTTCATCTCGGTCTTGTGTCCTTGCCGTGAGCCCGATGGCCCCGGTTTGAGCTGATTTAGAGCAACTGCTGTGCCACGGCTTGCGGGTTTTGGTAACACAAGCTTTAAACTACTGAAAAAGTATGATTTAAAAATTCTGACATTCCAACAGACAAAACAGCCCCCGCCGAGGGGCACGGCCGAACGGGTAAAAAGGACTCAGGTTTTTAATGGATCAGGCAGGGGGTGGGTAAGAATGACACAGGCCGTCGTTGGGCCGGCCGGGCGTCACTGATAAAACCCTGAAAAAAAACTATGCGACGCGGTTTCGGCTATGCTCTACATCATTCCATAGCTTTTCATCTTGTTGTGCAGTGTTTTGCGGGTGATGCCCAGCCGGCGCGCGGCTTCGCTCTTGTTGTGGCCGGCGGCCTCGAGGGTGGCGATGATGGCTTCCTTCTCGATGTCCCCCAAGGAGCGCGTGCCGTCCATCGGCGAAGACGCCGACGGGCTCAATCCTTGGGCTTGATCGTATTTCCGGGCAATGTTGAGCGGCAATTGCTTTTCAGTGATATGATCGCCGGTCAACAGGATCACCGCCCGTTCCAAGGCATTTTCCAGTTCCCGGACATTGCCGGGCCAATCGTATTTGAGAAGCATGTCCATGGCCAAGGGGGTGAAGCCTTTGACTGTTTTACGGTTCTGCAAGGCAAACTTTTCCAGAAAGTGCCGGGCCAGCAGCGGGATATCCTCCAGCCGGTCACGCAGCGGCGGAACGGTCAGGCGCACGACGTTGAGACGGTAGAAGAGGTCCTCTCGAAAACGCCCCCCGGCGACCTCGGCTTCCAGATCGCGATTGGTGGCGGCCACCACCCGCACATCCACGGGCAACACCTCCTCCCCGCCCACACGCTGCACCTCTTTTTCCTGCAGCACTCTCAGCAGTTTGGCCTGCATGACCGCAGAGGTCTCGCTGACCTCATCCAGAAAAACGGTGCCGCGGTTGGCCTGCATGAAACGCCCCTCGTGACGCTTGTCCGCACCCGTGAAGGCGCCTTTTTCGTGGCCGAACAGCTCCGACTCGAGCAGCGTCTCGGTGATCGCGGCACAATTGACCACCACCAGCGGCTTTTCCTTGCGCGGGCTGTTGAAATGCAGGGCGCGGGCGATCAACTCCTTGCCGGTCCCGCTTTCGCCTGTGATCAGCACTGTGGCCTCGGAAGGGGCGACCATGGCCACCATGTCGATCAGGGCTCTCATGGCTTTGCTGTTCCCGATGATATGGGCGAGGTCAAAATCAGCACCCAGTTTCGATTTGAGGAGCAGATTCTCGGCTTTGAGACCGGCATGCTCGCGCGCCCGCTCCATGGCCCGCCGCAGAACCTCGAAATCAAGCGGCTTGATCAGGTAATCGTAGGCGCCGGCTTTGAGCGCTTCCACCGCGGACTCCACCGACGAGTAGGCCGTCATGATGATGATGGGGATGGATGGGTTGTAGGACCTGATTTTCTCCAGGGCCTCGATGCCGCCCATGCGGGCCATGCGAACGTCCATGAGGATGAGATCGACCGGTTTGTTCTTGGCGGTTTCGACCGCGACCGCCCCATCATCGGCCGTCTCGACTTCATACCCCCAGCTGCGCGTGATGGTTTTCAGAGCGGTCAAGTGACCGGGGTCATCGTCCACGATCAGAATCCTGGTCGGAGTAGCGGAAGTCATCGTTGCCTCATCGACTCTCTCTGATCCGGCAGGGGATGCGGATGGTGAACGTGCTGCCTCCGCCGGGGGTGCTTTCCGCTTTTATGTTCCCCTGATGCGCCTCGACTATTTTGTGCACAATGGCCAGGCCCAGCCCGGTGCCGGTTTTTTTGGTGGTAAAATATGGATCGAATATTTTGCCCAGACTACCGGGTGCGATCCCTCGGCCGGTATCCGATACGGCGATAACCAGCTCCTCGGATCCTTCGGGGGCGCAGTGAACCGCCAGCACGCCGCCGTCCGGCATCGCCTCGATGGCATTGAGGTATAAATTCAGCAGGCACTGGGCCAATCGGTCCGGGTCTACCGATGCCGCGCCGACTCCTTCACCGATGTTCAATTCGGTGCGGATGTTTTTGGCGGTCGCATCCGGTTGAATCAGTTTGAGCGAACGGCCGAGCAGCTGCGCCGGGTCGGTCGCGCGACGCTTCAAATCCGTGGGCCGGGCAAACTCCAGGAGCTCCGTGATGACCCGGTTCAACCGGTCCACCTCCTGGATCATCACCCCGGCGGCTTCCCGGGCTTCGCTTCCATCCGCAAACTGCCCGGCGAAAAAAGTGGCCAGGCCTTTGATGGCGCTCAATGGGTTGCGGATTTCATGCGCGACACCGGCGGCCAGTCCGCCCAGCGCGGCCAGTTTCTCCTGTCGCCGGACTTCCTCCTGCAGCCGCCGCACCTCGCCCAAGTCGCGCAGCATGATGACTTCCCCGACAAAATCGCCCACTTCGTTTATGATCCGGGCAGCGCTGACGCTGACCGGCACCGTGCGGTTTTCGGCAAAACGGCATTCCACCTCCTGCTCGGTTATCGGTGTCCCGGAAGCAAGCTTTTTTTGAAAACCGCACAGGCTCGCCGGCAGGAACCCCCCCGGCTGCCTGTCCTTTACAGCGGCCAGACTCAGCCCGGTAATCTTTTCCGCGGCCGCGTTGAAAAAGGTGATCTGCCCGCTGCGGTCGGTGGCGATCAGCCCAACGGGCAGATGGGCCACGACTTCATCGGCGAAAGCGCTGGTGTCGCGCAGCGACTGCCGGGCAGTGTAGTAGTTTTGCATCCAGAACAGTGAGACCAACCCACCAAACCCCAATACCAGAAGGACGGCCGATAAAACAATGGTGGTGCGGATATCCGTTCGGGCAGCCTCCTCAAAAGGAGTGACGTCCAACCCTGCGACAATGATCAGCGGGTCGCGGTGTTGAGGTCCAAGCCAATCGTTCCGCCCTTCGTCGGAGGTCAAAGCCGTGATGGCGCATCATGCGTGTCATGCCGCCGTGGTCCAGGCCCCCGCCGGCGGCGAGCGGTCGGAAATAGCGATGAACCTCGAAAGCGCGCCGGCCGCCGCCCAATTCCACCAATTCCCAGCTTTCCTGAAAGTCGGGCCCGACATGCGTCAGCTTGGAGTCTTTGCGGAACCCGCTGCCGATCCGAGACGGGTCACTGTGCGCAGCGATTCTTCCGTCCTTGTCCACCACCGCCATGTAGAGAACGTCCGGCAGACGGGCCGTTTCCTCGAGCAACTGCTGCACCTGCCGGCCGCCCCAACTCATCCCCATCATGCCGGTTCGGACCCCGGCCTCAACCGCGCGGATGAGGGCGGCCCCTTTGGCGGTCATCAGCTCCGACATGTAGCGCTCTTCCCGGTTGGTGTTCTGAACGGCCAGCACGATCACGACGATCAGAAGGATGGCCGTAGTACCGAGAATGATCCATGGGGAGCTCTGCAGTGCGGAGCGAAGACGATGTTGGATTCGATCAGACATTCACGCACTCAGTCGAGGTTGTTTGGTTTCAGGCCGGAGGTGGTTGCTAAAGTAAAATTAGTTTCATGTCGGTCATTTGTAAACAACAACGGTACGATTTCCGCTTGCGGAAGCGCGGACTTCCTGCGCGGATCCCTGCCGCCTCGACTTGCATGCGGGTCCTCAGCATTGGTGTGGGTGTACGATAAGGACGGGGGCGTTCAGGGGGGAGGCGGTCCGGATGCCCTTTTATGGCCCGGGTGGCCGGTCCGTAATAAATCAGAAGCAGTTTTTATATTTTTCGAATTTTTGTATTTTCATCATGGCGATTTGAATAAATTAATTATCCAACTATGGAAAAATAAAATTATCCATAGCGCCACTATGAAAGAATAAAAAATTAAATTGACACTCTATGGCCATTTTGAGTACGGTGCAGGGCAAGACCGGATGCCCGCTGGTGCCGAAATATTTTTTTCGGATTCAGGTCGGATCCGCGTGTGCTGGGCTTCAGAAACCTCTTGAAAAAATGACTTGGAGGAAGAGAAGTGACAACCGCAATGAACGAGGTCGTGGTGGTCGATGCCGTGCGGACCGCATTCGGCCGGGCGGGGGAAAAAGGCATCTTCTGGAAAACCCGGGCGGAGGATTTGTGCGTCCCGCTCCTGAAGGCCCTGATCGCGCGCAACCCGCCGCTGACACCGACCGCGGTGGAGGACTGCATCTGGGGGGCGACCAACCAGGTCAAGGAGCAGGGGGGCACCATCGCCCGGATGCTGACCATGCTGGCCGGGTGGGGCTGGGATGTCCCCGGTTGTTCGGTCGACCGCATGTGCGCCGGCGGGCTCACGGCCGTGGGGTTTGCGGCCGGCACCATCGCCAGCGGCATGGCCGACTGCCTGATCGCGGGCGGCGTCGAGCACATGGGCCATCTGCCCATGGGGTTCATGCGCGACCCCCACCCGCGGGCGCTCGAAGTCATGGGGGACGAATCCGCCACCAACATGGGAATGACGGCCGAGAACCTCCACGACCGCTATCCGGAATTCACCCGCGCGGCAGCCGACGCCTACGCGGTGGCCTGCCAGGCGAAAGCGGATCGCGCCATCCGGGACGGCAAGATGAAGGCGATGATCATCCCGGTCGAGATTGAACTGGAGGACGGCACGCGGGGGGTCGCCGACAAGGACCAGCAGCCGCGGCCCGGGACCAGCATGGAGTCGCTGGCGGCCCTGAAGACACCGTTCCGCCCCGAGGGGGGGCGTGTGACGGCCGGCAATTCCTCCGGCTTGAACGACGGGGCCGGGGCCGTGCTGCTCATGAGCCGGAAAAAGGCCGAGGGTCTGGGGCTCGCGCCCCGCATGCGCTGGGTGGCGACGGGTGTCGCCGGGGTCGACCCGCGGGTGATGGGGATCGCGCCGGTCCCCGCCACCGAGAAAGCGCTTCAAAAAGCGGGCCTGAGCATGGCCGACATCGATATCGTGGAGCTCAACGAAGCCTTTGCGGTGCAGGCCCTGTATTGCCTTGACCGTCTTGGGCTCGCATTCGACGACCCGCGGGTGAACATCTGGGGCGGGTCCATCGCCTACGGCCACCCGCTGGCCTCCTCCGGGCCGCGGCTGGTGGCGTTTTTGTGCGGGCTGTTCCAGGAAAACCCCGGGGCCCGCTACGGGCTGACCACCATGTGCGTCGGGCGGGGGCAGGGGGTCACCATGATCTGGGAAAATTTGATGGCTTCGTAATAAACCCGATTTCGGCGTTGCGCTTCATCCCGCGCTCGCTGCGGCGTACGAAAAGTACGCCTCACTCGGCGGGACTCGCGCGCCTTGAACTCAGGCTTATTACAAAGCCATCGTCTGGGATGGCAACATGGGAGATCATCAGAGTTAAGGACTTCGTAATAAACCCGATTTCGGCGTTGCGCTTCAGCGCAAGCCAGGGGACAGGAGAAGAGGCAATGGAAATCAAGCGCGTGTTGGTCGTGGGGGGCGGATTGATGGGCAGCGGGATCGCACAGGTCTGCGCCCAGGCCGGGATCGAGGTGATCCTGCACGACGCCTCGGGTGAGGCCCTGACCCGGGCCCTCAAGGGCATCGAGTGGTCGGTGGGGAAGTTCTTCGAGAAGGGGCAGCTGAAGGAGACGCGGGAAGCCGTTCTCGCCCGGATCACCACCGCCGGCAGCATTTCAGAGGACCCCCGGGCGGAGCTCGTGATCGAGGCCGTGTTTGAGGACCTGGCCGTCAAACAGGAGCTCTTCCGGAGCCTGGATGCGGTCTGCGGGCCGGGGACCCTTTTCGCCAGCAACACCTCGGCGATCCCGATCACGGAGCTGGCCGCCGCGACCCGCCGGCCCCAACACGTCCTCGGCCTGCACTTTTTCAGCCCGGTGCCCATGATGCAGGCCGTGGAGGTGATCAGGGGGATTGCCACCAGCGACGAGACGGCCGCCTGCGGGAAGCGCTTCGTGCAGAAAATCGGCAAAGAGCCGATCATGGTCAACCGTGACCTCGCCGGCTTCGTGATCAACCGCATCAACTTCCCCTCGGCCATCGAGGCCATGCGGCTGGTCGAGCAGGGGGTGGCGACCGTGGAGGACATCGACAAGGGGTTGCGGCTGGCCTCGGGGCGCCGGATGGGGATTTTCGAAACCGGCGACATGGTCGGGCTCGATGTGACCTATGGCGCGATGATGGCCATCTACCACGAGACCGGCGACCCGCGCTTCTTCCCGCCGCTTCTGCTGCGGCGCAAGGTCAAGGCCGGACACCTGGGGCGCAAAACCGGCAAGGGCTGGTATGCGTACGACGCAGGGCAACCGCAGGACATCCACCGATGGTTGAAAGCCGCCCGGGGCTTTCGCCGCAGGGAGTGAACGATGGGGCAATTCAAAGTCAATCCGAAGGATCTTCTCTTCATCCTCAAGGAGCAGCTCAACTACGGCAACTGTGCCAACTGGAGCGCTACCGGGACCTGAACGAGAAGACCCTCGATCTGCTGGTCACGGAGGCGATCCACTTCGCCCGGGGCGTGGTGGACCCGCTCAACGACATCGGTGAGAAGGCCGGGGTGAGATTTGAAAACGGACGGGTCTCCTGTCCGCCGAATTCCGCGACGCCTTCCGCCAGTACGGCCGTGACGGCTGGACGGCGGCGGCCCGCGACCCGGAGTACGGCGGGCAGGGGTTTCCCCACATGATGCGCATCGTCATCAACGACCTGATGTACGGCGCCTGCCAGTCGTTCAACATGGCCCCCAGCCTGACCCACGGTGCCGCCCACCTGATCGAGAGCTTCGGCCGCCGAGGAACTGAAGAAGCGCTTTGTGCCCGAAGATGTACGACGGCACCTGGGCCGGCACCATGTGCCTGACCGAGCCGAACGCCGGGTCCAACCTGGGGCCGATCCGAAACCACGGCCGTGCCGGCAGGGGAGCACTTCAAGATCAAGGGCACGCAAGATCTTCATCTCCTGGGGCGAGCACGACCTGACCGACAACATCATCCACCTGGTGCTGGCCCGCATCGAGGGCGCGCCCGGAGGGGACGCGCGGGATCTCCCTGTTCGTCGTGCCCAAGATCCGGGTCAACCCGGACGGCTCCCTCGGCGGCCGCAACGACGTGGTCTGCACCGGGGTCGAAAAGAAGCTGGGGCTGCACGCCTCCCCGACCTGCGAGCCTCACCTTCGGCGAGCAGCGACGGGTGCGTCGGGTACCTGTGCGGCGAGGAGAACCAGGGGCTGGCCCACATGTTCCAGATGATGAACGCGGCCCGCATCAACACCGGTGTCAGCGGCATGACCCTGGCCGGCACGGCCTACCGCAACGCCCTGGCCTATGCCCGCGAGCGGGTCCAGGGGCGCGACCTCGCCGGGCGCGCGCCGGGCGACGTCCCCATCATCGACCACCCCGACGTGCGCCGCATGCTGCTGTGGATGAAGGCCGTGGTGGACGGCATGCGCTCGATGATCTACACCGGCGGCCCTGCTGGTCGGACCTGGCGCTGGAGCTGCCCGACGGCGACGAGCGGGACCGTTACCGGGACCTGGTCGATTTCATGACGCCCATCATCAAGGCCTACTGCTCGGACATGGGGTTTCGGGTGTGTGAAACCGCCATCCAGTGCCTGGGCGGCTACGGATATCTGCCGGGAGTACCCGCTCGAGCAGTATCTGCGGGACGTCAAGATCATGTCGCTCTACGAGGGCACCAACGGCATTCAGTCCATGGACCTCATGGGCCGCAAGATGACCATCCGCGACGGGGCCTGCCTGAAGGCCTTCCGGCGCGAGATCGAAGCCTTCTGCGCGGCGCACGGCGACCACCCGCAGCTGGGCGGACAGATCGCGGCGCTCAAGGAGACGGCCGGGTGTCTGTGGTCGGCCGCGCGGGAGATGCTGGAGCGCCGGGAGAAGGACCCCCTCCAGTGGGCCTCCGCCACCTACCCGGCGCTGACCGCTTTCGGGGAAGTGGCCATGTGCTGGCGGCTGCTGGATCTGGCCGTGATCGCCGCCGGGCAGGCGCAAACGAAGAACTCCGATTTCCTCATGGGAAAGGTCCTCCAGGCCT
>CAVQUW010000013.1:0-183369 GCA_963716785.1 uncultured delta proteobacterium | reverse complement strand
CGGTGCTCCTGTTCCTGGCAAGCGCCTTCCTGATGCTGGTCAGCCACGGGGCCTACTACGGCTTCTTTTCGATTCATCTCGAAACCCTGGGCTACTCGGCCACCTTCATCGGGGCGAGCTGGGCGCTCGCCTCCGGGGCCGAGATCGTGGTGATGGTCTTCTCCGGGGCGCTCTTCGGCCGCTTTCCCCTGGAGCGGGTCCTTGCGTTTTCCTTCGCGGCCGCCTGCCTGCGCTGGCTGATCCTCTCCTTCGCCGTGCACCCCGCGGCGATCCTCGCCGCCCAGCTCCTGCACGCGACGACCTACGGCACCTTCCACATGGCGAGCATCCTCTACATCGACCGCCTCTCGCCCGCGACCGCGAAAACCCTGGGCCAGTCCCTCAACAACGCGCTGACCTACGGCCTGGGCCTGATGGTGGGCTTTTTCCTGAACGGGTCCCTGTACGGGATGGTCGGCTCCTTCGGGCTTTTTCAGGTGAGCAGCCTGGTCGCGGCCGCCGGGGGGATCTTGTTTTACGGCTTTCAGCGGACGAACCGCCGGGAACGGGGAGGGGAAGAGCGCCCCTTGACATACGGCCGCGATTTATTATTATAGTGAATAGTGAATCACAAATCATAAAAAGGCAGGTCGTCTATGCGCGCACCCAAGACAGGCACGACGATCAGGCAGGAGCAGATTGCAGAGGCCGCGATCGACCTGATTTCCGCCGGGGGCGCCACTGCCCTCAGCATCGCCGGCGCATCGCCGCGCGCGTGGGGATCGTCCCTTCGGCTTTTTACCGGCACTTCAAGAGCAAGGACGAGGTGCTGGATGCCGTTTCAGACCAATTGCAGGCTAAACTCCTTGGCAACGTGGCGGCGGTCCGGAAAGAAACAGACCAGGCACCCGAACGCTTAAAACGGCTGCTGCGGCGGCATGTGCGCCTGCTGGCCGAGAAGCGCGCCATCCCGCAGATGGTTTTCTCAGACGGCATCAGCACGGGGCACCCCGCGCGAAAGGCCAAGGTGAAGGCCATCGTGGCCGGCTACCTGGCCGAGGTCCGAAGCATCTCCGAAGGCCAGAAGGAGGGGACGCTTCTGGCCGGGCTTTCGCCGGGGACGGTTGCGGTCATGTTCCTGGGGCCTGGTTCTGCCAACGGCGGTGGTCCGCAATCTTATCGGAAGCCATTTAGACGTCTGAACCGCTACGTCGCGCAGGCCTGGCCGGTATTCAAAGAGGGATAACGGCGTGTCCGCCGGACCCCAAAGGTCGGGACGGGCGCCTGAGACAACCACCACCAGCTCCCGCCAGGAGGTGACCCGCTGGGAAAGAACTCGGCCGGGCGGCCCGCGAGAAGGCCGTGCGCCAGCGGTTCGGGCGCCTTATGAATGCCAGGAAACACAAGGATGAGAGCGTCAAGGCCGGTCGCGACTATGTCGCGGCCTATGTCGAATATGTGCACTTTGTGGAAGCGCTTCACGATATCGTCACGGCTGCGGACGCGCATCACGGGCACGGCAAGTGACGCCGAAGAGGTTGTCCCGGTAGAGGCTCGGGCGGATCAGACGGTGCCCGACTGCGACGCCACAGCATCACCGGAGCGGGGAACGACCGCGAGAGGCTTAACCCATGACGGAAAGGGATCTTAAATCAAGAGTGTTCCACGGCTTGGCCAGGTGGGGGAAATGGGTGCTCGTCGCGGCGCTGGCGGCGGCGGTCGTCTATTGGCTCCGGTTGCCCAGCCCGTTGCCGTCACCGGGTATCCCGCGGCCACCGGCGAAATCGTCGCCGAGGTCATGGGCACCGGGACCCTCGAGGCCCGGGTGCAGACCGTCGTCAGCACCAAGATCCCCGGGCGCATTGCCGGGATGCTGGTGGACCAGGGGGATTCGGTCAAGGCCGGCCAGCCCCTTCTGCGGTTGGATGACAGCGAGTTCCGGCAGCAGGTGGAGATCGCCCGCTCGGCGCTGGATGCCTCCAAGGCCGCGGTGGAAAGAGCGCAGGCCGAAGCCCGGCGCGCCGATGCGATCATGGCGCAGGCGCGCCTCGAGTACGAGCGACGCGAAAGCCTGTTCGCGAGCAAATCCATTTCCGCCAACGAGATCGACAAGCGCAGGGAAACGCAGCGGGTGGCCGAGGCCGATGTGGACAAGGCGCGGGCCGCGGTCGCCGAGGCGCGCGAAAAACCAGGTGGTCGCCCAGAGCACGATCGAATACCATCTGGCGCGTCTTGACGACACGCGGATCCTGGCGCCGTTCGACGGTCTCGTCGTCCGGCGCGACCGCGACCCGGGGGATGTCGTCGTCCCCGGGAACCTCCATTTTTTTGCTGATCTCCACCGGGAGCCTCTGGGTCCGCGCCTGGGTCGATGAAACGGAGATACCGAAGGTCTCCGAAGGCCAGAAGGCCCGGGTCGTGTTTCGCGCCGAACCGGACACCGCCTACCGCGGCCGGGTCGTTAGGGTTGGCCGTGAGACCGACCGCGAAACGCGGGAATTTCCGGTGGACGTCGGGGTGAACTGCCCCAAACTGGACCATGGGGCAACGCGCGGACGTGTTCATCCAGACCGGCGCCGGGGTCGATGCGCCTCTCCTCCCCTCGCCTCCTCATCTGCGCCACCGGACGGCGAAACCGGAGTCATCGTGAACCGCGACGGGCAGCGCACGACTGGCGCCGGTGATCACCCTCGGGCTGCGCGGGCAAGGACCCATGTCGAGGTCGCTGAAGGGCTTCAGCGCCGGGAGATCAGGTGCGTGTCCGGGCTGGGGCGCCAGAAAGCCTCGTCCACCCAACGGCGAACGCTCAAGCTGCCAAATCGTGAATCTGGCCGCTAAGGACATTCGCCACAACCTGCGGGCCGGTTCCTGCTGACCGGCCTCGGGATCGGCATGCTGCTGATGATCGTCATGGGCATGGGCGGCATCTATCGCGGGCTCATCCACGATGCCACCCTGCTGATCGACCGCGTCGGCGCGGACCTGTGGGTCGTGCAGGCCAGCACGCCGCGGCCCGTTTGCGGAGATCTCCCGCATCCCCGCCAACTCGACGACCGTGTGCGCGCCGTGCCGGGCGTCGCTCAGGCACGCCGAACTTCGTTTCCCACACGATCCAGCGCGAAAACGACGGGCAGTCCTCTGCGGATAGTGCGTGCAGGGGCTGGCTGGCCGAAGGACAGAGGCGACTGGCTGCCGCTCGTCGGCGGGCCGCGCCCTGCGCCAGGCCCACTACGAAATGATCGCCGATCGCAACTCGGGGCTCCCGCTCGGGCAGCCACATCCGGCTGGGCAAGGAGATCTACACGTCGTGGGCTTCACCGCCGGCATGGTGGCCATCGGGGGCGACGGCCTGGCCGTTCTTCACCGTCAGCGATGCCCAGGCGATCCAGTTCGATCAACCCGCGGAGGCGATCCCGCCTGGAGCGCGCGGCCCGCCGCGCGCGGAGCACCGGGGTCGACCTCGGCGGCTCCCAGCCGCTGGTGCTCGACCGCGCGTCCGGCTACGCCGCGGCGATCCCGGCGCTGGGGCCGCCGCATGTCAGCGCGGTGCTGGTCCACGTTGCGCCGGGAGCGGACCCCGCCGCCGTCACGGCGCGATCGCTGTCCATGGCCGGACCTCTCGGTCTTCAGCCGAGGAGCAGCGACACTCTGATGCTCGAGGGCATGGTGGACAAGGCCCGCCGGCAGATCGGCTGCTTCACCGCGCTGCTCACGGTGATCTCCGGCCATCATCATGGCCCTGATCCTCTACACCCTGACCCTGGACAAGATCCACTAGATCGCCTTGCTGAAACTGATCGGGGCGCGCAACCGGGTGATCATGACCCTGATCCTGCAGCAGGCGCTGATTTTGGGGGCCATGGGCTACGGGCTGGCGTTCGCCCTCGGCCGTCAGTTCTTCCCCAAGTTCCCGCGCCGCGTGATCCTGCTGCCCGAGGACCTCGCGCTTCTGGCCGCGGTCGTCGGCGCCATTTCCGTGTGTGCGAGCCTGCTCGGGATCTGGAAAGCGCTGCGGGTAGACCCCAACGAAGCCTTGGCCGGGTGACGCCATGGATGCCAAAGACACCGCCGTCGAAACCAAGGGCCTCACCAAGATCTACGGCAGCGGCAACACCGAGGTGGTCGCCATGCGGGATGTCGCCTTTTCCGTCCGGCACGGGGAGATGGCCGCCCTGCTCGGGCCGAGCGGGGCCGGCAAGTCCACCCTGCTGACCGCCATCGGCCTGATCAACCCGCCCACCTCCGGTCAGGTGCGGATCAACGGCCGGACTCGTGCTGGAAGACTCGCGCGCGGCGGTCGACCTGACCGAGTTCCGACGCAACCACATCGGGTTCGTTTTTCAGAAATCCAACCTGATCCCGTTTCTGTCCGCGCTGGAGAACGTTCAAGTGGCGCTCGAGATCAATCAGTGGCCCGCCGGCAAGGCCCGCCGGCGGGCGCTCGAGCTGCTCGAATACCTCAACATGGCCGATCGGGCCGCGAATCTGCCCAGCATGCTCTCCGGCGGTCAGCAGCAGCGGGTGGCCGTGGCCCGCGCCCTGGCCAACCGGCCGAGCCTGATCCTGGCCGACGAACCCACGGCCGCCCTGGACAGTGAGCGGGGCCGGCAGGTGATGGAGCTGTTCCGCAAGGTCGCGCACGAGCAAAAGGGTGCGGTGATCGTCGTCACCCACGATCACCGGGCGCTCGACGTGTTCGACACGATCTATGAGATGGAAGACGGCATGATCACGAAAGAGGAGCGCCTGGCCTCCTGAACCTCCTCAACCGATGGCAGGCGGACCGCCGGACCACCCCCGTGGTCCGGCCCGGCCGTCGCCTACAAAAAAAAAGGAGTCTGGTCATGAACGCATTGCAGGAGTTGAGACAGGAACACGAGGCGGTCAAGTTGACCCTCAGGGTGCTGGACCGGATTTGCCAAAAAATCGAAGGGTCCGGCACGCTCGGCGACCCGCAGCACGTGGAGCAGTTGCTGGAGTTCTTCACGGTGTTCGTGGACAAATGCCACCACGGGAAGGAGGAAGAACTGCTCTTCCCGGCGCTCGAGCAGGTCGGCGTCGGCCGGGACAGGGGCCCCATCGGGGTCATGCTCGAGGAACATCAACGGGGACGCGAATGCGTGCGAAAAATGAAGGCCGCGTTTTCGCAATTCAAGGCGGGGGCGGCTGACGGGGCGGGCGATTTCACCACGAGCGCCCGAGACTACATTGCCCTGTTGCATCAGCATATCGACAAAGAGGACGGCGTCTTGTACCCTTTGGCCGAGAAGCAGCTCTCCGCGGCGACGCTGGCCGAACTGCTCAAGGGGTTTGAAACGATCGAGCTTGAAAAAATCGGCGCCGGCAAGCACGAGGAGTTCCACAAAATGATCGATCATCTGGAAAAGGTCTACCTGACATAGGGCCGGCACGAGGAGCGCCCGGGCAATCCAGGCGCCCCACAACGAACACCGTGACTGCAGAAACGAAAGGATGGATCAGCGCATGAACCTGAAAATGAAAAACAACGTCTATTGGGTCGGAAAAATCGATTGGGAGCTTCGAAAATTCCACGGCGACGAATATTCGACGCACCGGGGCTCGACCTACAACTCCTACCTGATCAGAGAGGAAAAGACCGCCCTGATCGACACGGTCTGGGCCCCTTACGCCGAGGAGTACGTGGAGAACCTCGCCCGGGAGATCGACCTGGCCAAGATCGACTACGTCATCGCCAACCACGCCGAAAGCGACCACAGCGGGGCCTTGCCGGAGCTGATGCGCCGCATCCCCGACACGCCCATCTACTGCACCGCCAACGGGGTCAAGTCGCTGAAGGGGCACTATCACCAGGACTGGGACTTTCATGTCGTCAAGACCGGCGACACGCTCGATCTGGGCGCAAAGAAGCTGGTCTTCGTCGAAGCCCCCATGCTGCACTGGCCGGACAGCATGTTCTGCTATCTGACCGGGGACAACATCCTGTTCAGCAACGACGCCTTCGGCCAGCACTACGCCTCCGAATCCATGTTCAACGACCTGGTCGACCAGGCCGAGCTCTGGCACGAATGCCTCAAGTACTACGCCAACATCCTGACCCCGTTCAGCCCCCTGGTGGCGAAAAAGATCAAGGAGGTGCTGGCCCTGGGTCTGCCGGTCGACATGATCTGCACCAGCCACGGCGTCATCTGGCGGGAAAACCCGGTCAAGATCGTGGAGCAGTACCTGAAGTGGGCGGACAACTACCGGGAGGACCAGATCACCCTGGTCTACGACACCATGTGGAACGGGACCCGGGTCCTGGCGGAGAAAATCGCGGAAGGCCTCCGAGAGGGAGCCCCGGGCACCACGGTCAAGCTGTTCAACACGGCCAAGAGCGACAAGAACGACATCATCACGGAGGTGTTCAAGTCGAAGGCGATCCTGGTCGGTTCGCCCACGATCAACCGGGGGGTCCTGACCGGCATCGCCTCCCTGTTCGAGGAGATCAAGGGCCTCAAATTCAAGGCCAAGAAGGCCGCGGTGTTCGGCTGCTACGGCTGGAGCGGCGAGGGCAACAAGGTGTTGGCCGAAAATCTGCGCACCGCGGGCTTCGAGGTGATCGGTGAGGGGTTCAGGGCGCTGTGGAACCCCGACGATCAGGCGATGTCGGAAGCGGTCGGTTATGGAAGGCAGATCGCCAAAGACCTCCAATAGGAGCTTTCCTTTGTGGGAGCGGCATCCTGCCGCGAAATGACTGCGGCTGGAAGCCGCTCCCACCCATCGCTTCACATGCCGGCCGATAGCGTGGCGCTGCGCGCCATGAACCGCCGACTACTCCTTCCTCATCTTCAGGTAGGTCGCACAGGAGGCGATCGCCATCGGCACCACGCCGAGGACGATCAGGATCACGTGCGAGGGCATGCTGGCCCATTCCAGCAGCCGGATCCGCTCCTGCCCGATGAACTCAAGACTCCGCGCATGCCAGTAGCCGTTTTCGAGGACGTCCCAGATCTGCAGGACCCCCACCGGGAATAGGTTGGTGATCACCATCAGGGCCAGGCCGACGTTCAGGCCCCAGAAGGATACCTTGATGAGCTTTTCCGGCCCCGCCCACTGCTCCTCGGTCAGCACGTGGCGCAGACCGAGCACCGCCAACGCCATGGCCAGCATGCCGAAAGCGCCCAGCAGGGCGGCGTGGCCGTGGTTCAACGTCAATATGGTGCCCGCTTCAAAGTAGCTGACCACCGGCATGTTGATCAGGAACCCGAAGATGCCCGCACCCACGAAATTCCAGAAGCCGACGGCCATCAGAAAGTAAAACGCCCATTTGTGAGGGATGGTTTTTCTCGGCTGACCGGCGGCCCCCTTGGTCCCGGTCAACTTCATGAAGTCCCA
This sequence comes from uncultured delta proteobacterium, assembly GCA_963716785.1. Lineage (GTDB taxonomy): Bacteria > Desulfobacterota > Desulfobacteria > Desulfobacterales > SpSt-501 > SpSt-501. Next base: position 176,034 of record CAVQUW010000013.1, on the reverse strand, counting down.
GGCGTCCAGGGTCAACAGGGTGAGCGGGACGACTTCGAGGGCCGAAAACATGGCGGCGAGGGCCATCGTGAAGTTGGCCTGCCCGGTCCAGTACCAGTGGTGGGCCGTGCCGATGATGCCGCCGGACAGAAAGAGGATGGCGTCCAGGTAGATGACCCGCACCACGTTGGTGCGACGGACGACGCCGAGCTGGTAGAAGGTGACCGCGACCAGCACCGTCACGAACAACTCGAAAAACCCCTCCACCCACAGGTGGATGATCCAGAAGCGCCAGGTGTCCACGACCGTGAAATTGGTGGTGCTGCCGAAAAAGAAGGCCGGCAGGTAGAAAAAGGGAATGGCGGCCGCGCCCCCCATGAAGAGCAGCGCGACCTCTTTGCGCTCGGGGTCCTTCACGGCCGGCGCAATGGCCCGGTAGAGCAGCGCGAGCCAGAAGCTGAACCCGATCACCAGGATGACCTGCCAAAACCGCCCCAGCTCGAGGAATTCCCACCCCTGATGGCCGAACCAGGACCACAATTGGCCGAAGACCTGGTGAATGCCGAGTAGCTCGCCCAAAAGGCTGCCGACCACCAGCACGACCAGCGCCCAAAAGAGCATGTGAACGCCGAGTGCCTGCCCCCGTGGCTCCTTTTGCCCCACCGAGGAAGCCAGCAGCAGGCCGCCGGCGATGTAGGCGGTGGCGATCCAGAACAGGGCCAGCTGGAGGTGCCAGGTGCGCAGGATGTTGCTCGGCAGATATTGGGCCAGATCGACGCCGTAAAAATCCCCGGGTTCGGCGCGATAGTGGGCCAGCGCCCCGCCGATGGTGACCTGGGCCAGGAAGAGCAGCGCCACGACGGCAAAGTACTTGACGACCGCCTTCTGGCCGGCGGTGACCTCCCCGGACAGCAGGCGGGGGTGAAGGTCCCGGGATTCGCCCTTCCAGCCCAGATAGTCGAACCGGCCGAAGGTGAACAGCACCAGGGCCAAGCCGGCCAACAGCATGGCCACACTCAGGGCGCTCCAGAGAAGGGCGTCGGCGGTCAAATGGTTGCCGACCATCGGGTCGTAGGGGAAATTGTTGGTGTACGAGTAGGGCTTGTCCGGGCGTTTGGCGACACTGGCCCAGGCCGTCCAGGCAAAAAACGCCGTCAGCTGCCGAATCTCCTCGGAGTCGTGAATGTATTTGCTCGGCAGCCCGGCGTTGTTCGTCGGGTGGAGGAAATATTCGGACCAGAACCCGCGCTGGCGTTGAAAGGAGGCTTTTTCGGCATCCAGGAACTTCAATCGGCCCGTGGCTGGGTCGTAGCGGTTTTCCTTGAGCAGCCCGGCGACCCGCGCCTCGACCCGCGACCGCCGGTCCGCGTCGAGGGCCGCGAGGCCGGCGCCGAACTCCGTTGCGGCAATCGCATTGCCGGTGTCGAGCGCCAGCTCGTGGAGGTAGGCCGCGGAAAAATCCGGGCCCAGATACGAGCCGTGGCCCCAGATGGAGCCGTTTTGCATCAGGGCGTATTTCAAGAACACCTGCTGGCCGGATTCGATGTCCTGACGGTTGAAGATCACCGCCCCGGACGAGTCGACCACGCTTTGCGGGATGGGGGGCGCATAGCGGTAGGCCTGGACCGACATGAAGATCAGGACCGCCATGCCGCACACAAACACCAACACCACGCTGCGACGCCACCACGGGGAAAGTTTTTCGGTGGCCGGTAGCTGCTCTTTCATGGTGGCACCTCCACTATTACGGGTGAACAGCGAGTGAGGCGGTAACGCGAAACACCGCCAGGTGAGCGCATACCCTCAATCGGGCGCAGGGTGGCAAACCCGAAAAAACCATTTTGAGGATTTATAAACCCGGATCTGTTTGATAGCAAGCCGAGTGCCAACGGCCATGGTTCGGGCGGGGTCGCCGCGGCACCGGGCGGCCTGGGCCATGAGTGACCTAAAGCCGGCCGAGTCCGATCGCCCGGATTGGGGAAAAACGCCCCGATAGGGAGAACCTCCCCAGCCCGCGGGTGCCCTCCCACTCTCAAACGCATTTCCGCCGGCGGCCGGAACAAGTCGTATCAATAATTAAAACCGCCGGATGGATGGCCGGCGGCCGGGCCTCTTTACCGGGCCTGCGCTTTTGGTACGACTTCTGCAAAAAAGGACTGGCGAGGAGGGAAACCGCTCTCCTCCGTCAGGGCCCGGAAAAACCAACCTCAAAAGGAGCCGATCATGGCCGGTAGAAAAACCGAAGTCCAATACGGTGCCGTTCAATGCGCGGAGTATGATCATGACGACACCCAAGCGCAGGTCGCGCAACTCATTCACGCCGGCCTGTGCTCAAACTGCAGGCACCAGGGACACTGCGTCTTCCCGTTGAAAGCCTCACACCCGATCCTCGAATGCGAACTGCATGAATGCGGGCTGTCGGGAAACCCGCAACTGCTCCTGGTGAAAAAGGCGCCCCGGCCGACCGTGCCGGAGGTAGCCGGGGGTGACCCCCTGCTCGGGCTATGCACCACCTGCGAGGACCTGAACTGCTGCCGCCTGCCCAGGCCCGCCGGCGGCGTCTGGGAATGCGAGGAGTACTGCTGACGAGCCTCACCGGACATGAACAGTGTGTTGAAGCAACGCGATGTCCATGTTATACCTGAGCTGCTCCGAAACGCGGGGTGGGGCGAGTTGCCATAGTTCGCACTGCTCCACTCCGGCATGAATTGGTTACCGGGAAAGAGACGGCTTCGATTTTTGCCGACACCCGCGCAAGCCACGTACGTCCATCATGGCAAGCAGTCTCACAGCAAATGCCCGCGACAGCCCTGCCGACCCGCTGACCGGCAGAACCTACCCGGACTACAGGAGGGTCTTCGACGACATCTTCTCCGCGGCCGGCGAAGGGCGGATGACGCTCGAGGTGATCAAGGAGATTACCTCAACCCTCCTGCGGTTCTTCAAATGCCGCACCACCGAGATCGTTTACAGGGAGAAGGGCAAGCTCCTGCATTCGATGACCGTGAACGGCCGCCCGCCCGCCACCTCCGGCTGGAAGGAAAAATCCGGCGGCGATTCGTCCTTTCTGGACTTGATCGAATCCATCGACCCCGCGTCGGTCGCCCGCCTGAAATCCCTGATCCGCCCCGGGCACCGAAAGCGCCGCCCTGCTCAACTCGTCTTCACGGTCCCGTGTCACCGGGCGCCCGGGAAAAAAACACCGCGGGATGAAACCCTGAGCCATGCCTTTCTGCTGATCCCCTCCGGCAGGGCGATCGGCGGCGCGCTGGCGCTCTCCTTCCCGCAGGAGCGCAGGGCGAACGAAACCTCACGGGAGCTTCTCAGCCGCCTGGCCACGATCATCGGGGTGTCCCTCAGCCACAACCTTTCGCGCTTCGAGCTGCGGGAGCGGGTCAAGGAGCTGACCTGCATGTACAGCATCGCCAACCTGGCGGTGGTCTCCCACCGGCAGATCGACCCGTTTTTACAGCAAGCCGTTGAGCTGCTGCCGGCCGCCTATCTGCACCCGGAGATCACCGCGGCCCGGATCCTGCTCGACGGGAACACCTACCGGACCCCCGGGTTCGTCGAATCGCCCCAGTCCCAGAGCGCCGACATCGTGGTGGGCGGCCTCAAGCGCGGGTTCGTGGAAGTGGCTTATCGCGAGCCCCGGCCCGAGCTCGACGAGGGCCCCTTCTTGACCGAGGAGCGCCGCCTGCTGGATTCGGTAGCCCGGGAGCTTGCCATCATCATCGAGCGCCGGCAGGCCGAAATCGAGCAGGTCCGGCTCCAGGAGCAGCTGCGTCACGCCGACCGGCTGGCCACCATCGGCAAACTGGCCGCCGGGGTCGCGCATGAGCTGAACGAACCCCTCACGGGCATCCTCGGGTTCTCCGAGCTGCTGAAGGAGATACCGGGCATGCCGGCCCAGGCCGAAAGCGACCTCGCGCGCATCGAGTCCGCCGCCCTGCACGCCCGCGAAGTCGTGCGTCAACTTCTCCTTTTCGCCCGGCAGATATCCCCGAAGCAGGGCAAGGTCGGCGTCAACCGCCTCGTCCGGGAAGTGGTGGGCTTCTTCCAGGCCCGTCTCCGCCAACAAGGCATCCGGGTCCGGACCGCGCTCGCGGAGACGCTTCCCGACATCCTGGCCGACGAGTCCCAGATCCGGCAGATCATCATGAACCTGACCATCAACGCCATCCACGCGATGGAAAAAGGCGGGCTCCTGACCATCGCCACGCAGGGCCGCGGGGAAGAGGTCGCGCTTTCCATCCATGACACGGGGCCCGGGATCCCGGATGAGATCAAGGACAAGATCTTCCTGCCGTTTTTCACCACCAAGGATGTCGACATGGGGACGGGGTTGGGGCTGGCGGTGGTTCACGGCATCGTCAAATCCCACGGGGGACGGATCAATGTCCGCAGCGAGGCCGGCAAAGGAACCGAATTCAGGGTGTCTCTGCCGTTGGAATTGGAGCGGCCCGTATGAAGCCAAAGAACACTGACCCGGCAGCGCCCGGCAGCGCCGTCATCCTGGCGGTCGACGACTCGCCGGATGCGCTCGAGCTGATGAAGCGGCACCTCGGCCCCGCCGGGCACACCGTGATCGCCGCCTTGAGCGCCGAAGAGGCCTCCCGCCTGATGCAGGACACCCCCTTCGACCTGGTGATCACGGACATGAAGATGCCGCGGGTGAGCGGCCTGGACCTCATCCGCCACATCCGCACCAATTACAAGGGTGTCGGCATCCTGATGGTGACGGGCTACCCCTCCATCGGCGGGGCCGTGGAAGCGGTCCGGCTGGGCGCCGAGGATTATCTCGCCAAGCCGTTCACCAAGAAGGAACTGCTCGATGCCGTGGAAATCACGCTGGCCAAACAGCGCCGGAGGATCCTGGGGCCGCCGGCCGCGCCGGCGCCCTCCGGCATCATCGGCGAATCCGAGGCGATGCAGTCCGTTTTCAATGCCATCGGAAAAGCCGCGGCGGTCAGGGCGAACGTGCTCATCACGGGGGAAAGCGGCACCGGCAAGGAACTCGTGGCGCGGGCCATCCACTACAAGGGCGAGCGCGCCTCCCACCCCTTCGTCCCGGTCAACTGCGGCGGCATCCCCGAAGGTCTGCTCGAAAGCGAGCTGTTCGGCCGCGTCAAGGGCGCCTTCACCGGCGCCACGGAAACCCGGGCCGGTTTTTTCCAGACCGGGAACAAGGGGACGATCTTCCTGGACGAGGTGGGGGAAACCAGCCCCGCAATGCAGGTCAAGCTGCTGAGGGTCCTTCAGGAAAAAGAGATCTGCATGGTCGGCTCCGCCCGCCCCCAGAAAGTGGACGTGCGCATCATCGCCGGCACGAACAAGAACCTCAAGGGTCTGATTGCCGGCGGCCGCTTCCGCGAGGATCTGTTCTACCGTCTGAACGTGATCCACATCGAGCTGCCGCCGCTGCGCCGCCGCGGCGTCGACATGTCGCTCCTGGTGCGCTGGTTCAGCGCCAGGTACGCCGAGGAGATGGGCCGGACGGCGCCGCAGTACACCGACAGGGCCCTGGAAATCCTGAGCCGCTACCCCTGGCCGGGGAACGTGCGCGAGCTGGAAAACCTGGTGCAGCGGCTGATGGCCATGGCGGAGGGCGACATCATCGATGCCCCGGACCTCCCGGCCGGCATGCGCACGGAGTGCTTTCCGGAGGAACGCGGCCTCGACCGGACCTTGGAGCAGGTTGAAGCCGAGTATGTCCGGCACGTGCTGGAAAAGGCGGACGGGAACAAAAGCCGCGCCGCGCAGATCCTCGGCATCGATCGCAAGACCCTGCGGGAAAAGCTCAAGCGGTTCGGCGGCGGCGCGTAGGCCGCCGGCTGATGCCAAGCCCCCGGGGTCGCGTCAGTCGGTTCGGCCGGGGAAGAGCACCGTGCGCAGCCAGTGGGTCAGGGAGTTTCTCCCGAGCAGGGCCCGGTCGAACTGGTCCATGCCCCGGAACAAGGCGGTCGGGTCCTCGAACCAGTGCGCGCGGGTGACGAAGGCCTCCGCCGGGTCGAGCTCGCGCACGACCCGGGCCGGGTTGCCGGCCGCGATGCAGTTGGGCGGCACGGGGCCGGTCACCACGGAGCCGGCGCCCACGATGCTGTTGGCGCCGATGGAAACCCCCTTGCAGACGATGGCGCTGTCGCCGATCCAGACGTTGTCGCCGATGTCGACCGGCGCCGAGCGGCCGAAGGCCACCCGGTTGTAGATGTCGTGCCAGTCGGAGTCGGTGATGTAGGCGCCGCTGGCGATCATGCAGCTGTTGCCGATGCGGACTTCCTCGGAGGAGCTGATGCGCACCGCGGGGCTGATCAGGCAGTAGTGCCCGATCGCGATGCGGCCCTTGCCGGCCCCGTTCGGCCAGACCGAGATCCGCACCTTCTTGTCCGCCGCGGCCAGGATGTTGACGTAGTCCCCCACGCGGATGTCGGGGCCGAACACCTTGACGTGCCAGGGGTGGACGAAGAAGTAGCCCTTGCCGATCGACGCAAAGTGCGGGACGACGAAGTGGCGGGCGTAGAGGTGCTGGAGCCTCAAAAACGCCCTTTTGACGCTGTATGGCCGATGGTCCCTGCGCACCCTCCCCGTCCTCTCAGGCGGCCGGGACCGACCGCCAGAAGCGGTGGCTGAAGAGACCGGCGGCCGGGGTCAGGCCGTGGACGGCATCGGCGGCCAGCAGGACGCCGGCGTTGGTCCAGGTGAGCTTGTCCTCGGGCCAGACGGTCATGTCCGGGTGGGTGAAGCCGGCCCAGAAGGTGCCGTCCTCGAAGCGCCAGCCCGCGATCCAGCCGAGCACGACCCGGGCCTGATCGATGCTGCCCATGCCCGCCAGCGCCAGCACGAGCTCGGCCGTCTCGGCGATGGTCACCCAGGGTTGGTCCGACACGCACAGGACGCCGCGCCCCTCCACCACGAATTTCCTCCAGCCGCGCTCGATCCGCCGCTGTGCGTCCGCGCCGGTCACGACCCCGGCCAGCACCGGGTAGAACCAGTCCATGGAAAAGCGCGATTTGGTCATGTTGAAGAGATAGGGCTTCACACGCACGGCCTGCTCGAGCCTGGCCAGCGCCGCCTGCCAACCCGGGCGGGTGCGTTTCAGGACGGCGGCCGCCGCCAGCGCGCAGCGGATGCTCATGCAGATCGAGCTCGACCCGGTCAGAAGCGCCATGCGATCGACGCTGCCCTCCGGGCTGATGGCCCAGTGGATCTCCCCCTGCGGCGCCTGCAGGCTCAGGACGAAATCGATCGCCCGCGCCACGCACTCCCACATGCACTCGAGGAACCCGGCATCGCGGGTCAGCAGGTAGTGGTGGTAGACGCCCACGGCGATGTAGGCGCTCATGTTGGCGTCGCGCGTGCGGTCGAGCGGCGCCCCGTCCAGATAGGCCGCATACCAGCTCCCGTCGGGGTTCTGCACGCCCGCCAGCCACGCGTAGGCCCGCACCGCCGCCTCCCGGTGCCCGCCGACGGCAAGCCCCATGGCCGCCTCGACGTGGTCCCAGGGGTCGGTCTTCTGCCCCGCGCACCAGGGGATCTCCCCGCTCGCGCGCTGGGCACCCGCAATGTAGTCGGCCACCGCGTCGACGTCGACCGCTGCCGCCGCCTGCCGGCCGATGGAGGTCTCGTGTTCCATGCTCGCCTGTAACGCTCCCTTCCCCGGTTTCGATGGGTCAACATACAGGGGAACGGAGTTTTAGGCAAGCACGGCGCAGGCGGATCATGCACCGCCCGGCATGCCCCTCCCCTTGCGGGAGAGGCCGGGGGAGGGAGAGCCTTTCCGCTTCCCGGTGCTCGGGTCAGGGCCAGGCAGGCTGCGCGCGGCCACAACACTTGGGCAGGAGACCCGGGTTAAGGGCGTTCGGTCACATGGCAGCCGGTGTCCGGGCCGAGCTGGACCTGATACGGCCCGGCGCCGGCATGGTGCATCACGCGGATGATCAGGTAGTACTGCCCGGCGGGATAGTTGCCCTGGATGTCAAACTGCGGGGTGTCGGCGCCGGCGCGCGCGAGCTTCCGGCCCTTTGCGTCGAGCAGGTCGGCCACCAGGTCGAGGCCGGCCGCCGAACGGGCCCGGAACGCACCGCCCGGGAAGAAGAAGGCGAAGTTGTCGTAGTCCCCCTGGCGCAGGGTGCCCTCCACCCGGCATCCGTACTGGATCCGGGCCGCCTCCATGTTGTTGGTGCCGGCGTCGCCGATGTCGGCGCCGCTGGCGGCCGGCGGCGGGGTCGGCGTCTCGGCGGCGCCGGTTGACTCGCCCCCCGCCTGGCCGCCGGCGCCCGGCCGGGCCGTCGCGTCCGGGTCCGTGCCGCGCGAGGAGGTCCCGTCCCACTTGTCCCACCAGACGCTGATCACCCCCTCACACCCTGAAGGGTCGATGCAGGAAACGAAGACGCCCCAGCTGCAGTTCTGCAGATCGGGGCGCTGGTTGCGGGAGAACGACCGCATCTGGACCGGATACTTCCGCTCCACGCCGAGGATCGCGCCGCTGTGCATGCCGTTTTTGTTGTCGTTCAGGTTCTGGGGAATACGGCAGGCGGTCACCGTCATGGCCGCCTTACCGCGCCCCGCGAAGGAATACCAGACGGCCTTGAGGTCCGCCGGAACCGGAAAGGAAAAGGCCCGACCCTTGTTGTAGGCCAGGTTCTCGTACTTAAGACGCACCTCGGCGCCGGCAGGCGCCGCAAGGAACAGACCCAAAACCAGAACGGATGACCACCTCGCAAAAAAAGACCGCTTCATGACCGCATTCCTCCTCACCCCCGGTATGAGGTTGATCGGCAGAGACCTGGCATTGCTCCTTTTTTGGGTGTGACACGGCAGTTTTTACTTTAAAATTTTCCCACAAAAAACCCGGTCGGTCAAATTCTGCACCCGTCGTCGCCCCGATCGCCCGCGGTGGATGGAAGCGCCGGCCGCCATCGGCGGGTAGTCCGCGATCGCAGTAAATTCGGTCCTCTGCAGGAACCTCGCTTGCCCGATCCCACCGCATGCCGTCTGCAGGAGCGCGGCCGGGGAGCGGGGCTGTTTGATTTTTTTCGACCGGCAGGTTATTCTTCTCCCAGGTCGTCGGCGGCATCTTCTGTGGCGTCGGCCGTTCCTGCTCTCCCGGGGCTCTGAAAGTACACGATGAACGCATCCCCCTCCTCGGCTGCCATTCTCCGCCACCGACTGCCTGTCAGCCCGGATTTTCCGCACCGGGCGACGCACCGTTTACGGCGGAGAGAAACGAGGCCGACACATGGAACCGACCGCTCCGACGAGGGCTGCAATGACTCCGCTGTCGAGCGCCGACCCCGCTGCCGTTCTCGCCTGCTACGACCTGCTCGACCTGTCCGTCACAGGCGGCATCGAGGATTTCACGGAGGGGATCTACGCCGGGGACCCGAAGCGGCCCTACCCGGAGGCCCAGCGGCTCAAGAACGAATACCTGCTCGATGAAATCGGCTGCCGCCGGGGGTCCCGCATCCTGGACATCGGCTGCGGCTACGGCACCCTGCTGGAGGCGGCACACCGGCGGGGGCGGCCGCGGTGGGAATCACCATCTCCCAGCCGCAACTGGCACGCTGCCGGGCCAAAGGGCTCGACGTGCGGCTGATGAACTACCGGTGCATCCCCCGGAAATGGAACGGCCGTTTCGACGGCATCGTCGCCAGCGGCTCGATCGAGCATTTCGTGCAGGCCCGCGAGGCCGCCGCCGGTCTGCAGGAGCGGGTGTACCGGGAATTTTTTGAAATCTGCCACCGCCTCCTGACGCCTTCCCCCGAGCGCCGCCGGGTGGTGACGACGGTCGTTCACTACAACCGCGTCGCGGACCCCGGGAAGCTGACCGGCTGCCCGTTTTTCCACCGATGGGGTTCGGACGACTTCCACTACAACATGCTCATCAAGAGCTTCGGCGGCTATTACCCGGCAAAAGGCCAGCTGGAGCGGTGCGCCGCAGGGCTGTTCACCTGCGTCCACGCAATCGACGGGACCCGGGACTACCACCTGACCTCCGAGCACTGGCTGGCGGCGCTGAAGACGGCGTTGATGCCCTCTCGCGGCCTATGGCCCCGATTGTTGCGGAAAATGACCCGGCGCCCCGTCCACACCCTCACCATGCTGGGGTGTCTGCTGCTGTCGCAGTCCTGGTGCTGGCAGTTCCGGACGGCCACTCCCCCGACCACCTTGCTCCGGCACACCTGGCGCCGCGCCGGGGTGCGCCCGCCGGCCGCCTCGGAATTTGAACGACCGGTCTTGACGGCCGCAAAAACTGAAGTACCATAAAGTCGGCCTTCCCGTTCGCGGCGGGCGGCTCCCGATGTCTGCGGAACGCTGTGGGGAATGCGCCCGCTTGCGCAAGGGGAGGTTGACCGGACGGGCGGCTCGCCGCGGGACTCGCTATCTCCGAAAACCGGGTCGTCGCTTGACTTCCCCTGCGGGTTCGGATAGGAAATAAGCATCGTAGAGCCTCCCTCCGGCCGCCCGCGCCTGCGAGGAAGGCCGCCTCACCACACGACCACACCGCCCTTTACTATGCTTTTTTTCAGCGAGGGCGAAATCGATACCGGTTTGCGAAGGCATACCGGTGATGAATCCTCCACCCGGCCGGCCGCCGAATTGCCAACGCCCTGTTTGTCGCGCCGCCGGCACTCGGGGCCTGTGTCACGTCACGGGGATTCCCCGGTTTCGCGCCGCAGCACCCTGCAAAGACACGCTGCCGGTCCACTGTGGAAACCGGCAGGCGGAAGCGGCCCGACCCCGGGCCGGACCGAAACCATTCAACCACGAAAGGAGGCATCCATGGCCGAGAGTGTCTACAAAGTCATCGAACTGGTCGGAACCAGCCCCACCTCTTTTGAAGACGCCATCAAAACAGCGGTTGAAACCGCGGGCAAGTCCCTGAGAGACATGCGCGTGGCCGAGATCACCAAGATGGACGTGAAGGTCGAAGGCGGGAAGGTGACCGCCTACCGTGCGCGGGTCAGCCTTTCCTTCAAGTACGTCAAAGGGGAATGAGTTCCGGCCGGCCGGCCGGGGTGCACCTCATCCCCGACCGGCCGGCGTCGCACAATGACTTTCCCGCCCCTCCGCGCCGCCCCCCGTGTCCCCCGTTTTGATTTTACCCCCCGGGTGAGCTATACCGTGCGTCATGGAACTGCTCCACCATGGGGTGATCACGGTCAATCTGCTGATCCTGACGGCACTGATTGTCTACAGTGCCAACTGCTTTGTGCTGATCGCCACCTACCACCGCCACCGGATACCGGCCGAACGGCGATCCGAAGAGCTGCGACGACAATTTCAGGATAATCTGCCCGACAGGGGCTGGCCGCTCGTCACCGTCCAGCTGCCGGTCTTCAACGAACGCTATGTCGTCGAGCGGTTGATCGAATCCGTCTGCCGGCTGGACTATCCGCGCGATCGGCTGGAGGTCCAGGTCCTGGACGACTCCACCGACGACACCACCGCACTGGCCGCAACGGCCGTTCAGCGCATGCGGGAGCGCGGGGTGCGCATCGTCCTGCGGCACCGTGCCGGCCGCCACGGGTTCAAGGCCGGCGCCTTGGCCGAGGGGCTCAGACCCGCCGCGGGGGAGTTCATCGCCATCTTCGACGCCGACTTCGTGCCGCCCCGGGATTTCCTGATAGAGAGCATCCCCTATTTTCTCGACGAGCGGACCGGCATGCTCCAGGCCCGCTGGGGCCACCTCAACGCGGACTACTCGCTGCTCACCCGGATCCAGGCCATCGGCATCGACGGGCACTTCGCCGTCGAGCAGTCCTCCCGGGCCTGGGGCGGGCTTTTTCTGAACTTCAACGGCGTCGGCCGGCGTCTGGCGCCGCCGGGCGATCGAGGAGGCCGGCGGCTGGCGGGCCGACACGCTCACCGAGGATCTCGACCTGAGCTATCGGGCGCAGCTCAAAGGCTGGAAGCTCATGTTCGCCCCGCAGATCGTGTGCCCGGCCGAGGTGCCGGTCACCATCACGGCCTTCAAATCGCAGCAGTACCGGTGGGCCAAGGGCTCCATCCAGACCGCCCGCAAAACGCTGGGACGCGTGCTCGCGGCACCCCTGCCGCCGCAGGTGAAGATCCAGGCCTTCCTGCACCTGACCCGCTATCTCGTCCATCCCCTGATGCTGGCGGTCGTGCTGCTGTCCATCCCCATGCTCGAAACACCGCTTCTGCGCGACAGCGCGCGGCGGCCCGCTCCTTTTTTCGGCCTGCTCTGGCTCTCTTCGCTGGGGCCCTCCTCGCTGTATCTGTTGTCCCAGCGCGTGTTGTATCGCGACTGGAGAAAAAGCATCCGTTACCTGCCGGCCCTCATGTGCCTGGCGGTGGGGGTCTCCGTCAACAACACCAAGGCCGTCGTGGAGGCGCTGTTGAACGTCCGCAGCGGCTTTGTGCGCACCCCCAAATATGGGATCGAACACCGGCGCGGCGACTGGCGCAGCCAACGCTACCGCTTGCCGGCCACGGGGGTCGTGGTCGGCGAGCTGGCCTGCGGATGCTACGCCCTGCTCGGCGCCGGGCTTTTCCTGCGGGCCGGGAAATGGCTGCCGGGCGCATTTCTGATCCTCTACACCATCGGGTTCTTTTATGTGTTCTCTCTGTCGCTGCGGCAATCCGGGCGGCAGGCGCCAACGACCCACAAAGGAGGCAAACCGCGATGACTTCAAAAGCATTCCAGGACCACTACCCGGATGATCTCAGCCACTGCTACGGATGCGGGCGGCTGAACGCGCACGGCTACCGGATCAAAAGCCGCTGGGACGGGGATGAGAGCGTCTGCCGCTTCACGCCGCAGCCGTACCACACCGGCGCTGCCCGGATTCGTCTACGGCGGGCTGATCGCATCCTTGATCGACTGCCATGCCACCGGGACGGCCGCCGCCGCCAAGTACCGCGAGGAGGGGCGGCCCATGGACACGGCCCCGCCCATCCGCTTCGTCACCGGCTCGCTGCACGTGGACTTTCTGGCACCGACGCCGATCGAAGGGGATTTGGAGCTGCGGGGAACGGTGCGCGAAATCAAGGGCCGCAAGGTGACCGTCGCGGTCAGTCTCTCCGCGGCCGGAAAGGAATGCGCCCGGGGAGAAGTCGTGGCGGTCCAGATAACCGAGGAGTGGGTAGCGAAGCTGAAAAAGGGATAAGGGTTACAGGGTTACTTTTTCCCGCTTTTCCCCAGGATGTGCGTCGCGCTGCCAAGGAACAGTTCGGCGGCTTCGGACTCGGTCTCGGAAAGGGTCGGGTGCGGGTGGATGCTGGCGGCCACATCCTCCGCCAAGGCGCCCATCTCGACCGCCAGCACCCCCTCGGCGATCAGCCCCTCGGTGTTGCGGCCGGCGATCCCGACGCCCAGGATCCGTCCGGTTTCCGGGTCGACGAGGATCTTGGTCAACCCCTCCGCCGCCCCCATGGTCGCCGCGCGGCCCGAGAACTTCCACGGGAACCGCTGGACTTTGACCGGGATCTTCTCGCGCTCGGCCTGCTCCTCGCTCAGCCCGCACCAGGCGATCTGGGGGTCGGTGTAGACCACCGCCGGAATGGCCCGCGCGTCGAAGGCCGCGGGCTTGCCGGCGATGACCTCGGCCGCCACCTTGCCTTCGGCGGTGGCCTTGTGGGCCAGCATCATGCCGCCGACCACGTCGCCGACGGCGAAGATGCGCTCATCCGCCGTGCGCTGCTGCGCGTCCACCTGGATGAACCCCTTGGCGTCCAGCTTCACGCCGGTGCGCTCGAGCCCGAGCCCGTCGGAGGCCGGCCGGCGGCCGATGGCCACCAGCACGCGGTCGAACCGCTGTTCGGGGGGTGCGCCGCCGCCCTCCATCCGCACGCTCACCCCCTGGTCGTCTTCAGCCAGCGCCGTCACGCGGGTGGAAAGCCGGATGTCGGCAAACACCTTTTCCAACCGCCGGTGGAGCGGTGCCACCAGGTCCGCGTCGACGCCCGCCAGCAGCCGGTCCTCACGCTCCACCAGGCTCACGCGGCTGCCGAGCGCCGCGTAGACGGTCCCGAGTTCCAGACCGACATACCCGCCGCCGAGCACCAGGAGCGACGCCGGCACATCCGCCAGGGCGAGTGCGCCGGTCGAGCTCATGATGCGGCCGCCGGCGGCAAACTCGGTCCCGGGGAACGGGATCGGCCGCGACCCGGTCGCGATGATGGCGTGGCGAAAGCGGATGCGGCTGACCTCGGCGTCGTGCAGGCGGACGGTTTCAGAGGACTCGAATTCCGCCCGGCCCCTGATCAGCTGCACACCGCGGGCGCCGGCGAGACTCGTCAGCCCGGAGGCCATCTGGTCGATGACCGCCGCCTTCCACTGCCGCAGGGCCTTGAGATCGATCTGCGGCGCCGCGAAGGTCACCCCCATGGATTTCGCGCGCGCGGCGTCGAAGATCAATTCGGCGAGAAACAAAAAAGTCTTGGAGGGGATGCAGCCCTTGTAAAGGCAGACCCCTCCCGGACGGGGCGCCGGGTCCACCATCGTGACCTCCAGGCCCAGATCGGCGGCCCGGAACGCCGCGGCGTACCCGCCGGGGCCGCTGCCGACGACCAGCAGCTCGGTATCCTGCACCAGCTCGCCCATGACCATTGAGAAACCTCCGGTTTTGGTGGGTCAGTCTGCCGGTCGAAGTATGCTCGTCTGCCGGTCAACCCGTCAGGCTCAGGTTCAAGGGTCCGATCAGTGGTTGTCAAAATAACGTTCCGGCTGCCGGACGTTATGTTGTCACAAAAATACGCGGCCGGACGCCGCTCCGGCACGTAAATATGACAAGTTCGCTTCACCCTTGACCAGTGAGCCGGTTTCAATCGACCGGCCGACGGGCTGACCGGCTGACAGGCCGACCGGCTGACGGCCTCAGACCGAAATCAAATCATCGACATCAGCAGCTCGTCCGGATCCTCCATCGCCTTCTTGATCAGCTGCAGAAACGCGACCGCATCCGCCCCGTCCAGGACCCGGTGGTCGATGCACAGCACCGCGGGCATCAGCAGCCGCGGCACGATCTGCGGCCCGCCGTCGCCCTGCCGCACGGCAGGCTGCAGGCGGGCCTGCCCCAGGCCCAGGATGGCCACCTGGGGGTGGTTGATGATGGGGGCGAAGAAACCGCCGCCCATGGCGCCGGCATTGGTGATGGTGAAGGTGCCGCCCTGCATCTCCTCCAGGCTCACCTTCCGTGCGCGGGCGCGGCCGATGAGCGCCTCGAGCTCGACGCCGAGCTCGCGGATGCTCTTGTTGTCCACGTCGCGCACGACCGGCACGACCAGGCCCTCGTCGGTGTTCACGGCGACACCGATGTGGAAATACTTCTTGAGCACGATTTCGCCGGCCGCCGCGTCCAGGGAGGCGTTGACCTGGGGCAGGGCTTTCAGGGCGGCGGTCGCGGCCTTGAGCGCGAAGACGGTGATGGTCAACCGGCCGCCCAGGGCCTCGACTTCCTTTTTGTGACGCTGGCGGAACGCCTCAAGATCGGTGACGTCCACCAGCTCCTGACTGTTCACGTGGGGGATCTGGGACCAGGCCAGGCTCATCTGCCGGGCGGTGGCCCGGCGGATGGAGCGAAAAGCGACCCGCTCCACCGGGCCCCACTTGGCAAAGTCGGGCAAGGCCGGCGCCGGCAGGCCGACCGCCGGCGACGCCTCACCGACCGGGGCCGGCGCCTGCAGGACCCGCCGGCGCCTTGGCCTTTGCGGCAAAGGCGCGCACGTCATCGGCGGTCACCAGCCCCGCCGGTCCGCTGGCCGGGACACGTGCCAGATCCACCGTGAGCTCACGGGCCAGGCGGCGCGTGGCGGGCGAGGCCGGCACCGGGCCTTTGCGCGGGCCGCCGGAGCGGGTTCATCGGCGGGAAGTTCCGCCGGCGGCCGAGCGCTCGGTGCGGGCGCGGCCGCGTCGGGGGTCTTTCGAGCCGAATCCGGCGCCTCGTCCGCCGCCGAATCCTTCTCCCCGGCGCCGTCGAAGACCAGCAACACCTGCCCGACCTTGACCATTTCGCCGGGCGTGACACGGATCTCGAGCACCTTGCCGGAGAACGGGGAAGGGATTTCCACCGCCGCCTTGTCGGTTTCCACCTCCAGGATGATGTCGCCTTCCTTGACCTCCTGACCGACCTGCGACCCGCACCGCGAGGATTTCACCTTCGTGGATGCCTTCCCCCAGGTCCGGCAGTTTGAATTGCCTGGCCATTGAACCCTCCTTCATGCGGCGAGCAGGCGGCGCGCCTGCGCAACGATGCGGCGGACACCGGGCAGATAGTGCTGTTCGCGGTGGAACAGCGGGATGACCACGTCATAGCCGGTCACGCGCGCCACGGGCACCTCCAGGTAGTAAAAAGCCTTGTCCACCAGGCGCGCCACGATCTCCGCCCCCGGCCCGAAGGTGCGCGGCGCCTCGTGCACCACGGCCACGCGGCCGGTCTTCTTGGCCGAGGCGACAAGCAGGGTGTCGTCGAGCGGCGCCAGGCTCAGACAGGTCGATGACCTCCGCCTCCACCCCGTGCTTTTTCTGCAGCTCCTCGGCGGCCTCCAGGGTCGGCCGCAGCATGGCGCCGTAGGCGACCAGGGTCAGGTCCGAGCCCTCGCGCGCCAGCCGTGCCTGGCCGATGGGCAGGGTTTCCTCCTCTTCCGGGACCTCCTCGCGAAAGGCGCGGTAGAGGGCCTTGGCCTCGTAGAAGACGACCGGGTCCGGATCGCGGATGGCGCTGACCAGCAGCGCGCGCGCGTTGCGGGGTCCCGAGGGGATCACCATCTTCAACCCCGGCAGGTGGGCCCAAAGAACCTCCCGGCTCTCGGAGTGGTGCTCGAGCGCGCGCACGCCGCCGCCGTAGGGCGTCCGCATCACCATCGGCACCTGATAGCGCCCCTGGGAGCGCCAGCGCAGCCGCGAGGCGTGGTTCTCGATCTGATGCATGCCGTAATAGCTGAAACCCGAAAACTGGATCTCGCACACCGGCCTCAGACCGTAGACGGCCATGCCGATGGACATCCCGACGATGGCCGATTCCGCCAGGGGGGTGTCGAGCACCCGCTGGTCGCCGAAGCGGTCGATGAGGCCGTCGGTCACCCGGAAGACGCCGCCGTCGACGCCGACGTCCTCCCCCAGCACGATCACGCGGTCGTCCCGTTCCATTTCCTGGCGCAAGGCGAGGTTCAGCGCCTGGACCATCGTCATCTTAGCCATTGGCGCCCTCCTTTTCCGGCCCGGCCAGGGTCTGGGCGAACTCCTCCCGCTGCGCGTTCAGTTCGGGGGTCGGTTCGGCATAGACGTGCTCGAACATGTGCAGCGGGTCCCCCATGTTCTTCATCTGCTCCTCCGCGCCGCGTCACCGCGGCCTGGATCTCTTCGAGCACCTCGGCCTCCACGGCGGCGATCCGCTCGGCCGTCAGCAGCCCCTTGGCGGTCAGGTATTTCTGAAACCGGTCGATCGGGTCCTTCTGGCGCCACTCCTCGACTTCCGCATCGCTGCGGTAGCGTTTCGGGTCGTCGGCCGTGGTGTGCACGGCCATGCGGTAGGTGACGCACTCGATGAAGGTGGCCCCGTCGCCGGCGCGCGCCCGCGCCACCGCTTCATGGGCGGCGGCATAAACCGCCAGGACATCGTTGCCGTCCACCTGGATCCCCGGGATTCCGTAGGCCAGCGCTTTCTGCGGCCAGGGTCCGGGAGCGCGTCTGCCTGGCGCGCGGGATGGGAGATGGCCCACTGGTTGTTCTGGCAGACGAACACGACCGGCAGCTCGAAAACCCCGGCAAAGTTCAATCCCTCGTGAAAATCCCCCTGCGAGGTGGCCCCGTCGCCGAAGAAGGCCATGGCCACATCGTCCTTGCCGCGGTATTTCATGGCCCAGGCGATGCCGGCGGCGTGCAGGACCTGGGAGCCGACGGGCACCGAAATCGGCATGTCGTTGCGCTCCGCGGCGATGGCCGCCGCCCTCGTTGAAGCCGTTGAAATAGACGATCACGCTTTCCAGGGGCCGGCCGCGCCAGATCTCCGCCGCGGTCTCGCGAAAGGCGGGCACCATCCAATCCGTGGGCGCGCAAGACCGCCGCGGCACCGAGGTGGGCCGCCTCCTGGCCGGAAACGGGTGCAAACGTCCCGACCCGCCCCTGGCGCTGGAGGCTGAGCAGCCGCTCGTCGAACTTGCGTGCCAAGCAGCATGGTCCGGTGCAGCTTCAGCAGCATGTCGTCTTCGATCCGCGGTTCCAGGTCGGCGTCGAGTTCCCCGTTCTCCGTCAATATCGACAGACGTTCGATGGTCTCGGGGAGCTTGATCCGTTCTCTCGGCATGGGTCACTCCTTTCGCGTTATGGCGGCCGGCGATCACTGCGTCGCGAGCATTCGACGTGAAGCGTAATATTGAAACGGCCCCGGCAGGAGTCAAGTAAGGCGGCGGGATTTTCGGGAATGCCTTCGTGGCGGGGGGGACGGGAAAAGCAGTGCAGCTGCCGGCGGCGCTCAGGGGGGCGGCGCCGCGGGGGTCACCCGGTGGAGGCCCTCGCCCTTTGGCCGCACCGGCGGCCGGCCGGGCCCCGCCTCCCCGCGGGGGCCGGTGTCGGCAGGGGCGATCCGAGTGAGGCCCGCGCCGCCCGCACCGTTCATTCCACGATTTCGAGCACGGCGCGTTTTTTTACCTTAGCCGAGGCCGCACCCAATATGGTTCGAATCGACTTTGCGGTGCGGCCCTGCTTGCCGATGACCTTGCCCAGGTCCTCTTTGGCGACACTCAACTCCAGTACGGTCGCCTGGGTGCCTTCCAGCACATTCACGCTCACTTGTTCGGGATGATCCACCAAGGCCTTGGCGATGAGTTCGATCAGCTCTTTCATGGCGCCCTCTCCTCCCCTTGCCGTTCGCAACCGAAAGCCGCTCTGAACGTAAGATGCACGCCTCAAGAACATGAGGTTGGGAAACTGACCGACAGGATGTGGGACCGGGTATGAAATAGGATTAGCACCGACCCAACGTAAATTGCAAGAGCGCATTTAAATAAAAAATCTTCTTCAACGAATCTTGTCATATCATTTCAGTATGCATACCCTAAGGACGAAAACCAGCATGTGACCTTGCCGACGACACGCGGGATGACTCGTATGGAACGATAAATTGGGGGGGGGAATCGTGGACTTCTCGATACCACCGGCGGAGGCGGCCGAGGCGGAGCGCTTTGCCGGGCTCCTCAAAAGCCGTCTCGGAGATCGGCTGTCGCAGTGGTACCGGCAGCGGGCGCTGCCGCGCGAGTTTTTTTCGGAGCTCGGCGCCGGCGGCTGGTATGGGTTCGAATTCCGGAACGGGCGCATCCTGAAGCGGCCGGCGCTGCGCGAGGCCTTGATCACCGAGGAATTCGCCAAGGTCTGGCCCGGAGCGGCCATTGCCGCCCTGGCCCACGCCGATCTCGGTTTGATGGCCCTCACCCTGTTCGGCGTCGGAACCGCTTGCAGGTCCGATTCGGCCGGTCCGCCGTGGCCGGTGAGGCCGTGATGTGCCTCGGCAGCACCGAGCGCCAGGCCGGCAGCGATGCGGCCGGCATCGGCCTGCGCGCCCGGCCCGCCCCCGGCGGCTGGGAGCTCAGCGGCGCCAAGGCCTACGTCACCAACGGCGCCGTGGCCGACCTGGCGGTCGTCACCGCCGTGACCGACCCCGAGGCGGCGCGCAACGGGCGTATCTCGATGTTTCTGGCGGAGCTGAAGACCGGAGGCGTCCGGCGCACCCCGCTCAACAAGCAGGTCTGGCTGCCGTCCGACCTGACTCGAATCGAATTCGACGATCTGTTCGTGCCGGCCGATCACCTGTTGGGCGCAAGGGGCCGCGGCCTGCAGCAGGTGCTGACGGTGTTCGCTCACAGCCGGCTGCCGATCGCGGCCCTGAGCATCGGCACGGCCGCCGGCGCGTTCGAGCTTGCCGTCCGCCATGCGCTGCGCCGTTCCACCTTCGGCCGCCGGGTCGCGGAGCACCAGGCCAAGGCGTTTGAGATCGCCGAGCACCATGCCGCGCTGGAGGCGGCGCGCCTGGTCCTGTGGAAGGCCTGCTGGCGATCGGACCGCGGTGAAGAGTTCCGCGAGCACTCCTCGATCGCGAAGTACCTCGCGGTCGAAGCCGCCCGGCGCATCAGCGCCTGGGCGGCGGATCTCTTCGGGGCCGCCTCCGTGATTGAGGAGCACCCGGTCCACAAGTACCCCATGGACGCCTGGGCCGCCTCCCTCGGGGAGGGCACCCAGGACATCCAGAAGCTCATCATTGCCCGCGAAGTGCTGAAACGATACGATGGTTGAGGCCGCGGCGGACCGACGACCGAACCGCCGGCAGGAGGGGGCGGGGTTCGCGCCGTGCGCCGCGCCTCACGGCTCCAGGAGGATCTTTCCGAAATGACCGCCGGCCTCCATCAGGCGATAGGCCTCGACCCCCTCCGCAAGGGGCATGACCCGGTCGATCACGGGTCTCGAGCCGCCCCTCCGCCAGCAGGCGGGTCACCACCCGGAAGTCCTGATGACTGCCCATGGTGCTGCCGATCAGGCTGACCTGCTTGCCGAACAGGTAGCGCAGGTCGATTTCCGTCTGCGGCCCGCTGGTGTTGCCGACGATCACGATGCGTCCGCCGCGGGCCACGGCCCGCAGGCTGGCGGCCAAGGTGGCCCGGCCGACGTTGTCCACGACCACGTCCACCCCCCTGCGTCCGGTCAGACGCGCGACCTCCTTCTCCCAGTCGGCGGACGGAGCGGTCGATGGCCGCATCCGCCCCGAGCCCCCGGGCCTTGTCCGCCTTCAGGGCGCTGCCGGCCACGGCGATCACGTAGGCCCCTGCCAGCTTGGCGACCTGGATGCTCATGCTGTTTACCCCGCCGCCGGCGCCCACCACCAGAACGGATTCGCCGGCGCGCAGACGCGCGCGGTGAATGAGCATGCGCCAGGCCGTGAGCCCCACCAGCAGGGGCGCGGCCGCCTCCGCGAAGCCGACTGTCGGCGGGATCTCCTCCAGGTTTGCGGCGGGCACCGCCACGTACTCCGCGGCGCCGCCGCGCACGTGCTCGCCGAGGACCCGGTAGCCCGGGCTGACCGAGGCCTCCCCCCGCCGGGTGAACTCGTCCTCGACCCGATTGATGCCGGGGTCCGCCACCACTCTCTGGCCCACGGACCACCCGGACACCCCGGCGCCAAGCTCCGCAATCTCGCCGGCCACATCCGCGCCGCACCAGTGGGGCATTTCGAGTTTCAGACCGGGCCAGCCGCGCCGCACCCAGATGTCCAGGTAGTTCAACGCGCAGGCCCGCACCCGGATCACCGCCGACCCGGGTGCGGCCTGCGGCTCGGGGACTTCCCCGTAGCGCAGGACATCGCTCTCCCCATGCTTTTCGAAGTGTACGGCTTTCATGACGCCCATCCCTCCTTTCCCGCGATCCCCCATGGGTTGTCGGATCGCGCCGACCTGCCCGCGCCGGCGCCGCTCGTCTGCTTGACAAGGTGTGTTCCGTCGTTACATAGTGAGGTGAGGCCCGGTTCGATGCTCTCCTGGCAGCCGGCCCGACGCCGCCGAGCCCAAACGGTCCACGCCACTCCCGGATGAAACGATTCGAGGAAATCGAACACACCGCCGATCAGGCCCTGCGTGTCTATGGCCGGGACCTGAAGGAGCTTTTGCACCACGCGGCCCTGGGGATGAACCGGGTGATGGACCCGGAGACCGTCCGCACCGGCCGAACCGGTCGAAAAGCAGATCGACCTCGCGGCGGACGATGCCGAAGGCCTGCTGGTGTCCTGGTTGAGCGAGCTGGCGTTCTGGGCCGAGACCGAGCTGCTGGTGTTCACCGTCTTCGAATTCCGGGCCGTCACCCCGAACCGTCTGCAGGTAGGGGTGCGGGGCGCACGCGCCCGCCGGCTCGAGAAGCATATCAAAGCGGTGACGTTTCACAACCTTGAAATCGTGCGAACCGAAAAGGGCCTTGCGGCGACCGTCGTCTTCGACGTCTGATCCCTTCGGCGCCCGAATCCACAGGCACCCATGGCCATCATAGACGAGTTCAAGAAAATTGGCGAATACCTGTGGGAGATCCCGCAATCCCACCGTGCCGACATGCGGGTCCCGGCCCGCTTCTACGCCGACGACGAGCTCGTCCGCGGCCTCGCCGGCGACCGCAGCCTGGAGCAGCTGGTGAACACCGCCACCCTCCCGGGGGTCGTCCGCTACGTCCTCGCCATGCCGGACATCCACCAGGGCTACGGGTTCCCGATCGGGGGGGTGGCCGCCACCGAGCTGCCCGACGGGGTCATCTCCCCCGGCGGGGTCGGCTACGACATCAACTGCGGGGTGCGCCTGCTGGCGAGCCGGATGGAAGCGGCCGCGGTGGCGCCCTACCTGGATGAATTGGCCACCGCCATTGACACCGACTGCCCGAGCGGCGTCGGCCGGGGCGGTCATGTGAAGCTCAAGCCCGGCGAGCTCGATCAGGTCATGGAGGAGGGCGCGGGCTGGGCGCGGCGCCGGGGGTTTGCGACCGACGAGGATGTCGCGCACACCGAGGAAAACGGCTGCCTGGCCGGCGCCGATGCCGGGAAAGTCGGCCCCCGGGCTCAGGACCGCGGCAAGGACCAGGTCGGCACCCTCGGGGCGGGCAATCACTTCATCGAGGTCGACGTCGTCGACCGGGTCGTCGACGAATCCTTGGCGCAGCGCCTCGGGCTGTTCCAGGGCCAGGTGGTCGTGCAGGTGCACTGCGGCTCCCGGGGGCTTGGCCACCAGGTCTGCACGGATTATGTGCACCTCTTTCAGAAGGCCGTGCGCAGGTACCAGCTGAGCCTTCCCGACCGCGAGCTCGTCTGCGCCCCCTTGAGCAGCCCCGAGGGCCAGGACTATCTGGCGGCCATGAAGTCGGCGGCCAACTATGCCTTTGCCAACCGCCAGGTCCTGGCCGCGCATATCCGGCGCAGCTTCGAACGGACCCTGGCCGGCAAGGTCAAACGCCACCACCTGTATCAGATCTACGACATCGCCCACAACATGGCCAAGGTGGAGACCCACACCATCGGCGAGCGCACGGCCACCCTGTGCGTGCACCGCAAAGGCGCCACCCGCGCCTTCGGTCCCGGGTCCGCGGCCCTGCCGCCGGCGTTCCGGGAAACCGGTCAACCGGTCCTGGTGCCCGGGTCCATGGGAACCTGCAGCTGGGTGCTGGTCGGCACCGCGGCGGCCATGACCGAGACTTTCGGCTCCACCTGCCACGGGGCCGGGCGCACGATGAGCCGCCAAAAGGCCAAACGCTCGGTCCACGGGGCCGCACTGCGCCAGGAGCTCGAGACCGGCGGGATCCGCGTGCGGTCCGGCAGCCTTTCCGGCCTGGCGGAAGAAGCCCCGGTCGCCTACAAGGATGTCGACCGGGTGGCGGCGGTCGTCCACGGGGCCGGCATCGCCCGGAAGGTGGCGCGGCTGAGACCGCTGGCCGTGATCAAAGGCTGATGACTTTTGAAGCGAAAAGCAGACTGAAGGCTGAAGGCAATTCGGCTGTAGGCAAAGGAGGAAGGCGTCGCCGCAGGTGATCACCGCCGGCCGCGCTTCCCTCAGCCTTGGTGGCGTCCCAGATAAGGACATATCGTATCGTTTTACGAGTCCATCAGACGGACCCAGTTGCGTGATTCAGACACCCTGATGAAAGGAGGCCCTGAATGCGGATGCAATTCCGAAACATCATCTGTGCCACCGACTTCTCGGAGCATTCCAACCGGACCATCCCCTACGGCGTCGCGATTGCCCGCGTGTTCGGCTCCAAACTGTACGTCTGCCATGTGATCGATCTGACGGCGGTGACCATCTACGGCGAATTTCAACTGGACCCGATCGGCCAGCAAAGCCGCATCAAAGAGGAGGCCTTCGAGCAGCTCGGGAAAATCCTCGGCCCCCACCGGGTCCAGTGGGAGCCCCTGATCGCCGTGGGCCAGCCGGCGGCCGAAATCGCCCGCATCGTCGAGGAGAAAGAGATCGACCTCGTCATCTCCGCCACCCGCGGCCACTCGGGCCTGAAGCGCCTCATCCTGGGGTCGGTGACCCAGCGGCTGATGCGCACCCTGAACTGCCCGCTGCTCGCCGTCCAGAGCCTGGAGACGGGCATGACCGACCCGCCTTCGACCGACATCCGCTTGAAGAAAATCCTGATCGGCTGCGACTTTTCAGCCGACTCGGTCCTGGCCATGGACTACGGGCTGAGCCTGGCTCAGGAGTTTGAAGCCGAGGTGCACATGGTCCACGTCATCGAACCCTCGGTCACCCAGGAGTTCCTCAAACCCTCCTCACCCGGGCAACCGGCGGTGCCCATGGATGTCATCCGTGAAAAGCTGGAGGGCCTGGTCCCTCCGGAGGCGCGCCACTGGTGCACCCCGCGTGCGACTGTCCTGCAGGGGCAGGCCCACGAGGAACTGGTCGCCTACGCCAACGCACAGGAAATCGACATGATCGTTCTCGGCGTTCGCGGCTCCGGGATGGTCAAGTCCATGCTGAGGGGCTCAACCCCGGACCGGGTGGTACTGCGCTCCCCATGTCCGGTGCTGACGGTGAGTTCCCGGATCGACGAAGCGACGGATCGGGGTTGAGCGCCGGAGCGCCGGCGGGACGGTCGACTCACCAGCCTGCCGTCCGAGACGGTCAGAATACGCCGGGCGTGGCGGGCGCACTCCGGGCTGTGGGTGACCATGATAATCGTCATGCCGTTGGCGTTGAGCCGCTCGAACATCCCCATGATCTCCCGGCTGTTCTTGGTGTCCAGGTTGCCGGTGGGCTCATCGGCCAGCAGAATGGGCGGTTCGTTGACGATGGCGCGGGCCACCGCCACGCGCTCTTTTTCCCCCCCGAGATTTCCCCGGGCAGCCGTGCGGCCTTGTCGGCCAGACCCACCTGGGCCAGGGCTTCCGCGGCCATGGAGCGCTTCTGGCCTTTGCCGAGCCGGGCCACCGCCAGGGGGAGCATGACGTTCTCGACAACCGTCAGGTAGGGAACGAGATGGAAGCTCTGAAAAACGAATCCCGAGGTATTCGCGCCGGAAATCGGCGCGTTGCTCGCCGCTGAGGGCATACACGTCGATCCCGTCGACCCGCAGCCGCCCTTCCGTCGGTGCGTTCATGGCGCCGAGGATCCCGAGCAGCGTGGATTTCCCGGCCCCGGATTCCCCCATGATCCCGACGAACTCGCCGGGGGCGATTTCGAAACTGACCGCCGCCACGGCGGTAATGACCGCATCTCCGTTGCCGAAGGTCTTCGTCAAGTTTTCCGCAACGATGTAACTCATGATTCACCTTTCTTGAACCGAAGGCTGCGGGTCGCGGCAGCCGGTATCCCCGGGGTACGCCGCCGACCCACAGCCATGTGTCGTTGACGCCACGGCCCGTCCTGCGACAAGGCGATGTCACAGGGCCCTCAAGGCCTCGTTGGGATCCATGCGGGCGGCCATGGCGGCCGGGTAGGCACTGGCGGCCAGCCCGAGCGCCAGGGACAGCACGATGGCCCCGACGGCCAACTCCGGGTTGAAGGGACTTGACCCGAATGGCTTTCGCCGAACACGATCAGGGCCAGCCGCGCGGCACCCAGACCCAGACCGTACCCGATGAGCCCGGCCAGTCCCGAGATGACACCTGCTTCCATAAAAACGATCTGCATGATGTGAGCGCGCCGGAAACCGATGGCCCGGAAGATGCCGATCTCATCGGTGCGCTCCCGCACGCTGCCCATCATGGTCACCAGCACCACCAGACCGCCGATGAACAGGATCACCCCGGAGATCCCGTAGGAGAACTTCCTGAACTGATCCAGCATTTCCATGCGGCTTTTGACCACCTGCTGGATGGCCATCACTTTGGCGCCGGGGAGAACCGCGGAGATCTGGGCGACCATATCCTCGATCGGGCATTCGCCGCACAATGCCGCCACTTCGGCCATGGAGACGCGCCCGGGTTTGCCGAAAACCTGCTGGGCGGTGCTCAGGTTCGCAAAGGCCAGATGGTCGTCCTGGGAGCCGGTGGGGGCGAGGATCCCGCTCACGGTGAGTCGGCGCCCGTTGACCCCCAGCTGCTCCCCCGGCCAGAGGTTCAGCACCCTGGCCGCCTCGGAGCCGAGCAACACCGCCTTCGGCATCCGGCCGGCTGCCCTGAATGTGCCACCAGGGCTTGAGGACTCCGGCGGCCTTGAAATCAACCCCCGCCATCAGGATCCGGCGGCCCTCCAGGGCAACGACGCCGAGCACCATGGGGCCCACTGCCGCGATGTTGCCGGCGTTCTTGATGCCGGCGATCTTGGCCAGCTCGCTCTCCCGGATCTCCTCGAGTTCGAAGGAAACCCCGCCGAGCGACATGCCGCCGTAGTTCAGGGAAAGGTTTTCCGTGCGCGGCACGATCAGGATGTTGGCGCCGTACTGTTCGAGCTTGCGGGTGATGTCGTGGGCCGTACGCCTCCACGTAGGTGATGATGCCGACGACGGTGCCCACGCCGATGACGAGACCGGCCAGGATGAAGGCCGCTTTTCCCTTGCGGCGCATCAGGTTGCGGATGGAGATCAGTTTGAGGTTCATGGGTTAGCCCTTTTTTGAAAAGTCGAAGAAGGTTTTGCCTTCCAGGATGTCGCTGACGCGGATGACGAGCATGCCGTTTTCCACCTTGCGCTCGAGCGGTGCGGGGTTGCAGCCGCCCTTGACCTCGTTCACGGAAGCCGAGGCAAACCGCCGGCCGCAGTTGCGGCACACCATGACATCGCCGTCCTGGGCATATCCCTTCCCGGCCGGCCAACAGACGTCGCAGGCGTCGAAGGCCGCGCGCAGGACCCCGTCGGAGCTCTTGATCACGAAATAGCGAATCGTCAGCTTGCCGTGCTTGTACTCAAAATGCTGGGCCTTGCCGTCGTCAAACTGCGCCACGGGAAAGCGCACGGCCTCGCTCCCCGCGGGTTGGGCGGCCTGAACCGCAACCGCCGCCCCGGTGGAAGCGCCGGCGCCCAAATACCAGTACCCGCCCGCCAGCAGTGCGAACAGGCAGACCGCGGTGATGGTCAAGGGGATCCGTCTGCTCTTGTTGGCGTCGAGAACGGCGGCTTTTTTTGCCTCAAGCTTATTGTCTTTCGCTTTTGAAGACATGGTCACACTCCTTCTGGTGTCAATGGAATCGTTCACGGAAGCGCAGCGCGGCGATCGGCAGCCGCACACTCAGGACGGGGAGCGAGCTCCGGCGGCCCGGCGACACGAGCCCACGGATTCGCAGCGACGTCTACTCACGGGGAAGCAGGGAATCAGATGCGCAGGGTTTGAACGCGAAGGTAGAGCGGGGTCTTGGCGGCGAGCGCAAGCCCGGCAGGGTCCCAGAGGCGGGAGGCCGGCGCTCCGGGCGTTTCGAGGAAGTCGGCCGCCGGCAACGCCGCCACCGACGGAAAGGCCCCTGAAAAAGCCAGTTGAAGATCGAGATCCCGGAGAACGGTTCCGCAACCGGCGCCGATCTGTCTCGGCGGCGGCTCAGGGACCGGGCAGCATCCCGGACCCGGGGAGGGGGCGGCCGAACCGCCCGGGTGCGGGGCGCCCTGGCTGCAGCAAGGCATGGTGCAGGCGGCGTCGGCCGTGCAGACCGGCAGCAGGGGTGCGATGACGAACACGACCACCAGAAAGACCTGCGCCGATTTGAGCCCCGGAGATTTCATATGAGAAAAGTATAGATTGGACCAAGACCGTTGTCAATAGCAAAAACAGACGGCGCACCCCATATCCTCCGCCCCTTTCCGACGATGCTCGCCTGAAACGGCGACCCAATCCGCTCCACGCCCTTTACAACGGCCAAAGTCGTGTCTAGTGTACGCGCGTTGCGGATTGCATCGTTCGGTGGCGGCGCGGCGTGTCGCGGAAGCGAAAGCGATCCACAAGGGGCGCACGCCTTCAGACCACACCCCGCCCTGATTCGGACAGCTCCTTGAGACCCTTTGGGTCGCGCAGTCTGATCTTACGGCCGTTGACCTCGATCAAGTCCTGACCCGCGAGCTTGGCAAACACCCGGGAGAGCGTCTCCGGGATGGTTCCGAGCAGACTGGCCAGATGTCCCTTGGAGATGCGCAGAGTCACCTCGTCCTCGCGTTCCTGCTCTTCGGCCAGAAACAGCAAGTAGTTGGCCAACCGCGCCGGGGTCTCCTTGAGCGTCAGGTTTTCGATCTGGACCGCGAACTGCCGCAGTTTCTGCGAGAGGTCCGCCAGCATTTGCAGCGCCAGAAGCGGGTTCCTGCCGATCAGGTCTAAAAATGCGGCGCGCGGGAAAAACAGGGTGCGGGTCTCGGTGATGGCCTCGGCGTTGACGGGAAACTGCTTGCCGGCGAAGACCGGCACCTCGCCGAAAGGGTGGCCCTGGGTGAAGATGTGCAGGATTTTTTCCTTGCCGTCGGGCGAGAGCTTGTAGCCCTTGACGCTCCCGGTAACCACCACATAAAACCCGGTGCCGTCGTCGCCTTCGGTGAAGATCACCTCGCCCCGGTTGAAGTACTTCTCGGAGGCAATGCTTCCGATCTCGGCGAGTTGACCGCGACTCAGCCCGGTGAACAAGGGGATGACCGACAATATTTCACTGATTTTGTCCATAACGGCTTTTCTTGCAGCATTTTTGACATAAGTCAAGAAAGACGGTTTGGCCGGAAAGGAAGGCTGAAGGCCGAAGGTTTTAAGCTCAAAGACAAAACCCAAAAACAGCACGGCGCAAGGCTAAATGCCTTCAGTCTTCAGACTTCAGTCTGTTTTTCGTGATAAAGTCGGCACGGCTTGATTTAGGTCAAGGCCGACTGCAGAGGGCCGGGTTAGGATGACCGGCAAGTGGGCATCGCGAGGCGATGCCGTTTATTTAACCAACTGCGCGAAGGGAGAAAATTGATGTTCTGTTACCAGTGCGAGCAGACCGCCAAGGGCGAGGGCTGCACCAAGATCGGGGTGTGTGGAAAGACTGCGGAAGTGGCCGCGCTTCAGGACCTGCTGGTTCATGGGCTCAAGGGGCTGTCGCTGGTGGCCGTCGAGGCCCGCAAGTTGAAGATCGACATGGCCGAGGTAGACCGGTTCACCGCCGAGGGCCTGTTCTCCACCCTGACCAATTCCGATTTCGATCCGCAGCGGATTGTCGCGCTGATCCAGCGCTGCACCGCGTTGCGCGATGAACTGAAATATGCGGTGAAGCAGGCCGGCGGCAAGGCGGATTTCAGCGCGGCCGCGGCCGTGTTCACCCCGGCCGCATCCGCCGACGCCATGGTCGCCCAGGGCGAGAAGGTCGGCATCCGCGCCGATGCCAACGGGAACGCCGATGCCCTGGGGCTGCGGGAGCTTTTGATTTACGGCCTGAAGGGGGTTGCGGCTTATGCCGACCACGCCCGGATCCTCGGCCGTGAGGATGAGAGTGTCAACGCCTTCCTCCACGAGGCCCTGGCCGCCACGCTGGACAAAAAACTCGGGGTCGACGAGTACCTGGGTCTGGTGCTCAAGTGCGGCGAGGTCAATCTGAAGACCATGGCGCTGCTCGATGCGGCCAACACCGGCGCCTATGGCCACCCGACGCCGACCAAGGTCCCATTGGGCCCGGGGAAGGGCAAGGCCATCCTGGTATCGGGCCACGACCTCAAGGACCTCGAAGAGATTCTCGAGCAGAGCAAGGGCAAGGGGATCAACGTCTACACGCACGGGGAGATGCTGCCGTGCCACGGCTACCCCGGACTGAAGCAGAAATATCCCCATTTCGTCGGCCACTACGGGACGGCCTGGCAGAACCAGGCCAAGGAATTCGCCAAATTCCCGGGCGCCATTCTCATGACCACCAACTGCATCCAGAAGCCCCAGGACAGCTACCGTGACAACATTTTCACCACCGGCATCGTGGGCTGGCCCGGCGTGCGGCACATCGCCGACAAGAACTTCAAGCCCGTGATCGACAAGGCCCTCTCCATGCCCGGTTTTGCCGAGGACGCCCCCGGCAAGGAGGTGACGGTCGGGTTCGCCCACCACGCGGTGCTGGGGGTGGCCGACAAGGTGGTTGAGCTGGTCAAGGCCGGCAAGATCAGGCACTTCTTCCTGGTCGGCGGCTGCGACGGCGCCAAGCCCGGGCGCAACTACTACACCGAGTTCGTCGAGAAGGTGCCGAAGGACTGCGTCGTGCTGACGCTGGCCTGCGGCAAGTACCGGTTCTTCGACCAGGACCTGGGGGCCATCGGCGGCATCCCGCGGCTGCTCGACGTCGGCCAGTGCAACGACGCCTACTCGGCGATCCAGATCGCCGTGGCCCTGGCCGGAGCCTTCAACTGCGGTGTCAACGACCTGCCGCTGTCCATGGTCCTCTCCTGGTACGAGCAGAAGGCGGTGGCCATCCTGCTGACCCTGCTCCACCTGGGGATCAAGAACATCCGGCTGGGGCCGAGCCTGCCGGCCTTCGTGACGCCGAACGTGCTCAACGTCCTGGTGGAGAAATTCAACATTGCCCCGATCCGGACCCCGGAGGAGGATCTGAGGGCCATCCTGGGATAGAGTCCACCCACAAACGGCGTCTTTCGGCCCAGGCCGGCGTTCTCGCTCTTGGCCTGAGCCGAAACCCATAAGCCCTGGAAGGACGCCTATAATACGAGCGTTCAAGATCGTCTCTGCCGGGGCCTCCACTGGGGGCCCCGGTTTGCTTTTTGAAAAAAACTCTTAGATTCTTGATCTAGATCAAAGACCCCCGCAACGAAGACGGGTAAAGTTCGGCTTAAGATCGAGGTTCCACCGGGAACCCGGGAAGATGAGACAGGAGGTGTGCGATGAGGTGCCCAGGCCAGGACATGCAGTACTGGAAAGAGGGGGCGATCTTCGAGGTCAGCTGCCCCACCTGCGGGAAAGTGGTGGAGTTCTTCAAGGACGACACCGCCCGCAAATGCAGCGGCTGCGGCCACCGCTTCGTCAACCCGAAAATGGACTTCGGCTGCGCCGCCTACTGCCAATACGCGGAGCAGTGCCTCGGGACCTTGCCGGAAGGGGTGGCCGCGCAAAGAGAGGATTTGCTCAAGGACCGGGTGGCCGTCGAGATGAAGCGCTACTTCAAGACCGATTTCAAGCGCATCGGCCACGCCGGCCGTGTGGCGCGCCACGCCGAGACGATCGGCAAGGCCGCTCAAGGCAACCTGGCCGTCATCCTCACCGCCGCCTACCTCCACGACATCGGCTGGGTCGAGGCCGAGCGCAGGTACGGCGACTCGGCCGCCGATCACCACGCGGCCGAGGGACCGCCCGTGGCGCGGGAGATCCTCGAGCGGCTCGGCGCCCAACCGGCCATGGTCGAGGAGGTCTGCGAGATCATCGCGCATCACCATGATCCGCAGGCCATGGATTCGCTCAACTTTCGGGTCGTCTGCGATGCCGACCTGCTGGAGAACATGGACGAGCAGCAAAAAAACAACCCGGTTGCCGCCGAGCTGCTGGCGGACCGCATCCGGCGGTCTTTTCTGACCGAGGCCGGACGCAATGCCGCGATGGCAACCCTGATGGAGGCGAGGTGATCTCATGAAAGTCATGCGCAAAATCATCAACATCGACGAGGAGCTGTGCGACGGCTGCGGCAACTGCGTGCCGGCCTGCGCCGAGGGCGCCCTGGAGATCGTGGACGGCAAGGCGAAAGTGATCGCCGACCTCTACTGCGACGGTTTGGGCGCCTGCCTGGGCGAGTGCCCGACCGGGGCCCTGAAGATCGAGGAACGCGAAGCGGATGAGTTCGACGAGGAGGCCGTCGAAGAGCTGCTGGCCGAAAAAGAAAAGAAACCCGCGGCCCACAAGGCCATGCCGATGGCGGCCGGGGGCTGCCCCTCGACCCGCATGATCCAGAGTTTCGAGCCGTGCGCCTGCGGCGAAGCCATGGCCAAAGAGAGCCTGCCGGCCGGCGGACCGGCCGCCGAGTCCGCCCTCAGCCACTGGCCGATCCAGATCATGCTGGTCCCGCCGACCGCGCCGTTTCTCAAGGGGGCGGACCTGCTCGTCCTGGCCGACTGCGTGCCCGTGGCCTTCCCGACCCTGCATCGGGATTTCCTGAAAGGCAAGGCGGTGATGATGGGCTGCCCGAAGTTCGACAACGTCCAGGCCTACATCGACAAGTTCGCCCAGATCTGCAAGGTGTCCGGCATCAAGAGCATCACCTCGGTGGTCATGGAAGTGCCCTGCTGCTCGGCGTTGCCCGTGATCGTCAAGAAGGGCATGGAACTCTCAAAGTCGCCCCTCCCGCTTGAGGAGGTAGTCATCAGCGTCCGCGGAAAAATCCTGCAGCGCCGGCAGGTGAACGCCGCCTGATCCCTGAATTCGAATGCCGCCCCCCACCTACGGCTGCGTGCGTGCGGTCTCTGCTGCCGCCCACGCAGCCGTCCCAGCCCTCCCCCGGCTATCGCTCTGCCGGCTGCAAGCCTTCTGTCTTATGAGACACGGGTGTTTCACGATCCATCTTGAGACTGCCTTGCAATGTCCTTTTTCGCGTGATATTAGAGTTTTAGTTTCGAAGGCGTTATCAGCGAGGCGGCACTCGCCCCTTGGTTTGTATCGAAAGAATGGGCCATTGCGAGACTCAGGCACCCGCCGCCTATTCGCTAACAACATGAATTCAATGCCCAATCGAGCATCTCGTCCATTTATCCCCCTGGCATGGAACTTGAAATAACGCCGCTGAAGGTGGGGCCCAACCGAATCAAGGCGTGGCCGACTGGCGGTGGGCCGGAATCCAAAGGGCCGGGGGAAAATCGTGAGACCCTGCAACTTGCACATTCAGAGGACTCTGAAGCTTGTTGAGGAGATGATCCACCTGGCCGACCAGGGCGACGAGGAACGGGAAGACAACGGCTGCGGCATCCTGTACGGGGTGCTGCGGGACTCGGCCTACAAGCTCAAAAAGCTCGCCGAGTCCGAAAGGGAGAATCACATTCGCAAGGGGTGGTGGCCTCAAGACCGAAGATGACCCTGGCCGCCGCTCGAGACCTGAAGAGGAGGGGAATTTAATGGCGCACGTCAAAGGAACCCGCACGGAGAAGAACCTGCTCGCCGCTTTCGCGGGTGAATCCCAGGCCCGCAACCGATACACGTACTTCGCCGGTCAGGCGCGCAAGGACGGGTTCGTTCAGATCGCGGACATTTTCGTGGAGACCGCCGATCACGAAAAGGAGCACGCCAAACGGTTTTTCAAATTTCTGGAAGGCGGGGAAGTAGAAATCGCCTGCGCGTTTCCGGCCGGGGTGATCGGCGCCACCCTGGACAACCTGAAGGCGGCGGCCTCCGGTGAGCGCCACGAGCACACCACTCTGTATCCGGGTTTCGCCAAGATCGCCGCAGAGGAAGGGCTCAAGGAAGTGGCCGCGGCGTTCGAGGCGATTTCGGTCGCGGAAAAGCAGCACGAGAAACGCTACCTCGACCTGGCCGCCAATATCGCGGGCGGGCGGGTGTTCAAGCGCGAAACCGAAGTCGTCTGGCGCTGCCGCAATTGCGGCTATCTGCACATGGGTTTCAACGCGCCCGAAATGTGCCCAGCCTGCGTCCATCCGCAGGCGCACTTCGAGCTGCTCGGGGAAAACTGGTAAATCGATCAACACCGCAATGAAAGGAGAAACGTCATGGCCGATCAACTTCAAGTCTACAAATGCGAGGCATGCGGCAACATCGTGGAAGTCCTGCATGGGGGCGCCGGCGAGCTGGTGTGCTGCGGGGAGCCCATGAAGCTGTTCAAGGAGAACACCGTCGACGCCGCCAAGGAAAAACACGTGCCGGTGGTCGAAAAGACCGCCGACGGGTTCAAGGTCAAGGTCGGCAGCGTTCCGCACCCGATGGAAGAAAAGCACTGGATCGAGTTCGTCGAGTTGATCGCCGACGGCAAGGTGTACCGCCAGTTCCTGAAACCGGGGCAGACGCCGGAGGCCACATTCTGCATCAAGGCCGAGAAGGTTTCCGCCCGCGAGTACTGCAACCTGCACGGGCTGTGGAAAGCATAGCCACCCGAGCCGGCCGAGAGAGACCGAAGCAGGTCATTCCATAGCCGGGGCCCGACGAACGGTATGCGGTGCATCCGGGTCGGTCCTTGGAGACCGGCGGGCGGGCGACCCGGGTGTCGTTGCCGGTATCGCCCACCGCCCCTAAAGTGCGGAGGTAACATCATGCAGAGCTGGAAATGCTCCAAATGCGGGTACACGTTCGAAGCCGATGCGCACCCCGACCAATGCCCGGCGTGCAAGGAAAAGTGCGAGTTCCTCGACAACACCTGCTACACCCCGGACTGTGCGGCGCAGGGGGTCGATGATCGCATCGGCAAACCCAAACCCTGACGCGCGCCGCTCGAAGGAGATCTGGAAAAATGGGAAAAGCCCTCATCGTTTACGCCACGCGCAGTGGTGAAACGCGGCAGATTGCCGATCTGATCGCCGAAGGCGTTCGTCTGGGCGGCCACCAGGCGGATGTCGTCGACGTGAAGGCAATCAAGAGCGAAAAAGACCTGGCCGCCTGCGACGCCTACGCGTTCGGCTCCGCCACCTATCACGGCGAGATGCTCCAGGCCATGAAAACCTTCCTGTTCCTGGCGGAAAAGGCGCAATTGGAAGGCAAGGTCGGAGGGGCCTTCGGCGCTTTCGGCTGGAGCGGAGAGGCCAACGACCGGATTTTCCAAACCATGAAGAACGTTCTCAAAATGGACATGGTCGGGGATTGTCTCCGGCTGAAATCGAGCAACCTGGGCGGCGGGGTTCAGATGGCCCAGGAGTACGGCCGCCAGCTGGCTCAGAAGCTGAAAGCGTAACGGGCGATCAACGGACGCGAACCGATTATCAAGGAGGAAATTATGGCCCCCAACGAGACCACCCCCCAACACTGCCCCGGCTATGCCAACTTCAAAACCCTGAAGTCCTTTTCCTGCAATTGTCCCAAGTGCGGCGCCGAAAAAGAGATTTTCTCCGACGAGGTCGACCGCCCGCACAAATGCGGAAAGTGCGGGGAGACGATCGACTTCACGAAGTGCACCCTCAGCGGCGAGGGCAAGAGCCTGTCACCACGCTGACCGTCAACGGGGCGCCGCAACGCAGGGTCGCGGCCGGCAGCGACGCGGGGGTGGACCGGCATCGGGCGCCCCCTGCGACCGGCGATGGGTCGTTTGCCGGGACACGGATGGCCCGCTGCGGGACCACGACCCACGCTCGTCCTGCCCGCAAGGCGACGACACCCACGAGTGAGGAGGAACCCCGGATGCATCGCCGACTGGTAAGGGCCTTTTGGCCGTTGTGGCTGCTCGTCATCGTTCCCTGGATTTTCGCCGCGGCACCCGCGCCGGACCCCGGGTCCGTCGAGATCGTGCTCAAGGGCGGCGGCAGCGGCGACGTGCCCTTCCCGCATCGGCGGCACCAGGAGAACCTGACCGACTGCACCATCTGCCACTCGGTGTTCCCGCAGAAGGCCGGCGCGATCGAAGAGCTCAAAAGCCAGGGCAAGCTGCAGAAAAAGGAAGTCATGAACACCCAGTGCACCAAGTGCCACAAGGAGCGCCGCAGGGCCGGAGAGGCGGCAGGTCCCACTACCTGCACCGCCTGCCACAGCATCAAGTAGGCTCAAGCCGACCGGCAGAGAGAGTGATCGGGGGGCATTCACTTAAGGGCGCAACCGGGCCGCCGCCCGGCAAGGGAAGACGCATGCTGATTCTCGGGTTACAGGGAAGTCCGCGCAAAAAGGGCAACACCCAGTTTCTGCTCTCCGCTTTCATGCAGGCGGGGGAACAGCAGGGGGCCCTCGCCCGCACCATCCAGGTCGTCGACCGCAACATCCAGCCGTGCAAGGAATACGTCGTCTGCGAAAAAAAAGGCACCTGCCCGATCGACGACGACATGGCCGCCGACATCTACGGGCAGCTGAGGCAGGCGGAGGTGGTCGTTATCGCTTCCCCGATTTTCTTCTACAACATGACCTCCCAGCTCAAGGCGCTGGTCGACCGCTGCCAGACCTTCTGGGCGCGCAAATACCGCCTCAAGCTCCGGGACCCTCTCAGTCGGACGCGCCGGGGCTACCTCCTGAGCGTCGGGGCCACCCGCGGCAAAAACCTGTTCGAGGGTTTGAACCTGACCGCGAAGTATTTTTTCGACGCTATCGACGCGCGCTTCGAGGGCAGCCTTGTCTACCGGGGTGTCGAGGGGCCCAAGGACATGGCACGCCACCCCACGGTCGACGCCGACGTGCGGCAGGCCGTCGAAGCCCTGATGGCCCCGTATCGGTCAAGAAAAAAGCTGCTCTTCCTCTGCCGTGAAAACGCCTGCCGCAGCCAGATGGCGGGCGCCTTCGCCCAGGTCCTGGCCGCCGAACGCTTCGATGTCGCCACCGGCGGCAGCACGCCGGCGCCGAAAACCGACCCGAACATGGCGGCGGCCATGAGCGAGCGAGGGGTCGACATGGCCTTCCGGGCGCCCCAGAGCATCGAGGCCGCCCTCGCCCATGGGACGCCCGATGTGGTCGTCAGCATGGGCTGCGGCGAAGAGTGCCCGGTGATCCCCGGGGTACGGCGCTTGGATTGGGACCTGCCGGACCCCGCGGGCCGACCCCTCGAGGTCATGCGCGCCGTGCGCGACGACATCGAGGCGCGTGTGAAACGGTTGATCGCCGACCAAGAATAATGGTATCGTATCCGATCGTGCGAAAGGATGGTCATGGCAAAACCCGAAGAGATGTATCAGTGCCAGACCGTAAACTGCGGCTACATCTATGACCCGGACCGCGGCGACCGCCGGGGAAAAATCCCCAAGGGCGTTGCCTTCAAGGACCTTGGCGACGACTGGCGCTGCCCGGTGTGCGGGGCCGGCAAGAAAATGTTCAAGCCCCTGGCCGGGCCCGGCTCGGGCAACGAAGAGAGTTGATCGCCGGCGCCAAGCCGCCGGGAGAGGGCTCCGCAATAAGCCCTCGGTGTTGCGCTTTATCGTCGTCGCTTGGTATGATTCGTTACGGGTAATTGTATCTCCCCGCAGCAAGCCTTGGGGGGAATCTTCGACCGTAAGGAATGGGGTCGTTTATGGATTCGCGCGCTAACCCCGCCGCATGCGGCGGGGAATGCGCTCGCTTGTACGGTTCAACCCAATCCCTAACCAAAAGGAGGAGAATGATGGACAGGTATGTGTGTCAGGTCTGCGGATACGTGTACGACCCCGCCCAGGGCGACCCCGACAACGGCGTTGCCGCCGGAACCCCCTTCGAGAAAGTGCCCGAGGACTGGGAATGCCCGGTGTGCGGCGCCTCGAAAGCCGACTTCACCAAAGAATAAGGTCAGTTCGCGAACCGCTCCCGTCGCGCGTTCCCGGCAGCCGGGCCGGAAAGCCCTGAAAGCCGGGACCAGTCGATGAGCGCGCGGTTCCACCGGACCCATCCGGCCGATGCCCTTTTCCCCGCCCCCACCCCGGGGGCGGAGAGCAAGGGCATTTGTTTTGATCGAACCCTGCAGAGAGGCGGCTTTGCCGCCGGTCTCGTTGCGGTCCGAGCGAACATGCTTAGAATAGAGGGCTGAATAATTACGGACAAAAACAGGCAGCGAGGAGCTTGAATGAAACCGATTGAGATAGCCCCTGGTATCTACGATGTGGGCGTCACGGATTGGAACATCCGGGATTTCCACGGCTACTCCACCGATCTGGGCACGACCTACAACGCCTTTCTGATCGTGGATGAAAAAATCACCTTGATCGACTCCGTCAAAAAGGAGTTCGCCGACCAGCTGGTCGACAACATCGCCCGCATCGTAGACCCGAAACGGGTCGACTTCGTCGTCAGCAACCACACCGAACTGGACCATGCCGGCAGCCTGGCCCGGGTCATGCACCGTGTCGGGGAAGACAAACCGTTGTATTGCTCCAAAATGGGGGCCAAGAACCTGGCCAAGCACTTTCCCCAGAAATGGAACTATCAACCGGTCGGCAGCGGCGATGAGTTGCGGCTGGGCCGGCGCACCTTGGCCTTTCTCGAAACCCGCATGATTCACTGGCCGGACAGCATGTTCTCCTTCCTCAAGGAAGACGGCATCCTCTTCTCGAGCGACGGTTTCGGGCAGCATTACGCCGGCCCCGAGAAGTTCGACGACGAAATCGGGGAGCGGATCATGGGGCACGCCAAAAAGTATTTCGCCAACATCCTGCTCCTGTACGCGACGCACATCGAGAAGCTGATTCAGCAGGTGGCCGGCATGGGGCTGGACATCCGCATGATCTGCCCGGATCACGGCATCATCTGGCGCCGGAACCCGGCCAAAATCGTGGCGGCCTACCTTGAGTGGTGCCGCCAGGAGCCCGAACGGAAGGCCGTGGTGGTCTACGACACCATGTGGCACAGCACCGAAAAAATGGCCGAGGCCATCCACGCCGGCATCATGGCCGAGGGCGTGCCCTCCAGGCCGCTGAATTTGAGGAAATGCCACCGGAGCGAAGTGATGACCGAGGTTTTCGATGCGCGCGCGCTGGTCATGGGCTCGCCCACGTTGAACAACCAGATGTTTCCCACGCTGGCGGATTTCCTGTGCTACCTGAAGGGGCTCAAGCCCAAGAACAAGATCGGGGCCGCCTTCGGCTCATACGGCTGGAGCGGAGAGGCGGTCAAGTTGATCGAGGCGGAATTGGCACAGATGAAGATCCCCCTGATTCAACCGGGGCTGCGGGTGCAGTTCGTACCGGAGAAATCCGTCATCGAGTCCTGCCACGAATTTGGACGCAATATCGGCCGGGCCGTTCTGGACACGGGCAGTGCCGAAGCCGCGGCTGACTGAACATACGGGAGGACGGCATGAAGCGGCCCGTGGTCGAGCTCAGTGAGTGCCACCGCTGCGAGGTGTGCGTCGAGTCCTGCCCGGCGGTGTTCCGGATGAACGATGCGGGGTTCATCGAGGTTGCCGACCTGTCCGGCATACCCCGCCGCGGAGGTCGACGGAGGCCATCCGCAACTGCCCGAAGGACTGCATTCAGTGGGAGGAAGAGGATGATTGATGCCCGGCAGGCGGCAATGGCAATGAAGCGCGCAGCCCTGCCGGCGCGGCTGGTACCCGGATGCCATGAAAACCTCCTCCAACCCCCAACGTATCTCCGGCCGCGGTCTCAAGCAGGCGGTCGCCGACCTGCTGCGAGGTGACGACGCCGCATCGGCCGTGAACACCATCTGCGGCATGCCGGCCCGCCGGGTCGTCGGCCCGCTCTTCGGCCTTTTCTGCGATCGGGACCGACTGGTGCGCTGGCGGGCGGTGACCGCCATGGGGGCTGTGGTCGACCGGCTGGCGGACGAGGACCTGGAATCCGCCCGGGTGGTGATGCGCCGCTTCATCTGGAACCTGAACGAGGAGTCCGGCGGCATCGGCTGGGGCTGTCCGGAGGCCATGGGCGAATCCATGGCGCGGCATTCCCGGCTGGCCGCGGAGTATGGCGGCCTTCTCATCTCCTATCTGAGGCCGGAGTGCAACTACATCGACCACCCGCCCTTGCAGCAGGGGGTTCTGTGGGGACTCGGCCGGCTGGCCCACGCCCGCCCCGGGACGGCCGCCGGCTGCGGCGGGGTCCTGGTCCCGTTTCTCGGGTCCGATGACGCCGCCCTGCGCGGCCTGGCCGCATGGGCTGCCGGTCCCGTCGGTGACGCCGCGATCCTCCCGCACCTGGCGCCCCTGGCGGACGACGAACGCCTGATCCCCCTGTATCGGAACGAGCACTTGAGCGAACACCCCGTCGGCGCGTTGGCGCGGGAGGCCATCCGCCGCATCGAAAAGGCGGCAAGTCATGAAGTGGACGGCTGAAGCCGAGGAAGCAATCAAAAAAGTCCCCTTTTTCGTTCGCCAGCGTGTGCGCGAACGGGTGGAACAGGAGGCCCGCAACGCCGGCCGGACAACGGTCGTCGTCGCCGATGTCGACACCGCCAAGACCCGCGCCATGTCCGGTGGACAGACCGAGACCAAGGGCTATCGGATCGACACCTGCTTCAGCGCCAACGGCTGTCCCAACCCCGTGGTGGCGAGCAAGAGCC
Source organism: uncultured delta proteobacterium (assembly GCA_963716785.1). Lineage (GTDB taxonomy): Bacteria > Desulfobacterota > Desulfobacteria > Desulfobacterales > SpSt-501 > SpSt-501. The sequence goes on along the minus strand of CAVQUW010000013.1, from coordinate 136,099 downwards.
TGATCGAACGCCTCGAAACCCTGGTCCAGGGCGAACAGCTCCTTGATTTTCTCAAAGCCCACGTGAACGGGGCGATCAAATTCCACCACGAGTTCCGGATCACGCTGGCGGATTGTCCCAACGCCTGCTCCCAGCCGCAGATCAAGGATGTGGGCATCATCGGCGCCTTAACGCCGCAGACCACCGACGCCGCCTGCACCCAATGCCTGGCCTGCGTGGAGGCCTGCCCGGAACTGGCCGTGCAGATGGACCCGGACCTGGGGCGGCCCCGCATCGAAGAGACCCGCTGCCTGCACTGCGGCCGCTGCGTGGCCGTCTGCCCGAGCGGCACGATTGCCGGGGGGCGAAGGGGCTATCGCGTCCAGTTGGCCGGGCGGCTGGGCCGGCACCCGCGTCTGGCCCGTGAGCTGCCCGGTATTTTCGACGAAGACCAGGTGCTCGCCATCGTGCAGGAGTGCCTGCGCCTGTACAAGGCACGCAGCCGCAACGGGGAACGTTTCGCGCATCTTTTCCTGGATGAGGACTTCAACCGGTTTTTGCACCGATTCTGTCGCAGCGGGCGGGAGGCGTTTGACACGCTCGAAAAAAGCCCTATAACTTCACCTTAATGCCGGAGCGACGCTGGTTATCCAATTCCGTCGCAAGCGGCGGGGGATGAGATCAATTTTGCCGTCCAATCCAAGCAAGGAGATTTGCCATGGAGCACAAAACTTTTTCGATCCCCCAGATTTCCTGCGGTCACTGCGTCATGACCATCAAGAAGGAGCTGAGCGAAATGGACGGGGTCAAGCGCGTGGAAGGCAACCCCCAAGCCAAGACCGTCGATGTCGACTGGGAATCCCCGGCGACCGAAGCCCGGATCCGTGCGACCTTGGGCGACATCAATTTCCCGGCGGCCTGACCATGAGCCCATCCGACATCATGATTTCGGCCATACGCGCCGCGCTCCAGGCGGGCGCGGCCATCCTCGACGTCTACCAGGGCGAACTCGAGGTCGCCTACAAGGCCGACCAGTCGCCGCTCACGGTCGCCGACACCCGCGCCCACGGGATCATCGTCGGCCATCTGCAGGACGCCGGGATACCGATTCTGAGCGAGGAGGGCAAGCACCTGCCCCACGCCGAACGACGGCTCTGGGAGCGTTTGTGGATCGTGGACCCGCTCGACGGCACCAAGGAGTTCATCAAGCGGCTGGGCGAGTTCACCGTGAACATCGCCCTGGTCGAAGCCGGGCGGCCGGTGCTGGGGGTGGTTTTCGTCCCGGTGAAGAACGTCCTTTACTTCGCCACGCTCGAAACCGGCGCCTTCCGACTGGATGACCCCGCGACCCTCGAGGCACTGGCCGAGTCGAACGTCGGCGACGATGCAACGGGCCTCCTCACGCGGGCGCAACGGGCATCGCGGAGACTGCCCATCGACACGGCCCCGCACCGGCCCTTCGTCATCGTCGGCAGCCGATCGCACGCGACACCCGAGCTGCACGAGTTCGTCGAAGGCAAACGCCGCGAGCTCGGCGAGGTGGATTTCATCTCCGCCGGCAGTTCCCTGAAGTACTGCCTCGTGGCCGAAGGCCAGGCCGACGTCTACCCGCGCCTGGGACCGACCATGGAATGGGACACGGCCGCCGGCCAGGTGATCGCCGAGGCGGCCGGCGCTTCGATGGCGCGCTGGGACACGGGCGCCCCGATGGTCTACAACAAGGCCGACCTGCTCAACCCGTGGCACGTCGTCACGCGGAAACCGCCGCCACCGAGCGGCGGGCGGGAAGATTAGAGCGGAGACCGGGCATGGCACCACAACAGACCATCCACCTCCCCGTGCAGGGCATGACCTGCGCCAACTGCGCCGCCACCGTCACGCGCGTGCTGAAGAAGCTCGACGGCGTCACCGATGCCTCCGTCAACTTTGCGAGCGAGCAGGCCGCCGTCACTTTCGACCCGAAAGCAATCGGCCTCCCGCAGATCCTTGCGCAAATACGGGATGCCGGCTACTCCGTCCCGACCGCGAAGCTCGAACTCGGGCTGAGCGGGATGTCCTGCGCCAATTGCGCCGCCACCATCGAGCGCACCCTCAACCGCAAAGTCCCGGGCGTCGTGGCGGCGGCGGTCAACTTCGCCTCCGAGCGGGCCGTCGTGGAATTCCTGCCCCAGACCGTCACCGCCGCGGAAATGGTCGCCGCGGTCGACGCCGCCGGTTTCGGCGCGACGGTCCCGGATGACTCCCCGGAGGCGGAAGACGCCGAGGCCGGCGCCCGCCGGCGCGAAATCGCCGACCAGACCCGCAAATTCCTGGTCGGCCTGCTGTGTGCCGCCCCCCTCTTCCTGCTCAGCATGGGCCGCGATTTCGGCCTGACCGGCCCGTGGAGCCACGCCCCCTGGGTGAACTGGCTCTTCCTGACGCTGGCGACGCCGGTCCAGTTCTACACCGGCTGGGATTACTACGTCGGGGGCGTCAAGAGCCTGCGCAACCGCAGCGCCAACATGGATGTCCTTGTCGCCATGGGCTCGACGGTGGCTTATGGGTACTCGCTGGCCCTGCTGTTCTTTCCCGTCCTCGGGCACCACGTTTACTTCGAGACCTCGGCCGTGATCATCACCCTCATCAAGCTCGGCAAGCTGCTCGAGTCGCGCACCAAGGGGCGCACCGGCGGGGCCATCCGCAAGCTCATCGGCTTGCGGCCCAAGACCGCCCTGGTGGTGCACGACGGTGTCGAGAAGGAGATCCCGCTCTCCCAGGTCCGGGTCGGCGAACGGGTGATCGTCAAACCCGGGGGGCGCATCCCGGTCGACGGCGTGGTCGTGGAGGGCGAATCCGCGGTCGACGAGTCCATGCTGAGCGGCGAACCCCTGCCGGTGGACCGGCGCACGGGAGACCGGCTGGTGGGCGGCAGCATCAACGGCGCGGGGCTGCTCACGATGGAAGCCCGGGCGGTCGGACGGGACACCGTCCTGGCCCAGATCATCCGGATGGTCCAGGAGGCCCAGGGCAGCAAGGCGCCCATCCAGGCCCTGGCCGACCGGGTGGCCGCGGTGTTCGTGCCGACCATCATCGGGCTGGCGCTCTTCGTCTTCGGATTGTGGTGGGTCGCAAGCGGCGACTTCGTCGCGGCCATGATCCGCCTGGTGGCCGTGCTGGTGATCGCCTGCCCCTGCGCGCTCGGCCTGGCCACGCCGACGGCCATCATGGCCGGCACCGGCAAGGGGGCCGAGCACGGGATCCTGTTCAAGAACAGCGAAGCCCTGGAGTCCGCCAGCCAAGCTCACCACCATCGTGCTCGACAAGACCGGCACCATCACCAGCGGCACGGCCGACCGTCACCGACATCATCCCGGCCCGGCCCTCCGGGTCCGCCGATGAACTGCTGCAACTGGCGGCCTCCGCCGAAAGAGGCTCGGAACACCCGCGTCGGCAAGGCGGTCGTGAAGCGGGCCGAAGCCGCGGGGCTCGCCCTGCGGGCACCGTCCGAATTCAAGGCCGCCGGCGGAAACGGCATCCTGGCCCGGGTGAACGGCGCCCGGGTGGCGGTCGGCAAACCGGCTGGGTCGAAAACGATCTCGGCGTCGACACATCCGGCGCCGGGAGCGCATCGGCGCGCTGCAGGCCCAGGGCAAGACCGTGATGCTCGTGGTGCGCGACGATGAGCTGGCGGGCTTCATCGCCGTCGAAGACAGCCTCAAGCCGGATTCGCGCGCCGCGGTCGAGCGGCTCCACGATCTGCGCCTGAAGGTGGTCATGCTCACCGGCGACAACCGGCAAACCGCGGCAAGCATCGCCGCCCAGGTGAACATCGAACACATCGCCGCCGAGGTGCGGCCCGATCAGAAAGCGGCGCAGATCAGCGCGCTCCAGGCCCGAGGGCGAGAAGGTCGGCATGGTGGGCGACGGCATCAACGACGCCCCGGCCCTGGCCCAGGCCGATGTCGGCATGGCCATCGGCACCGGCACGGATGTCGCCATCGAAAGCGCGGGCGTGATTCTCTCGAGCGGCAGCCTGGCCGGTGTCCCGCGCGCCATTCATCTCAGCCGGGCCACCTTGCGGACGATCACTCAAAACCTCTTCTGGGCCTTCGGCTACAATGTCATCCTGGTCCCCATCGCCGCCGGCGTGCTCTACCCGTTCGAATCCCTGCCCGATGCACTGCGCCAGCTCCACCCCATCCTGGCGGCCCTGGCCATGGCCTTCAGCAGCATCTCGGTGGTCAGCAACAGTCTGCGCCTGTACCGGGCGCCCGTCACTTGAAGACCGCCGGCTGTAACCAAATGGGCGCGGGCGGGTTCTCTACCCACAGCGGCCGATCGGGGTGTTTCGGCCTCATGGCGAACGGCACCGGGGGGCAAATGGCCGCGACGCTCCCGAATCGGAATCGCGGGGGCGCCGGCGGCAGTCATAAAACAGTAGACATCCGCAAGGGACTCAACTATAAATCCGGGGGGAGATCTTAAATGGAAGAGATTCTGATCCTGTTGGCCGTGGTCGGCGGCTGGGTGTTCCTCCAGGCCTATCTGCTGCCCAAACTCGGGATATCCACCTGACTGCGTGGATCTTGTCAGGTGACAAGAAAAAATGACAGCGGAAACGCCCCCGAAACGCCGGAAAGTCAAAGATAGGGACACCGAGCTGATCCACGCCATCAACGCGGGAGAGACGGAGAAGTTCCGGGAGCTGGTCAAACGGTACGCGCAACAAGATCTACAACTTCAACCTGCGGATGTGCCGCGATCCCGCCGATGCCGAGGACCTCGTTCAGGAAACCTTCCTGACCGTCTTCCGCTACCTCAAGGATTTCCGCTACGAGACCAAATTCAAAAATTGGCTCTACCGCGTCGCCGCCAGCACATGCATCAAGAAGCTCCGCAAATCCAAATTCGCCCCGGAGCGCGAGCTCTCCCTGGAAGAGTTCGCCCCCGGCGAGGTGGCCGAACCCCTCGCGCGGGTCCCGGAGTGGGCCCAGCTTCCGCTTGAGCGGCTGCTCAACGAGGAGCTGCTCAGCACGCTGAACGAGGCCATCCTGTCACTGCCGGAACAATACCGCATCGTGGTGGTGTTGCGGGACGTCGAGGGTTTCAGTACCGATGAGGCCGCCCAGATTTTGAACCTCTCCGCCGCCAACGTCAAGGTGCGGCTGCACCGGGCCCGATTGTTCCTGAGGGAGAAGCTGAAAGGATACTACGACCATGGTGTGTGAGATCCCTGACCACAAGCACTGCGCTGGAGCTGTTCGGGAAGCTCTCCGAGTACATCGACCGGGAACTCGACCCGGCCGAGCGCCGACGGATCGAGGAGCATGTCGACCAGTGCCTCGCCTGCTTCGCCTGCCTGCAGACCCTGCGGCAGACCGTGGCTCTGTGCGGGGAAATGGGTCATCAGCGGCTGCCGCGCTCCTTTTCGGAAAAAATGGACGCCCTGCTCCACCAGATACCCAAGTCCCCGCCCCCGTGACCCTTCCGCCCGCCGCCGGCAGCCGACCCGGACCGGCCCCCGCCCATCAACCCGACGGCAGATAACCGATTCATTTGGTATGGTTGACAAGCGACCCGGCCGACATTAATAAACACCTGTCACCTGATGATCCAGGTCGCAGGCAACCTCTCAAAATTATAAACGGAACGCCGCCATGCAGCTCAGCGAACTGAAGCAAGGTCAGACCGCCACCATCGTCCGTGTCGGCGGTAAAAGCCTGTTGCGGCGCCGGATCCTGGAAATGGGCATCTTGAACGGCTCCGACGTCTATGTCGAGAAATACGCGCCGCTGCGGGACCCCATGGAACTGATTATCAAGGGCTACCACGTGTCCTTACGGGTCGAGGAGGCCGCCCAGATCCTGGTGGAGAACGTGAGATAGCGCCCATGCCGCCGAAACGACTCACCATCGCCCTGGCCGGAAACCCCAACTCCGGGAAAACCACCCTTTTCAACAATATCACCGGCACCCGCCAGAAGGTCGGCAACTGGCCGGGGGTCACCGTCGAGAAAAAAGAGGGGCACATCACCCGCCACGGCTACGAGCTGACGATCGTGGATCTGCCGGGGACCTACAGCCTGACGCCGTTTTCGATCGAGGAGGTGGTGGCCCGCAACTTCCTGCTCGACGAGCGCCCGGATGTGGTGATCGAGATCATCGACGCCTCGAACCTCGAACGCAGCCTCTACCTGGCGACCCAGGTACGCGAGCTCGACTGCAAGGTGATCTTCGCTCTCAACATGGCGGACGTGGCCCGCTCCCACGGCACCAAGATCGACGCCGGGAAGCTCTCGGAGCTCCTGGACGTTCCGGTGGTCTTCACCGTCGGCAATCGCAACGAGGGCACCGACCACCTGCTTCAGCAGGCCATTCAACTGGCGGAATCCGAAGTCGCCCCGCCGCGGCAGCGCCGGGTCAAGTACAGCCACGACATCGAGGAGGCCATCGGCCGGCTCGAGCGGTTCACGGCGGACAAGGCCGGCGAATCGCTCCCCTACAACCCGCGCTGGACAGCCATCAAGCTGATCGAGGACGACCCGATCGTCAAGAAACGCTTGATCGCCGCGGCCCCCCAGGCGGGATGGAGATCCTCCAATCCGCGCAGGCCCTGCGCCATCACCTTGCCGGGCGTTTCGACGAGGACATGCAGATCGTCATGACCGACGAGCGCTACGGGTTCATCGCCGGCATCGTGCGCGAGGTCCAGACCGCCACCATCCGGCAGCGGGTGGACACCTCGCGCAATATCGACCTGGTCCTGACCCACCGCTTATTCGGGTTTCCGATCTTCGTCTTCTTCATCTGGGCCATGTTCCAGTTGACCTTCACACTGGGCGACTACCCGGTGCAGTGGATCGAGGCCGGGTGTCGCCTGGGTCTCGGCGACCGCCGCCGCGCACCTGCCGGAAGGGGTCTGGAAAAGCCTGGTGGTGGACGGAATCATCGCCGGGGTCGGCAGCGTGGTGGTCTTCCTGCCCAACATCCTGATCCTCTTCTTCTGCATCGCGCTTTTCGAGGACACCGGGTACATGGCGCGCTCGGCCTTCCTCATGGACAAGATCATGCACCTGATCGGCCTGCACGGCAAGTCCTTCATCCCCATGCTGATGGGCTTCGGCTGCAACGTGCCGGCCATCATGGCCGCACGCACGCTGGAGAGCGAAAAGGACCGCATTCTCACCATCCTGATCACCCCGTTCATGTCCTGTTCGGCCAAGCTGCCGGTGTACGTCGTCCTGGCGGGCGCCTTTTTCGGCACCCATGCCGGCACCGTGATCTTCGGCATCTACCTGATGGGGGTCGTGCTCTCCATCGTCACCGGACGCGTCTTCCGCTCGACCCTGCTCAAGGGGGCGGACGCCCCGTTCGTCATGGAGCTGCCCCCGTACCGCATGCCGATGGCGAAGAGCCTGCTGATCCACATGTGGGACCGCAGCAAGCTCTTCCTGCGCAAGATGGGCAAGATCATCCTGATCGGCTCGATCGTCATCTGGTTCCTGAGCGCCTTCCCGCAGTCCCCCCGCTACAGCCGGGACTACGCCGCCGAAATCCAGCGCATCGAGGCCGGCGCCGCGGCCCCGGAGTCCGTTTCCGACGAATCCGTGCGGCGGCAAACCGCGGAGCAGTCCGCTGCGGCCGTCGCCGAGCTGCTCCGGCAGCGGAAGGCCGAGCAGATGCAGCAATCCTATATCGGCCGCATCGGCCGCATCGTGGCCCCGGTCTTCGAACCCCTGGGCATCGACTGGCGCGGCGGGGTGGCCCTGCTCTCCGGTTTCGTGGCCAAGGAGATCGTGGTCAGCACCCTGGGCGTGCTGCACGCCACCGGCGAGGAGGAGGAGGCGAGGCCGGCGAGAAGGGGGCGCTCCAGAAGGCGCTGGCCGCCTCGGGCATGACCCCGCTCGCGGCCCTCTCGATGATGGTCTTCGTGCTGCTCTACCTGCCCTGCCTGGCCACGACCGGCGCCATTCGCCGCGAGACCGGCTCCTGGAAGTGGATGTTCTTCAGCATCGGCTACAGCACGAGCGTCGCCTGGGTGATGGCGTTCGTGGTCTTTCAGGGGGGGCGGCTGCTCGGCTTCCAGTGAGCGTGGCCATTGGGGTGATTTTTCTGAAGCCGTTTCCGAGCTGCCTGATCAAATCACGGGTTTCGCGGACCCGAGAAGGGTCATGAAGGCGCCCTGCTTCGGGTCTTTGTCGATGAATCTCCTGATCCACTCCTGGCCTGAGGCCGAGGCGGCGATCTCGCCAAAAAGGCGGGCGTCGTTTTCAAGTCCTTTGGTGAACCCGTTTTCATACCCATACCGGATGGCCTCGACGGCAAAGCGCGCCGCGTAGCTTCGGGCGGCTTTGATGCTGCGAATGGCCTCCCCGGCGGGGGGTGGGGCGGAAAGAATATCCCGGACCGCCTCCTCCTCCATGAGTAGCGCCAACTCGCCGCGCTGCCGGGCGGCGATATCATCCCACGTCTTCGCGGATGCCTTTCTCCGGCCTGAAACCATCTCCCCTGCGACCCGGAAAGCGCGCGCCAGCGCAGTGGAAGAATGGTGGAACTCGTCCGCGAGGCCGATGGACAAGGCTTTTCTGCCGCCGATCGGCTCGCCGTTGACGGACATCTCGAGCGCCACCCGGGGTCCGACCAGCCTCGGAAGCCGCTGCAACCCTCCGTAGCCGGGGATGATGCCGAGCTTGATTTCGGGCTGCCCGATCCGGGCGTTCTCGGTGACGATCCGGTAATGGGTGCTCATCGCCAGCTCGTTGCCGCCCCCCAGGGCGAAGCCGTCGATCAGCGCGACGACCGGGATGCCCAGGTTTTCGATGTCGCTGAAAATGCTCAGGTTGTAGGCCGCAATCGCGGCGATCCCCTTGGCGGTGTTGCCCTTGAATTCGGTCACGTCCGCCCCGGCCACGAAGGCTCGGGCCCCGCTGCACAGGATGACGGCCGCGACCTTCTTCCCCTTGAGCGTCCCTCCGGTTTTGATCTCCCGGAAAACTTCCGCGATCTGGGAGAGCAACGCCGCGTTCAGGGCATTCAAGGCATCGATGCGCTTCAGGGTGATGATCCCGATGCCCGACGGGGCCAGGTGGAGATCCAGGTAGTCCTCTTTTTCGGGTGCGGCCGAGAGGAGGGTTTCCCCGAGGAAGGCGTCGGCATAGGACCCGATGCTCCGGCCCGCGGCGTCGGCCTGGACCAAGGCGACGCCCTTGGGCTTGCCGAGCCGGCCGTCCAGCATTTTCTGCTGGACCTCGGGCAACCCCGCAAGGGACACGATCTCCAGGTCTTCCTGTTCCATCACGATCTTCTTCTGCGCCAGCAGCCGCACGACCTCGCTTGCCTGGGTGGTGCGGTACATGTGCGACCCGAGGATCGACATGTTGCGGCTGCCTTTGGCGACAATGACCCCGCAGGGCATCTCCTCCCGCTCGCTGAAATCGCGCAGCAGGAAGCTGCTGTAGTGCAGCGTGCTCTGGTCGGTGCGCTCGACGATGAAGTCCGGGCTGGTCCGGGGGCCGAACACTTCCCAGACGGCGCGGCCCATGGCGCGCGCCACCGACATGTACCGGGCGCCGTACTCGGGATTGGATCGGCCCTCGGCCGTCAGCGGGTCGGGCATGTCCTCGCGACAGATCGAACCGGTCGCGGTCGATGATGGCGGCCGGGTCGAGCCCGAGTTTGACCAGTGCCTCGATCCCCTGCGCCTCCTTTTTCCGGGAGGCGATGACGATCAGCTCGGCGCTGCGGGCCAGGGCGGCTTGGACGAATTCCTGCGCGTACCCGTCCGCCCCCCAGACCAGCCCCCGTTTGCCCGGCAGAAGACCGATCTCGGAGAAAATCTCCTGCGCCGACCCGTTCCTGAAAATCAACTGCTTCTGCCTCATCCACACCCAGCGGGCATCCATGACGAACCGGCGCCCCGCGTAGAAAAATGTCTCCTTGTACTCGCCTTTCAGGCCGCTGCCGGTGGCGCCGAAGAAATCCAGGCACCCGTTCTCCGCCAGGGCCGAGACGAGCAGCGGGAAGTTGGTCCCGCCGGTGTGCTCGAAGATCTTGTCGATCGGCTTTCCCCCGTTCGCCAGAAACACCTCCGCTCCTGAAGGGATCGGTTCGCTTCATCCAGCTCTCGTAGGATTCCTCCGGCGGAACGACACCGTAGACCTCTTGCGGGATCCGGCGCCGGTCGACAAAGGCGTCCGCGATCCCGCGCTCTATGAGAGATCGGCCCAACTCGGGATTGGACCCCATGAGGATGACGCGCGCGCCGAGGGCCTTGGCGATCTGGGCACCGGCGAAGCTCGTGCCCTTGCCGCCGCCCATGAGCAGGACGCTGTCGCCGGGCCCGACGGCCAGCCGTTCCACGACCGCGCGGTAGGCGGTGCCGTAGGTGAGCAGCATGGCCGCCAGCCGCTCCGGGCTTTGAGCGCTCAATTCCGCGGGGACGGGGATGGCGCGTGTCTGGTCCACCACCGCAAACTGGGCATTGAACCCGTCATGGGTTTCATAACCCCGGATCAAGGTTTCATCGGTCCATGAGTCCAGGATGACGGCCTGCCCGACTTTGAGATTCCTGACCGCCGGGCCGGCGTCGACGACGATCCCGAGCGCGTCGCTGCCGGGGACGTGGAGGGTGTCGCTGTCGCCGCGGCCGAACGGCGGCACGGGCAGCCCCAGGGCCGCAAAGTTGGTGTTGAAGTTCGGCCCGGAGGCCAGAACGGCCACCAGGACGCGGGTGGCGTCTTCGGGGTTCAGGTGGGGGACCGGTACTTCCTCCAACCGAATGACATCCGCCGGCTGACCGTATTGGTCGCGGTGGATCGTCAAGGCATCCATCAGCCGCGGCAACGGGTCGCTGATGCTGGGGATTTCTACCTATCGGCCATTTGTCCTTCAGATCACCCGCCATGCTGTCTCCTTTCACTGCACTCCATTCAATAGTCGTTCGAGCGGCTTTGAGACCGACTGGTCTGGTTCGATCTGTTCCACAAATGACTTCCATTGTCAAATCGGAACCGGGCCCCTCGCTGCTTTCAATCGCAGGCGGCCATGCCGGTCGGTTCACCCGGTGAAAAGCGTGCCGGGGGATTTCAACCGGCCGCGGATCGTAAAAAGAAAAGGCCGCCTGAGACCCGGTCAAAGGGCCTCAGACGGCGCGGAGGGAGGAGACTGTGGTGCGGGGAGGACGGGGAGGTGGGGGCCGTTGGATCCCCCCTCTCCCCGAGGAAACGATGTCGCATGCCGAAATGCTCAAGCGTCCACGCGCTTTTGCCAGTTTACGCGGTTACACGGTTTTGGCGCGCGCCTTGATCTCCCACTCCTCGATCGCCTCCCGCTCCTCGACCTCCTCCCAGCCGCAGATCATGGCCCGCGTGTGGGCGTAGAGCGAGTGGCCGGTGGTGATCATGTAGACGTGGACGATGAGGAAGGAGAGGATCGCGAAGGCGCCCGCCAGATGAACGGCGGCGACCACCGGCAGCGAGAGCCAGCCGAGGCCCCACTCGGCCCAGGAGCTGTAGCCCCAGTAGAGAAAGCCGGTCAGCATCTGGATCGGCAGCAGGAAGGCTGCCAGGCTGAGATAGACCAGCCGCTGCAGCGGGTTGTGCTTGGCCTCCCGGCGCTTGGGCACCGGGTGCGGCTCGCCGCGGAAGATGCCGAACAGGTAGTAGCGCACGACCAGCAGCATCTTCTTGGTGGTCGGGACGTACTGGCGCCACTCGCCGGTGGTGAGGATCCAGAACACGAAGAAGGCAAACGCGATCAGCCAGGCGATCCCGACCCAGTTGTGGACCTCGAAGGCGGTGTCGAAGCCGAACAGGGTGTAAGATGCCGCTGGTCTCGAAACCCGTGACCAGCAGGACCAGGATCAGGGCGCTCTGCAGCCAGTGCCAGAAGCGCTCGTAGCGGGTGTAGAGGTAGATATTGACCAACTTGCAGGAATTGTCGTTCGTGTTCATCAATCAGCCCTCCTTCTTGCGGCTGGCGACCACCCGGCCGAGCGCATGCAGCAGCACGCCGGCCAGGGAGCCCAGGACCGCGGCCCAGCCGAGGATCTCGATCACGCGGTTTCCGTCCCGCCCCGGCATGTAGATGCCCTGGATGGCGGCCATGCGGCTGTCGGAACGGGTGTGGCACTCGTTGCAGGTGACGGATTTCTCCTTCGGGGCCACCATGTGGGTGGTGGGGAAGACGTAGCTCGTCTCGAGGAAATCGAACTCGCCGCTGAAGGGCAGACCCGCCTTTTTCATACCGCTCTCGAAAGCCAGCTTCCAATCGTATTTCGCCCAGTAGGCATCGGAATCCGGCGGGCCGAAGAGATGCGGCACGAGCATGGTCTTGTTGATTTTGTCGTAGGGCTGCTTGCCGCGGTGGACCTTGAACGGGGCGATGCGGGCGTTGGGGTCGTCCGGGCTTCCCACCGGCCAGTTGAGGGCCACCGGCTTGGTGGGGTCGACCGCGTCCTTGAGGGAGACCGCGTCGATGATGCCGTTGTACCAGAAGTACTCGGGCTTGACGTTCTTGGCCCAGACGAAATTGCCCTTCTGCGTGTCGTAGGAGGGCGGCCCCAACGGGCCCTTTTCCTTGAAGGGTTTGCCGTCCTTCTTCTTGCCGGCCGTCGACCAGTCCCAGCTCATCTTGGTCGGCAGGGCCCGGGCGAACTCGGGGATGTGGCAGGTCTGGCAGGCCACCTTGTCGGTGTGGTCGTTGGCCTTCACCCCCGGCTTGTGGGGGGTGCTCGTGTGACAGGACTCGCAGGTGATGCGCGGGGTGAGGTCGTCCTGGGCGAGTGTCTTGCGCTCCTTGGCCGCCGGGGTCGAGTAGACCCGCCCGGCCACCTGGTGCGCGGCGGTGGTGTGGCAGCGCACGCAGTCGAAGTTCTTGCCGTCCGCGCCCATGTGCACGTCGAGGGACTTGTTGGGTTTCGTCATCGAGGAGTCCAGGTCCCCGTGCTTGACCATGTCCCCGCCGCCGCCGTAGAAGTGGCAGACCCCGCAGTTCTCGCGGGTCGGCCGGCCGACGCTCTGGGCCACCTTGTTCCACTCGGGCGGCAGGTACTCCTTGCCGTCGCCTTTGAACACCACCGGCTCCTTGACCGGGTTGCCGGCGCCGGCCGGGAATTTCTTGTAGGTCCCGGTCTGCTCGTGGCACACGAGGCAGTCCACTTTGCTCGTGTCCGTGAAGTCGAAGCTGCTGTCCTTCCAGCCGTATCCGATGTGGCAGGAGGTGCAGCGCGGCTCGTTGCCGTGGATGCTGACACAGTAGTTGTTGACGGTGAGCGCGCCCTTGCCCATCGGCTTGTCCTTGGGCGAGGCGGGGTCCACCCAGGTCCAGTGGATCGTCTTGTGGATCTGGGCCGCCGCCTCGGAATGGCAGGACAGGCAGGCCTTGGTCACCTCCGGCCCCGAGGCAAACGTCTGCTTCAGGGCTTCGTGCTTGGAATGGTCGGTGGTGATCCAGCGCCCCGGCCCCTTGGTTGCCTGCTGCGCCATCTCCCGGCCCGGCGCCTGATCGGCCCCGCCGGGGTTGGCGGCGGCCGGCACGGCGGCGGCCAAAAACATCGCCGCCGCCATGATCAACAACACACTCGTTCGTCTCCTCCGCATCGCTCCCTCCGAATCCCAGGATTTATGCATTCACCCGAATGGGTGGCAATGTGCCGCAGTCGGCCTGCCTCATGCGGCCAGGCGACTCGAAAATCCAGGCAACCCCTATCCAAGCAATTTGTGTTCCAGGAGATCGCAAGGCGCGGTACACTCTCGCGGCATGTTCGCCGAAAAAAGAAAAAATGGTTTCAACGATCTATATTTGATGGATTCGTAAAAGGTCTCAACCATTGTCCCCCCGGCGAACGCCGGGGTCCAGAACAGCCTGAAAAGACTGGATTCCGGCGTCCGCCGGAATGACAGAAAAAGGAATTAAGCGACTTTTTACGAACCCATCAAATTTTATAATTGGCAGGGGAGATCAGAGACCGGCTGGACGGCTGCGGCAGTAATCACGCGGCAGGGTGTCACAAGAAGTGTTAAGTTTGGTTAATATATGTTAATTAACACTGTCGCGATTGGATTAACAGTTACTGCGCGGCCGGACGAAAGCAAACCGCCCCGGCCGTATGCGAGGCACGCCACCCGGCAGTGTCCGGGATGCGCCGGAATCGCCCCGAGGAGTTTTTCCCCGTAAACCCCCGGAAACCCGGGACGGGCGATTTGGGCCATCGGAAGGCGGCGCCCCGGGCGGGGGTCAAACGCTGAATTTCATGAATGGCACAGCCGACTGGCCGTCCAACCCCGGCCGGTTTTCCTGCCAGTCGAGGATCCTGCAGCCGTCGGCTTCACCGGTCGGGGCCTGGCAGCTGATGTAGGGCATGACCGGGTCCCCGGCCGTGGACTGGAAATCGAACATCCGGGCGCGGTCGGTGGGGATGCTCTCCATCTCCAGCAGATGAAGAAGATAAATGGTGGACTCGCCCTCGAAAAAATCTTTTTCGCCCCGCACCTTGCCCAGGCGCTGCTGGAACAGCGCGACGGCGCTCTGCTTGTCTTCGGCCGCAACGATGAGATTGAACTCGCCGTGGCGCCGACGGGCCTCGTCCTTTTCCTGCTGATTGGTGGTGTGCAGGAACTTGCCGATATAAATCATCTTTCATCCTTTCCGGGTCCGGCTGGGAATTTCCGGATCAGCGCTCATATTAGCCGCTTGCGCCGCCTTTGTCCAGAGAGACGGGGGGCTTTCTCACTGCTGTTCGACGCGGTACCCCTTCTGCCGCAGAAGCTCGATCACGCTGCCCGGGCCGATCAGGTGCATGGCCCCGACCACCACCAGGGCCGGCTCGCCGGCCCGAATCAACCCTTCGATCTTCGGAAGCCAGGCCCGGTTGCGCTCGGTCAGCACCCGGTCGCGGATCAGCGGGTACTGGTCGATGGTCTTGAACAGCAGCCCGTGCAGCCCGGCGGTGTCCCCGGAGCGCCAGAACGCCAGGATCTCGGCGCTCATCCGCGGCAGATGGTCGAGCTCCTGCAGGGTCTCGACCAAAAGGGCCTCCTGGCCGGCGGCATCCAAGGCGGAGAACACCTGCAGTTGCTGCTCGACGGTCTCCAGGCCGTCGAGCCGCTTGCCGTCGGCCTTGGCCCTTTGGTGAAAATGAATGTCGAGCCCGAGCCCGGGGTCAAAGCCCAGGCGTTGAAATTCCAGGGAGGTCAGGGTCAGCGCCACCATCCAGGGCTTGAGGTTCGCAACCCCCTGGGGCGGCACCCCGGCCGCCTCGAGCTTCCGCTCGAGCCGACGTCGTGTGTCGTCCCCGAGCGCCGCAAACAGCGTCCGCCCCTGCGGGTAGGTCCCCAGCTCCAGCATGCGCGACTGCGCGGCCGGGTCCTGCATGCGGTCGATGTCGGTTTCGAACACCACCGTCCGGCTGGCCGCGTAGGCCGCCTCGATGGCCGCCGGCAGCGGGTAGGAGTCTTGCCTGAGAACGTGGATCGAGCCGAGCAGGAACACCCGGCCGGCACCTGCCTCAATCACCCACAGGCAGGTCCTCCGCGACCCCTCGAGCGGCTCGGGCGCCCCGGCGGCCTCACGGGCGGCCGGGATAAGCAGGGCCGCCATCAGCAACACCGCACACCAGACGAGGTGCCGCCGGGGAACCCGGGCAGCGGTGACACGCCGCATCGCCCTCATGCCGGCGGCTCCCCTTCCCTCAGGATTTGGTTGACCAATTTTCCATCGGCGGCCTTGCCGAAATGCTTCATGACCTCCCCCATGGCCTGCATCCGGTTTTTGTATCGGGAAAAGTCGATGTTGGCGCCGACCCAGGCGAGGATCTCCGCGGCCGAGGCCTGGGCGGGCCGATAGGCCTCCAGCATGCTCAGGTATTCGGAGGAGGTCTCCTTCTTGGCCGCGAGCAGGACATGCTCGGCCTTGATCAGACCCTGGATGATCCCGAGGATGTCGTCGTCGGTGATCTCCTCGGTTTTCTTGGGCCGGGTGGACTTTTTGCCGCCCTCGAGGACGACCGGCACCGTCAGCCTGAAAAACTCCGACATGACCTGCCGGATCGCGTCGCGCAGGGCCACGTTGTGAACACGCATCGCCGTCTTCAGGTCCTCCCGCAGCTTGGCCTGAAGGGAAACCGGCATGCCCGGGTCCCACCCGTATTCTGTCGTCGCACTGGTCATGACCCACCCTTCCCCTCTTCGCGTTCCGGCGCGCCGCCACGCAAAATGCCTGATCCGCCCACACCCTCGAACCCTCGAACCCTTGAACCCTTTCTAAATGAACTTGGGCGGCAGCGGCGGGTCGGCCGTCAGCAGCTTTCCCGGCAGCACGATCACCGTGGAGGTGCCATGGGCCAGGAGGCTCCCTTTTTCAGAACGGACTTCGGCCGCGGCATACCCCAGGGTTTTTCCCATCTTGATCTGGCGTCCATGGGCGACGAGCAGACCGGTGGTCGCCGGCGCCAGGTAGTTCAACTTCAAATCGACGGTGGTCACCCCGGCGCTCTCGTCCTCGATGTCGTAGTAAAGCGCCCAGAATGCGGCCGCATCGATGACGGAGGCGAAAACGCCCCCGTGGACCACGCCGAAGGGCTGCAGGTGTTTTGGCGCAAGCGCGACCTCGATGCGCGCGGAGCCGCGCTCCACCGCCTGAATCTGCATCGACAGCAGCTCGAAATAGGGGCAGCGGTTCACCAGGGCATTCACCCGCGCCACGTAATCGGGGTTGATTTTTTTCATAGCCGTCAACCGCTCACCCGGTCATAGATGAAAAAATCGTACGGCTGCGGTCCGTCGACACGCTCGTGGGTGGTGACGGCAAATTCCCGCGCCGGGATGACCGGGAAAAAAGTGTCGCCGGCCACGGTCAGGGGAATCACGGTCAGGTAAATGCGCCCCGCGAGCGGGAGCGCTTCCTGATAGAGCTGGCCGCCCCCGATGACAAAGACCTCTGTTTCGCCGTCCGGGACGAGGGCGAGCGCCGCCGGCAGGCTCGCAGCCGCCAGGCAGCCTTGCGGCCGATAGTCCCGGCGGCGGCTGACGACGATGTTGCACCGCTCGGCGAGAGGCTTTCCAACACTCTCATGGGTTTTTCGTCCCATGATCAGGGTGTGGCCGAGAGTGATGCGTCTGAACAGCTTCTGCTCCCCCGGCACACTCCAGGGAATGCCCCCCTCACGGCCGATGACGCGGTTTTGCGCCATGGCCGCGATCAGCGCGATCCGCCTGGCAGGTAGTTTTTTCTCACTGGCTGCATGCATGGGATGCCTCGAGCGGTGCCGGTGGCGTCATTGTTTCCACCATAGGAGAGCCGCATCATGGTGTCAAGAAATACGCGTGGGGCCCCGGCGTTTCCCTTGACCATCGGGGGTGGGCGTGGTTAACTGCAAGCAGATAATCCCAATCAAGGCAAAAAGCACCCGTGGGGAGGTTGATGCCGTGAAGAAGGAAAGAACGTATCAACCGATCATGGTGGCTCTGGTGGCCATCATCATCGGCATCTTTCTGTGGATTCTCTTCAGGGAATGGCAGGACAAGCGCCTGACGGACGCTCGGCAGCAGGAAAGCCGGGAGTGGAAACAGCGGGCCGACGATCTGTCACGCAAATTGGTGCAGCTCGAGAGCGAGCTGCAGGCCACCAAAAGCGACGCCGTACCCGCCGCCAAATCCCTTGAGATCTTCGGCCCGGAGGCCCAGGAGACCCCGGCGGCGGACAAGACGCCCGGCCCCGACGTCATCGAGCGTCAAGTCATGGCCTTCTTCAGCTACCTCGACGGCCGTGACTACATCAAGGCGCATCAACTTGAGGGCGGCTCCTATCAGCTCTACACCCAGGCCGTCGAAGACCTTTCCGCCTCTTTGCCGAAGGTCGCGGGGGAGATGGAATCGCTCTACGGCATGCTCAAGAACGTCTCGCATTTCTTCCGTGTGCTCGGCCGCAAACGGATCCAGATCGCCGCGGAAGTCCTGATCAACGAGCGGGATGTGCTTGAATCGGCCATGCGCATTTTCTATCTCTGGTTTACCGGCCCCTCCGAGAAGCTCAAGGGGAAACCTTCCTTCAAGACGCTTTACGAATACGCCAGCTACCTTCAGGACACTTTCGGCGGCCGCAGCTACCTGCTGCGTCGGGACTCCAGGATCCGCCTGCTCACCACCTACTACTGCGTCCTGATCCTGGACAAGGCCAATGACCGCAACCTCAACCCGAACGGCGTGGACATCCGGCCGCTGATCGCGTCCACCGCCGGCGACATGGGCAGCCACACGGGGTTGATCTACCAGCGGAACTACCTGCAGGAGCTCGGACGGCTGGCCCGCAAGTACTCGCTTTAATTCAGCCGCCACGGGGCAAGTAGAAACGGATTGAGACCTTGGACGCGCACGGAAGACGCCTTGGGAGGGCCCCATGTCATTGAAGGAGCACGAGTACATCCGCCAGACCCTCGAGCGCTACACCAATTGCCGCCTCGAGGATTTCTGCGACCACCTCCTGATCACCAATTTCAAGCGATACCTGCTGCGCTTCCAGGAAAAAACCGAGGGGCAGTATTTCGAGGGCAATTTCCGCATCGTCAACGCCACGGACATCAACTGCACCATGATCGATTTCGGCATCGGCTCCCCCCAGGCGGCGCTGGTGATCAACTGCCTGGCCTATCTGGACAACCTCAAATCCGTGGTCATGCTGGGCATGTGCGGCGGCATCGACGACATCCTCAACAAAGGCGATTTTCTCGTCCCCACGGCCGCGATCCGCGGCGAGGGCACCAGCCGGCACTACATGCCGGCGGAGTTCCCGGCCATCCCGGCCTCGTCGGTCAACCTCTACTGCATCGGCGCCGTGCGCAAGCTCGGCATCACGCCCTACTGCGGCATCGTCTACACCACCGACCGCCGGCTGTGGGAGTTCGACGAGAATTTCGTCGAATACCTGCGCAACCGCAGGGTGCTCGCGATCGAAATGGAACTGGCGACCCTCTTCACCGTAGCCTACCGCTACGAGGTCCCCATCGGCTCGATCATGCTCGTCTCCGACATGCCGCTCCAACGCCGGGGCATCAAGGACAAGAAATCCTCCGAGGAAATCTACGCCAAGCACATGGAAGTCCACCTGGACACCGGCATCGACGCCGTCACCAAGATGAGCGCGAACTGGGGCAAGGTGGTCCGCAAACTCGCCAGCGAATGGTGATCGGCTTTTCTCCTTTGCATCCTCCCACCAGTGATTATGTTGCGTAGCACCGGCCGCCGCCAAGAGCGGCCGGTGAAACGCCAACGCCCAATTTCGGTTGCCGAGATGAACCGTCGCCGATTCATGAACATGCTGATCTCGACCTTCAAGATCGCACTGGCCGCAAGCCTGCTGCCGCCGCGGTTCGCCGCGGCCGCCGGAGACCCGGGCGGCCCGCACCCGCTCCACTACACGCCCCTGAACGGCCGGAGCCTGCGCGAGATCGCCCGCCGCCGGGAGCACCATGGGAACGGCCGTTTTCTGAACCCCCTCGGTTCCGACCGCAAGGGACGCCTGTGGCAGGTGCTCGCCTGGAAGCTCTTTCACGCCAACCAATACCAGGATGAGCTGGAGGCCCAGCCCGAATCCCCGATCACCGTCGACTGGGACGCGGTCCACCGGCGCGATGGAGTCTCGGTCACCTTTCTCAAACACGCCGGTCTGATGATCGGCGACAATGGCCACCGCCTTCTGATCGACCCGGTCTTTTCCGACCTCTTCTGGTTCATGCGCGACTTCGCCCCGTTGGGGTTCGATCCAAAGGACCTGCCGCCGCCCGATCAGGTATTGATCACCCACGGGCATTACGACCACTTGGACACGACCTCCCTCGGAGCGCTCCCCAAAAGCGTCCACGTCCTCGCGCCCCTCGGTTACGGCGACATCCTCGAGGAGACGGGCCTGGGCCGCCGCACCGAGCTCGACTGGTTCGACACCCACCGCGAACAGGGCCGGGAGATCATCCTGCTGCCCTGCAACCACTGGACCATGCGCAACCCCTTGACCGGACCGAACCTGGCCCTGTGGGGCTCTTATCTGATCCGCACCCGCAGCGGCCACACGATCTACGTCTCCGGCGACACGGCCTATTTCGACGGGTTTGAGCAGATCGGCCGGGAGTTCGACATCGATCTGGCCGTATTCAACTTAGGCGCTTATGAACCCCGCTGGTTCATGGCCCCCAGCCACATGGACCCGCAAGAGACGGTGCGGGCCTTTCAGGAACTCGGGGCCCGTAAGCTCGCCGTCATGCACTGGGGCTCCTTCCGGCTGGGGGACGAACCGGTGCACCTGCCGCCCATCCACCTGCGCGCCGAAATGGCACGCGCCGGTTTGCTCGACCGGCTGGTGAACTGGAACCACGGCGACACCATCACGCTCTGAACCGCCCCCGCCCCTGCCGGCCCCGGCAAGACGCCTCGGGCAGGGAAAGTCGAAGTCAAACGGGGTGTTCCTGTGTGAGGCGGGGAAGTTTTTGCCGGGGCCCCTTTTTCGTGCTAAAGGGGGTCGAAGAAAACGCAACCCGAACCGCACCGCCCTCTGAAGGAGAATGACGACACCATGACGATCCTGTTCCTTGCACCGGAGTTGAAGAGCGACTCATGGGTCAGGCACCTGCGGCTTCAGGAGCCCGAGCTGGAGGTGAGGGTCTGGCCTGAAGTCGGACGGACGGAGGACATTTTGCTCGCCCTGTGCTGGCGGCACCCGTTCGGTGATCTGCTCCGATACAAGAACCTGCGCTGCATCGCCTCCCTCGGTTTCGGCGTCGATCACATCTTGCGGGACCCGGACCTCCCGGCGGGAGTCCCCGTCTCCCGCATCGTCGATCCCGCCATGGTCGCCGCCATGAGCGAATACATCCTGACCGCGGTGCTCCACCACACCCGCCAGTTCGGTCTCTTCGCCCGGGACCAGGCCGCAAGGAAATGGCAGCCGCGCCGTCCGTCGAGCCCATCGGTGCTGCGGGTGGGGGTCATGGGACTGGGGCACCTGGGGGCCGATGCCGCCCGCAAGCTGCAGCTTCTCGGGTTTCAGGTGGCGGGCTGGAGCCGGTCCCCCAAACGCCTCGAGGGCGTCGCCTGCTTCAGCGGGGATGCGGAATTGGGGGCGTTCCTTGCGCGGGCCGATGTGCTCGTATGCCTGCTGCCGCTGACCCCCGCCACCGAAGGCATCTTGAACCGCCGGACGCTGACTCGGCTGCCGGCCGGGGCCTACGTGATCAACGTGGCCCGCGGGGAGCACCTGGTCGACGAAGACCTGCTCGCCGCCATAGAAAGCGGGCATTTGTCCGGGGCCTGTCTGGACGTCTTCCGCCGGGAGCCGCTGCCGGAAAACCACCCGTTCTGGAGCGCGCCCCGGATCACGGTGACCCCGCACATCGCCAGCCTCACCTACCCCAAGGCCGTGGCGCCGCAGCTCATCGAGAGCTATCGGCGGGTCCGCTCGGGGCTTTTGCCGCTGAATGTCATCGACACCCGAAGAGGGTACTAAAAAGGAGCTTGCACCCATGAAACTGACATCGATCATTGCGGCGGCCGTGATGGCGGCATGCGGCGCCATCGGCGCCGCCCACGCTTCGGATCTCGAAAAAGGGTTCATGGACACGGCCTGGGCGACCCCCGTGTCGGAACTCCCGGGGTTATCGCCGGTGGGAAAGGACGGCAAGGTCACCTACTACGTGAAACCCGACCGGGCCTGGCGCATTTTCGGCACCGAAGTGCCGGAGGTGGTTTATGGGTTCTACGAGGAGAAGCTGTTCGCCGTGTACGTTAATCTGGAGGCCATCGACGCCTTCACCCAGATCAAGCGCTACATCGGCCAAAAATACGGCCTGCCCAAAATCAGCCGTGAAACCCGGGGAGACCTGACGACCTACTCCTGGACCGTCAAGGACACCCGCATTAAATTCAAGCACGGCGAGGCCTACAGCCGGATGAAACTGGGGTTTTACTATCTGCCGATCACCGGCCGGTTGAACTCCGAGCTGAAGAAAGAGCTCGAAAACGAACCCCCCGAACCCATTTTCCCATTGAGCGAGCGGCGCCGCAAGGAGGCGATCGAACACTTCGAGCTCCTGAACTTCTGAGGCGGCGACATACGAACTAGACGGCGATCACCGACCCGATCAGGTTGCCCGCGGCGTCGAAGGCGAGGGGGGCGGCTTCGAGGATTTCGGCTTCAGGCAGGTCGGCGGTCTCATCCCGCAGGGCGCGGCTGACCCAGAACTCGGACAGGTGCAGGGTGTCGCGCAGGATCACCGCACGAACATCGGCGGCAGGGGTGGGGCCGATGGTGGTAAAGCAGGCCTGGATGGCCTTGCGGTCGTTGGGCAGCCGGACCGGTATGAAGGCCTTGTGCAGCGAAAGACTCGTGAGCGCGTTCATCAGGGTGGCCTCGTAGTCGAGCGCCTGAAACACCCGCTCGGTGATGATATCGGCGTTTCCGAGGCCGATCCCGTTTCCGGCCGTTTTCTCCGAAAGACCGAGAACCGCCAACCGTTTGGCCTTGAGCACATCCGAAAAATCGCTCTCCATCAGATCGAAGGCCCGCCCGGTCACGTTAGGGTCCATCCCGGAGCCGCTGATCTCCTTGCCGATCTGCCCGACCACGAGGACGTCCAGCTCCTTGAACGGCAAGCGCGGGATGAGGGTGTTGGCCAGCGCGTTCAGGCGCGCTTCTTCGGCGACGATCTCTGCGGCCGCCACCGCTTTGACCGCATGCGCACGGTCGTAAGCGTTCTCCACGACGGCCAGCCCGAAGCGGAAATTGCCGGCCGCCGCGATGGCCCGCCCCATCTGCTCGAGCAGTGGGTAGAAACCATGTTTCATGGCCCAGGTGTGGTAGGCCACGGCACCGGCGTGCTTGCCCAGGCCGATGCATAGCATTTTCAACAGCCCGCTTTCGGCCGGCCCCCTGAACTTGGTGTGAGGTTTGATGCGGTTGACGACGATCGCATGCTCCATCTCCAGCGCGTCCCGGGAAAAATAGAGCGGCACCTCCCCCAGGACGGTCCCGACCCGGCGCACCTCGAGGGAGGAGAGGATCGGCGCACCGCAGGTCTCCTCGCTGACCTGAAGCCGCTTCAGGACCGCAACCTGCCCTTCGGCCGTGGCGCCGCCGTGGCTGCCCATGGCGGGGACGATCACCGGCCGGGCCCCCAGGGACTGCAACCGGCTGCAGACGGTCCTGACGATCACGGGCAGCTGGTCGATGCCCCGGCTGCCCACGCCCACGGCCACGCGGTCCCCGGAGCGGATGCCGCTTTGAGGCAACACGCGGTCGAGCTCGCTCTGGATTGCCGCCGGCAGGTCCTCGATCCGGTCCGCGCGGTAGTGCATCCGCACCGGGTGGAATTCAGGGAACTCAAAGTCCGCTTCGATAAAGGCCGGATAGCGCATGACCGCTCCCCCCGACCCGGACGGCCGTGACAACGCCGCCGGTCTGCGTTAGAGTGATATCATGGGACCACAACCGGAAAAAAACGGTTCAGAACTGTTCCGCGGCGTGCTGCTGGTCCACGTGATCCTCGGGCTGCACGTCGGCCTCATCGCCCTGGTCGGGCTGCTGGTCGTTTTTTTCGGCGGAATCGTTCGCTACTGGGTCTGGATCCTGCTCGGCGGCTTGCTCCTCGCGGGCCTCGGCGGATTCTGGGTCTACCGCAGGGCCAGAGCCGGGGGGCGGAGCCTGTTTCGAGACGCCCAAGGCGGCGCGGTGGTCCCGGGCGGCACGGTGGAAGTCAGCTTCCTGGGCGGACTGGCGTCGGTCAAACTCAGCAAGCCCACCGGATCGCTGCCGGCCGTCGAGCGGTCGCAGGCCCCCCTCATGCTGGAGGCGCCGGAAACCATTCAGATCCGAGAGCTGGCCACCTTGGCGCAAATGTACGAAAAAAACCTGATCACCCGCGAGGAGTTCGAACGCGCCAAAGGCTCCATCTTCAAACCGGCCTCCCGTTCGGTATACGAACCCGGGCCGCCAGAGCATTGAATTCCTCCTCCGCCACCGGCTCCCAGGGGGTTTGCGGGAAAAACTGGATGAACGACTTGACCCCCGGCGCGAACACTTTGCCGCCCTGAATGTCCGGGCGGCGCAGCCGGTATTTGAACTCGCCTCCCAGATCCAGCAGAAGATCCACCTCCTCACCGTCATCGAGCAGCGCCACCATGAGCGCATTACCCACCCGGCCGCGTCCCCGCAAGCGCCGCCGCCCCTGCCGGTCCTCGAAGACCTCGATCACCGTCTCCTCGACCTCGACCCCGGCTTCGCCGGCCCCGATCAAAAAAACCCGCTCCGCCAGATACTTGCCTTCCGCAAACGGAATCCACTCGCCCATGCCCCCCCCATGCCCGACCGCGAACAGTGATCAAATCATTTGGCTCCCGCCACCGCTCGACTATCAAGACCCCGTTACCGCAGCCGGTCCTGCTTCTTGCCCCCCCCTTGGGATGACGCCTTTTTTGGATCCCCCCGGCCGCAAGCGTCGGGGAATATGCTCGCTTTTGCGGTTCAGGCGCCGCCCGGGTCCCCGGTTGTCGACCTTAGTCGATAGGCGAGTATAAGCGAGAGCCCGGGTCCGAGTCAATCGGAGCACCCTGCGGTCATCCGCGGGGGGATGCGCATGACAAGACGCGCCACCCCGAAAACCGCGGCCCCATTTCTGTCTCCACCGGCTCAAGTATTACCCGGCGTGGTCGATAAGGAAGGTGTAACCACTTTTTTTTCGAAGGCAGGATGTCATTTAATTCAATTGCTGGAGGAAAATGTCCGGATGTTTAAAAAAATCAAATTGAGCGTCAAACTCATCGCCAGCTTCGTCTTCGTCGCCCTGATCGCGGTCATGGCGGGCCTCTCCGGCTGGTTTGGCGTCAATCGACTCAGCGGCCACATCCAGGACATTAGCAGGGTGCGCATGCCGGCCGTCCAGAGTCTGCTCGAGATCAGCCGTCAAATGGAGTCCCTGCGGGTGGGGGTGCGCTCCCTTCTCAACCCGAACCTCAATCCCGAAGGCCGCGCGGCGCAGGTGGCGGCGATCGAGACCGCCCGCCGGCAGTACAAGGCGGCCTGGGGCCGGCACGAAGCCCTGCCCCGCAATGCCGAGGAAATCAAAATCTGGGAGCAGTTCAAATCGGCGGTGGCCGACTGGGAGAAGGCGAACGACGAGTTCCTTGGCCTCGCAAAGGAACTCGAGGCGACCGAGGTGAACAACCCTACGGACCTGCTCCAGAACATCGAACGCATCCGGGCGGACCACTACCAGCTGATGTCCTCCGCGCAGTTTCTCGTGTACAGCAAGGCCGAATTCGAAGGAGGGGAGGACCCGGAGGAGTGCCACTTCACCCGATGGGTGGCCACCCAAAGCTTCAGCAACAAAAAGATCAAGGAGGCCCTGCACTACGCCAACTCGCAGCACCAGACCTTCCACAACAGCGTGCCGCGCCTAAAGTCCTTCGTGGCCAAGGACTGGGGGTCCCAGGCGGAGGAGGTGCTGACCGCCGAAATGCAGCCCGCAGCCGAAGGGATATTCAAGGAGTTCCAGGCCCTGCGCGACGAGGCGCACAAGGCCCAAGGCATCTACGAGAAAATGAACCGGCAGGTGGAGAACGCTTGTGTCGAAAAACAGCTGATCGCCTTGAGGTTGCTCGAGGGCATGATCGCGGCCAACACGAAACTCGCGACGCAGGCCGAGCAGGCTGCGGGGACGGACGCGGGCGCCTTCAACACCCTCGCCGTTGGGGGCACGGTACTGGGTTTCATGACGGCCCTCGGCCTGGGCCTCGCCTTGAGCCTTTCGATCAGCCGCGCGCTGCGGCGCGTCATCGCGGGTCTGTCGGAGGGGGCGGAGCAGGTGGCCACGGCGGCCGGAGAAATTTCGGCCGCCAGCCAGACCCTGGCCTCCGGCGCCTCCCAACAGGCCGCCGGGATCGAGGAAACCTCCTCATCGGTCGAGGAGATGTCCTCGATGACCCGCCGGAACGCGGAAAATGCCGGCCAAGCCGACCGGTTGATGCAGGAGGCCACCGGTCTGGTCGACCAGGCGAACAGCGCCATGGAGAGCCTGACGACCTCGATCACCGGCATCTCCAAGGCCAGCGAGGAAACCAGCAAGATCATCAAGACGATCGATGAAATCGCCTTTCAGACCAATCTGCTGGCCTTGAACGCCGCCGTCGAGGCCGCCCGGGCCGGAGCCGCCGGGGCCGGGTTTGCCGTGGTGGCGGACGAAGTGCGCAACCTGGCCATGCGGGCGGCGGATGCCGCCAGAAACACGGCCGGACTGATCGAAGGTACGGTCAAGTCGGTCAAGGCCGGGGCGCGCATCGTCGGTGAGACCGTCGGCTCTTTCGATGCCCTCACCGCGCACACCGCCAAGGTGTCCGGCCTGATTGCCGAGATCGCCGCCGCGTCCAAGGAGCAGGCCCAGGGGATCGCCCAGGTGAATTCCTCGGTCACTGAAATCGACAAAATCACGCAGCAGAACGCGGCCAACGCCGAGGAATCGGCCGCCGCCGCCGAGGAGATGAGCGCCCAGTCCGAACAGATGAAATCCATGGTCGGCGAGCTGGTAACGATGGTCGAAGGCGGGGGCGAGGGCGTCAAGGGAGTCAGCGACACCGACGGGTCCGCCGCACCCGCGGCCGAAGAGGCGGCTCAAGGAAGGCTGGGGGAGAAGCTCTTGTCGAAAATCGTGCGCCGCAAGGACCGCAACACCGGGAGCGCAGCCCCGACTCCTTCCCCGGAACGAATCCTCCCCCTGGATGAATCAGACTTCAAGGATTTCTAAAGCAAGGGAGGCGCCGGAGAGGCGCCTCCCTGATTCATGCAGCAGCCACGGGTAGGATCAGGCGGCTTTGGTGCCTGTTTCCGCCGCCGGCACCGGGGCGTTGCGGACGGGCCTGCGATCGATCAGAACCTTGGCCGACACGATGATGAACAGGACCCAGAAGGCCATCGAGGCGTACTCGGCCCATTGGGGCGGGTGGAGCAGCCCCTGCACCCAGGGGTCGGTGATCATCATCTGGCCGCCGACCTTGCCGAGCACCGCCGCGCCGATCCACAGGATGATCGGGTAGCGGTCCATGAGCTTGGCGAGCCAGGTGCTCATGAACACCACGAAAGGGATAGAGAGGAGCAGCCCGAAGAGCAGCAGGAAGAGGTTGCCGTGGCTGG
This sequence comes from uncultured delta proteobacterium, assembly GCA_963716785.1. Taxonomy (GTDB): domain Bacteria; phylum Desulfobacterota; class Desulfobacteria; order Desulfobacterales; family SpSt-501; genus SpSt-501. The sequence continues at coordinate 108,980 of CAVQUW010000013.1, read as the reverse complement.
CGGCCCCCACGGCCAGCATGTTGTCGATGCCCATGCTGAGATCCGCCACGATGATGATCCACAGCGCCTGCCAGAGGCTGTGGGCCTCCTTGCCCCCGTGGTGCTCCTCGGTCCCCTGGGTGAGCAGCTTGACCCCGATCCAGATGATCACGGCCCCGCCGATCAGCTTGACGAAGGGCATGTTCAGCAGCTGGGCCACCGCGAAGGTGCAGATCACGCGCACCAGCACCGCCCCGGCCGAGCCCAGGATGATCCCCATCCGGCGCTCCTTGCCCTCCAGACTCTTGACCGCCATGGCGATGACCACGGCATTGTCGCCGGCCAGCACCAGGTCGATCAGCACGATGGTCCCGACGGCCACCGCAAACTCCCACGTGAACGCAATGTGACCCAGCCACCCGAGATCGATCATTTCCTTTTCTCCTAAGTGTGATGACTTTGGCGAGCTCATCAGGTTTGATGGGCTCGTAAAAAAGTCGCTTAATTCCTTTTTCTGTCATTCCGGCGGATCCCGGATCAAGTCCGGGAGGAATCCAGTCTTTTCAGGCTGTTCTGAACCCCGGCGGTCGCCGGGGTGACGACATGAAATTTTTTTTACGAGCTCATCGAGTTTTTTCGGACAAAAAAAAGACCTTCACCCACGGCATGGGGTGACATGCGGTGGATAAAGGTCTGGCAAATCGCGTTGGAAGACCACGACTCCGCGTCCGGGCGGCCAAGGCCGCCGTATTGTCGAAACGCGGGACGGCGGGTTGAGCGCCGCTTGTTACTCCCCTTTATGCGGGCGCCAGATTACTAAAACCGGGCGCCGCCCGTCAAGAAAAATCGGTGCTTTCCCGGATGATGCGCCCGGGGCACGCTGAAGGCGAGGTCATCGCGCTCAGACCTCCCTTGCCAGACGCAGGCCAAGCCCCGGTCCGCAATAGTCCTCATCGAACCCGAAACGCCGGCTGCAGCGCGCGCTCCAGGCATCCAGGTTCCAGCTGCCGCCGCGGATGACGCGCACACGCCCGCCGGCCTCCGCCAGGGGGTTTTTCGACCGGTGGGCGGCGTAGGCGTCGGGGGAGTAGATGTCCCGGCACCACTCCCAGACGTTGCCGCTCATGTCGTAGAAGCCGAGGCCGTTCGGCCGCTTTTGCCCCACGGGCTGGGTGGCACCCTGGCTGTTTTCCTGATACCAGGCGAGCGCGTTCAACGGCTCGCCGCCGGCGTAAAGCTCCCGCCGGCCCCCGCTGCGGGCGGCATATTCCCATTCGGCCTCGGTCGGCAGCCGAAAGCGGTGGGGCCCGCCGTGGTGCGCGTTCAACCGGCGCAGGAACTCGGTGACCTCGGCCCAGCCGACCTGCTCCACCGGGTGGCGATCCCCGCGCGGGAACCGGGAGGGGTTTTCCCCCATCACCTTGAGCCACTCGCCCTGGGTCACCGGGAACCTGCCTATAAAAAAAGCGTCGAGCGTGACCGTGTGCACCGGGGTTTCATCCTCCACACCGTCGCCGAAGAGGTCCCCCATTTCATAGGTCCCCCCCGGCACGCGCACCAATTCCACCCCGCTCAGAGGCTCACGCAAGATATTCGCGTCCGTCTCGACCGCCGGGGGTTGCCCGCGGCACACCGGGCACGCACCCCCGTCCGGCGGCAGGGGCTTGCCGCAGCCCGCGCAGACCAGCCGACGGCCGCACTCCGGGCAGAGCTTCCAGTTCTCCTTGACCGGGGCGCCGCAGCCCGGACAGTGCGACCGGCCGAGCGGCGTCTCGCACGCCGGGCAGACTTTCCAGGCGCTTTTTACGGCTTCGCCGCAAGCCGAACAGATCGATCCGGTGCTCATGCTGGCGCGCATCCTCTCGAAAGGGACTTGAAGAAAAACGGGATCACCACCGGTTATCGTTTCAATTTATACGAATCGCCGGCGGATTTCAAACTGCTTCAGACTTAAGCCGACCGGATCAGTTCATGAGTGCGGTCGATCGCGTCCGGATCGAAGGCTTTTCCGATAACGGTCAAGAAACGATCACTATTCGGGGCGTGGGGGAAGGCGAAGAGTTCGTAGCGACGGGCAACATATTGAAATTATGGTGGTTTGTCGAGGCTCAACGATTTCAAGGATACCCTTGATACGGAAGTTCCCGAAAGGCAAAGATTCCAATACCGCCAGAAACCGGCCGCGGTCAGCTGGTCGACCGCAATGGCGTATTCTTTCTCGTTCGCGTGCTGGCGCCGGGGGCCGTCCGCGTTCCTCTGAGAGTGGATCTGGGCCGCGGCGGCGCCGCCGAGATCGCCGCGGAGCTCGACCAATACCGCAGGGGGGAAAGGAAGTGAGATTAGCAGATCAACGCCATCAAAATTCAATGACTTGATTTGGAAAGCACGGGACCCGACACGCGTTACCCAAGCTCAACGGAACACAAGCACGGGTATCCGAGAATGAGTCAGCACTTTCTGAGTCTCACTACCGAGCAAAAAAGCGCCAACACCCCGCCGTCCATGGGACGCCATCATGATGAGGTCGCAGCCTTTCTGCTGAGCCACCCGGATGATGGCCTCATAGGGAGAATCGTTTCTCTCATAAACGACGCCGCACTCAACTCCCGCTTCTTTAGCTTCTTTTTCGATTGCCGACAGGTATTCTTCTGCCGCTTCCCTATATCGCTGGGTGACTTGCTCCAGAGTTTCCGTCGGGATAGCCGTTTCGTAGTAAAAGGTTCGCTGCTGAGGCATCACGCAAAGGCCGGTCACTTTGGCATTAATGCTTTTGGCAAAACGAACCCCCTGCTGGATCGCCGCTGCGGACAATTCAGAACCGTCCGTGGGTAGCAGAATGTGCTTGAACATGGGCATCTCCCATTTGGTTTTGAGTTCGCTTAACGGCGCATTTCCTGTCTAAATTTCCGGAACCACCGCTGCTATTCGCTGTCTCGGCACAGGAAAAAGAGAGGCGTTATCGCCGGTGAACACAATTTTGGAGGGTTGACGATAACCAGACATAAACCGGCTAAAAACATCTATGCCAAAAGGGTGTACGCTTTTCAGGTTAGTGGTGTATATGGATAACTTGACATTGTGTTGAGGGATTTTCTTTATCGCATATATCAATTCATAGGCCGATGTGGCGTCGAAGTCGCCCGCCAATTTAAAGGCGAAACCGGCACTGTCTTTATCGACGGTTATTTCAAAGTTTGATGCCATATCCTCTCCACTTCGGCTTCTTTACTCGCAGGCAATAAGGAAGGAGACGTTATGTCAAAATTGTTCTCAACTCAATTCGCAATTTCAATAAGCAGCAAGGTACTTCAGTCCGGTAGCATAGCATATCTCCCCTTCGGCGGACCTCGGCATCGACCACCTCACCTCCGCCAGTGATAGTGAGCGGACCTCCTCCTCAGAAGTTTGGCCCCACGGGCTACCGGCCGCGCGGATCACCAACACCGTTCCCGGCTTGACCGGTGCGGTCAATTCAGCCATAAAACCGGTTGAGCAGCAGTTTATCATTTTGCCGTCGATTTCCACCCCGCCGTTCACCGAACTGAACCTCCTGCAGGCGATCGAAGTACATATCCGGCGTCGTTGGTTCAATCGATTTTCCATAAGCACCTCCTTTTTGAAAAGGAGAACTACCACCTTCGCAAACAGCAGCCCGTCTCCCGCAATCACCTGAATTTTCGGAATGCTTTCATTTTTTTTTGAGTTTCATAAAATCAAAATCTGGTTATTTTGAGGCCACGTCAAGGACGCTGTTATATGTCCCGAAACAGTTCGCAATTTTGTTGCGATTGTGTGGATCTAAGGTCCATTTTCCATCAACCAAAAATTTATACTCATATCTTCCAGGAGGGAGCAAAACCATCCGGCCCCATGTACCGCTTCCATCCTTTTTCATTGGGTGTGTTTCAGGATTCCAATTGTTAAAATCTCCCATCAAAAAGACCTCGTTAGCCTTTTTGGCGTCAAATGAAAACATGATTTTTCTTCTTTTTATCGCCCGTTTCAATTTGAGTGGAGGTTTCTGTTTGGGTTGATCCTTTACCATGCCACGCCTCCCGGAATCGGTATTTTCCATTTTGGACCGGAAAGGCGACAATTCCGACTGGGATGCTTTTTCCGGCCATGTGGAGATCAATAACACATCACTGTTATATAAATAGCACATTGTTTACATATGGCAAGATGGGAAAATTGCGGGGAAATCGTGGGGATATTGACCATAATGAAGAGTTGACTCGCATGCGGACAACTGCAAATAACTCATCCGATAAACTCGTAAAATGGTCAGAAAGATGGCCAACACCAGATGAAAGCCGAACGCCCGGTTCACCATCTTGAGAGGCGAGGAAATACCGATGTGATCGGGGTGGCGGCAGCTATGTCGATATCTCCGAAATGGATAACAGGTAGGTTCTAAGATTGGTTCCCGTTTTCTTTATGCCGACCTTTATCCTAATGTTATCCCTATGGAAATAGATAGTACTCGGTTCCAAATTCATTAGTTCTGCAATTTCTTTTGTTGTCTTACCCTGTTTAATTAAATTTGCCACTTGGATTTCTGTCGGCGTGAGCTTTAACCATTTTGAGGATAACCTGCGGGCCAAAGGGGATATGATGTCATTTACATTCGATTTCAGGACAGTGACATACGCCTTTTGTCTATCAGTTAGTTTTCCCGTGTTCAATTTTTCCAAATAGGGCTTGATCAATTCATTCATGTTCGTCAACACCTTTTCTTCCAGTTCGCGCTTGTCTTCCTCCCTTCGTTTCAGCAAAATCTTCAATGCGGTATTCGCTTCCTCAAGATTGATTTTTTGCGCTTTCAGTTTTATTTCACCATCTTTCAAAGCCATTTCGGCTTCTTTCCGAAAAGCAATCTGCTTGTTTAGCTTTTCGATGACCTCTCGGAGTCTTTTTGTACGCTCCTCTACACGTTTTTCCAATTGAACATGTGCTTTTTGCAATGCCGCCTCGGCCTCTTTTTGCGCTGTAACATCTCTGTTGCTGGCACGTCTGCCCAAATACCGGCCATCATCTCCGTATACGGACTGGCAGACATGAGCGATCCACTGCTCTTTACCAGTTTTCGTGAAAATCCGAAATTCGGCCGACAAGGGAATTTGGCCCTCCCTGCACGCCTCAATATGCTTTGCGATAAGCTGCTGGTCTTGAGGGGCGACAATTTTTTTCAGAAACCTTTTATCGCGATAGAATTCCGCTGGGCTGTATCCGGTAATCCGCTCGCAGGAAGGGGAAATGTAGATATAGTTGCCGTCAGAATCGATCCAGGTCTCCCAATCATAAGAAAAATCAGCCATGGTGCGAAAGCGCTGTTCGCTTTCCCGAAGTGCATTTTCAACCCGTTGCCGTTCTTTTACTTCCCGGTTTAACTTTCGATTTGCTACCGTCAACTCTAATGTCCGATTCTCAACTTGCTTTTCCAAAGTCGCATGGGCCGACTTGAGCGCTTCCTCCGCCTTCTTGCGCTCAGTGATATCCATGATAATGCCCCTTAGACCGACAGGCGTTCCTTCATGGACAATCACGGTTGATTTGATCATACATGGAAAAGTCTTTCCATCTTTTTTCAAGGCGGTATACTCGGTGTTGCCCGTTCTTTCTCCTCTATAAAGCCCTTGCATCGCCTCGATAGCCCTATCGCGATCTTCCGGGACAAGCATACCCAAACCGTTCAAGCCTTGCCCTAAATCCTGCAAGGTATACCCAAAGACATCAAGTGCATTCCGGTTCACATAGGTGAGCCTGCCCTTTAGATCCATTTCAAAGACTGTTTCCGGCAACAAATCCGCCAAATTCCTGAATTTCTCTTCGCTCTCGCGCAAATCCTTCTCCGCTTGTCGGCGCTGGGTGACATCGCTCAAGGCCACCCGTGCCACGACAGCTTCCCCCTGGGCATCCGGTACAGCGGTTGCTTCCAGCCGGACCCAAAACGGAGATGCCGCCTTGCGGACCATTCTCAACTCGCACACCTGCCGGTTCCCGTTTTTAAAGAGCTTTCTGCGAAACCGGTAGAACGTGTCCTGGTCCTCGCGCTGAACGAAGTTCGACAACGGTTTCTTGACCAGGGAGCCTCTCTGCACCCCTAAAAGACCAGCCGCCGTGAGATTGGCCTCCAGGATGACCCCCTTTGAGCTCAGGCTGAGATAGCCGACCGGGGCCATTTCGTAGAGGTCGACATATTGCGCCCGCGACTCTTCCAGGACCTCCCGCTGTCTGCGCAGTTCCTCGTTTTGCATCTCCAATTCGACCTGGTAAATTTGCAGTTCGTGCATCATCCGCTGCGTATCGGCCTCCGTCAAGGTCGCGGCTTCCTTCCTGCCGGCTCGCAGCCGCTCTTCCGCCCGGCAGCGCAGTTCGGCGGCGTCCGCGGATGGCTTTTTATCCTTTTTCATGGCGTTTTTACCTTCGGAAGTTTTTCGTTTTCATGCTGCGGAACCCTTCACCGCAGATCGAAAAACCCTTTTTTACGAAGACCCTCGAAGATTTGCCGCCCAGCCTCCTTGATCGTCATCGTTGAGGTATCCACTTTGAGATCGGGTGAAGCAGGTGCTTCGTATGGAACGCCCGCCCCCGGCAACGCCTTGATTTCGCCCTTGTCAACCCTCTGCCAGAGACCTTTCGGATCTCTTCGCCGGCAGACTTCTATGGGGCAGTCGACATGAACTTCAGCAAAATGTCCGATCCGCGATCGGGCGATGGATCGATATGCCCGGCGTGAACCGGTGGCCGCGATCAGCACGCTGACACCGTTTCCCGTCAGTAGGGCGGCCAGGTAAACGATCATGTCATAAAACCATTTTCTCTCTTCAACGGTATATTTGGGGTGGGGTGTGAGGTGCTTTCGCAATTCGTCGGAATCAAGAATCTGAGCTGAAACACCCTGTTCCGCCAGGAGCCGCTTCAATTCCTCGGCGATGACGGATTTCCCGGATGACGGCATACCGGTCAGCCAGACTGCAAAGCCGGTGTTTCCCGGTGCCATATTCAACTCGCTTCCATGTACTGATTGACCTTGGACCAATCATACCTTTTCCGGGTCATGACCCGACGGGCAAATCGAAGCAACTTCACCCTGACCGCGGTGTCGAGGTCGGGATACCACACGGGGCTTGACAAGACCAATGCCCTCCAGGCAAACCAGGGTTGAATGACCTTGAGCAAGTCCTCATCTGACGCCGCGGCAAGGTATGAATTCCAAAAGGTGTCGTGAAGATCGACAAATGGGTGTTCCAATTTGCCGAACCGCTGCAGGGAAAAAAACAGGTAGTTGATCGCCAAACAGCTGACGTCATCCGCAGGCTCCCCCCATTCCCCACGACTGCGGTCAAGAACCCAGAAGCCGTCAGGCTCCTCAAAAATAATGTTGAACGGGTGAAAATCGCCATGGACCTGGGACAGTCGCCGACTCAACGGTTTCAGGCGCCAACGCCAGCGGTTGGCCATCTCCTCAAGGGAGCGCAAATAGTCCGGCGCAGCATAGGCCAGATCCGCAGAATAGCTGTCGGCGAGACCCATGATCCCTTCACCATGGCCGACAAGGTCTCTCAGCCGGCGACGCCACAAAGCGGGGTCGTCATGCTTCTTCCGGTGGATTTCCGCAAGATAAGCCCCCAGGCGTTCCGCCCGCAGGAGGTCCAAGGGGGTAATCGAGAGATCGTCGCGAATGCGCATCAGGTCTTGGGCGTAGAGTCGGCCGTCGCGGTAATCGGTGACCAACAGCACCTCCTCCGCATCCCGGATCGATTTCAGTTTCCCGTCTTGTGTGCGGATGATCATGTCCGCGGCAGACACGTGGCGCGGCAGTCGGCCAAATGTCCTGAAATCAAGCCATACGGCGGCTACCCGGTCTTCTTCCCGCTCGCGGCCAAAAGCGTTGGCGCGTATACGGTGGAAGACGAAGCGCCGGTCCACATCGCCTATTCTGCAGGACACCAAAAATGGCCGGCCGTAGCCGAACTGCTTCAGCGCCTCGGTGCCTTCCGCTTTTCCGGTCAGCTGACGGATGTCGACAATTTCAACCGTAGCCTCGAAACGTGTTTCAAGGTAGGATTTAAGGTCGATTGTCTCAAACAGCATAAGGACTCACCCTTTCTCAGTGCCGCCGAGGTATCCTTGACAATCAGCGCCCATCAACTCTCTATAAGTTCAATGACCAGATTTGGAAATCACTGGGTCCAACACGCGTTACCCATACTCAACGGAACACAAGCACGGGTACCCGTGAGTGAGTCAGCACTTTCTGAGTTTCGCTGCCGAGCAAAAGCGCACCAACACCCCGCCGTCCATGGGACGCCATCATGATGAGGTCGCAGCCCTCCCGCTCAGCCACCTGAATGATGGCTTCGTATGGAGAATCGTTGTTCTCAAAAACGACGTCATACACAACTCCGGCTTCCATGGCCCCCTTCGCAACCGCCTCCAGGTAAGTTTTTGCCAGTTCCCGGCGTCGCTGTTCGGCCTCCTCCAGTGCTTGCTTGGGAATTCTCTTTTGGTAGAAAAATGGGTCCTGCTCGGGAATCACGCAAAGACCTGTCACCTTCGCGCCGATGCTTTTCGCGAAACGAACCCCTTGCCGAATCGCTGCTGCCGATAATTCCGAACCGTCCGTCGGCAACAAGATGTGGTTGAACACGCTTGCCCCCTTTTGGGTTTTGTCTGCTGAACGGCACACCAGCACCGGAATCTTGGAGTGGGTCAGCACCTTCTGTGTTTCACTGCCGAGAAGAAGCCCCTTGACGCCACTCCTTCCGTGCGAGGCCATTATGATGAGGTCGCAGTTTTTCCGCTCGGCCACTCTGATGATCGCCTCGTACGGAAAATCGTTTTCCTCGCAAAGAACCTCACAGGCAACCCTTGATTTTCCGGCTCTTTTTTCAATCTTTGACAAGTAGCCCTTCGCCAATTTTTTCCCTTTTTCGGCTCCATCCTCAACCATCGCCTTGTAGGCTTCTTCCATCTCCGTGTCCGGTTTGGTTGACGTCCCAAAAGCCTCATGCATGATCTGCGCCGTATAGCGATACTTGTAATGCAGCGGCATCGCGCAGAGGCCAGCCACCTTAGCGCCCAAGGTCTTGGCCAAAACAATCCCTTGTTCTACCGCTGCTTCTGAGAATGACGAGCCGTCCGTAGGCAACAAAATGTGTTTGAACATAGTCACCTCCCATGCGGTTTTGAGCCCGCTTAACAGTCACCCGCACCGGAATCCCGGCAGCTCCGCCGGACGCATGCCATCACCTGAATCGGATGACCAATTCAAATTCTCCCCAACTCGGTTGCGGTTTTATCTGAAAGCCGAGCTTTTTCCCCAAAGCCAACATGCTTCGGTTTTCGCTTAACACAATGCCGCTCACCATCCGATACCCGCGTTTTTCGGCGATCGACAGACATCTTTCAAGAAGGCTCGAACCGATCCCTTGTTCGTGCCACGGATCGCCGACCAGCACCGCAAACTCGCCGCTTTTCCCATCCGGGTCCCCGATGATCCTTGCCACCCCCAGAATCCGCTCCGCGCCGGGATCATCATCAAGGGCGACCATAGCGATCTCCCGGTCATAATCGATCTGAGTGAAACGGGTCAGCATTTCAGGAGATAGTGCGGTGATAGGGCGGAAGAAACGGTTATAGATGCTTGTGGGCGACAACACCTTGAACAACCCCTGAAAAAGCGGCGCGTCTTCCGGTTTGATGGGGCGGATGAAAAGCCTGGCGCCTTCTTCGGTTACCAAGCGCGTCTCATCTTCCGCCGGATACGGGCTGATCACCAAGTGCAACGGATAAGGCTGCTTCGCCTTCGAAAGGAGGATGCGGGCATCTACCGCAACCGCCCTGCCGTCCTTGATCAAGACCGGATTCATGTCCAGTTCGGCGATTTCCGGAAAATCGATCAGCAACTGCGAGAGCCGGATGATCATTTCTTCGAGCAGTTCCAGGTTCGCCGGCGGCCGATTTCGGTATCCCCGCAACAAGGTCCAGGCCTTGGTCTCCTGCATCATGCGTCGCGCCAACAGACGGTTTATAGGGGGAAGCCCCAATGCCCGGTCCTTGAGGACCTCCGTGAAAATACCCCCCATGCCGAAAAGGATCACCGGACCGAAATTGGCGTCCCTTTTCGCACCCAACAGGATTTCGTAATCAGGGTTTGCCAAAAAGGGCTGCATCATCACCCCTTCGATCCGCGCCTCCGGGTCGTGGCGGCGGGCCGATTCCACGATCCCTCCAAAGGCCGCGCGGACGTCCGCATCCGACCGCAGGTCAAGGCGCACCCCACCCGCCTCGGTCTTATGCGTAATGTCCGGAGAACGAAGCTTCATGACCAGCGGATATCCCAGGGTTTGCCCCAGGCGGGAGGCTTCTTCTTCGCTGTCGGCCAGTTCCGTCCGAATCACCGGAAGACCGTAGGCCGAAAGGACTTCCTTGGCGTCTGACTCACGCATGAACCTATCCGCCGGCGTCCCGGCCAGCAGGTGCCGGGCGGTTTCCGGGTCGAAGGTGATGTGCGTAGTCAGCTTGGGCGGCAACTCCAAAAGCGATTCCATGTTCCGGGCATATTCGACCATATACAGAAACGCCCTCACTGCCTGCTCCGGCGTTCCGTAAGTGGGAATTCCCGATTCATTCAGAATCTCCACGGCGCGTTCGATGCTCTTCCCACCCAACCAGCAGGCGAAGACGGGAAACCGTCGGTCTTTCATCATGGATGCAAGTGTCTCGGCCAGCAAAACGGTGTCCGTGAGCGCCTGGGGGGCGAGAATAACGCAGACGCCGTCCGTATTCGTTGCGTCGAAACAGACCTCCAGGGCCCGCCGAAAGCGTTCCCCGGAAGCATCCCCAAGGATGTCGATGGGGTTGTTCCGGCTCCAGAAGGGAGGCAAAAACGCGTCGAGCTTACGAATGGTCTCTGGAGATAGCGGCGCCGGGTCCAGACCGAACCGGGCAAGGGTGTCGGCGGCCATTACTCCGGGCCCGCCCCCGTTGGTAACGATGGTCAAGCGCGAACCGCGAGGACGCGGCTGTTTGGCCATCAGTTCGGCGCAGTCGAAGAGGTCCTGAATGCTGTCTACGCGCACAACCCCGGCCCGCTTGAAGGCGGCGTCGTACACCGCATCCTCTCCGGCCATCGCCCCGGTGTGGGATGCGGCGGCCCTGGCGCCGGCGGCGCTCCTGCCTGCTTTGAGAACGATAATGGGTTTGACCCGCGATACCGAACGTGCAGCGCTGACAAATTTTCGGAAATTCGTCAGGCTTTCGATGTAGAGGAGAATGCTTTTGGCCGCGGCATCGTTTCCGAGATAATCGATGAGATCCCCGAAATCGACATCCAGCATGGAACCGATACTGACAAAATGACTGAAGCCGATATGCTCTTTGCACGCCCGATCCAAAATAGCCGCGCAGATGGCACCGCTTTGGGAGACAAAGGCCAATTCCCCGGTTTCCGGCATCTCAGAGGCGAAGCTGACGTTCAGGTTCCCGCCGGGCCGGATGATGCCGAAACAGTTCGGCCCCACGATGCGAAGCCCGCCGGCGTAGGCCGTGGAGCGGATCTTCTCCTCGATTTGCCTGCCGGCTTCGCCGACCTCCTTGCCTCCGGCTGAAATGACGACGGCGCCGGCCATTTTCCTTGCGACGCATTCCTGTGTGATGCCTGGAACCGCCTGAATCGGTGCAGCGATGACCGCGAGGTCCACCTCTTCTTCCAGTTCGGAGACAGCGCCGAACACCGGCATGCCGTACAGCGTTTCGTATTTCGGGTTCACCGGGAGCAGCTTTCCCGGAAATCCGCCCGTGATCAGATTATTCATCAGTGCGTTGCCGATGCTCCCCGGCTTTTCGCTGGCGCCAACCACTGCCACCTGCCGGGGGCTGAAAATCCGGTTCAGATTAAACTGGCTCACAGTCCACCCCTCTCTCCTTGTCAGGCAGCTGAAAAAGAATCACGGGATGCTTCTGCTGTCCATCAGGCAGTCGATACCAAATTGAAGCCGGAGATCCGCATGTCAGATGCGGCATGAAAATGTCACTCCACCACCCAAACCGTACATCCTTTGGCCTTTTTGACGATCTTGCTTGACACGCTGCCGAAGAGAAATTCTTCCTGTCGAGAGACGCCCTTGCGACCGACCACGACCGTGCTTTGTTGATGCCTTTCTCTCTCGGTGAGAATACAATCCGCTATGGAGGGGCAGTATCGCTCCGGAGAGTGGATCGACACGTCATCCGAGGCGAATCCGCAGTCCATGAGAATCTGACGGTACTCCGCAAGAACCCGATCCATTTCTTCTCGACGCTTCAGTCGGTATGATTCTTTGTCCGCAAGGGAAGGAAAGAAATCCTCGTCCGGGGGGCTCATCACATGGAGCAAATACGCGCGGAAACCCTCAATCCCGCCTAGAAGCCTTGCCACATAAACAACGGCCCTTCTAGCGTTCGGGGATTCATCCACGGCAATCAGAATTTTTTTGTTTAAATTTTGGCCTTTCGTGGAAATTTTGTTTTTTTCAGCCGACATTGATGCCTCCCTTGTGCCGTCAAACCGCTATCAGGCTGAGTGTGCCTGATACGTTTCCAGATCCTCCAAGAGCTGGTTGGTATTCTCGTAGAACCACTTGGCGCCTTTGGAAAAATGCTGCAGTACCTTGTTGAGGGATTCCGATATGTAAGGATAGATTTTTCTCAGGTTCGCCACTCGGTTGTTAAAGACGATGTTCAGATCTTCATTGCACAGACTTTTTAGAGCAGGATGATTTTGGTCCCGCAGATTCATCAGCAACACATCGCCTTTTCCCACCAGAAAGGTTAGGATATTTCCAAGGCCGAAAAGATCGTAGCCATAGATGTTTTCCCGGTGCCTGTAATTGTAGTCAAAATCGATCCAACGGTAGCGGCTGGTTTGCCGGTCTATGAGAATATGGTCCCGGCGGATATCCCCATGCTTCTCGCCATGGTTGTGCAGAAAGCGGATCGCGCGAATGCACTCCAGAAAATTTTCCAGCACCTGGGGGAACAGGTGAAAGTAATAGGTTTCATGGTCACCCCCCATGTCCTCTATATAGGAGGAAATGGTGGCACCGTAGATATAGTCGATTACCCGCACCACATTACCCTTGGCATCATTGACCGCAAACCCCTGCATGAAATTGGGATGCCCCGCGGCAAGATTGAGAATGCGGGCTTCTTTACGAGGACTGCGGAAACACTCAAAATGGCTACCTCCGATAGAGCTCGTAAATGCTTCATGAAACACCAGTTTGATAATTTTAGCGTCGCCGGTTTTAAGATCTACACCTCGTTTGACCCAATGCTTGACTTCATCATCAAGACCGAAGCGTCCTTCCCTGGCGTTGTGCTTGACGAGATAGGGGGTTTGGTTCAGAAGAACGATATCACCGTATTCGACCTTGAAGAAATCGGTGGTGTCCGTGTGAATTCGCAGATTGGAAGCAGCCTTTTCCGACAACCATCGTAAGGCCAGCCTGGAATATTCTTCCTTGAGCGACGGTGAAATCCTCATAATCAATCATAGTGACTGGGGTGCGAGAACTCAAGCGCCGTTTGTGAGTCATGGAATATGCCGGGCACACTGCTTCTCGTCCGAAGCACCACGTTATGGCCTCAGCCCTTGGACATCGCATATTCAACGGTACACCAGCACCGGAATCTTTGAATGCGTCAGCACTTTTTGAGTCTCGCTGCCGAGCAACAGCGCTTTGACGCCGCTTCGTCCATGGGAGGCCATCATGATGAGGTCGCAGCCGTTTTTTTCGGCAACGCTGATGATGGCTTCATAAGGATGATCACTTATCCCGCAGAGCGTCCGGCAGTGGACTCCCGCGGCTTTGGCAGCCTCTTCGATAACGGCCAGGTTCAGGTTGGCCTGCTGTTGATGCTGCTTGGCGATCTCTTCTTTTTCCTGCACGTTGATTTCGGTTTCATACATGTAAAATTTGCCCTCGGGCATGACGCTGATTCCGGTGATTCTAGCCTGCATGCCTTTGGCCAGTTGGATCCCTCTTTGAATGGCAGCCTGCGACAGGCTCGAACCATCGGTGGGCAGCAAAATGTGCTTGAACATGTCGTCCTCCTTTAAGATGTTGGTCTGATCAACGATAAACCGGCACGAGGGTCTCGGAGTGCGTCAGCACCTTCCGGGTTTCACTGCCGATCAGAATGGCTTTGACGCCGCTTCATCCGTAAATAGTACCAATGGCCGCCGTAGTTCGTTTCGCGCAGTTCTCCCCGAGCCACCAGGCGTTCCACCATCGCCCACGTCCTCCCGGCGCGCGACAAGAGCGCTTCCACGGCTTCTTTCCGCATGGGATGCACGGCCGTAATGCTCAAAAGTTCTTTTTCGATATCGCCGGTATAGGCGAAGGCGTCGCCCTCATACCCGATCAGGTATTCCACATGACGGGCCTTTTGAGCGAAGATCTGATAGGTGCGGTTGAGGGCCGTTTCATCCGGGCGATGGGCCCGCTTTTCCGCCGGAGGCCGGGTGGGGATGGCCAGGTAGGCGACGGCGGGTTGCAGCTCGCCCAGAAAGGCGGCGGTTGCGCGTGCACAGCCTTCACCGTCGTTCAGATCTTTCACCAAGAGCGTTTCGGTCACCAGTTTTCCGGTGAACGTCTCGGCGAATTGGCGCACGCCGTCCAGAATCGAAGCCAGCCGGAGCGCCGGATGGGGCCGATTGATCCGGCGCCAGATCGTCTCCGTCACGGCATCGATCTTGAGCGACACCCAATCGGCCGTCTCCAATTCGGCTCTTACATCCTCTCGCCATATCAGCGAACTGTTCGTGATCACCCCGATCGGGATGTTCAACGGCCTCAATCCTGAGATCGCTTTTCCCAGATTTGCGTCCAGGGTGGGTTCACCGTCCGGCACGAAGGTCAGGGTGTCGACCCGCTCCGCGGCTCGTTTGGCCTTTGCGACCCTGCGTTTGACATCCCGGCCGATCTGCTCCGGATCGTAGAATAAGCGGCGGTTGATCTCCAGCTGCGTGGTCCGTCCTACCTGACAGTAGACGCAGGAATAGGAGCATACCTTGGCGGGGATGTTGTTGATCCCCAAGCTTCGGCCCAGGCGCCGGGACGGAACCGGTCCATAGGAGTAGTGAATGCCGGTTGCGGCCATAATCCTCCTTTAGATTGGTTTCGGCAGGCCTGAAGGCAGGCAGGCGACGTCCATTCCGATGGAGCCGGTTCGATCCTCTCTTGGGGCGGTCGTAACCCACCTTCACGCGAGTTGCCGGCTATTGCCTGGCCATGGCGGCCCCGCACTTCGGGCATTTGCGCTCGATGCAGGGCCTGCCGCGCTCGTGGGGTTCCCTCTGCCCGCATTTCGGGCAGACGCAATCACCGAATGCCCCGGTCGCACCAGGGCCGCCCATACGGCCGGGTCTCCGGCCGCCTCGGCCCTGACCCTTTCCGCCGCCTTCTCCCTTTCCGCCGCTTCCTTTTCCGTTCATAATGTGTTCCTCCTGACGGTTGACGAGTGCGCCCCTGATACGATACCGCGCGCCGTCCGCAGCCCGGCATGGCAACGGCATCCCCCTCAAGTCTTTGCATAGGCCAGACCTTGGCAGAGGGCTTTGACATTCTCAGGCTTCGGCACCCCGTATCAACTTCCCTACCCGGTCGAATATGCCTGTGCCTTCATCCTTTCCTATGAAGGTCAGGAAACGATCGCAGGTCTGTCCGTGAGGAAAAGCGGAAACCTCGTAGCGACCGGCCACATACTGGAAGAGCATCGTCTGCGGTGGGTCGGACAAGTCGATGATGCCCTTGACACGGAAAATCGCAGGGGGAATTCTGCCGACCGCTCCAAGAAACCGGCCGCGGTCCAGCGTGCGCGGAAGCCTGATGCTTTGAGCGCACAGACCGTCCTGCGCATGGGTGGGATGAACATGCACCGGCATGGCCGCTGCGCCGGGTACTTCATGCCGGTCCCTTGAACCCGAACCGACCTCTGCATCGAAAATCATGGCGGGATTCACGTCCCCCTGCCGGGTGACGCATACCGGCGCGTTCGGGTTGAGCCGGCCCAGTTGACGGCGGACCTCCTCCAGCTGGGCCTCGCCGACCAGGTCGCTCTTGTTCAGCAGTAGGACGTCCGCTGCCGCAACCTGGTCGGCGGCAATGGCGTAGTCGGCCAGGCTCGGCTCGAAATTCAGCGCGTCCACCACCGTGACCGTAGCGTCGAACCGGATCATCTCGGCCAATTCCCCCATGTCGTCCAGCAGGTTTTTGGGGTTGGCCAGGCCCGAAGTCTCGAGGATGATGTAATCCGGCGAAAAACTATCCAGAATTCCTTGAACGCCGCGCTTGAGGTTACCGGCCAGGCTGCAGCAGACGCAGCCTTCGTCGATTTCCGTGACGGAATAATCCAGCAGTTTGCCGTCGAGCCCGACCTCGCCGATTTCGTTTTGAATCACGGCCACGAAGCGGCTGCGCTGGGTCTGGTATTCGATGAAGTGCTGCAGAAAACTCGTTTTCCCGGATCCCAGAAACCCCGTGAGGACGATGAGCGGCGGGCGCTCGTCCACCCCCAGCATTTTCTTGTCGATGCTTTTGGAATTCTTGAGTTGGTGGGCGTGCCACCAGAGCTTGTCCCGGTAGATGATAGGCGCCGTCTCGGGACCATTCGCTTTAATTGCCGAGACTGGGGCACTTTTCGTTACCGCGACCCCCGAGCAGAGGTCATCGAAATCGCCCTCCCCGTAGCCCAGGGCCACGAGCCCGTTCCAAAGGTCAGGGGCATCCTCCGAAGATACGGTGCCCGAACGATCGTACACCCGCTGGGTCGCCGGGTAGCGCCGTTCGACGAGACACCCTGGGGCCTGTTCGAGATTGAAGCTCACGGAAGCGGCCAGGACGTCGAAAAACGCGCCCGCTGTCTCGAAAGCGGGGAAGTCCTGATCAAACCCACCGGGTTCGACCAACACCATCTCCCCCCCCTCCCGCGCCAGCCGGACACCGTCCGTCGCCACCGTGCGCAGCGCAGAAGCGCTTTCCAGTGCCAGCGCCAAGGCGCACCGATCCGACCGGACCGAAAGCAGCAGGCTGCCGACACCGAAAAGCGCGCTCATTTCCGGATGCTCCAGGAAGCCGCGGATGCGGTTGCGATAGTCAGCGGCCTGCGTGAAGGCAGCGGCCTTCAGGGAACATCGCTCGATCAGCGCCTCTTCGGGGTCGGGGAAATAGCACAAGCCGAAACTGCCGGTAGCCCAGCCCGGGGTGGGTTCGACCCCCATGAAAAACAACCCGAACACCCCGGCCCGGTCCTTGATTTTTACGGTCCACCCCTCCGCCTCGGCCCGTGACTGCTTGAGGCCTCGCCAACCGATCACGTGCCGGACCGTCGGCAGAAACTGGGTACGAATCAGGATGGCCCGCACGAGCTCCGGGAGCGCAACGTCAGGAGCCCCGTCAAGGTCCCCCTTGAAAAAGCGGCTTAGGTTCACGTCAATACTCCACCTTGCCCCCCTTGGGCCCTCCCCAGACGAACTTCGCGATTTTGCCGCCCTTCCACCCGATGGCGAAAATACGCACCGTGCCGACGGCCGTGGGCGAATGCTCGCACTTTTCCACTCGGGACTCCAGGGTGTAGTAGGTGATGCCTTCTTTCTCCTCCGTCTTGGATATCACGGGCTTTGCCATGTCGCACAGGGTCAGCTCCTGTGGAACTACGCCCTGCGCCCCGTATTTGGTCAAGACCGTCTCGCGCTTGGCCCGGTCCGTGAAATTGTCGACCACATCCTTCATTTCCGGGATAACACTCGAACCGGGGCAACCCAGGATTCCTCCCAGTGCTAAAACTGCCGCTATCAAGACCGCCGTGCCGCAACGGTATGTCACCATCGTCCACCTCCCATTGGATTCGGCGACGAGAGGCAGTCATCCCCCCGTCGCCTAAGGCTGAAGACCTTTACACCTCGATCCCGAAGCCGATCTTGTCGCCGTTGCCGAGGTAGACCGCCTCCTTGGAGCGGTGCCGCGCCGTGCCTTTGACAACGGGATAGCCCACCTCCACGAACTTTTTGGCGCACAGAATCCCGGTGCAGTGGTTGCATCCGATCTTCTGGAACCCGTAGTTACCGAGGGATAGCACCAGGTCGTCGTACTTGGGGTCCCAGTCCTCGAAGGGAGAGATGTGCAACCCCCCGTAAATGCCGTAGAGCTGGTCTTTTTCGTACTTGATCTCCTTCATCGCCGTTTCCGCGAATTGGATGATGCTCTGGTGGCAGCAGCCCGTGACACTGACCAGACCGTGGTCCTTGACGTTGAAATACAGGGACTGCTCGCCGTAGACCCGGCAGATGATCGGGATGGCAAACACAAACGAAGCAAAGCCCGGGATGACCGGGTTGAGCCCGGGTTTGACCTTGACCACTTTGCCCTTGTGGCCCGCGTCCTGCAGGTACTGCAGCCCCTCAGGGTAGAAGCCATCGGGGATATAGATGGTGATGTCCGGGTCGTATTTCATGGTGACCGGCAGGCCCCAGTAGTGGTCGAAGTGCTCGTGGGAGATGAACAGGGCTTCGATCTCCCTGTTCTTCAGCATCCGGTCGATGCCCTCGCGCTTGAAACACTCGTCCATCCACTGGTAGGACCAGCCGCTGTCGAGGAGGTACTTGTGCTTCTTGCCGTTCATTTCCTCCAGTTCGATCAGGCAGGCGAACCCGCCGGAATTCTCGGGGTGCACCGCCAGCTTCTCGGCGATCGCCCATGCTTCTTCCAGATTGTTCGGAAGCAGGTGTTTGATCTTGGCAATGCCTTTCTCGTAGCTGCCCTTGCCGAGCCCGGTCCCGTCGCCGAACGGCGGCCAGTTGTAGCTGTACTGGTTGACCAGAAGCCCGCCGGCGCCCTTGATGTCGCCCATGAGGTCCGCATTTTTGAACCAGCTGGTTTCCGAGATATTGGTGACCTTGATGTTCTTGCAGGCGCCGATGTCGGCCATCTTGCGCTGCACCTTCGGAAAGTAGGCCTTGCGCCAGGGGGTGTACGAATAAAGCCCCATGCCGAGGGCCGTCCCCCCCAGCACGCCCATAGCGGCCCCTTTGAAAAAGTTCCGGCGGCTGATTTTACCTTTATCTTCAGACATGGCTCCTCCTTGTCGCTTGCTATTTAATGATGGTGACTGACTTGTAGACCCAGGGCAGCACGCCCAGCGTGATGAAGTAGATCGCCACCCCGCACACCGCACCGGCGCCCAGCCCCCACCCCAGCGCCGGGTTCCAGCGCAGATCGGTCAGCTGCGCCTGCGCGGCGGCGTGATCGGCCGCCATCTCCTCCGCGGTCTTCGGCACCATTTTCCAGGCCGGCCAGTTGTCCATGAACCAGTGGTGCACCAGCCAGATGTTGATCAGCCAGATGGTCGGGATCATCGGGAACTGCTGCGGGTGCGAGAACCCCTTCTGGGTCCCCAAGAAGTCGTGGGACGTCGCGTAATAGAGAATGTAGAGAAGGCCGGCGGCGACAATCGTGATGAGGGTTCGGATCAGCACATTCACGGGCAGGCTGAAGCGCCGCGGCCAGTTGCCGCAGTAAAAGTTGTGGAACAAGGCCGGAACGAGGAAAAATACCGCCATCTCACCCACATGCAGCCAGCGCCAGTCCGGCGCGGCATCGCGGCGGGTGCCGCGGATCGCCGCTCCCCAGGTCAGCTCCTGGGCGAAGTACAGGAAGAAATGCATGGCGAAGGCAATCGCAATGATGCCGAAAAAGGCAACCAGACGCCGCAGCCAGTTGGTCTTGATCAGCTTGAACGGAAACCGCTCCCAGATGGTTTCCACGATCCAGACCGTCACCGTGCAGCACATGATCCAGGAGACGTGGAAGTTGCCCGAAACCGTGTTGGCGAACTTCTCCCAGTAGGGCGGGGCGATGGATGTGAAGTACTGCCAGGGATAGTAGAGAATGCCCATGTGGGGATGCATCGTCATGAAGTAGATCACCGTGCTCAGGAAAAAGGTCATGACAAGGATGCTGATGCCCTTGCCCGGCTGCTGCATGCCCTGCCAGGGGACCTCCTCGCAGGCCACCACCCAGGCCGGGCTCAGCCAGGATGCGATGGCCGCGAACATCAGACAGGCCAGCGCCGCGTATTCGATGGCGAAAAACTCGGTGATGCCCGGCAGCTTCGTCAACTGGCCGGGGTTGAAGTAGGCCAAACCGAAATTGCCCAGCAGGGTCTCGAAAAAGCCCTTGATGAGCACCCACAGGATGACGACCGAGATCACCGTGAGGACGGCGCCCTTGACGAGCGGGTGGGTGTTTTCAAGCCAGCTGCGCTTGAAGGGCCAGTAGTTGAAGATGTAGACCATCCAGATCAGCATGATCAGCCACCAGCGGGTGTACATGTAGCCGACGTAGGGGGTGTACATCCGCATCCAGCCCCGCGGGTCCTGGAAGATCCACCACGTGGCGTAAAACACGGCCAGCGTCAGTATCAGGGCCACAATCGCCGGGATCGGCTGCGGCCAGCGCTGGACCAGTTTGCGCTCCTCCAGATAACCCGTGCCGAAACGCTCCATCGTAGGCCTCCTTTCATAACCAGGTTGAGTTGATTCGACGGCATTTACAGTAGTCCGGGTTGTTCATGAACCCGTGGGACCGGCATCCTCCCGCGACTATTCTGGCTGGAAGCCACCTCCGCAGAAAAAGCCCGCTGCATTGAATCGTTTGGATGGCGCAATGCACCCTGTCTCGCCCCGGAAGCAGTCACCGGGACTCCTCCGTCCCGGCACGCGACCGATTTTTCTGGTCCAGTTCCTGGTAAATCTCCCGCTGCAGTTCCTCAGCATGGCCGGCCTGCAGACGCACCCCTCGCAGTTCCGCCTCGATCGCCAACAGCGATGGACTCAGCTCGGTCGCCGGCAGATTGAACCCCTGTCCGGTGCCGGCATGACCCCCCGGCCGACTATCCTTTTCGCCAGCCAGGTCATTTACGGCCCGAATTCCCTTAAAGAGCAGATCCTTCAAGAATTCTTTTCTCGAAAGCATGCAGACGCATCCCGCGGAAAGGTTATAACTCCTGCGAAGGCGACCCAATCTTCCCTCATAAAAAGGCGTTACCAAAGGTATTAAGCAACAGGGGTGCCAATCGCCGGATCGAGGGGCCCTTTGCATATCACCTTGTTTTAATTTTAATTACAGGATTATCTGGTGAAAACCGGTTCGGATGCAAATAAACGGGAAGGAACAAAATGCATATGTCGAATAAAAGAGAAGGGTGCAACATGTTCCCTGAAGGGTTGGGTCAGTCGGAGCCCGGCATGCGAAACCGCACCTGCTCGAGCGCCCCGTTACGATGGGCTTCGATGACCTCGTCGACGTCGCCGGCGATGCCGCAGACCATTTCGATACCGGATTCGTTGCAGGAGATTGAAAAAGGCGTCGCCCACCGCCCCGCAGATGATGACCCCGACGCCGAGCCTGATCAGTTCCCGCGCGCGTTCGAAAATGGATCCGCCCTTCATTGGGATCGTTCGGCGGACGGTTGCCTTTTTCCCGCTTGGTTCCACCACGACCAGTTGGGTGCAGGTGTCCAGTACCGGCGAAACCCGCCCCATGAACACCGGCACGGCGGTTCGGCGCATGAGTGCTGCGCCCGCGGCGGAATGGTCCGCGGCAGGCGGAAGGAGCGTGTGCCGCCGGTTAAGGGATTTCGGGCAGAAAACGCAGGGACGTTTAAACATGGCTTCAGCCAAAAGCTCTGTTGGGGTCGGGATGGCAGTTGCCGAAAGTTCCGCAAAAATTGTGCCGGGAGATGTCGAGCCGCAGACAGGTCCGGTTATTTATCCCAATTTCACCTGTGTTGGGGTTGAGCGGACGGCGGCAGCCTTCCACGCCTGTCCATCCAAAGCTTGACTAAGACTCGGAAAGGGAACAAATTGCACCGCAGAGGTGTTCGATGTTAAAAGAACCATCTCCATCGCTGATCCGGGCCCATGGAAAATAAATCTGAAAACTTCTTTCAGCGTTCCCACGAGCTGATCCTTGACAGCATCAGCGAGGGGGTGTTCACGGTTGATCTTGATTGGCGCATCACCTCCTTCAACCGCGCCGCCGAAAAAATCACGGGAATTCCGCGGCTTCAAGCCCTGGGACGGCCCTGCTTCGAGGTGCTGCGGGCGGATGTGTGTGAAACCGGGTGCATGCTGCGCCAGACCATCCATACCCGCGTCCCGGTGGTCAACGTGCCGGTGTACGTGTACCGGGCCGACAAGAAACGCATCCCCATCAGCATCAGCACCGCCCTGTTGCAGGATGAGGCAGGGAGACATCATCGGCGGTGTCGAGACGTTTCAGGACATATCCGCCATCAGAGAACTTCAGAAAGCATTGCGGCTGCAGCACTCGTTCGAGGACATCGTCAGCAAGAACCCGAAGATGGTCAAGATCTTCGGCATCCTGCCTCAAGTGGCGGAAAGCGACACCACGGTGCTGATCGAGGGCGCCAGCGGCACCGGCAAGGAGCTGATCGCTCGTGCCGTCCACCACCACAGCCCGCACCGCGGCGGAAAGTTCGTCGCGGTGAACTGCGGGGCGCTGCCCGACTCCCTGATCGAATCCGAGCTCTTCGGCTACAAGGCCGGCGCCTTCACCGGCGCCAAGCAGGACAAACCCGGCCGGTTTGCCCTGGCCGAGAACGGCACGATTTTTCTCGACGAGATCGGCGACATCTCGCCCGCCGTCCAAGTGCGGCTGCTGCGCGTGCTGCAGCAGAGGGTCTACGAGCCGCTGGGATCCAACAAGCCGGTTGCCACCAATGCGCGCGTCATTGCCGCCACCCATCGCAACCTCGACCAGATGGTACGGGAGGAAAAGTTCCGGGACGATCTCTACTTCCGCATCAATGTGTTCAAAATCGAACTGCCGTCTCTGGCCGAACGCCGGGAGGATATCCCGCTTCTGGTGGATCGTTTCATCGAACGGTTCAACCACCATAAGGGCCGCAGCGTAACCGGGATCTCCAGGGATGCGATGGCGGCCTTGATGCTGCACGACTGGCCCGGCAACGTCCGCGAGTTGGAGAACGCCATCGAGCACGCGTTCGTTCTCTGCCGGGAGGAGTTCATCCGCGTCGAGGACTTTCCGGAGCACCTCATGCCGCGTGGTGGTCGCATCAGCATGCCGACGGGCCTGACCTTGTTGGATATCGAGAAATCAGCCATCCTCCTGGCCCTGAAACGCAACCTGGGCAAAAAAGTCGCAACCGCCCGGGAGCTCGGCATCGACAAGAACACCCTGCGCCGCAAGATGATCCGCCTCGGACTCCGACCGACGACCGGACGTGAATAGCAGTGGGGCCATTGCAATTCGAAAAACCTGCAGTCCCGGGATCGATCGATTGCAAAACATCTCAGAATCCCCTATGAACCCCTCAGCGGCCCCCTCCGGCGACTCGACCATGCGGGGCTGGATTGCGCCGCCGAATCATTCCCGAATAATCTGCAACCGGGAGGACCGACATGACGTATGAAAAAGTGATGGTCGCCATAGATCGGAATCATGTGGCCGAGCTCACGTTGAACCGCCCGGAGCACCTGAACTCGCTTGACAGCCAAATGGCTGAAGAGCTTTATCAGGCACTGATTGAACTGGATGCCGACCCGCAGGTCCGCGTGGTGCTTTTGAAAGGGGCCGGCAAGGCCTTCTGCGCCGGGATCGACGTCAATGAGCTGGCCGGCCAATCGGCCCTGGAATACCGGGAGTGGATCGAGCGCATGGAGCGCCCCCTGGTCGCGGTCTCCCGGATGAAAAAGCCGGTCATCGCCCAGCTGCACGGGGTCGCCGCCGCCAACGGCATGGGGCTCGTCGCCGCGGCGGACCTGGTCATCGCCGCCGACAACGCCCGCATGGGGCTGACCGCCATCAACGTCGGCCTCAACTGCGTCGGGCCGGTCATCCCGGTGGCCCGGTGCGTCGGCCGCAAGAAGGCGCTCGAACTGCTGCTCTACGGCAACCTGATCCCGGCCGCCGAGGCCCTCGCGCTGGGTCTGATCAACAAACTGGTGCCCAAGGACGAGCTCGAAACCCGGGCCCGCCAGTGGGCGGAGGAGCTGGCGCAGAAAAGCCCGATCGCGGTCCAGATCGCCAAAAGCGCCTTCTACACCGCCGAAGACATGGACTACGCGAAGCAGTTCGCCTACATGAACGAGGCCTTCGCCCGGCTGTGCACCGCCGATGATGCCAAAGAGGGCGTTCAGGCATTTTTCGAAAAACGAAAACCGGTCTGGCAGGAAAAATAGCAGGATGGCGGGAAAACCAGGACATGACCGAAGAGCATTTTGATTTCTGGCAGGATCACTCGATCAAATACCTGGAGATGGCGTTCAAGACCGACCGCATGGAGCCGCTGGAGCACCCGGACGGCGAGGGCCGCCACACCGGCGACTGCGGGGACACGGTCGCCATGTCCCTGAAGCTGCGCGGCGAGAGGGTCGAGCAGGTGGCGTTTGAAGTCCAGGGCTGCATGAACACGGTCGCCAGCGCGAACGCCGTGGCGGAGCTGATCGAAGGCAGGCTGCTCGCGGAAGCCTGGGAGATCACCCCGGAGCGGGTCATCGACTTTCTGGAAACCCTTCCCGCAGGCCACCATCACTGCGCCGAGCTGGCCGTGGGGGCGCTCCACCGGGCGCTCGCCGACGTGCGCCGCAAGCAGCGCGAGCCCTGGAGAAAGATGTACGGCAAAAGCGGCTGACCCATGCCGGCCTCAGCCCGGAATGGATTCGGCGTAGATTTCGACGGGGTGACTGACGGCGATGCGGTCGCCGGCCTGCGAGAGCATGTCGGCGATCTGCAGCATGCAGGCCGGGCAGCCCGTGGCCACCACCGAACAGCCCGTGGAAACGATGTGGTCGCGTTTCAACCGCCCGATCCGGGCGGACACCCCGTAGTGCTCCAGGTTGAAGCTCCCGCCCATCCCGCAGCAGTCGTCGGCCGCCGGCATTTCCCGAAGCGTATAGTCGGGGTTGGCCCGGATCAGGTCGCGCGGCGCGGCGGCCACGCCCAGGGATTTCTTCAAATGGCAGGAGTCGTGGAAGGTCACGACCCGGCCGTTTTCGGCCCGGGCCGCCGTCGCAGCCGTTTTCACACGCGGCGCCAGGAACTGGGAAATATCCATGGTCTTCGCGGCCAGAGAAGCGGCGCGGGCGGCGAGATCCTCGCTGCACAGCGCGGGCCAGACCTTCTTGATCGTGGAGGTGCAGGTGGCGCAGCAGGTCACCAGGACATCGAAGCGTTCGGCATCGAATCGGTCCAAATGATAGCGCACCAAGCCGTTGAAGGTCCGGGTATCGCCGGAGGAAACGGCCGGGATCCCGCAGCAGCCCTGACTTTCAGGCAAAAACACCCCGACCCCGTGGTGCTCCAGGGCGTGGAGAGCGGCTTCCGCCACATTCGGGAAAATTTTGTCGATCAGGCAGCCGACGAAGAACCCGACCTTGAGTCCCGATGCTCCGGCCGGGGTGTTCAAGCAGGGTCGGCGGCGGTGGAGCGGCACAGCGGCCAGCGTGCGAAAATGCCGATCGGCCAGCAAGGGGGACGCAAACCGCGCGCAGGAGGTGCCGACGATCTCGTTGACCGGCCGGGTGAACCACTTCTGGAACAGCGCGCTGAATTCGACGACTCGATCCATCGTTTGCGGGTGGGCCAGCAGCCCGCGGAACACCGCCTTCTTGAGCGGCGGCAGACCCAGATAGCCGGTAAGGATGGCGCGGGCCTTGAGAAAAATGTCGAGGACATCGACCCCGCTCGGGCAGTTGGCCGCGCAGCTGCCGCACAGCAGGCAGCGCTGCAACCGCTCCCGGACGGCCTCGGGGTCGTTCAGCATCGCCTGCATCAGCCCGTCCAGCAGGACGAGCTTGCCGCGCGCCACGTCCGCCTCCCGGCCGGTCTGGGCGAACACGGGGCAGACGGCCTGACACATCCCGCAGCGCATGCAGACCACCAGCTGATCTTCGAGCTGCCGCATGAGCCGCCTGAGTTGCCTGATGTCCGCCATTGTTTGCCTTCGTCACCGTCGCAGAATACGCCATCCCCCGGCCGGCCCGGCTCAGGCGCAGGCCCCGATGATCTTGCCGGGGTTGAGGATGTTGTTCGGGTCCAGTGCTTTCTTGATGCGCCGGGAGTAGAGGATCGTGGCCGGGCTCGTTTCCTTCTCCAGGAAGCAGGCCTTGGCGATGCCGGTGCCGTGCTCGCCGGAAAGCGTCCCGCCCAGCGCCAGGGCGCGGTCGAAGATGGCGGCGATGGCGTGCTCCACCCGTTCCCACTCGGCCTTGTCGCGCTTGTCCGTGAGGATGGTGGGGTGCAGGTTCCCGTCGCCGGCGTGGCCGAAGGTCCCGATGGAGAGGCGGTACTCGCGGCTGATCTCGCCGACGGCCTTGACCATGGCCGGGATCTTGCTGCGCGGCACGGTGGCGTCTTCCAGCACCAGGGTGGGCTTGAGCTTGGCGAGCGCCGAGAGCGCGCTGCGCCGCGCCTCCCAGACCTTGGTGCGCTCGGCCGCATCCCGGGCGACCCGGAGGGAAACGGCCCCGTGCTGCCGGCACAGGGCTTCCACGCGCTCGGCATCCTCCTGGACCTGGACCGGGTGGCCGTCCACCTCGATCAACAAGAGGGCCGCCGCGTCCAACGGGAGGCCGACATGGCTGAAATCCTCCACGGCCCGGATGGTGAAATTGTCCATGAACTCCAGGGTGGCCGGCACGATGTGGCCGGCAATGATGGCCGCAACGGTCTCGGAAGCGCGGTCGACCTGGTCGAAAACGGCCACCATCGCCCGCTGGGCGGCCGGCAGCGGGATGAGCTTGAGCGTGATCCGGTCGAACACCCCCAGCGTGCCTTCCGACCCCACCAGCAGCCCGGCCAGGTTGTAGCCGGTGGCGCACTTGACGGTGCGTGAGCCGGTCTTGACCGTCTCGCCGTTCACGTCGAAGAACTGCAGGCCCAACACGTAGTCCCGCGTCACGCCGTACTTCAACCCTCGCAGCCCTCCGGCGTTTTCGGCCACGTTGCCGCCGAGGGTGGAGACCGCCTGGCTGCCGGGGTCCGGCGGGTAGAACAGGCCCCGGGCCTCGGCGGCTGCGGCGAACCTGGCCGTGACCACGCCGGGCTCCACCACGGCGACCATGTCCTCGGAATTGATCTCGAGGATCCGGTTCAGCCCGTTGGTGACGACCACCACCCCGCCGGGCAACGGCACCGTGCCGCCGCTCAAATTGGTTCCGGCACCCCGCACCGTGAGCGGCAGACCGTTTTGGTTGCAGAGGCGGACCGCGCGGCTCAGCGCTGCGCTGGTCGTGGGGCGCACCACCAGCGCCGGCGTCACCGGCTCCAAAGGCGCAGCGTCGTATGAGTAGGTCAGCAGATCGGCCGGATCGGTCAAAACACCAGCCTCGCCCACCTGGGTCTTGAATTCCCGGATCAGCGTCTGAGACAGCATGGCAGGACCCCCTGTCGCATCGATGTGGTTTGCCGCAAGCGGCCGGAAGCCTTCAGCCCGGTGCGGCGCACGGGCCCTGGAGTTTTTTCCGGGAGCGAAAGCGCCTCCCCGAACAGGGTTCCATGATCCTGGAAATCTTAGGGCAAAACCGTCCCGATGGCAAGACGCCACATCAAGCGCCCCCTCACGCCGACTCTCTCCCGCCGATTCCGGGGGGGGGTACTCCGGTCATGTGGACTGTGCTTCAGTCAGTAATGCCGGCCGGCGTTTGGGCTGATAGATGAAACGCTTCCGGCTCGACAGCGGGCTCAGCCCCAAGGAATAGCTTCGAAGGCGATAGCTGGCACTGATATTGCTTTAATTTCATGCCAGAGGAAGCTTGGCATTATCACCCTCCATTCCTCTCAACCCAAATCCCTTGGGTTCCCGGCCCGCGCGGAGTCGCACCCCCGGGCCGGGTTTTTTTTGGCATGGTTTTTGGTTCATTGCTGGCCGATAGGATCTGAAAAGGAGATGGCAATGCCGATTATAGAACATTTTGCATGCACCCCGTGAATGAAATCGGTCAGATTGCACGCTAACCCCAAAACCGGAGGAGCATCGATGAAAGCCCTGGTAACATACTCCAGTCAAACCGGAAACACCCGTAAGCTGGCACAGACCGTTTTTGACTGTCTGACCTGCGAAAAGAGTATCCACCCGGTGGAGAATGCACCCGCACCGGACGGTTTTGACTTGGTGGTGGTGGGGTTCTGGCTGAAGGCCGGCAAGCCGGATCCGACGTCGATCGAATACCTCAAGCGGGTTGGCCGCACGGACGTGTTTCTCCTGGCCACTCACGGCGCCGCCGCCGATTCCGAGCACGCCAGACAGGCCATGGATTACGCGAAATCACTCCTCGCCGCGGCCCGCATCCGCGGCGCCTTCAACTGCGCCGGCGAGGTGGATCCGGCCATACTGGAGAAGATCCGCGCCAAAAATCCCCAGCCGCCGTGGTTCAAAGACGCAGCCAAGGCCACCGGGCGGCCAAGCGATGAGGACCTGCGCGCGCTCGAGGCCGTGTTCAAAACCGCTGTCGGCCCTGCTGCCGGCGTGTGAGGATTCTCCCCTGAGGAACCTACAGCCGCCTGAGTCCTGACCCGGGCGCCGGCGGCAAGGCGATGATCCGCCCAGAGATAGAGGAGTGGTGACCGCAGCATGGGAAAATGCACCCGCCACCCGGAAAAGGATACCCGGTTCCAGTGCCTGAGGCCCACCGCTAGGAGGCGCGGGAGATCTGCCACGCCATGACCTACAGTGATTTCCGTTCATGGAAACAGACCGTCCGCCGAGACGGCTTTGGAAAGGCGCCGAGCGGAGCTTGGCAAAAAAATATGGGAGTGCAATACACGGATCGTCTGGGTCGAGAAAGCCACCGCCGCCGGGGATTTTTTGCGCCCCAGCGAGTTCGACACCTGGCGCCCCGGCGAGCCGATCCCGGAAGGCGACCTCCGCTCGGATGGGGATTGAGCGGATGCGGCACCACCGGGCGGCGAGGTCGCAAGTCAGATCGCTCTCAAAGGGATGTCCCACTTCTTCATATACTTCCATATCGCCGCCCGGCTCAAACCGGTGCGGCGAGACACCTCGGCCTTGTTCCACTCGCTGTCTTTGAGCAATGCCACCAGGTGGTCGCGGGTCAATTTTTTCCCAGACCCCCTTTTTCCATTCCAAACGCCACCGTGTTCTCGAAGCGGCGGCCTGAAGTCGGGGTGCAGCACTTCCCGGGGCAGATCGGACAGACCGATTTGGGCGCCGGCGGACACCACGAATGCATGCTCGATGGCGTTTTCAAGTTCACGCACGTTGCCAGGCCAGGAATGACTCAAGAGGGCCCGTGTGCCCGCGGCCGAAATCGATTTGATCCGTCGGCCAGTTTTACGATTGAAAACATCAACGAAGTGGCTCACCAACAGCGGAATGTCTTCTTTGCGATCCCGCAGCGAGGGAAGGTAGATCGGGAATACTTTCAATCGGTAGTACAAGTCTTCGCGAAAAAGGCCCCTTCGCACCTGCTCGTACAAATCCTTGTTGGAGGCCGCGATGATACGTAGGTCGATTTTTCGTGTTTTGGATTCCCCGACCCTTTCGATTTGCCTTTCCTGCAACACGCGCAGCAACTTGAGTTGGATCAAGGGGCTGATCTCACCGATTTCATCCAGGAAGACGGTGCCGCCGTGGGCCTCCTCAAACCGTCCGGTGCGATCGTGGACGGCCCCGGTGAATGCACCTTTCACGTGCCCGAACAACTCGCTCTCGAGCAGGGACTCCGGCAATGCACTGCAGTTTACGATAACGAGCGGCCTGCCTCTGCGACTGCCGTTGTAGTGGATGGCGCCGGCGACCAGTTCCTTGCCGGTGCCGCTTTCGCCCTGAATCAGGACGGTCGCATCGCTCGCGGCCGCAACCGATACGGCCGAAAAGACCCGTTGCATGGCCGCGCTCTTGCCGATGATGTTGCCGAACTGGTGGGACTCGCGCAGTCGACGCGACGCCTCCTCCATCTTCGATCGGGCAATTTTCAATTCCGTCAGGTCGGTCACGGCTTCGACGGCCCCGATCACCGTGCCCTGGTGATCCCGCATGACCCGCGCGTTTTTAATCACAGGAATAAAGTGCCCGTCTTTATGCCTGAGGGAACATTCCGTTGGCTCCACTCGGCCGTATTTGAATAGTCCGCATTCCGTGCAGTCCGCCGGGCACTGTTTGCCGAAGCAGCTGTCAAACCCTAAAATCGCGCATTTCTTGCCGAGCACTAAATCGGCACGATACCCCGTGATGCGCTCCATCGAAGGGTTCCATGAAGTGATGTACCCTTCTTGATCGAGGGTAAAGACCCCGTCCCCAATCGCGTCCAATAAAAGCTGGACAAATTGATTATCCAAAACCTGAAACGCGTGTCGCATGCGGATTTCCTTGGAATCGGCACAATAGTGTAGCGCCACGGTGGCGCCATAGTGGCGCCACTTTTGTCACCGATACACCGAAAACCTTCCCCGGTCAACTTCCTTATTGTGAAACGCCTGGAATTGTCGATCAAAAATCGTCCTGCCGTACCATCCATCGCGCTGGCATGCTTTGTGTTTGATTATTTGGCGTGAGTAACCACACGGCGGCTGGGAACGATTGCTTCAGAATGCTCATCAACGGCCCGTGGCGCCAATGATCGGCAACCCACAACGAAGGAGTTGACCCATGAAAAAACTCAACCAGTACATGGCGGTTCATCGCAACCCGGGCATTGACTGCAAGGTGGTGCAGGCCAATTGGCGGAAGATGGCCAAACTGGAATCGGCCACTTGGGTGCGGACCTACATCAACGAAGAAAAGGGGATGCGGTATTGCATCTGGATGTCGCCAGACGAGAAGACATTGAAAAAAATCTTCGACGAAATGAAGGTCAGCTATGAATCGATCCTGCCGGTAGAAGAAATGGTGCCGGACATGTGGGGTGAGCGGTGGCAGGAGCATTTGAGGAAAGAGGCCACGGCGGACACGCTCGGTGTTTAGGAGACCGTTAGGCGATAGAAGGGAGCGTGGGTCAAGCCGGGTTTGTCTGCGCTCCCCTCGACCGGCGGGCAGGTGCCCTGTGCCGCTCGAAACCCGGAAGAGGAAAACGCGTGCGAGCCATTACGTCCACGAAGGCATTGAGCGCAGTCATCCGAAGAGGCGTTGCCCTGCTCAATTTCAATGCTCCGTGGTGCGGGCCCTGCCGTTCCCAAGAACCGATCCTGCTGGAATTATCGGACCGCTTCTGCAGCCGAGCGACATTCGCCACGATCAACATTGAAGACCACCGCGAACTGGCGGCCCGGTTCCAGATCCGGAGCATCCCGACACTCATCATTTTCAAAAACGGCCGGGAACTCCAGCGGTTGGTCGGCCTGCAGGGTTTCGACAACGTGTCCGCAATCCTCGAGGCAGCGCTGGAGAGGCCGGTATGACGGATGTATCTTTTTCCGGTGAAATTGCCGACCGAGGAGATCAATCTGGACTTTGAACGATATTACCTCGACTTGTTCGAAATGCTGACCATCACTTGCAAAAAGATCGCCGCCAGCAAATGGTATCTCCCTGGAACAAGCGGCGGGGGATCTTCGACCGAAAGGGAGGCTGCGCCCCGAACATTCCGTGACGGGGTCGGCAAAGACTTCGAGGTGTCTCTATGATTCTGGCCCTGATCGTTTTATTCACCCTGTTCGGTTCCATCTGCTCGGTCGGAATCGCCGGCTTGCTGTTGCTTTTTAAGGGAAAACACTTGTCTTTTTTAACGGGCGTTCTGATTCCCTACGCCATCGGCACTCTGCTTGGAGCCGCCTTCTTCGGCATGATCCCGCATGCGCTCCTTCGGCTGGCCAGCACATCGGTACTGCCGGCAGTTCTGTTCGGGATCATTTTGTTCTACATCCTCGAGAAGTTTGCTCTGTGGCGTCACTGTCACGAGGAACCCTGCGATGTTCACACCCGTGCCGGAACAATGATTCTCATCGGCGACTCCCTTCATAATTTCGTCGATGGGGTGGCCATCGCCGCGGCGTTTTCGGAGTCGGTCCCGTTGGGGATCGGAATTTCCCTGGCGGTCATCGCCCATGAGGTGCCTCAGGAGGTCGGCGATTTTGCGATTCTGCTGGAAAGCGGTTATTCGCGCGCCCGCGCCCTTGGTTTCAATGCGCTGTCCAGCCTCGCCGCGCTTCTGGGGGCCGTGATGACCTATTTTCTTCTTCCCGTCCTTCAGCCGCTGGTTCCGTATTTGCTGTCGGTGTCTGCGGCGAGCTTCATCTACATCGCTTTGGCCGATCTCGTTCCGGGCCGCCGTTCCACCGGTGGGCTGCGAAGCCTCGCATGGGAGCTGCCGCTCATTGCGCTGGGCATCGGGACAATACTCGCCTTGCAACTGAATCCATAGGGGAATGAAACAGATAGACAAATCGGTATCAGACCATTCGAGCGACAAGTCCGCGAGTGCCCAAGAGCACGATTGGAGTTAAAATGAAAATATCCGTTTGCGGCAAGGGCGGCAGCGGCAAAAGCACGGTCGTGGCCTTGTTGGCGCGACAGGCAGTGGCCCGAAATTTTACTGTGCTGGTGGTCGATTCCGATGAATCCAATCCCGGCTTGTATCGTATGCTTGGCTTCGAGGCCCCCCCTCATTCGCTTATGGAGCTTGCGGGCGGAAGGACGGTGGTCAAGGAAAAGATGGGCGGAAGCACTTTGCTGAACCATAGCCAAATCCTGCTAAAAAATATTCCTTCCGCATATCTCCAAAGAAGGGATCGTCTCCTTCAAGTCAGCATCGGCAAAATACTGCAAGCAATGGAAGGCTGTGCTTGTCCGATGGGCGTGCTCACCCGCGAATTCCTGAAGAAACTCCGCCTGGGGGAAAAGGAAATGGCGATTGTCGACATGGAAGCCGGTGTGGAGCATTTCGGAAGGGGGATCGATGAGACCATCGACGAAGTGTTGATTGTCGTCGAACCGTCCTTTGACTCCTTGACCGTGGCCGAAAAAGTCAAAGACTTAGCCTCCGGTATCAACAAGCGGGTTTCGGCGATTCTCAACAAAACGCCCTCAGTGAGGGTGGCGGAAAAAATGAAAAAGGATCTCCGCCGCAAAAATATTGAAATCATCGGGGAAATTCCAAATGACCCGCTGGTGTTCGAGGCGGGTTTGGGGGGACGGGTGTGTGGTGAGGGGAAAGCCTTTGACGCAGTCGGGAGGGTGTTGAACGGCCTTCTGAGAAACTATGAATAAAAAAACCCAACCGGTCTCTTGCTTCACCGCGGCTGGCGGGCGAAGGCGCAGAGAACGGTTCGAATACATGTCTGGAGACCGCCATGTGTCTGAGCACCGTTTACGTGCGTTCAGGAGACGAGCAAAAGGAAATCATGAAAGACGTGTCTCGAATTGAGGCCGAGGCCCGAGGCTTTCGGCTGATTGACCTCTTTGGGAAAAAAGTGTTCGTTGAAGGAACCATCAAAATCATTGACCTCCTGGATGGGCATTTCGTTGTTCTCGAAAATGAGGTGCCTCCTCCCCGGGTTCTCAAAGGATCGGCATCGGTATTTGCTGAATAGCGACGTCTTTAAGCCTGCATTACTCAACGTCTTCACAAATGGTTCCGCACTCCTTCTAAGGCGGACGAAATAATGCCCAATCCGCCGCAAGCGGCGGGGAATGCGCTCGCTGTTGCGGTTCAATGCGCTGTAACGCTTTCACCGGCTGATGCGCATGCGAAAGGCAAGAAAGGATTCACCATGCTGTACAAGTTTGACGGCAAGCAGCCGACGGTGGGGAAAGATACCTATGTCAGCGACATAGCAACGGTCATCGGCGATGTCGTTATCGGGAGCAATTGCTATATCGGGCACGGAGCCGTTTTACGGGCGGACTACGGTCGAATTGAAATCGGGGACGGTACGGCGATAGAGGAAGGAGTTGTCGTTCATGCTCCTCCCGGCGATACGAACCGGATCGGAAGAAGAGTCACTATCGGTCATGGGGCCGTGGTTCATGGCAAACAGATCGGCCATGAGGCCGTCATCGGCATGGGCGCCATCCTCAGCCTCTGGTCTGAAATCGGAGAAGGGGCAATTGTCGCGGAAGGCAGTGTAGTGAAGCTGAAGCGGATCATTCCTCCAAAAGTGGTGGCTGCCGGCAATCCGGCACGGATCGCCCGAGAGGTACACGCCAAAGACGAAGAATTTTGGGCCTGGGGTAAACAACTCTATGTTGATCTCGCAAAAAAATACCTTGATGAAGGCATGGAACCGGTTCAATTAAAATCTACCCGATAAAACTGATAAAAAGCCACCGGGACGTGAAAGATCCCGGTGGCTTTTCATCTATTGGGGCTTGTACCCCATGGGCAGCCGTTTGAAGCGCCCGCCGTGGACGATGGGGTCGCCCTTGTAGCCAAGGCCCTTGAAGTCGATGTAGTCGGTCGTGCCGACCAGGTGGCTGACGTCCCGGCCCTTGGAGGCCATGTAGCTGAAGTCGGTCCCCTTCACGGCGATCTTCTTGAAGTCCACCTCCTTGCTGTCCTGGTGGCAGCGGTCGCAGGTGCGCTCGCCCTTGAGGCTCTCGTGGCACTGGACGCAGGAGAGCGCCATGTCGGCCGGCATCACCTCGTGCTCGATGCCCCAGTACATGCGCGTGTCGATCCACTTGAACTTGCCGCTGTAGGGCAGGTGCGCCGCCTGCATGCCGGTGGTGTAGGCCTTCTGCCAGTCCAGGTGCTTCCAGTAGGCGGTCGGGTCCTCCTTGTTCTTGGGGAACAGGTGCGGCACCATCAGGTGACGGTGTTCGAGGTCGACCGCCATGGTGCCCTCCATGAACTTGAACGGCGCGATCTTGGAGCCGGGGTCCTTGATCGAACCCACCGGCTCGGTGATGTTGACGTGCGGTGCGTCGACATCGACCTTGTCGCCCAGGAGCACGCGCTTCATCGAGCCGTTGTACCAGGTGTAGTTCGGCTTGCCCGACTCGATCCAGACGAACTCGCCCTTCATCCAGTTGTAGTCCTCCATGCCGTACTTGTCCTTCTTCGGCTTGCGGGCCTTGTCGCCGGCCTTGGACCAGTCCCAGTGTAGCTTCGTCGGCTTGCACTTGGCGTACACCGGCGAGTGGCAGGTGTTGCAGGCGATCGTCTCGCTGTGCCGGTTCAGGTGGTGGTCGAGCAGGCTGTCGCAGGAGTGCGGCTGCTCGCCGTGGCAGTCCTCGCAGGTGAAGCCGCCTTCGGACACGGGCACCGAGGTGCTGCGGCCGGCGATCTTGTGGTTGCGGGTGCGGTGGCACTCGGAGCACTGGAAATCGTACCCGCCCATGTGGACGTCGCAGCTGCGCTCGGGGTTGAGCAGCTGGCGCGACATGTCGGCGTGCTTGACGGCCTCCCCGCCGCCGCCGTTGAAGTGGCAGTCGCCGCAGGTCTTGCGGCTCGTGCGGCCCGACGCTCTGGGCCACCTCGACCAGGTCCACCTTGGGGTCGGGCATGCCGGCCTCGGTCGGGACTTTCTGGTAGGTGCCGGTGGGGTCGTGGCACACCAGGCAGTCGATCTTGGTCATGTCGCGTGAAATCGAAGGTTTCGTCTCTCCATCCGTATCCCGCGTGGCAGCTTGTGCAACGAGCCTCGTTGCTGTGGATGCTCACTCAGAAATTGTTCACGGCCGATGTCGCCTTGCCGTGCTCCACGTGCTTGCTGCGGTTCAAGGTGTAGGGCGACGGCCCCTTCCACAGCCAGTGGGCGGTTTTCAGCATGTCTTCGCCCGCGGCCTTGTGGCAGCGCAGGCACTCCTGGGTCACCTCCGTCGGGTTGCGGTTTGTCCGCCAGCTTGACCAGCTCCTTGTGGTCCGGCACGTTCTTGCGGTGGCAGCCCAGGCAGTCGGTCGGGCCTTTCTTCATCTCCTGGTGGCAGCCGGTGCACTGCTGGTGGAAGGCGGCCTTCAGGCCGAGGCGCTCGGGCTGGTCCGGGCGGAAGGCCTCCTGGTGGCAGGCGCGAGCAGCGCGTGGTCTCCTTGGCCTGCGCCTCCAGGGGGCGGCGGTGGTGGCACAGGGCGCAGTCCTTGAGCTGGGCCGCGTGCTTGCTGTGCTTGAAGCGCACCGGGCCGTAGAGGTCCTCGCGTCTTTTTGATGATCGGGCTGTCGAGGAGAAAATAGCTGTGGGTGATGTCTTTGATCCCCAGGCCCGTCTCCCGCAGCCGCATCTGCCGGCACAACTGGCACTCCTCCATCACGGCCTCGACGAAGGGAACGACCTCCTGCGCCCGTCTTCTTGGCGGCTTCCTGGTCCGGGGCGGTCCAGACCGCGTCGGCTTTGGGCGGCGCCGGGGCCGACGCGGCTTTTTCGGCCGCCGCGATCGCCTCCGGTGGCGATGGGCCGCCGGAAAGGAACCCGATCAGGCCGCCGATCGCCGCCAGCGCCGTGAGGAGCGCCAGGGCGCCTGACAATCGCTTGGTCATGCGGACACCTCCTGTCCTGGTCTGTTCAAGACCGGTAGATAGGTGACGAAAAAGCGGTAGAGGAACATCAGCCCGGCGATGAACCCGACGGTGATCAGCATTTCGCGTGATCGACGGGAAGTAATAGTTTTCGCTGACCGGCGGGCGGTAGCCCACGACGAAGACATTGATCCGGTTGAGCAGCACCCCGCCGACGATCAGAGCGCTGGCGACGAACAGCCAGCGGCGCGAACGGCGCACCGCCGGGCGAAAGCAGCATGACCCAGGGCACGATCACGCCGAGGATCATCTCCACCAGGAAGGCATTGGTCTGGGCCGTGCCGTCCAAGCAGATAGACGTAGGTCTCCCGGATCACCATGTCCCCGATCTTCAGCGCCAGGTAAATCCCCAGCAGAAAAATGGTGATGCGCGTCAGCGGCGAGAGCACCCGCATCTCGCGAGTCGAGC
Organism: uncultured delta proteobacterium; assembly: GCA_963716785.1. Taxonomy (GTDB): domain Bacteria; phylum Desulfobacterota; class Desulfobacteria; order Desulfobacterales; family SpSt-501; genus SpSt-501. Next base: position 72,092 of record CAVQUW010000013.1, on the reverse strand, counting down.
TTCAGCGAGGTGGTGGCCAGCGTGGTCTCGAACACCACCATGGGGTAGCCGACGGCGATGGCCGAGGTCAGAAACAGCAGCGGCAGGATCGGCGTGTACCACAGGGGGTGCAGCTTGGTCGGGGCGATCAGCATCAGCGAGCCCAGGCTCGACTGGTGCATGCAGGAGAGCACGACCCCGGCGATGATGAACAGCCACATGACCTTGGACAGGAGGCGGTCGGCCAAGCCGAGCAGGGTTTCCGCCACCCGGTTGAGGGCGGCCAGCGGGCCCGGGCAGGTTTACCCGTCCCTTGAAGCGCTCGACCACGATGGGGATGAAACTCGATGTAGAGCACGTTCAGGTAGAACATCACGCACATGGCCACTTCGAACAGGACCGAGTGCAGGTTCCAGTAAACCATCGGTTTCCAGATGGCCCAGGAGCGGCCGATGTCCACGATCAGCCCCAGGACGACGAAGGTGTAGCCCAGCATGGCGGTCAGCAGGGCCGGCCGCAGCGACGGGCTCGTAGGTGTGGCGTCCGAGGATGTGGGCCAGAAAGGCGGTGGTGAAACCGCCGGCGGCCAGCGCCACCCCCGAGGCGACGTCCACGCCGATCCAGATCCCCCAGGGGCGGGCGGTGCTCAGGTTGGACACGTAGCCGATGCCGCCGATGAACCGCGCCAGAACGGCCACGGCGCCGGCGGCCATGAAAACCGCCAGAACCAGCACGCCGGGGGTCCAGAACGGGGCGCGGATCGGGTCGGGGATGAGCGCTCATGGCTGTTCTCCTTTGTCGCGGTGTTCGCGGTCCCCTCTCCCGCGGAAGGCCCACATAACGCCGCCCAGCATGCCGAAGAGCACGATCGGCGACCAGAGGTAGCTGAACAGCGAGCTCTGGATCGACTCGGCCAGCTGAGTCAGCGGCCGGTGCGGCACGTCGATGAAGCCGACCCGGTCGAAGGGGACCCCGGAGATGTACAACCAGGAGGTGCCGCCGGCCTCGTGCTCGCCGTAGATGTGGTCGACATAGCGGCCGGGGTCGCTCTTGATCCTCTTTCTGGCCGATCTTCAGCAGGGTGCTGCGCCGGCCGAAGGTGATGGCCTCGACGGGGCAGATCTCGGCGCAGCCCGGCTTCCTGCCTTCCTTGTCGACCCGCTCGTAGCAGAAGGTGCACTTCATCACCCGCGGGGTGACGCGGGTCGTGGTACTCGTAGGCCGGAATCTCGAACGGGCAGGCCACCATGCAGTAGCGGCAGCCGATGCACTTGGTCACATCGTAGTGCACGGCGCCGTTTTCCTTCTTGGTCAGGGCCCCCACGATGCACGCCGAGGCGCAGGCCGGGTCCTGGCAGTGCATGCACTGGACCTTGACGAAGGTGGGCACGAGCTGGTCGCGCGCGTCGCGCCGGCCCGGGGTGTAGCGGTTGACCACCGTGTAGGCGCGTTCGTCCGGCCGGCGCTTCTTGTCCAGGACCGTCAGGTCGTCGAAGGGCCGCTCCGGGCGCGGGCAGGCTGTTGACCGTCTGGCAGGCCTGCTCGCATTTGCGGCAGCCGATGCAGCGCGTGAGATCGACCAGGCACCCCAGCGGGTCGGCCGGGGCCCGCGACTGCCAGGCCTCGGCGGGGCGGGCGGCCGCGGCAACACCCGCCCCCGCGCCCCCCGCCACCTTGAAAAACCCTCTTCGGCTCAGTTCCATGTGAATTCCCCCTTGTCAGGACCGCTCATGTCTCGCCCTTTGAATGGAGTGCGTGTCGTCATCCCGCCGGGCATGCAGGCAGTGGACCGTAATCCGGCAGGACCCGGGTTCATTGGATCTAATCGCGCGAAGATCCGGTCGACTATGGACGAGAAGCAGGATGTTGTCGACCACATCGGGATCGCGCACGATGAGGGTCAGGTCGTCGCCGGGATGCAACCGGTTCAGGGATTCGTTGCATCGAAGCAGGCACACCGGCCAAACATATCGCTCAGATTTATTTCCATGGGCTTCTCGTTTTCTTGAGCAGCTCTTCAGTAGAGCAATAAACCTGCCATTCGGCAGCGTCCGGCATACAAATGATTAAACCGACTGATTTGATTTGTATAAATTTAAATTGAAAAAATCCGGTGAACAGGTTATGTGTTTAAACAGATTAAACACGTGTATAAACGATTAAACAGTTCGACCGGATCCCTCAGCACCCCTCTATCGGGGAGTTTTGGGGATCGGGAAGGCGATCACCCCATAAGAAGCCGCCCGGAGAGCAGGAAGAGATGCAAGACACCGACTTCACCCAACATTGGCACCGGATCATCAACACCATGAACGAGGGGCTCATGCTGGTCGGCCCCGAGGGCGCCATCCTGATGGTCAACCGCTCCTTCGAGCAACTCACCGGCTACAGTTCCGAAGAGGTCGTCGGGCGCTCCTGCCGGCTGATCGGGTGCGACGCCTGCGAATCGATCCACACCGGCGACGCCCGGGGGTGGTGCAAGCTTTTCCATCCGGACCAGGAAGACCTGCGGCGCTGCCGCTGCGCGGTCATCCGCAAGGACGGCAGCCTCCTGCCGGCCCTCAAGAACGCCACCGTGCTGAGGGACGAGTCGGGCCATGTGCTCGGCGCCGTCGAAACCATCACGGACTTGAGCGAAATCGACCGGCTCGACCAGCAGGTGGCAGTGCTGGCGCGCCGACTGGACGAGCGCGACCACCTCGGGATGGTCGGCGCGTCACCGGCCATGCACAAGGTGTTTCAGCTCATCGACAAGGCGGCCCACAGCGCTTCCCCCATCATTGTCTTCGGCGAAAGCGGCACCGGCAAGGAGCTCGTGGCGCGGGCCATCCACGAGCAAGGCCATCGCAAACAGGGACCCTATGTGCAGCTCAATTGCGCCGCGCTGAACGCCGCCCTGCTCGAGAGCGAGCTTTTCGGTCACGTCAAGGGCGCCTTCACCGGCGCTTTCCGCCACCGCATGGGACGCTTCGAGGCGGCCCATGGCGGGGATCTCTTCCTGGACGAAATCGGCGACATCCCCCTGTCCATCCAGGTCAAGCTTCTGAGGGTGCTGGAAACCCGGCAGTTCGAAAGGGTCGGCGATCACCACTCGATCAGCGTCGATGTGCGCATCATCTCCGCCACCAATAAAAACCTGCCCGACCTGATCGCCCGGGGACAATTCCGGGAGGACCTGTTCTTCCGCATCAACGTGATCCCGATCCATCTGCCCCCCCTGCGCGAGCGCAAAGAAGACATCCCCCTTCTGGTCAGCGTCTTCATCGAGCGCCTGAAGCGCATCACCGGCAAGCAGATCACCGGGTTGACCCCGGACGCGTTGAGGCTTTTCATGGACCACTCCTGGCCGGGCAACGTGCGCGAGCTCAAAAGCGCGCTCGAATTCGCCTTCGTGGTGGTCGAAAGCGGCAAGATCGAAGCCGAGCACCTGCCGCCTCAGTTCGCGTCGGGTTTCAGACCGACCGCTTACGGCCCGGCGGCGGCCGATGGCGCCCCCGAAAAAACCGCACTGATCGAGGCCCTGCGCCGAACAAAGGGCAATCAGACTCAGGCCGCGCGGCTGCTCGGGGTCAACCGCGTCACGGTGTGGAACCGGATGCGCAAATACGGCATCGACCTGAAAAAAGTCCTTCACGCATGATTTTTGCAGTGGTTCCGTTTTCCGGAAGAAGCCCAAAAAGGATGAACCATGAAATTTCGCTGGAAGCTGCTGCTGCTCATGCTGGCGGTATCGATCATTCCGATGGTGGCACTGAGAACCTTCGGGATCCACAACGTCCAGACCATGGCCGGCGCCCTCTCGGATGAGGTTCACGCCAACCGCCTGGCAGCGGCCGAGAAAGATCTTCACTCCCTTTTGAAGGGCTACGGCGAAGCCTTGAACCTGGAGCGGGAGCGCATTTCCATGGCGCTGTTCTTCGTGGCCGATTTTGTACGGCAGGCACAGGCATCGGGTGAAACGGATGACCTCCGGCGGCAGACGCCGGTCGGCCCCTTCCCGCCGGGAGCCGGCGGCACGCCGCCTGGCTCGCGACTTTGCGTCGTCGCCCCGGATTTGAATTCCGCGTCCCACCTGCGGCAAGCCGCACAAATCGCGCAGATCGAAAACACGTTTGCAACAGTTTCGGAGCAGCTGGGGGACCTGGCTCTGCGACAGTATGCTGGCTTTGCAAGCGGGGTGGCCGCGGCATACCCATGCCGCCGGCCCGGTTTGAGCGTTGCGGATGCGACCGGCGCAGACTGGTATCGCAATGCCTTTCGGGAGAGCGTCTACACCTGGTCGCGGCCATACCGGGATGAGGACTCCGGTCGCTGGGCGACAGCCATATCCCTTCTGCTCGAAGACAACGAGGAGCGGTGCATCGGGGTGGTGAGCGTTGCGGTGGACCTGGACCGCCTGCTGGAACGGTCGATGGCGTTTTTGGACCTGCCGAAGCGGGCCGGGGCCGCGCTCTGCATGCTGGAAAAACAGCCGGTTTCCGGTGACATCGGTCTGAAAATCCTCATGGAGTTTCCCGCTCCCCCGACCACCCCGTCGGAGTGGCTGAAAGTTCCCGACTCCACCCCCGGCCGGGAGGTGATTCACGACATCGCCCGGCACGCCGCGCGCATCGTCCGGATGCCGGTCGACGGGCAGGACGTCTATTGGGCCTATGCCCCCCTGCCCTACCAGGGGGCGGCCCTGGTCGTGACCGTTCCGGCCGCGGACCTGCTGCTGCCTTCTGCGCCGGTGCAGGCAGCGATCAAAGAGCGCTTGCAGAGCGTTGAGCTCCTCACCGCCGGGTTTCTGGTGCTGCTGGCCGTCGTCAACGCCGTCGTCGCACTGGTCTTTTCCAGAACGGTCACCCGCCCCCTGGAGTCCCTCTCGCGGGCCGCCGGCCGGCTGGCCGCCGGTGACTTCGACACCCGTGTCGCGATCGGTTCCAAAGACGAGTTCGGCGCGATGGGCACGATTTTCAACCAGGTCGGCCCTCAGCTCAAGGAGCACTATCGGGTGCGCGAGGCGCTGCAGGCAGCGGTCGAGATCCAGCAAAGCCTTCTGCCCCAGGCCCCGCCCCGCCTGCCCGGCCTCGACCTGTTCGCCATGTCGCTTTACTGCGAGAAAATCGGCGGGGACTACTTTGACTACCTGTGCGTCGGCGAGGGGGGCCGGCAGCGGCTGTGCGTGGCGGTCGGGGACGTTTCCGGCCACGGGATCTCCTCGGCCATCACCATGGCCACGGCCCGCGCGTTTCTGAGACTGCGCGCCTCGCTGCCGGGCACCCTCGGCGAGATGGTCTCCGATGTCAACCGCAAATTCGTCGAGGACGTCGAGTATTCCGGGCAGTTCATGACCCTTTTTCTGGCACGCATCGACCGCGGCGCGCGGCGGGTGGAATGGGTCCGGGCGGGGCATGACCCCGGGGTCCTCTACGACCTCCGCCGGGATGCGTTCAGCGAGCTGGCGGGTGAAGGGGCCCCTTTGGGGCTCTCGGACCACACCCGGTTTGCCGCCTCCGCAATGGGTATCGAACCGGGCCAGGTCATCGTCCTCGGCACCGATGGGGTCTGGGAGACCCGCAGCCCTGAGGGTGAGATGTTCGGCAAGGCGCGCCTGACGGAGTTGATCCGCCGGCATGCCGAGGGAAGCGCGCAGGACATCGTTCTCGCCGTCCTGGACGCCGTGGAGGAGTTCCGCGGCCCCGGCGAACCCGAGGACGACATCACGCTGATGGCCGTCAAAGTGACCGACTGAGTGAAATCCGCACGCAGGGACCCAGCGCTCGCTTTTGCGGTTCAAGGGGGTTCCCGGCGTTGGTCGGCAAGAAAAACAAAAGGAGGGGTACAGAATGAAAAAGATCGGGATTATCATCTGCGATCGATACCGGTCGTGTGGCGGCGGCAAATGCTTTCGGGCGCTGCGCGAGCGTCGCGGCGGCTTTGCCCGGTATGACGCTGAAGAACCGACGGAGATTGTCGGCTTTTCGGGTTGCGGCGGCTGCCCCGGGGGAAACGTGGAATATGTTCCCGCCGAATTTTTGAAAAACGGGTGTGACGTCGTGCACCTGGCCACCGGCCTGGTGGTGGGCTATCCCCCATGTCCCCATATTCGTCAGTTCAAGGCTTTTATCGAGAAGCACTATGGGGTGCCGGTGATTGTCGGGACCCACCCCATCCCATTAAAGTATCTTGAAACGCACCGCGACCTGCCTTTCTGGGGTGACACGGGCATGCAGGAGCTGGCGGTTCATCTCATGCAGGAGGGCCGCGACGTCATGGAGTCGTATAATTAATGACGTTGCGGTGCCTTCCGCGAGCTCTGTGTGCGACACGGGGGGCGGCCATGGATTCACTCATTTTCGATCAGAGTGATCTTGGAGTTCCTCTCAGGAGCCGGAATCAGGACAGCTCCTCGGAGGGCGCCGCGGCCGGTCGGCCGACATTCGGCTTGCGCTCGATCTGGACCCCGTAGCGCTTCATCTGGTTCCAGACCGTGACCCGGGAGATCCCCAGCATCCGTGCCGCCTGGGTCAGATGGCCGTTCGTTTTCTCCAAGGCATCCACCAGCCGGCTTCTTTTTACAGCGTCCCGGTCGACCTTCGGGTTTTTAACGGCCTTCGGGGCCCGCTCGCCGTAGAGCACGTTCGGGGGGAGGTGCTGGGCGCGGATCAGGGTTTCGTGGCAGTTGACGAAGGCGTACTCGAAGGCGCTGCGCAACTCCCGGATGTTGCCCGGCCAGGGGTAGTTCATCAGGATCTCGATCGCGTCGTTGCCGATCCCCTCGATCGTTTTCCCGCTTTTCAGCTTGATCCTTCGGAAAAACGAGCGGGCCAGCAGGGGGATGTCCTCGGCCCGCTCCCGCAGCGGGGGCAGATGGATGGGGATGACGTTGATCCTGAAGAACAGGTCCTTGCGGAACAGCCCCCGGGCGACGAGCTGTTTCAGGTTGCGGTGGGTGGCGGAGATGATGCGCACATCCACCGGGATCGGGCGGTTGTCGCCGACCCGCTCGACTTCCTTCTCCTCCAGCACCCGCAGGAGCTTCACCTGGGTCCCGAGCGGCAGGTCGCCGACCTCGTCCAGGAAAAGATCCCCCTGGTGGGCGCTCTCGAACCTTCCCTCCCGGTCGCGCCAGGCCCCCGTGAAGGCCCCCCGCACGTGGCCGAAGAGCTCGCTTTCCAGAAGTGAGTCCGTGAGCGCCGCGCAGTTGACCTTGACGAGCGGTTTGTGCCGGCGCTGGCTGATGGCGTGGATCGCCTTGCTGACGAGCTCCTTGCCCGTGCCGCTCTCGCCCGTAATGATGACGGGCGCATCCGATTGCGAGGCGTTGGTGATGAGGTCGAAGACCTGCTGCATGGCGGCGGAGCTGCCGATGATCCCGTGAAAGCCGTCCTCCGCCCTCAACTCCCGCCGGAACTGGGCGATCTGGTTTTCCTTCTCCACCACCTCGGTCAGGTCCGTGATCGTCTCGACGGCGCCGATGGTCTCCCCCCGGTCGTCGCGCAGCAGGGAGGCGTTCTTGAGGGCGTGGATCACCTTCCCGTCCTTGCGCATGACGGTGCATTTGCGCATCGTGACGGAACCCGTCCTGAACAGGCGGCACCAGTGCCCCCCGTTTTCCTGGCGGGCCTTGTCGCACACGTCGCAGTTCAAGACCTCGCAGGATTTCCCGATCAGTTCGTCGCGCGAATACTGAATCATGTTTTCAAGCGCCTTGTTGACCGAGACGATGATGCCGCGCCGGTCCACGATCATCAGCCCGTCCTTGATGATGTTGACCACCGTCTTCCAGTACCGATCCAGTTCGTGTTCAAACATGTTTCAATCCATTTCGTTGTTATTTAACTTTTGTAAAGAAATGCTTTTTAACAATTTAACGCATTTTTACAAGGAAAATCGTTCGAACCCCAGCAAAAAAATTTTATCTGACCGTTATCATACGAAAAAAAATATCGATGGGTTTATCTGGGCGCATGGCATGATCCGTGCTTTACCCCCCAACCTTGTACCCACACGGGCCGCCTTGAGGAGTTTGAGGATTGAATCGGAAAGCAGACCATCTTCTGGATTTGCGTGGCGCCATCACCCCTCTCACGCTGTTGAAGGCGACCGAGGTGTTCCGGCGGATGAAACGCGACGAAGTCCTGGAGGTCGTCGGCCGCGATTCCGACACGCGCAACGATTTGCTGAAGGTGCTGCCGCCGCTTTCCTTCGATCTGATCGCCAACGAGGAAATCGCGGAGGACGCGTCGTACCGGATTCAGTTGAAAAAGAAACTCTGAAACACGGGGAGCGAAAACACCCATCACCGGCAAGGAGCCGCCGAAGCGCGCACTCGCAGGCATCGGCAGAACAGACTGTCGCAGCGTCCGGCCGACGGCTGGACCCAAAGGGGAAGATGCGATGAACCTAAAAAAGAAATTGACATCGGGCGAGTTCGTCCTGCTGGCGGAAATGGAGCCCCCCCGCGGCGTGGACATATCCGAACTGGTCACCAGTGCGCAGCGCCTCAAGGGCCGCGTCGATGCCGTCGTCGTCCCGGACATGGACTGCGGGGCCATGCGGCTGAGCGCCGTGGCCGGTGCGGCGCTGATGCAGCAGCAGGGAATCGAGTCCGTCATCCACGTGTACGGCCGGGACCGCAACCAGATGGCCCTGCAGGGGGACTTGCTGGGGGCCTACGTTCTGGGGGTCCGGAACCTGATCGTAGTTCGCGGCGAGGAGATCAGCCTTTGCGACCACCGCAAGGCCAAGGCCGTCGACGACCTGGACGAAACGGCGATCCTCAAGATGATCCAGGGCCTGCAGGAGGGCCTCGATCTGGCCGGCTTCGAACTGAAAGGGGCCCCGACGTTCACGACCGGCTGCACCCTGCCGGCCTGCGCGGACGAAAAGGCGTTCGACACGGCACTCGAGCAGGCCCGTCACAAGGTCGCGGCCGGCGCCGAATATGTCGTCACGGCCCCCATGTTCGATCTCGACCACGCCCTCGCCTGCGTGACCCGGGCCCAGGGCCTCGGGGTCCCGGTCGTCCCGACGGTGCTGCTGCTGAAGTCGGTCGGCATGGCCCGCTACATTTCCGTGAACGACCCCGGCGCCAAGGTCTCCGAGTCCTTGATCGCCCGCATCCGCAAGGCGCACGACCGCGAGGAGGAGTGCCTGCGCATCGCGGCGGAGATCCTCGCCGGCTTCAAAGGGGCGGTGCGGGGGGTCAAGCTTCAAGCCCTGGGGTGGGAGCATCGCCTGCCGGCCGTCCTCGACCTGGCCGGGATGTGATGCGCACCGGTGAGCCGCCGGCCGTCGATGTGTCAACCCAAAACACTCTAAGCGGACGAACCTGATCATGGCAACTGAAAAACGGACAGAACCCTGCGGCGACATTCTGGTCGTCGGGGCCGGCATCGGCGGCCTGAAAGCCGCCATGGACCTCTCCGAAGCCGGCCGGCGGGTGGTGCTGATCGACAAGGCCTTCTCCGTCGGCGGCCTGATGGCCCGACTGGACCGGACCTTTCCGACCAACAACTGCGACCTGTGCACGCTCTCCCCCCAGCTGTCGGAAACCGGGCGCCGGCTTCACATCGAACTGATGCCGGGCACGCAAGTGACCGCCGTCGAGGGGGAGCCCGGCCGATTCCGCGCCAGCCTGAACGTCGCCCCGCGTTTCATCGATCTGACCCGCTGCACCGCCTGCGGCGAGTGTTACCAGCGCTACCCCGAATGGGTGCGTTTCACCCCCGGCCTGGACCACCGCACCCCCACCTGCATGCGCTACCCGCAGGCCACGCCGTATGCCTTTTCGGTTTACCCGGAAGCCGTCGGCCACCTGGAGGAGCTGGCCCGGATGTGCCCGGCCGGCGCCTTTCTGCCGCAGGACCGCGAACGGGTGGAGACCCGGGAGTTCGGGGCCGTGATCCTGGCGGTAGGCGCCGATCTCTTCGCCCCCGCCCACCTGGACTATCTGGCACGGGGCCTCTCGCCCGATGTCCTGACCGGGCTCGAGTACGAGCGCATCCTCTCCGCCTCCGGGCCGACCCACGGCGAGCTCCTGCGCCCCTCCGACGGGAAGGCGCCGCGAAAGATCGCCTGGCTCCAATGCGTGGGGTCCCGGGGAATCAACACCGCCGATGTCTCCTACTGCTCCGGCTTTTGCTGCATGGCGGCGATCAAGGAGGCGGTGGTCACCCGCGAGCGCTTCGGAAACGACATCGAGACCTCGATCTTTTACATGGACATCCGCACCGGGGGGAAAGACTACGAGCTCTATTACCAGCGCGCGGTCAAGGAGCACGGCGTGCGCTTCGTGCGCTGCCGGCCGCACAGCGTGGTGCGCGACGACACCGGAGCGCTCCGGATTTCCTACCTGCGCGAAGAAAGCGGCGCCCTGGACACGGAGACCTTCGACATGGTCGTGCTCTCATCGGGCTTCCGGGTGTCGCCGGAGACCGCGGCCCTGGGCAGAACGCTCGGGATCGAGTTGAACCGGCACCACTTCGCCGCGACCGGGGGGTTCAGCCCGGTCTCCACCTCCCGGCCGGGGATTTACGTCTGCGGCACGTTTGAAAGCCCGAAGGACATCCCCGAAACCATCGTTCAATCCAGCGCGGCCGCATGCCTGGCGCTGGAAACCGTGGGCCGGCCCGGCCTGGGTGCGGCGGCGGCCGAAGAGTTTCCGCCGGAGCGGGACGTGTCCGGGGAGGAGCCGCGCATCGGGGTGTTTGTCTGCGACTGCGGCTTCAACATCGGCGGCGTCATCGACGTGGCGGCCGTGACGGCCCACGCCGCAACGCTGGGCGGGGTCGTCGTCGCGGAGATGGCCGGTCACGGGTGCTCGCGTGCGTCCATGGAGCGCATCGAAAACGCCATCCGGGACCAGCGCCTGAACCGGGTCGTGATCGGCGGGTGCTCCCCGCGGACCCACGAACAGCTGTTTCAAAACACCCTGCGCAAGGCCGGGCTGAACAAGTACCTGGTGGAGATCGCCAACATCCGCGACCAGGACACCTGGGTCCATGCCCAGCTGCCCGAACAGGCGACGGAGAAGGCCAAGGACCTGGTGCGCATGGCGGTCGGCAGCGTCCGCTTCCGCCGGCCGCACAACGACCTGGTACTGCCGATGAACAAGGACGTGCTGGTCGTGGGGGGGGGCGTCAGCGGCATGACCGCGGCCCTCAGCCTCGCCGACCAGGGGTACAAGGTCACCCTGGTCGAGCGCATGCGGGAGCTCGGCGGTCTGGCCGGGCAGATCCGCAAGAGCCTGGAAGGCGACGACATCGGGGCCCATGTCCGGACGTTGGTCGAACGCACCGTGAACCACGAGTTCATCGAGGTGCTGACCCAGACCATCATCGTCGACCACTCCGGTATGCCGGGGATGTTCACCACCGGCCTGCAGGCGGGGCCCCGGATGCTCTACCGCCAGATCCGGCACGGCGCCGTCATCCTCGCCACCGGCGCCCTCCCCCGCCGCCCGGCCGAATATCTTCTGGGGCGGCACGACGGGGTCGTGACCCAGCTCGACCTGGACGGCCTGATCGAGGACCACCCGGAACGGGTGGCGGCCTGGGACACGGTCGTGATGATCCAGTGTGTGGGGTCGCGGTCGGCGGACAACCCGAACTGCTCTAAGGTCTGCTGCCAGAGCGCGGTCAAGAACATCCTGCGCATCCGCCGACTCAATCCCGAAACCCAGGTGTTCGTACTCTACCGCGACATGCGCACGACCGGCTTCCAGGAGGATTACGCCATCGAAGCGCGGCGGCAGGGGGCGGTCTTCATCCAGTACGACGAAGCGGCCAAGCCCGAGGTGAGCGCCGTCGGGGGCCAATTGACGGTCTCCTTCGACGACCGGATCCTGGGCAGACGGCTGCAGGTCGAAACCGATTGCCTGGCCTTGAGCACCGGATTCTCCGCCGACGACGAAGGCACCGAGGACCTCGCGGCCATCTTTCACCTCAACCGCACCGCGGACGGCTTCTTCCTGGAAGACCACGTCAAGCTCCGGCCGGTGGACCTCTCCGTGCCGGGGTTCACGGTGGCCGGCACGGCGCATGGGCCGAAGAGCGTCCGGGAGAGCATCACCCAGGCGCTGGCGGCCGCCGGGCGCGTCCAGGCGGTGCTGGCGAGAGACACGATCAACCTGGGCGCCGTCGTCGCGCGGGTGGACCGGGAGCGGTGCGCCGCCTGCCTGCTGTGCGTCCGGGCCTGCCCCTATCACATCCCCTTCATCAATGCGGACGGCGTCTCCGAAATCGACGCGACCCGCTGCCACGGCTGCGGGACCTGCGCCGCCGAATGCCCCGCCAAGGCGATCGAACTGATGCGCTTCGAGGACGACGTGATCGCGGCCCAGTTGGATGGGCTGCTGGAAAGGTTGAACTGATGCAGGAATTCGAGCCCGTCATCGTGGCCTTCTGCTGCCACTACTGTGCCTACACGGCCGCGGACATGGCCGGCAGCCAACGGCTGTGCTACCCGCCCAACGTCAAGATCATCCGCGTGCCGTGCAGCGGCAAGGTGGACGTCATCCACCTCATGCGGGCCATCGCAGGGGGGGCGGACGGCGTCTATGTCGCCGGCTGCCTGGAAGGGGACTGCCATTTCAAGAGCGGCAATGCCAAGGCCGCCCGGCGGGTCACCTACGTCCAACAGCTCCTGCGGGACCTCGGCCTCGAGCCGGAACGCATCGAGATGGTCACGATGTCGGCGGGCATGGGCGAGCGCTTTGCGGCGGTCGCCGAGGAGTTCACGGCCAAAATCCGCCGGCTGGGCCCGAGCCCGGTCAAACCCACGGGGGCAACCCGCAGCGGCGGCCCCCGCGACGCATCACCGGATAAAAAGGAGAGTGCAGCACTATGATCACCGCGGAACGAAAGCCTCTTCAGGAAATCATCGACTACGTGTCGCCGTTCAAAAACATCCTGCTCGTGGGGTGCAATGAGTGCGTGACGGTCTGCTCGGCGGGCGGCCGCAAGGAGGTGGCACTCCTGTCCTCGGCCCTTCAGGTCGCCTCCATGAAGTCGGGCCGGATCGTCAACATCCGGGAAATGACGCTCGAGCGGCAGTGCGACCCGGAATACATCGAGCAGCTCGTCCCGTACATCGATCAGGCCGACGCGGTGCTCTCGCTCGCCTGCGGCTGCGGGGTGCAGGAGATCGCGCGGCGGTTCAAGGACAAGCTGGTGTTCCCCGGGGTCAACACGAAGTTCATGGGGGCCTCCGAACGCCCGGGCGTGTGGGCGGAGCGCTGCCAGGGCTGCGGGGACTGCCTGCTCGGGGTCACCGGCGGCATATGCCCCATCGCCCGGTGTTCCAAGCGGCTGCAAAACGGCCCCTGTGGGGGTTCGGGCAACGGAAAGTGCGAAATCGGACCGGACGTCGACTGCGTCTGGCAGCTGATCTGGGACCGGCTGAAGGCCCTCGGACTGGAAGAGCGTTACGGGACCATATTGCCGGCGAAAGACTGGCGCAGCGGCAGGGGGGGCGGCCCCCGTAAAATCGTCAGAGAGGACTTGATGTGATGAAAACCGAAAGCGTTCTCGAGAGAATGTTCAAGGCAGGCCACTGCGCCGTCACCTCCGAATGCGGGCCGCCCCGGGGGGCGCTGCCGGACAAAGTCCGGGAGAAGGCCGAGATGCTCAGGGGCTACGTGGATGCGGTGAACGTCACGGACAACCAGACGGCCATGGTCCGGATGTCCAGCCTCACGGCCTGCATCGTAATCCGCCAAATGGGGCTTCACCCGATCCTGCAGATGGTCACGCGCGACCGCAACCGGCTGGCGCTGCAGAGCGACCTTCTGGGGGCCTTCGCCTTCGATATCAACACCATGTTGTGCCTGTCCGGTGACCACCCACGTTTCGGGGACCACCCCATGGCGGCCAACGTCTACGACCTGGATTCGATCCAACTCATCCAGACGGTCCACGCCATGCGGGAGCAGGGGACGTTTCAGGGGGGAGGCGAGATCGCCAACCCGCCGAAGATGTTCATCGGTGCGGCGGCGAACCCGTTCGCCGACCCGTTCGAACTGCGTGCCCGGCGGCTCGCCAAAAAGGCGGAGGCCGGGGCGGACTTCGTCCAGACCCAGTGCATCTACAACCTGGACAAATTCGAAGCGTGGATGGAGGAAATCTGCAAACGGGGCCTGCACGAGCGGATTTACGTCATGGCCGGGATCACCCCGCTCAAATCCGCCGGGATGGCCCGCTACATGCAAAAAAAGGTCCCGGGCATGGATGTGCCGGACGAGCTGGTCAAACGGCTCGCGGCGCTGCCCAAGGACAAGCAGGCCGAAGAGGGGATCACCATCGCCGTCGAGGCCATCGAGCGCCTGAAGAAGGTCGAGGGCGTCCGCGGCTTCCACATCATGGCCATCGAGTGGGAGCACCGGGTGCCGGAAATCGTCCAGCGGGCCGGGCTCTACCCGCGTCCGGCCGTTTGAATCGAAACGTTAAGGCATGCGTTTAAAACCCAATCAGAGGAGACCGCAATGAACGCTCAGAAACACATTCTGGTGGTGGATGACGACCCGGACCTGGTGGAAGCTCTCTCCATGAAGCTCGCCAGCAAGAACTTCAAGGTGACTAAAGCCTACGACGGCGTCGAGGCCTGGGAAAAAATCAAGGCGGAGAAGCCGGACCTGATGATCCTGGACGTCATGATGCCGCGCAAGAACGGCTACCAGCTCTGCGATGAAATCAAGACCGACCCGCAGTACAAGAACATCGCGGTGATCCTGCTCACGGCCGTGGCCGACGCCGTGGCCACCACGAGCTACACGCACCACGACGGGAGAAAGACCCTGGCCGACGATTACGTCCCCAAACCCGTCGACCTGGACAAGCTGGTGGCGACGGTGAACGACAATCTGTAACCATCCCATGGAACCGCAGCTTCCGGGCAAGTTGGGTTTTTTCGTGGGAGCGGCATCTTACCGCGAACCGATCGCGGCGAGGACGCCGCTCCCACAAAACGGACTTGTTTTCCGATTAAGCGGCACCGCACGCCACGACCACGCTGATTGCCGAAAAGAGGAACACGACACCTCGGGGCCGTCACCGACAGAGATGACGGCTCCGGCCAACGAACGGGCCGACGGATTTTCGCCCGAGGGCTCGAAAGGGGTGACATGCCAAGCCTGATCCCTCTCGACGGGATGAAATTCAGCGAGAAATTGGCCCTCGTGACATTGTCCGCCGACACCCCGCCCCCGGGGGCCGAGGTGGACGTGCTGAAGGCCCTGGCCGGGCACCAGATCAACCTGTTCTACCTGTCGGTGTCTCGCGCGGCGGACCGCACCCGGGTGAGCTTCTGCGTGGCGGCGGACGTTCTCAATCACGTCGAACCGCTCGCGGCGGCCGCCGGGGGGGGGCTTTGGGCATGCGTGCCGGTCGATTCGGTCGGGCTGGTGACATTTTATCCGCACGAACGCCGCCTCGAGGCACTCACCCTGGCCCTGGGGGTATTTGCGGATTTTCAGCTGCCCGTTTTCGGGGTGGCCTCGACCCTTTCGGCCCTGACGTTCGTGACCGCCTTCGAAGAGCTGGACCGGGCCGGCATGCGTCTCCAGGAGGTCTTCGGATTGCCGGCGCATCACGCCCCATTCAAGCCCGAATTCAGGGTGAAACCGATCACCCGGTAGGCAATAATGGAAACCATCGCCGTTTACTTCGAACCTGTCGCCAAGTCCTACGGCCTGCACACAGTCACGGGCGTGGCGATGGTGCGCACGCCTTTGGACCTCGGCCGGGTCCCGCAAAGCGAACGCCCGGGGCCGCCCCCCGGGCCGCCGTGCGCGAAATTTTCCTTCGTCGTGCTCCAATGGGAGCCCGAGCAGGCGGCCGAGCTTTATGCCGTCGCCGCGCCGGAAGACATCCCGGCGGTGCTGGAATCCTTCGACCGGTGGGCGTCCGCCGATACCGCGGCCGGCGCACGTGACCGGCAACCGGTGGAGATGGTGTTCTTTCAGGGGCCCCATTTCTACGAGCGCTACGGCATCGCCGCCACGGCGCTCGACAAGCTTCGCGAGAAAAAGACCGGGCTTCTGCTCGCGGGGTTCTCGGGCAGCATGGCCTATCTGGTGGTCCCCGCCGGGACGGCGGATTCGGCCAAGGCGGCCCTGGCCGAGTGCTTTCGTCTGCCATGAGCGAAGCGTTGGAGGAGAATCCCATGAATGAGCCGCTGCGAGCCGAGTTGGATTGGCGCGTGCGTGTTTTCGACTCGCTGTCGTTTCCCACCCTGATCATGAAACCGGACAAAACCATCCAATCGGCCAACCGGATATTTCTTGAAAAGTACGGGATGACGATGGACCAGGTCGTCGGCAAGAGCTGTTTTCAGGTGTTCTACGGAGCCGATCACTGCCCCGACGGCAACTGCCCGTTTTCCCGGGTCCTGCAGGAAAAAAAAGGGCACACCATTACACGCCGGGTCTTCACCCGCACCCAGAAGCAACTGTGGGAGGACCGCGTGTTTTCACCGATCCTGGACGAGTCCGGGGAGATCGCCTACGTCATGGAGAGCGTCCGGGACATCACCCGGCTGAAAACGCTCGAAAAAGCCCTGAAGGAGACGAAGGAATTCCTGGAGAAACTCATCCAGAGCTCACCCATGGCGATCGTGGCCGCCGACCGGTACGGCAACATCCTGCTGATGAATCACGCGGCCGAAGACCTGTTCGGGTATTCGGCTGAAACCGCCACCCGCGGAATACCCGTGGAGAAGCTCTACCCCGCCGGGGATGCCGCCGGGATCATGCGGATGCTCAAAAGCCAGGCCTTCGGGGGGGTTGGCAAGCTGACCGCCAAACATGTAATGATCGTCAATTCCAGTGGGGAGGAGATCCCCGTGGAGTTGACCGCCTCCATCCTGTACGAAGACGACGAGGAAATCGCCACCATGGGTATTTACAACGACCTGCGGGACAAAATGGCGGCCGAGTCGAAGTTGAGGGACGTCCTCGTGCAGTTGTCCCAATCCGAGAAAATGGCGTCCATGGGACGCCTGGCCGCCGGGGTCGCCCACGAGATCAACAACCCGCTGACCGGGGTGCTTTTTTACGCCCGCCTGATGCAGGAGAAGCTCCCGGCCGAAGACCCCAACCGGGAAAATCTCGATTTCATCATCGAAGACGTCAACCGCTGCACCGCGATCGTCAAAAACCTCCTGGCCTACGCCCGGGCGACCAACCAGCGCAAAGGCCGGGTCGGGCTGAACGCTCTGGTGGAACAAAGCCTGGCACTGATCCGCGACCAGAGCCTGTTCCGGAACATTCAGATGGTCAAGGAGTTTTCCCGTGAGGAATTGACGATCCACGCCGATCGCAACCAATTGAGCCAAGTGGTCATCAACCTAGTCATGAACGCGATCGAGGCGATGAACGGCAGCGGCCGGTTGGCGATGAGGACCTACTCGGACGAGCGGAGCGGGAAAAGCGTCCTGGAGATCGCGGACACCGGGGAGGGCATATCCGAATCCAACCTGTCCAAAATTTTCGACCCCTTCTTCACCACCAAAGCCGCGGGCAAGGGCACGGGGCTCGGGCTGAGCACGGCCTACGGCATCATCAAGGAAAACCGCGGGAACATCTCCGTCAAATCGACCGGCCCCGGCGGGACCACCTTCCTGCTGGAATTTTCCCCGGCGTGCGCTACGAACGGTGAAGACGAGGGCGCCTTGAAATCGCTGATCTGAGCGAACCCCATGCAACCACTTTATGCCCGGCCATCGCCGACGATGCCGGGAGAGTTCCCGACGATGACATTTGTTCCCCGACTCCTGGTAATAGACGACGAGAAGCGCATCCGCACCGGCTGCGTCAAGATGCTCACCGAGGACGGCCTCCCCGCCCTGTCCGCCGAAACGGCGGAGGCCGGGTTGGCCCTCATCGAAAAAGAGCACTTCGACATCATCCTGCTCGATTTGATGATGCCCGGCATCTCGGGCCTGGACGCCCTGGTCCGGATCCGGGCCCTGCACCCGGACACCGTGGTCATCGTCATCACGGGGTACGCCACCCTGGAGTACTCCATCGAGGCCATGAAAAAGGGCGCCTTCGACTTCATCCCCAAACCGTTCTCCCCCGAAGACCTGCGCCGCGTGGTGCACAAGGCGGTGGAGCACATCCGCACCCTGCAGGACATCGTCACCGAGACATCCCGTATGCGGGTTCTGATCAACCAATTGAGCGACGGGGTGCTCGCCGTCGACAACCAGAAAAAAATCGTGCTGGCCAATCCGGCGTTCCTCAGGCTCACCGGCTGCGAGGGGCCTCCGGTCATCGGCCGGGACCTGCACGATGTGGTGAGGCAAGCGGTCCTCCTCACCAGCATCGATCAGGCTCTGGGAATGTCGGGGGATGAGTTCAAGGAGATCCGTGAGGAGTTGAACGATCTCGACTCCGGCAACGGGGAGGGCACGGCCATCGGCATTCGATGCGTTCCTTTTCGGGACCGGCTGGGTCGAACGCTCGGGGCCGTCCTCGTGCTGCACGACATCACGGCGCTCAAGAAAATCGATCAGCTCAAGTCCCACTTCGTTTCCATGGTCGCGCACGAAATCAGAAGCCCGATGAACACGGTGCTGGCCCAGATCCATGTCCTCATGGACGGCCTGGCGGGGGAGGTGTCCCTGCAGCAGAAAGAGATCCTGGGGCGATGCTCCCAGAAGGTCAACGCCCTGGCTGAAATGGCGACGGAACTGCTCGACCTGGCCAAGATCGAATCCGGGTTGACGACCGAGGAGCGCGAGAAACTCAACCTCGCGGAGCTGGTGCACCAGCAGCTTGTCTTCCACCAGGACCAGGCCGCACAGAAAAACATCACCCTGACGGCCGGTCCGGTCGACCGCGACCTGCCGGTCATGGCCAACCCCTACCACATCCGCGAAGTCATCGCCAACCTGCTGTCGAACGCCATCAAGTACACCCCCGCCGAAGGGCGTGTGACCCTGTCCGCCGTTGAAAAAAACGGCTACGCGTGCGTCCGCGTCAGCGACACGGGCTTCGGGATCCCCGCGGAGGACCTGAAACGGGTGTTCCACCGTTTCTACCGCGTCAAAAATGAAAACACCCGCTTCATCGTCGGCACCGGTCTGGGGCTTTCGCTCGTGAAAAGCATCGCCGAAGCCCACCACGGGCGCGTGGGGGTGGAAAGCGAGCTGGGCCAGGGGAGCGTTTTTTCGGTCGACCTGCCGCTGATGCCCCAGCAAGGATAGGCGCGGGAATCGTGCAATTTGCAGCGCGATCGATAGGCTGAAGTTGCAAAATGCATGGTTGCAGTTCAGAATCCCTCCCTCTCCACCAAAAGAATTGACACTGTTTTTCAACAAGTTAAGCGTTTCTCCCCGAGCTGGCATGACGATTGCTGGGTAGAGGGTGGCGGCTGGCTCCTGGGATCCGAAACCGGACCCCGATGCAGCGGATCCTGCCGGGATCGAAGGATTCACGCGGTCATTCGCTTTTCTTCTCCCCGGCTGCGACAGCCCTGAAACGGACCCCGGTTTCGCTGACCCCTTCCGGCGCCTGTCTTCCAACTCATCTCGGTGGCGATCCATCACTGGCCGTGCATATTCCAGACCCATTCGCTCCCGAAGGCTTCAGCAACAGCAAAACCATTCCTCCAGTTTCTCGCGTCGACGGTAAGTTCAGCCGCGAGAGCGCATCACCGGGCCGACAGGGCCGTCAGCATGTATACCAACCAGCAATGAAAGGGGCGGCTATGGGAAAACACTCGATGCACTACGAGACACTGCTGAAGGTGACCGAGGCCATCTCGATGAGCAAAGACCCTGAAGACGTGGTGGTCGTCACCGTGGAAGCACTAAAAACCGCGTTAAAGGCCAAGGGCGCCGCCCTGTTTCTGATCAACCGGAAAAACAATGAACTGGAGCTTGCCGCTGCAAACGGACTCAGCCGGGAATACCTCGACAAGGGCCCGCTCAGCGCCATCAAGTCCATCGCCGACACGCTCGAGAAGGGGCCGGTGGCCATTTACGACGTCAGCGACGACCCACGCCTGCAGTACCCCTCGGCGGCCAGGAAAGAGGGCATCGCTTCCCTTCTATCGGTGCCCATCACGATCCACGGCCAGGTGATCGGGGCCTTGCGGGTGTACACTGCCGAACCGTGGGAATTCAGGCTCGACGATGTCAATCTCGTTCAAGCGGTGGCTCAGATCGCCGGGATGGCAATCGACATGGCCAGGCTTTCCGGAGGCTACAAGCAGAGCATCGAGATCCTCAAATCGATGCGGGACCCGAAACAGCGCAAGTCAACTAAGAGAACACCCTATGAAGGGGTTCCGGTAAGCGTTCGTTAGAAACGAGGCGATCAGGGACACACGGGCTATGACCGCATGCGATGCAAAAGCGCCTCAGCCCCGCGGCCCGCGGGGGATGCCGGCAACCGTCGGCAGGCACGGGCCGCGATTGTCCAATCCGTGGAGTTTAGTTGAATTTACGCTCCATGGCATAACCGCAGTCCGGGCATTTGAGTTTGAAACAGGGGATGCCGGAATCGTCATCGGTCTGATACCCGCAATGCCCGCAAAAACAGTAACCGGCCGGTTTTCGGCCCATTGCCGAGCCGGGGGGCATTGCGCTCCGGGGCAGGGCGGATGCCGGCAGGGGTCGAGCCTCTTGCGTGAGGTTCCCGGTGGCGACGAGGTGCGCATGGATCTTACCGGACTTGCCGGTGACGATCGAAATACCGGCGGCTTCCAACAACGGTCTGGCGTTGACTCCGATACTGCCCGTGACGAGCGTGTCGACGTCTAGCCCGACAAGCGTTTCGGCCGCCTTGAGGCCGGCGCCGCCGGCTGAGGAGGCGCCGGGATTGGGCGCCACAACAACGTCACCGCTATCGGAATCGACTATCAGGAAATTAAGGCATCTACCAAAGGTCGGCTCTATGTCGTCATCAATGTGGTTTCCATCTGTGGTGAAAGCAATCTTCAAAACGCACCTCTAACGGCAAGCTCTGCTTGCGATCAGGAGGACAGCCATGTACGCACTCATTTTCGACGAGCACAATTTGAAGAAACCCAAAAAAAGGGTCATCTCGGTCCACCGGACAAGAAACGGTGCCGAAACGGCCCTGGGCAAACACCGTAAATCAACGCACGGAAAACGAATCTGGGAATGCAACATGCGCGTGGTGTGGACCCGGGCCAAAATCAGAGCCGGAGATTCGGTGACCCCCCGTCAGTTCGAGACCTGGCGCCCGGGGGAGCCCGTCCCCGAGGGCGAACTGCGCTCCGACGGGGACTGAGCCGACGGTCATCGCCGTCCCGATGCCTTGCATCACTTTTCGGTCTCCGGGTGAAACACGTTGACTGACTTCAAATCGTCGCCCAGATAAGTGCGCTCGTTCGGCCCGAGAACGCCCAGGGACAGACAGATCAGCGTCCACAGATGCACGACGGGGTACCCGCCGCCGTAATGCTCGCTCAATTCATGGATCTGGGCATGGCAGTTGTGGCAGCCCGCGATGCAGTAGTCCGCCCCCGTGGCCTTGATCTGTTCGTCCTTCAGCTTCCCGTAGGCGAGGCGCTGCTCCTTGAAGCCGGACTGCAGGAACCCGCCGCCGCCGCCGCAGCAGTAGTTGTTGGAGCGGTTCGGCTGCATGTCGATGAAGTTCTCCTCACCCACCACCGACTTGACCACGAAGCGCAGGTCCTCGGCGATCGGGTCCCCGTAGCTCTTTCTCACGATCTGGCAGGGGTCCTGCACCGTGAACTTGACCTTCAGCTCCTTGTTCCAGTCCGAGTTGACCTTGAGTTTGCCTTCCCGGATCCATTTGGCGTAGTATTCATAGATGTTCTTGACCACGAAGCGGTGCTCGATGTTGAATTTTTTCAGTCCTTCCAGGACTGAGAAAGTCACGTGCCCTCACTCGGTGTTGAGATAGATTTTACACCCCAAGTCGTCCGCCTGCTTGACCGAGATGCCGGTGGTCTGTTTCCAGGCTTCGCTGTCGGCCAGGAACATGCAATAGTTTTCCCCGCCCCACCCCTTTGAGCCGTATGTCCAGTCGGCCCCGGCGAGGTGGAGTATCTTCCACAAAGGCACCATCTCATCCGGTTCGGTGACCGGCTCCCGCGAGTTCTGGTTCAGGAAGAACTCGGCGCCCGCCTTGTCGATCGGGGCCTGCATCTCGGCGAATTCCGGCTGATCCACGCGGTATTCCTCGAGCACATCCTCCACGACGAACTGGAAATCCTCGGGGGAGGCCCCCATCGCGCTGCAGCTCTCGTTGCGCAGCGCCATGTCGCAGGATCCCAGAATGCCCTTGGGGCGCTTTTCCCTGGGCCAGCTCGCCCGCGCGTTGTAAATCATCCGCGGGATGTCGATTTTCATGGGGCAGACATAGATGCACCGTTGGCACATGGTGCACATCCACACCCAGTTCGAGCTCAGGATCTCGTCGTCCATCCCGAGCGCGGCCATCCGCAAAAACTTGCGCGGGTCCATCCCGTCAAGACCCGTTGCCGGGCATCCGGAAGAACACGCCCCGCAGGTGAGGCAAAGATTGAGATTGCCCCCCTCCGGAAGAAGATCCTTCACCTGGTCCATGAACGTCGACTTCTTTTTCCCTCCCAACCGAACTACATTTTCGTCCATTGATTGCTCCTCCTTTGGGTCGAAATCCCGCTCTCATCGAGTGCATTCATGCACCGGTAGATGTTTCAAGAGAGGCAAACGGCATGCCAGTTCGCATCAGGTCCCCGGTGGAATAGGCATTTCAATTGATTTCAAATTGTTGGAATTAAAAAAACACGGGAAGAAGTGCAGAGAGCGGAATGGACCCTCACGACATCGTTGCAAAAAGCACGATTACTTGTCACGACGGCGGCCTTCGGTAGTGCGCACGGCAACCCGGAAGGTGTTGATCCAGCGGTAAGGCGTGCCGAGATCGACCCCTGCGTGCGGGCGGTCCGTTGCGGTTGCCGTGGCAACAGCGCGGCGTCGGAACAATCAACCGCTTTGCTTTGGATTGGCGGTTCATGCGTGATTGAGAGACCCCTTCGCGGGGGGCCTTAGCGGGCACAGCTCTGGCGGGGGGCGCACGGGAGAATAGCTCTTTGCCCGAGCCGCTGTTGCCTCCGATCGACACACCGCCAAGGCGGGCGGCGATCCGGCGGCGGCAGATTGAACGAGCGGGGCAGGGACGGGAGGCGGTAATGAATGATAATCGTGCGACCTGCATTCTATTTTCAGGCTTATGATTGCAAAGCGCAACAATTGCGCCCACGCGCTTTTAGCCGAAAGCAGGAGGGAAGCCCTTTCCCAAAAGCCGGCAGGCCGTCCCCTGCCTGGCATGATGGTTGCTCTCTTCTCGGTGTTGCGGGCCGCCACAAGGGTGTGACCCATGACAGCGACTGATTTGAAGAAGGAATGACTTCTCAAGGAGCTAAAAATGACCACTCAGCCGGATCACGCCTCTTCCACCCCCACCTGTCGCTCGTGCGATAAGACCTCATGCTCGGCATCTCAGCGCCGCCCGGATGAAAGCGACACGGACTTCGCAGACCGGCAAAAACTCGAATCCCGGCTCTGCCGCATCCGGCACAAGATCGTGGTGCTGTCGGGCAAAGGCGGGGTCGGCAAGAGCACCGTGGCCGTCAATCTGGCGGTCGCGCTGATGATGGCCGGCCGCCGGGTGGGCCTGCTGGATGTGGACATCCACGGTCCCAGCATACCGACCATGCTCGGCATAGAGCATTATACCATCGGTGGGAGCAAAGACGAAATAGAGCCTGCCGACGTTGACGGGCTGAAGGTGATTTCGATCGGCCTATTCCTGCCCTCCCAGGACGATGCCGTTATCTGGCGCGGCCCGCTGAAAATGGGCGCCATCAAGCAGTTTCTCCAGGACGTCGCCTGGGGCGATCTGGATTTCCTGGTGATCGACTCCCCTCCGGGCACCGGGGATGAGCCCCTGTCGGTGTGCCAGTTGATCGGCGGGCTGGACGGTGCCGTGATCGTCACCACCCCTCAGAGGGTCGCAGGGGTCGACGTGCGCAAATCCATCACCTTCTGCCGGCAGATGAAGGTGCCGGTGCTCGGGGTGGTGGAAAACATGAGCGGCTTTGCCTGCCCCAAGTGCGGCGAAATTACCCCGATCTTTCGCACCGGGGGCGGAAGCCGTATCGCCGACGACATGCAGGTGCCCTTCCTGGGATCGATCCCGCTGGACCCCCAGATCGCCGAAGCCTGCGACGGCGGTCATCCGTTCGTCAGCCGTTATGCCGCCTCCCCGACGGCAGCGGTGATGCGCCGGATCATCCAACCGCTGGCCGCCCTGGGAGCGGCCCCGGCGAATTCCGGGACCTCAGGCAGTCAACGTCGGTCCGCCTAGCGCTGCGGGCGACACCCAAAAAGCGGTCAACGGCTTTGCCATGTCGCCCTCAGCATCCCGCGGGGAGGCTGAGACGGAAGAGACTGCCCCGGCCGGGGGAGGATGAGACGGTGATCCGTCCCCCGTGCTGCTCGACGATCTTGTTGGCGATGAACAGCCCGAGGCCCGTTCCCTTGTCGCCCTTCGATGAAAAGAACGGGGTGAAGAGCTTCTCCTGGGTGGCCGGGTCCATGCCGATCCCGTTGTCGAGGATGTCGAATTCCAACCGGTCCTTTTTGCGCCGCAGGCTGAACACCACTTTGGGCGGTTGGCGGGTCCCCTCCGCCAGGCAGGCGTCGACGGCATTTTCGAGAATGTTCAGCAGGGCGGCCTGAAGGTAGGCAGGGTCCGCTTCGACCGCGCCGCTCTCCGGAGCGAACTCCTTCACGAAAACAATGCCGGTTTCAGTGAGCTTGCCGGCCACCGCCGCCGCCACCTCTTCGGCCAGCGTGACGGCGTGCATTCTTTCCCGTTTCAGCTCGCGCTTCTTGGAGTAGAAAAGGATGTCCAGGACCACCTTGCGGATCCGCTCCATACGCTGCTTGACGATCTCCCAGCCTTCCTGCAGCTGGCCTGCGTCGCCTTTGGCGAGCCCCCCATCCACCAGATAAACCCCCGCGTCCAGCCCGGTGAGCAATCCCTTCAGCGCATGCGAGATGGAACCCAGCATCAGCCCCAGGGACGACAGGTGGCTTTGCAGCTCGCTTTTTTCGGCCACCAGTTGCTCGAGGTTGCGGGTGTACTCCCTGAGCTTCTGGCGGGTGAGAATTCTCTCGGCCGCCCGGCGCAGGGCGATCTCGAGCACGTCCACATTGATCGGTTTGGTGATGAAATCCGTGGCGTCGTATTTGAGGCTTTTGACCGCCAGATCCATGTCACCGTGGCCCGTGATCATGATCACCTCGGTCTCCGGGTTTTCACGCTTGACCTTCTGCAGCAGCTCGATGCCGTCCATGCCGGGCATCTTGATGTCCGTCAAAATCATCGGCGGCCGCGTCTGTTCAAAAAGGCGCAGCGCAAGCTCGCCGTTCTCCGCCTCCAGAACCTCGTAGCCGAGATCCGTCAGCGGCAGACGCAGGACATCGCGGATGTCCTTTTCGTCATCGACCAGAAGGATTCTCTTCTCCATGTTTGTTCTCCGGAGTGGGGAACTCCATGATAAAACAGGCCCCGCCGGCCGGGTTCGGTCCGACCCGGATGCTGCCCCGGCAGTCTTTGACGATGCCGTAGCTGATCGAAAGACCCAGGCCGGTGCCCTTGCCTGCCTGCTTGGTCGTGAAGAAGGGCTCGAAGATCCGCTCGGCCATGTGCGCCGGGACCCCGACGCCGGTGTCGCAGATCTCGCAGACCACGACCCGCGCAGCGGCGCGAGTGCCGATGACGATGCGCTTCGAACCCGGTCCGGTCTCAGCCGGGCCCCAGCGCTCCTCGATGGCGTCCCGCGCGTTGAGCAGCAGGTTGATGAAGACCTGCTCCAGCCGCCCGGGGTCCGCGTCGATCTTCGGCAGGTCCGGGTCGACCTCCCAGAGGACCTCGATGCTGCGCAGCTTCAGCTGCTGGCTGAAAATCTCGAACGCCCGGCGCAGCACATCGTTGAACTGGACCCGTTCGAGCTTCGGGTCGGACTTGCGCGCGAACTGGCGCATGTGGTCGATGATGCGCGTGGCGCGGTCCACGTTGCCGTCGATCTTCTTCAGCATGTCGTGCAGGGTCTCGTCCCGGACCGGTTCGCGCTTCTCGATTTTCCGGATGAAAAAACTGCTGGCGGTCTTGATCACCGAAAGCGGCTGGTTGAGCTCGTGGGCGATCCCGGTCGCCATCTCCCCCAGGGTGGCCATCTTGCTGGCCTGGATCAGCTGCTGTTCGGTCTCAAGCCGTTTGGTGATGTCGCTGGTCGTCACCAGCAGCACCTTGCGGCCGGGGTACTCCCCCGGCGAAACCCGGATGTTGACGAAGAGCCGCTCGCCGGTCTTGTGCCGGTGCTTCACCTGGTTGAGTTCCGTGATCGTCCGCAGGATGTCGCGGTAATACGCCCTTTCCTCCGGCAGGAAGCGTTCCAGAAAAGAGCGGTTCAGGACCTCTTCCCGCTGCAGCCCGTAGACCGTCGTGACGCTCTCGTTGCAGTCGACGACTTCCAGCGAGTCATAATCCAGCACGAAGACCGGGTTGGGGATGTGGTTGAAGATCTCGTGATACTTGCGTTCGGACTTGTCCAGCTGCTCCTCGAGCTGCTTGCGCTCGGTGATGTCGAGGCTCATCTCCAGGGCGGCGACGACCTCGCCCTGGGCGTTGCGGATCGGCGAGGTGCGGAAGATCCAGTGGGCCTCGGACCCGTCCTTGTTCAGCCCGGTCTCCTCCCCCTGATGGGGCAGCCCGTCCTCGAAGGTCAACGCCACCGGACAGTTGGGGCACTTCTCGCTCCGCCCCTTGTAGGCCTGGTAGCAGTGGTCGCCGGGGTCGGGACCGAAGCGTTCGGAGAACTCCCGATTGTAGCGCAGCAATCTGAAGGCGCGGTCCTGGACGGTGATCAGGCACGGCACCTGTTCGAACAGGTTCTGGTATTCATTGCGCTGCTCGTTCAGCTCGGCCTGCTTCTGGGCGATCTCGCGGCTCATGGCGCCGATCGCCGTGGCCAGCTGCCCCATCTCGTCCTTGCGGCCGACCGGGATCTTCTCCGGGTAAGCGCCCCGGGCGATCTGGCGGGTGCCTTCGATCAGCTGCTGCACGGGGCGGTTGACGAACCGGAACACCAGGATGCCGACCATGCTCGAAATCAGCAGGAAGGCGAACCCGGCCAGGCCGACCATCCCCTTTTGGGCCTGCAGGATTTCCCGGTCGGTTTCCTGGAGCGAGACCACCACGTCCAGGGCCCCCAGGACCTTCTTGCCTTCCGGGTGAACGTGGCAGGCGTCGGTGGCGCACCCCGGCTCGTTGAAGATCGGGCTGATGATCCCCAGCAGCCGGTAGCCCTGCTCGGAATCGAACAGCCGGGTTCTTTCCTGAAGGCCCAGTTCCGCCAGCGGGGGGTCCGTCCGGTGGCAGATGTCGCAGGCCTCGGCCTTGATGTTGGTGGTCGTGTCGATCTCCGCCCGGTGGTTGGAATACTTGATCTGGCCCTGCTTGTTGTAGATCCGGATGTTTTGGATCTCCTTCAGCTTGCCGATGTTGGTGATGATCTGGTTGATGTCGTCCCTGGAGTTGAGCATCATGGCATAGTGGGTGCCGAGCCTGATGGTGTTGGTCAGCCGGTCGGTGCCGACCACGATGTTCTCCGTGAGCTTGCCCTCCTGGTAGTTGATGTTGAAGTAGGCCCAGGTGGCGATGCACACCAGCAGGGTGAGCCCGACCGCCAAAATGAGCCGGAACACCAGGCGGTGCCGCAACTGAAAAATGCGCTCGATCAGCATGGATATCCTGCCTTCCGTGAGACCGCAGGCACGCCGCCGTACGGCAGCGTCCGGTCCAAGAGGGGGCGGCCCTGCACCGGGCGATGTCACGATGCCGGCGCGTGAACCCGGCGTCGCCGGCCCCCCGTGAAGGCCAGGTTGTGACCCAGCCCCAGATCGCTTTCCGACAGCCCCATGGCGAGCCCGATGAGCTGCGGCAAATACAGGACGCTGATGTGCAGGTCCATGTGCTGCGCCGGGAAGCGCGGTTCTGGAAGGCTTCCAGGTTCATCTGGCACATGGGGCACACCGTGACGATGGCGTCCGCGCCCCGGGCCGCTTTTAAAATGCCCGCCACCAGGGCGATCCCCACCTCGGGCTGGGTGTTCATGTGGGACGCCCCGCAGCAGCGGCCCCCCATCGGCCACGGGAACACCTCCGCGCCGGCGGCCCGGATCAGGGGTTCCATGGAGGTCGGCATCTCGGGGTCGTCGAACACCGCGTACGGCCGCAGACACTGGCACCCGTAATAAGGGGCGATGCGCAGCCCGTCGAGCGGCCGCACGACCTGGGGCTGAATCGCCGCCGGCCCCAGGTCCGAGGCCAGCACGTCCAGCAGATGACGAACCCGCACCCGCCCTCGAAACCGCAGATCGTCCCCTCCAGAAGGGTGTTGATCCGTCGAGCGCTGCGGCGCGTCCGTCCGGATCTTCTCCGCGACGTGTTTCAGGTTCAGATAGCAGGCGCTGCACGGCACCAGCACGTCCCGGCTTCCGGGTGCCGTTCGGCCAGCGCCAGGTTGCGGGCCGGCAGCGCCAGGGCGAGCAGGGCGTCCGTCGGCCTCGGCCGCGGAGGCGCCGCAGCAGGTCCAGTCCTCGATCTCCCGGAGTTCCACCCCCAGCGCGGCCATTACACGCCGGGTGGAGCGGTCGTACTCGAGCGCCGTGCCTTCCAGGGAACAGCCGGGGTAGTAGTGAACCTTCATCGGCCCTCCTCCAGTTCGGCCGCTTTGCGGAAAATCGCCTCCAGCGGACGTTTGCGCCGCATGGGCCACCGCAGCGACAGCCTGCCCTTGGCGATGAGCCGCAACCCGAGGGAGGTGTAGCGCAGGGGCAGCAGCGGGTTGCGCATGTCGGCGAAGTACAGGGTCATGAACTCCAGCTCGTTCACCCGGCCATGGCGGCGCACGCTTTCCATGAACTGTCGGTAAAAGGCGGTGCTCGCCTTGTGCGGCATGGGTCGGTCGTCGGGCCGCCCGCCGCTTGAGTGCGTGCATGGCATCCGTCAGGGGAAGACCCCGCGGGCAGCGCAGGGTGCAATAATAGCAGGCGGAGCAGAGCGTGAAGGTCCGGCTGCCGAAGACCACCGCCGGCTGCTCGAGCATCACGTGCCGCCACAGCTGCCGCGGCGTCAGGTCCATGGCGAACGCGTTGGGGCAAGACCCCGTGCAGGTGCCGCACTGAATGCAGCTTTGAACCATCTCCCGCACCTGCTCCAGTTCATCGGGCGCCCGCCGCGACGGGAGCGCCGCCGAGTTGTCCGTGGGTGCGTTCATGTCTGTTCCTTCCGCATGGACTGAGGTCCGGCTTTCACCGCTTATTTTGCATCCACAGAGGTGGTGGTTCCGTCTCAAGCGCGGCGCCCCTGAAGCCGCGCTTCGCGGGGCGCGCCGCCAACCTGTCGCCGTGGCGGGCACCGAGTGTTTATCCCACCGCCGCGTCGATCGTCGCCAGCATCTGCCGGGGGACGTAGCCCTCCAGAAAGGAGGCGTCGTTCGGGCACACGGCGGCGCAGGCCCCGCAGCCCTGACACATCGCCGGGTTGACCCGCACCTGTTCGAGATCGACGTCCAGGCAGCGCGCCCCGTAGGGACAGGCGGCGATGCACTGCTCGCAGAGGCTGCACAGGCTGTGGCGGACGCCCGCCACCACCGTGCCGGCCGCCAACCGTTCGCGGGACAGGATGCGCAGGGAGCGCTGGGCGGCCGCCTCGGCCGTGGCCACGGACTCGGTGATCGTGCGCGGTCCCAGGGCCAGGCCGCAGGCAAAGACGCCTTCCTTGAGTCCGTCGACCGGCCGCCATTTCGGGTCGGCCTCCTCGAAAAATCCGTCCCGGTCCAAATGGGCGCCGTAGGCTTCCGCCAACTCCGGCGGCAGGCGGGGAACAATGCCCGTGGCCAGGACCAGCAACTGGGCCTCGATGTTGAGAGGCCTTCCCAGAATCGGCTCCTCGAGCATCACCGTGACACCGGGTTCGGCCGGCGCGACCTGCGGCGGACGATCCGGATGGTACGGGACAAAGATCACGCCGGCCTGCCGTGCCCGGGTGAAGGCCGCTTCGCTGAAACCATAGGCCATGACGTCCCGGTGCAGGACGAACACGCCGGCGTCGGGGTTCATCTCCTTGAGCGCCAGCGCGTGCTTCAGCGCCGTGGCGCAGCAAACGCGGCTGCAATAGTTCCGAGGCTCCCGGCGGGAATCGACGCACTGGATCATCACCACCGTGTCCAGTCGGTTTGCATCCAGGCTTCCATCGGCCATGCGCCGCTCCAGCTCGGACTGGGTCAGGATCGCCGGGCTGGCCCCGTACGCGTGGGATCGGGTCGAGGCCTCGGCGCCGCCGGCCGCCAGGATGACGACGCCGTGGGCCACGCTCTGAACCTCCTGGGCCGGCCCTTCGATCACGGTGGAAAAAGAACCGACCTCACCGGCGGCATGGATGACCCGCGAGTCGATGTGCACCTGAATGCGCGGATGGTTCGCGACCCGCTTCAGGTGGTCCTTCAGCAGGGCCTGGACATCGTCACCTTCCAGCGTGCGGCTGAGCCAGGTGAGGTTGCCCCCCAATCGGTCGCGCGCCTCCACCAGGTCCACTTCGTAGCCGTGGTCGGCGATCGTGAGGGCGGCCGTCATGCCGGCAATGCCTCCTCCCACCACCAGGGCCCGGGGCTCAACCCGGATCTCGGCCACCGGGGCAGGGTCCGCCCACTTCAGCCGGGCCGCACCGGTCCGCAGCTTCGCCAACGCATCGGCCGAAGGCGCCTCCCCGGGCGGAAGGGACCACGGGGCGATGTCGACCACCTCCATCAATGCGGCGTTCATCCCCAGCTCCCGGCTCAACTCGGTTAGCCTGCGACGGTGCAAGTGCGGCAGGCAGGCCCCGATCAGCACCCGGTTCGCTTTCACCTCCCGGATCCGGTCGGCAAGCGGTTCCCAGGCGGATACGGTGCAAAGACCGTCCAGCGTCTCGACGGCGACGATTTCCGGATCGCAGGACAGCGATCGGAGCTCGAGCGCCAAGGGCGCCATGCCGGCCTCGCCGCTGCTGCAACGGCAAACCACGGCCAAAATCCGAGGGGCTTCGCGCATCAGGCTGACCGGCGTCTCCGGGCGCCTGTTCTTCGAGCGCCAGGCTGCCGCCGCCGGCGTGGATGGCCCGCGAGGCGCCGGCTGCCGCCGCCGATGCCCGGATCACGGTGTCGCCGATGTCCTGCATGCCGCCGAAGGCGCCGCCGATGAAAACCCCGGGTCGCCGGGTGCGGCTCAGCGAGAACGGCTCCGGCTCGATGAACCCCCAAGGGTTGAGCGGCAGATCCAATCGACCGGCCAGCTCAGCGGACCCGGTGCCCGGCCGCTGCCCCGCGGCCAGCACCACCATGTCGAAAGACTCCTCGCGGCAGGCGCCGGACACATCCGCCCAACGGATGGCGAGACCGCGGCCCGCCGGGTCCGCGACCACCGTAGTGCGCCCGTGCACGCACAAACCGCACCCCGTATCGTTGCTCGGCCTGGTCCCGGTAGCGCTGGAAGGTCTTGCCGAAGGTGCGCATGTCCATGTAGAAGATGGTCGCCTCCAGCTCGTCCTCCGGCCCGCTCCTTGGCGAGCACGGCCTCCTTGATGGACGACCATGCAGCAGATGTTCGAACAGAAATCCGCATCCAGCTGGACGTCCCGGGAGCCCACGCACTGGAGCCAGGCGATCCGACGCACGGGTCGCCCGTCGCTCAGGCCGCACCAGGCGGCCGGCCGTGGGCCCGGTGCCGCTCATCAGCCGCTCGAATTCGAGCTGCGTCAGGATGTCCGGGGAGACGCCGTAGCCGAGGGTGTTTTTCCCGGCCGCCGGGTCGCAGAAGTCGTTCCCGCCGCAGAGCACCACCGCCCCGGCTTCGATCTGCCGGGCTTCCGCCGTCTCGACCTCCTGATAGACCTGCGCCACCTTGGGCATCAGGGTTTCCAGGTCGAAGGGCTTGACCAGATAGTCCAGGGCGCCGATCTTCATCGCCTCCACCGCGGTTTCCACCGTGGCATAGGCGGTCATCATGATCACGGTCAGCTCGGGCGAAAGCGCCTTGGCACGTTCGAGCACCTCAACGCCGTCCATGCCCGGCATTTTGATGTCCAGCAGCATGAGGTGATAAGGTCCGGCCTGCAGGGCGGCGAGCGCCTCGGCGCCGGACCCGGCCATGGCCGCGGTGAACCCCTCCGCTTCGAGCCACTCCTTCAGGGAGTCGCGCACGACCAGCTCATCGTCCACCACCAGGATGCGGAATTTCCGGTGTTCGGCCTCCGGCAGGCGGATGGCATCCGTGGGACAGGCCGCCAGGCAGGCCCCGCAGCGGGTGCAGGTGTCGGCGTCGATGACGTAGGCGTTGGGCAGGGTGTGGGGCACCGGCAGGTAGATGGCCTTGCGCGGTCGAGAGCCCGGCGTTGAAGCTGTCGCGGACCTCCACCGGGCAGACCGGCACGCAGCGGCCGCAGCCGACGCAGCGGCCCGGGTCCACCCACGCGGGCTCCTGCTTGAGGGTCACGCGGAACTTGCCGGGCTCGCCCTCGATGCCGGTCACCGTCGTGGAGAGCAGGATTTCGATGTTCTCGTGGAAGAGCCCCTTGCGCAGGCATTACTGGGAGGCGGCATCGCGCTGAACCAGAGGCAGCATGCGGCACATGCCGCAGTGGTTCGTGGGGAACTGGTTGTCCAGCCGGGTGAGGATGCCGCCCATGTGCGGCGCCCGGTCGATCAGGGTGACCCCGTACCCGTATTCGGCCATGTCCAGCGCGGCCCGGATGCCGGCGATCCCGGCGCCGACCACCAACGCGGTGCCGACCTTGCGTTTCATCTGACCCCCTCCCCTGGCCCCTCCCTATGGGGGAAGGGCCGTGTGATGGGAATCAGTCGGCGGTCTGCCGCCGGCTGATTCCCACCACCTCGAGAAATTCAGATTCCTTGAACACCGACAGCGGCGGCGCCTCTTCCAGGTCGCGGCCGGCCTCGTAATCGAACGCCTGCTGGGTGTGCCGCGCGACGGTCCGGAACACCTCCATGACCGGGATGTCGTTGGGGCAGGCGTTGGAGCACTGGCCGCAGCCGACGCAGGCCGTGCTCATGTGCGCCAGGCGCGTCAGGTGGTAAAACAGGGTGTCGGTCGGCATCTTGAGGACCCCGCTGCGCTCCGCCCACTGCAGGTACTGGGCCGGTTCATGGTCGAACACGTCGGTGACGAACACGCACTCCTTGCAATAGCAGACCGGGCACGCCACGCGGCAGTTGTAGCAGTTGATGCAGTCGGCGAAATAGGCGGCCGCCTTCTCGATGCCGTCGATGGCCGCCTGCGTGCGTGCGAACATTTCGTCGCGGCGGACGACCCGCCCGGCCACCAGTGCGTCCAGGGCCGCCCGGCGGGCGGCCGGTGCCTCGCCGCGCGCCAGTGTCGCGGCCTCGACCGCCTTCCCGCCCGCCGCCGATCGCGCCTCCACCGTCAGGGCGCCGTCGCACCCCAGGAACCCGATGTGAATGTCGCTGCGGGGCGGCACCGGGAACTCGCAGACCCGGCAGGCCGGCGCGAGATCCGGTTCCAGGCTGTTCTCCGGCCAGCGCCTTGCGTACAAAATCCTGCGTCGCCGCCTCAGGGTGTTCTCCGGCGAAACGGGCGTAATCCTTGTTTTGAAAAGCGCCCAGGCAGTCGATGCTGACGAGGATCACCTCCTCCGTCCGGGCTTGCTTGAGCTTCACAAGCTCCAGCCACGCCCGGATTTCGCAGGGCCGCATCACCGCCGCCCAACGGGCCCCCATGGGTTTGCGCGCCAGACGCGAGGCGATGCGTGCCGCGCTGATCGGAAAGCAGGGCGCCAGCGGGTCGGCGCCGTCCAGCCCCTCGGCACGGGTGACCAGGGTGGGCATCACCAAGCGCTTCATGGGCAGGTGCTGGGGGACCAGCACCGCGCGCACCGCTTCGGCCGCCAGAAGACCCTGCAGAAAACGGCGAATCACCGCCACCACACCGCCGTCCTGCGGATCGAGACGATACGTGTCCGTCATATGTTCTCCCTTTCGTGCCGGGATCTCACATCGCCAGTGCCGCCGGGGCGCGACCGGGCCCCAGGGCCCTGACCTGCTCGACGATCTCGCGCATGATCTCGGCGAACCGAATGCCGTCGCTCGCCCCGATCCAGGTCAGCCGCAGGCGTTCCTCCTCGAACCCGAAACGCGGCAGGATCTCCTTCAGGAGTTTGACGCGGCGGCGGGCCTTGAAATTACCGTTGATGTAGTGGCAGTCCCCGGGGTGGCAGCCGCTCACCAGGACCCCGTCCGCTCCCTGCAGCAGGGCCTTGATCACGTACTGGGGATCGACCATGCCGGTGCACATGACCCGGATCAGGCGCACGTTCTTGGGGTAGGACAGCCGCGAGGTCCCGGCCAGGTCGGCCGCCGTGTAGGTGCACCAGTTGCAGACAAACGCAACGATGGTCGGTTCGAAGTCCTGCATGTCTCCTCCCGGACAGGCGTCCCTGCATTTTTTTATATCCCCCCCCATCGTTGGCGGCGGGCAATGCACCCGCTGTTGCGGTTCACATTCCGACCGCCTTCAAGGCGTTCATGATCCCGTCGACCTCGGCAAACAGCTGGTCCTTCTTGAAATGCCGCACCTGGGCGGCACCGCTGGGGCACCCGCCGGCACAGCTGCCGCAGCCCTTGCACAGGGCCTCGTTGACCACCGCGACCGCCCGCCGCGGGTCGAACTCGATGGCCGAATAGGGGCAGAGCCCGATACAGGTCTGGCAGCCGGCGCAGACGTCGGGGTCGATCCACGAGATGGTCGAAGAGATGGCCACCGTGCCCCGGCTGGCCAGCGACAGCGACTTGGCCGCCGCCCCCGAGGCCTGGGCGACCGTGTCGGGGATGTCCTTCGGCCCCTGGCAGGCCCCCGCCAGGAACACCCCGTCGGTGGCCGTGTTGAGCGGGCCCAGCTTGGGGTGCTCCTCCAGGAAGAAGCCGTCCGCGCCCTGGTTGACACCGAAGACCCGGCCCACGTCGGCCGCATCGCGGCGCGACTCCATGGCCGCGCACAGGATGACCATGTCGACAGGCACGCGCAGCCGCGTGGCCGACAGGGTGTCTTCCGCAAGCGCAACGAGCTTTCCCTGCTCGTCGGCGGAGGCCGGCTGGTCGGTGATTTCGGCCACTTTGCCGCGGATGAAGACGGTCCCCTCCTCCTGGCAGCGGCGGTAGAACTCTTCGTAGCCTTTGCCGAAGCAGCGCTGGTCGATGTAGAAATCATAGACGCGCGTGTGGCGGCCGACCTTCTCCTTGATGAGGTGGGTGTACTTGAGCGCGGCCATGCAACACACCCGCGAGCAATACTCGTGGTAGTTCACGTCCCGGCTGCCGACGCAGTGCAGAATGGCGACACTTTGCGGGGTGCGCGTAAACTGCCCGTCCTCGTCGCGGATCAGGATCCGGCCGCCGGTCGGGCCGGTGGCGTTGCTCAGGCGCTCGAACTCCAGGCTGGTGAACACATTCGGATACCGCCCGTAGCCGAACTGCCGCATCGGGCCGGGGTCCATCAGGTCGTAGCCGGTCGCGAGAATGATGCTGCCGACCTTTACCTGCAGCTCCTCGGCGCGCATGCGGTGGTCGATGGCCTTGGCCTCGCAGACCTGCACGCACTCCATGCATTCGCAGCAGACGCCGCAGTTGAGGCAGCGGCCGGCCTCCTGCCGGGCCTCCTCCTCGCCGAAATTGAGGTCCACCTCGGCAAACCCGCCCACCCGCCGGACCGCCGCCAGTTGCCTGCTGCGGACGCGTTCCTGACGACCGATGCCGCGCGGGACCTCCGCCCAGTCCTCGCCGGGCGGCGCCTGCGCCGCGGCCTCGACGGCCATCGCCTCGCGGTCCTCCCGCCGGAGAAATCGCTCGATCGCCTCCACGGCCTTGTGACCCGCGGCCACGGCTTCAATGACGGTCGCCGGCCCGCTCACGGCGTCGCCGGCGGCGAACACATACGGCACGGAAGTCTGCAGGGTGTGCGCATCGACCGCGATGGCGCCCCACGGGGACGTCCGCAGCATCCGACCGGTGGCAGCCCATCCCAGGTCGATTTTCTGTCCGATGGCCGGGATGACCGCGTCGCACTCGATCACATGCTCGGAGCCGGCCACCGGCACCGGCCGCCGCCGTCCGCTTTCATCCGGCGGCCCCAGCTCCGTGCGCAGGCACTCGATGCCGACCACCTTCCCCTCGCGGCCGACCACCCGCAACGGCGCCGTCAGGTATCGAATGTCGATGCCCTCGGCGAGCGCATCTTCGATCTCCTCGGCGTAGGCGGGCATTTCCGGCCGGGTGCGACGGTAGACGATCGCAACGGATTCGCCTCCCAGCCGTCGGGCCACGCGCGCGGCGTCCACCGCCACGTTGCCGCCGCCGATCACGACCACCCTTTTGCCCGGGCAGGCGCGGGCGCCGAGGTTGACCTCTCTCAGCCAGTCCACGGCATTCACGACACCCGGCAGCTCCTGCTCCCCCGGGATGCCCGCCGGCATCCCCAGGTGCGCGCCGATGGCGAGCAGCACCGCGTCGAAGCCGTCGGCCTTGAGACTCTCCAGGCTGAAATCCCGGCCGAGCCGCCGGCCGGCTGCGACCTCGATACCGGTGCGCAGCACGAAGGCGATCTCGCGGTCGAGCAGCTCGGGCGGCAAACGGTAGTCCGGTATGCCCACCCGCAGCATGCCGCCCAGTCGGTCCAGCGCTTCGAAGATCGTGACGGCGTAGCCGCGCCGCCGCAGGTAGTAGGCGGCCGTGAGGCCCGCCGGGCCCGAGCCGACGACCGCGACTCGCTGGGCGCGCTCCTCGATCTCCGGCGGGGGCAACGCGGCGAGGTCCACCCGGTCGGCCGCAAACCGCTTCAAATCGCGAATGGCCACCGGTGCGTCCACCTCGGCACGCCGGCAGCGGCTTTCGCAGGGGTGCGGGCAGACCCGGCCGAGCACGCCGGGCAGCGGCAGCCGCTCCATGATCAGGCGCACGGCCTCGGTGTATTTCCCCTGGCCGATGAGTTGAACGTACCCCTGGACATTGATCCCGGCGGGGCAGGCCGCGATGCACGGCGCGCGGTCTTTTTTGGTGATGTCAAATGTGATGGGGATCGCCTGGGGAAAGGCCCGGCCGACGGCCCGGCGTGTCCCGAGGCCCACATCCCAGTCGTTGGGAATGGCGACGGGGCAGACCTTGGCGCACTCGCCGCACCCGGTGCAGACCCCCTCCTTTACGTAACGCGGGTGGCGGCGGACCGTGACGATGTAGTTGCCGATGAACCCGCTGACCTCTTTGACCTCGCTGCAGGAGTAGAGCGTGATGTTCGGGTTCTGGGCCACTTCCACCATCTTGGGGGTCCCGATGCAGGCGGCACAATCCAGGGTGGGAAAGGTCTTGTCGAACTGCAGCATGTGGCCGCCGATGGTGGACTGTTTCTCGACGAGATAGACCCGGTGCCCGCCGTTGGCGATGTCGAGGGCCGCCTGCATGCCGGCAATGCCGCCGCCCAGGACCAGCACGTCGGGGTGAACCTTCACTTCGCGGGTCGCGAGCGCGTGATGGCGGGCCACCCGTTGAATGGCCGCCGCCGCCAGGCTTTTGGCCTTGCGCGTGGCAGCCTCTTCGTCCTCGGTGACCCAGGAAACCTGCTCCCGCACCGATGCCATTTGAAAAAAATAGGGGTTGACGCCGGCCCGCCGGCAGGCGGTTTGGAAGGTTTTCTCGTGCAGCCGCGGCGAACACGAAGCCACCACCACCCGGTTCAGGCCGTGGGTCCGGATGTCGTTTTCGATCATCTCCTGGCCGGGGTCCGAGCACATGAACTTGTAGTCGCGGGCCACGGAAACGTTCGGAAGCTGGCGGGCGAAGGCCGCCACCTCCTCCACCCGCACCCGGTAGGCGATGTTGATCCCGCAATGGCAGATGTAAAAGCCGATCCGAACAGGCATGGGCGTCCCCACAGGGATTGCGGTCACGCTTTCGCGCCGGGTCCGGCCAACGCCTGGACCCAGCCGATGAGCTCGTCCGCGTTCAAGGGTTTTTTCAAATAGGCTCCCGGGACGGATGGGTCCGCCTCCGGCAGGGTGCAATAGGATCGCTGGTACTGCAAAAACGTTTTCTTGCCGACGCCGGACACCATGATGACCGGGATGCGCTTCAATCGAAGGTCCTGCTTGAGATCATGGTAGAGCTGAAGGCCGTCTTCGTTGGGCATCATCGCATCCAGTATGATCACGGCCGGTTTTTCCCTTTTGGCTTTGCGCAGACCGTCGGTGCGGTCCGCCGCCTGGATGGTGGCATACCCGCAGCCGCCCAACAGGTTGCAAAGAAAGAACCGCATGTCGGGCTCGTCGTCGACGACCAGAACCTTGATCCGTCTCTTCATGTCCCACCCAGAGGAGATGGCGGTGTTTGCTATGGACCCACGCGAGCACGGACCGTACCAATCTGCCCGATTTTATTTTTACTGAATTAAAACAGTATATTGGAAAAATAAAAACCGGTGGGTGCTTGCGGCGGCGGGGGCGAGACGATGCAAACGATGCAACGTGAGGATGCCTTTTGATAATTAAAATAACTGGAATTATCGTGTTGCATCAACAATAAATGCAACATATCTGCAACATAGATGTGCAGCAGCCGAATCCGCGAACAATCAGCTCCCGCTGTAGGTCATCAGCCGTCCAGCTGATACTTCCTCATCTTCCGCCACAGCGTGCTGCGGTCCATGCCCAGGGACCGGGCGGTCTGGGACCGGTTTCCCCCGTGCCGCCGCAGCGCCGCGCGGATGCGCGTGGGTTCGGCGGCCGAACCCGGGGACTTGGGCTTCTCCGGCCCAGTGGCGCCGCCGGGCGGCCGCATCCGCAGGTAGTCGGGCAGATGCTTGCGGCGCAGGGTGTTCTCCGCACAGAGGACCAGCGCGTGCTCCAGGATGTTTTCCAGCTCGCGGATATTGCCCGGGTATCGGTAGTTCAACAGCAGCTGCATGACGTTCTCCGATATCTCGGGCGGGGGGATGCCCTTGGAGGAGCAGAGGCGCCGCAGGATGTGACCGATCAGCAGCGGGAGGTCGGCCGGCCGGTTTCTGAGGCTGGGCAGCTCGATGCGGAAAACGTTGAGCCGGTAATACAGGTCCTCGCGAAACCGCTTGCGGGCGACGAGCCGGTCCAGACGTTGATTGGAGGCCGAGATGATGCGCACATCCACCCGGGTGGTCTGTGAGGTGCCCAGGCGGAAGAATACTTTTTCTTCGATCACCCGCAGGAGCTTGGCCTGCAGTGCAAGCGGCAGGTCGCCGATCTCGTCCAGGAAGATGGTCCCGCCGTCGGCGGCCTGGAAGCGGCCGCCGCGGTCCTGGACGGCGCCGGTGAAGGCCCCCTTGACGTAGCCGAACATCTCCGATTCGAGCAGGGTGTCGGGGATGGCCGCGCAGTTCACCTTGACGAAGGGCTTGGAGCTGCGCCGGCTGGCCGAGTGGATGACCTTGGCCAGAACATCCTTGCCGGTCCCCGTGGGGCCTTCGATCAGCACGGTGGCGTCGGTCTTGGCCACGACCTGTACATTCTCAAAGATGCGCTGCATCTGCGGGGACTTCCCGACCAGGTCATGGAAGGTGTAGCGGTCCCGAATCGCCTGGCTCAACTGCCGGGCCAGCGTGAGATCGCTGAAGGTGGCCAACCCCCCCACGGCGATCCCCTTCTCGTTGCGCAGCGGTATGTAGGTAACCCGGATGGGGACGGCGACGCCCTCGCGGGTCAAGATCCGGCTTTCGATGCCGCTGCGCGGGCTGTCGCTGGCAATCGTTTCCCGCAGCAGCTCCCACTCCGCGGCGGGCTCCCCCCGGAAAATAGCGGCGCAGGGCCGCCCCAGGACCTCCTGCCGCCTGAACCCGGATATTTTTTCGGCGCTGGTGTTGAAGAACGTGACGATCCCCCCGAGGTCCACCGTGAAGATGCCGACCTCGAGGTTGTCCAGGATGATCTTCAAGCTGCGCTCCTCGTGGTGGATGCGGTTCACGAGGTCGGCGATGGGTGCGTGGTCCTGGAGGATGGTGAGGCATCCCACGACCCGGCGGTCGGCGTCATACACGGGGGCGGCGATGCGCGTCACCAGGTAGCTCTCGTCCCCTTCACCCAGGCGGATGACCGACTCCGGCTGTTTCGCTTCCTGCGCCCCCTGGAACGGGCAGGAGACCAGACAGGGCACGCCGAGGAAAACCTCCCGGCAATCCTTGCCGATGGCGTCATTCCCACGGACGCCGATCATGGCCTGGGCGCTCAAGTTCAACGACTCGACCCGTCGGTTCGAGCCCACCATGAAGGCACCGATGTTGAGCTCGTCGAGGATGGCCAGCCAATCCTTGCAGGCGATCGTATTGCCTGAAAAACCGGAAGATCGAATCATGCCGCATTTCCTTGACGGCTTCCGATGAAGCCTTGCTTTCTCTTGATAGGGAGCGGCATCTTGCCGCGATCTTTTCGCGGCGGGATGCACTCACACAAGGGATAGACGGCAGGACCGATGAGATGGCGCCGACCGTCACAGCCTGCCGCTTACGATTTCATCCTCTCTGGCCCTGTTTTCCAAAATATCGGTGTCTCAGGTCTTCCGGCTCGCCTGAAGCGTGATCTCGAACACGGCGCCGCCCTCGTCCGGGTTGCGGGCCTCGACCTTTCCGCGATGACGCTCCACGATGCCGTAGACCGTGGACAGGCCCAGACCCAAACCATGGCCCTCGCTCTTGGTGGTATAGAAAGGCTCGAAGATGCTCGGCAGGTGTTCGGGGGGTATTCCCGGGCCGGTGTCCTGCACGCGGATGGAAACGGTCTGCGCCGGAACGTCGGCCCGAGCCTCCAAGGTCAGGATGCCGCCGCTCGGCATGGCATCGACGGCGTTGAAGATCAGGTTGATCACGCACTGCTGCAGCTGGTTGAAGTCCCCCTCGACGGACGGCAGTCCCCCGGGGACCAGGCTCTCCAGCCGGATGCCGCTCAGCTCCAGCTTGTGCCGGCTCAGCAGAATGCAGCGGTGCAGGAGCTCGGCCACATCGACCGACGCGAACGCCTCGGGCGAACGGCGCGAAAAGCTGAGCAGGTTGGAAACGATCTGCGAACATCGGCCGGTCTCGGTTTCGGCGATGTCCAGGTAGCGTCTGAACTTGTTCCGGCGCTCGTCGGTAAAGTCGCCCTGCGTCAGGAGCCGGGTCATCAGACGCATGTAATTCAGGATGCCCGAAAGCGGGTTGTTGATCTCGTGCACGACGCTGGCCGCCAAGCGGCCGAGGGACATCATCTTGTCCTGGTGCAGAACGCGCGCCTGGTCCGCCAGTTCACGTTCCATCCGGCGGATTTCCTGCAGGTCCCGGAAAAACCCGACCAACCCGCTTTCGTGCCCGTCTTCCATCAGCACGGCGGCCGACGCCTGCACAGGTATCCCGCGGCCGGACCGGGTGTTCAGCAGGGTTTCAAAGAAAAACAGCCGGTTCCGGCCGCCGAAGCGTTCGCTGCGAAGCTCCGCCTGAAAGCGTGCCGCTTCGGCGGGGGCGAAAAACTCGGACAAGGTCATCTGGTTCAATACGCGATCCCGCGGCAAACCGATCAGCCGCTCCATGCCGCGGTTGCAAATGACGACAACCTGCTGCTCGTCCACCCCCAGTATGCCGTCCATGGAGCTTTCGATCAGATTGCGTTGAAACGCCACCGCCTTTACGAGCTGCTGGCTGGTCTCCGCCTTTTCCTTCTCGAGCAAGCGGGTGTACTCCTTGAGCCGGCGCCGGGAGGTGTAGCGCTCCCGCGCACGATTCAGGGCGAGGAGAAGATTTTCGCTGCCGATCGGTTTGGGGATGAAGTCCGAGGCATCCAGCTGAAGGGCGCGGATGGCAAGCTCCATCTCGCCGAAAGCCGTCGCCACGATGACTTCGATGTCCGGCAATTGCCGCTTGAGGTGCTCGAGCACCTGAAGACCGTCCATGCCGGGCATGCGGATATCGGTGATGACGATCTGGGGCGGGGCCTCGATACACATCCGCAGTCCCGCCTCGCCGTCGGCGGCGGCCCGCACCGCATAGCCGGCATCGGCCAGCGTCAAGGTCATGACCTCGCGGATGTCTTCCTCGTCGTCGATGAGGACGATGTTCCAGGTCTCGGGCACAGCCGTGTCTCCCGCATCGTTTGGGGGTT
This sequence comes from uncultured delta proteobacterium, assembly GCA_963716785.1. GTDB lineage: Bacteria > Desulfobacterota > Desulfobacteria > Desulfobacterales > SpSt-501 > SpSt-501. Next base: position 29,867 of record CAVQUW010000013.1, on the reverse strand, counting down.
TCCCGAAGGCGGTCGGGGCACACGGATCGGGCAGAGAAGAGGCCGAATTCGATTGCTTTTTTCATACCACAATCCCGAAGAAAGCGAAACAGACCCTTCGCGGCGCAGCGGGCGCCGGGAATTAATTTGGAAATATGTTCATAATAAATCTTGACAGAACTCTTCCGCCGAAGTATGTTTTGAACAAATGTTCATATCAGGGAGGATTCCATGCCGCGGCCCAGGATGATCAAACGGATTCAATGCCAGCCACCGGTGCGCTTCTACAAGCCCCAGGGGGTTCCCCTGGGGCAGTTGCGGGGCGTGACGCTCCCGCTGGAAGGCCTGGAGGCCATGCGCCTGGCGGATGCCGAGGGGCTTGACCAGGCGCAGGCGGCGGCGATGATGGACATCTCGCGCCCGACGTTCTCCCGCCTGGTTTCAGAAGCCCGGCGCACGGTCGCCGGGGCCCTGGCCAACGGCTGGGCCATCCGCATCGAGGGCGGCCATTATGAAATGGCGGATGACCGCGCCCCCGGCGGCCCGACCCGGCACCGCGGCCGGATGGGAGGCAGAGGCAGGTGCCGCGGACACGGCACGGCTTCTCGCCCCGTCACATTGGATGGCGGCGCGGGTCCCGATGAGTGACCCGCCGCGCGGTCGACGGCCGCGCGAGACCAGCAAAGAAAGGAGATAGACGTCATGCCAGGATTGAATGGAACAGGACCGATGGGGGAAGGACCCGCCACCGGGGGCGGTTTCGGCACATGTGCCGGACGGACGGCCGCAGCGACTCTTAACCGCCGCGGCATGGGTCGCGGCGTCGGCCGCAGGGCCGGCGGCCGGGGCTTGCAACTGGGTTTCCGCGGCGGCGCCGACTTTGGCGGCCCCGGGCGCGGCCGGGGATTTTTCTGCCGCCGGCGTTTCGGCGGCCCCGCCGACCCGACGGCGGACAGGGACTCGCTCGGTACCGAATCGGCCGCCCTGAATGCCCGGCTCGAAATGCTGGAGCGACGCATCGCGGGCCTCGAGACCCCGGAGAGCGAACCCCGTGACGGTTGAACCGCAAAAGAGAGTGCCCTCCCCGCAGCTCGCTGCGGGGAGCTTCAAAACCTTCCCTGCGCCCGGCAATCCGGAGCACGGAGTTCCGGGCGCAGGACGACGGCCTTTTCCGGATTCGTGCGATAATGAGAAAATGATTAAAAAACATGCTTGACATCACACTTTTCGATCTTTATATGTTATGAGCGTAAGATCAAAAAACGGAGACAGCATGCCACGTCCCATAAAATGCCGGATGATCGACGCCAAACCCGGTGTGCGGCTGTTCAAGCCCCAGGGCATCCCCGCCCGCCAGCTCGAGGAAGTCTACCTGACGATGGAGGGGTACGAGGCGCTGCGTCTGGCCGACAAAGAAGGTCTGCGCCAGGACGAAGCCGCGGAACGGATGCAGGTGTCGCGCCAGACTTTCGGCCGCATCCTGTCCGGGGCACGCAAAGCGGTGGCGGAAGCCATCGTCGACGGCCTGGTGCTGCGCATCGAGGGCGGAGAATTCCAGGTGGCAACCGGCAACCCCGGTCCGGGCGGAGGGGATGCTCTGCGATTTTTGGCTACCGCCCCACAAGGAGACCCATCGAAAATGAAGAAGATTGCCGTCAGCAGCGAAGGCCCCGATCTGGACAGCGAGGTCGACCCGCGCTTCGGCCGGGCCGCGGGCTTTGTCGTCATCGATCCCGACACCATGGAGTTCGAGTACGTCGACAACGGCGCCTCGCAGGCCATGGCCCAGGGCGCCGGGATTCAGACCGCGGAGCTCATGACCCGCCACGGCGTGGGCGTCGTGCTTTCCGGCTACGTCGGCCCGAAGGCCTTCCAGGCCCTCGCGGCGGTCGGCATCCGCATCGGCCAGAACCTGGAGAACATGACGGTCCGCCAGGCCCTCGACAAGTTCAAACAGGGCCAGGTGCCCGTGGCCGAGGCCCCGAACCGGCCGGGAGGCCGCACATGATCGTCGCGGTGGCGAGCGGCAAGGGAGGCACCGGCAAAACCACCGTGGCGGCGTCCCTGGCCTGGGTCTGGGACCGCCCGGTCACGGCGGTCGACCTCGACGTGGAGGAGCCGAATCTCCATCTTTTTTTGAAGCCGGAAATCAGCGGGCGCGAAACCGCCGCCATGGAGATACCGGTGGCGGACGAGTCCAAGTGCACCTACTGCCGCGCCTGCGCCGAGCTGTGCCAGTTCAAGGCCATCAGCGTCCTGGGGTCGTCGGTCCTGTTGACCTTCCCCGAGATGTGCCACGGCTGCGGCGGGTGCATCGCCGTTTGCCCGGAAAAAGCACTCACCCCCGGGTCGCGCGAACTGGGCGAAGTGGCGTGGGGGACGGCCGCCGAACGGATCGGTTTTTTCATGGGGCGGCTGCGCGTCGGGGAAGCCATGAGCCCGCCGCTGATGCGGGCCGTCATGGCGAAACTCGGGGAAGACCGCAAGGCGGCGGCCACCGACATCATTATCGACGCCCCCCCGGGGACCAGTTGCCCGGCCATCAACGCCGTGCTCCCGAGCGACCTGATCCTGCTCGTCACCGAGCCGACCCCTTTCGGGTTCCATGATTTCCGGCTGGCCCACGAAGCGTTCGCGCCGCTTAAAAAGCCGATGGGGGTCGTCGTCAACCGCGCCGGTCTGGGGGACCGATCCGTGCACGACTACTGCCGGGACCACCACCTGCCCATTCTGGCCGAGATTCCCTTCGACCGCAGAATGGCGGAAGCCTACTCGAATGGGCTGGTCCTGGCCGAGGCGCTGGCCGACATGCGCCGGGTGATGCGCGACTTGATGACCGGCTTGCGCGCCATGGGTGCCGGCGATTCCCGACGGGAGGTGACGGCGCATGCCTGAAATCATCGTCATCAGCGGCAAAGGCGGAACAGGCAAGACTTCGCTCACGGCTGCCTTCGCGCACCTGGCTGAGAATGCGATCATCTGCGACCTGGACGTGGATGCCCCGGACCTGCACCTGATCCTCGACCCCGACATCGAACAGTGTGAGGAGTTCTTCTCCGGCCACGAAGCCGTCATCGACCCCGAGGCCTGCGACGGCTGCGGGACGTGCGCCGAGGTGTGCCGCTTCGAGGCCGTTTCGCCGCGCGGGCCGGCGGGGTACACGATCGACCCGCTCAAATGCGAGGGCTGCAAGGTCTGCGTACACTTCTGCCCGCAGGCGGCCATCGGCTTTCCGGAGCGCCACTGCGGCCAATGGTACATCTCCCGCACCCGCTTCGGCCCGCTCGTCCACGCCCAGCTTTTCCCCGGCGCCGAAAACTCGGGGCGGCTGGTGGCCCTCCTGCGCGGCAAAGCGCGCGAAATGGCCAAGGAAACCGGACGTGAGTTGATTTTGTCCGACGGGGCCCCCGGAATCGGGTGCCCGGTCATCAGCTCGCTCAGCGGGACGGATTTCGCCGTGCTCGTGACCGAACCCACCCCCTCCGGGATCCACGACCTCGAGCGCGTGGCCGATCTCTGCCGGCACTTCAAGATCCCGACGGGCGTCATCGTGAACAAGGCGGACCTGAACCCGGCCAACACCGATGGCATCCGGCGCTGGTGCGCGGACAATCAGGCCACTTTCATCGGCGAGCTGCCCTATGACCCGGCCGTCACCCAAGCCATGGTCCGCCGGCAGGCGGTGACCGAGTACGGCGCGGGCGCCCTCGCCGCGGCCCTTCGCCGCCAATGGGCCCGGATCATGGAAATGGCCGACCGCAAGGCCAAGGCGGCCTGAATGTTGCAGTGAAGAGATTTGGAAACCATCGATGTCGATGGGAGGAACGCATCCTGTTCTGTGGAAGCGGCAACCCGCCGCGCCATGTTAATCACCAACCGGAAAAAGGGAGAACGTCACTCATGAGCACCATCGTCGCCGTACCATCCGAATCGCCCGGAGGCCTCGAAGCCGGCGTGGGCGCCCATTTCGGGCACTGCGAAGTCTACACCCTCGTCACCCTCGAAGACGGCAAGATCCAGTCCGTCGCCATCATCCCGAACGTCCCGCACCAGCAGGGCGGCTGCATGGCGCCGGTCAACCATCTGGCCGGCAACCGCGTCCGCGTCCTTTTGGCCGGCGGCATGGGCATGCGGCCCCTGATGGGCTTTCAGCAGATGGGGATCGACGTCTATCACTGCGGCCAGGCCCGCACCGTGGCCGACGCGGTACAGGCGTTCAGCGCCGGGCAGCTGCCGCAATTCAGCCAGCAGCACACCTGCGGCGGCGGGGGCGGCCAGCAACCCGGCGCCCTGTGATGTGCCGACGCACATGAGGAATCGTTGATTTCACGCCGCATCCACGCGACGAAAGAAAGGGCCGACGCATGAGTGACAGGCAGACCCGCAGGTATTGGAGCCCGTATGTCGCCGGGGCATGCACGGGCCTGGTGATGGTGTTTTCGGTGTGGCTGGCGGGGCACCATTTCGGTGCCTCAACCTCGTTTGTGAGGTCGGCGGGGCTGATCGAACGCATGTTCAGCCCCGATCACGCCGCACGCCTGGAGTACTTTGTCAAAACCACCCCCAAGATCGACTGGCAGTGGATGTTCGTCCTCGGGATCCTCGTCGGCTCCCTGGCCGCTGCCAAGATGTCGAAGACATTCAAGGCGCAGGCCGTCCCCGACATGTGGCAGACACGTTTCAGCGGACGCATTGCCCCAAGGGGCGTCATCGCACTGATCGGCGGCACGGTCGCCATGTTCGGCGCCCGCCTGGCGGACGGGTGACCTTCCGGCCACGGGCTGAGCGGTCTGGCTCAGCTGGCGGTCAGCGGGTTCATCGCCTTGGCCTGCTTTTTCATCGGCGGGATGATCAGCGCCAATCTGTTGTACAAAGGGGGGAGGGACGGATGAGTCAGTTGGTCTACGGCCTGATTACCGGCATCCTGTTCGGTTTCTTCCTGCAGCGGGGGCAGGTGCTGCGCTACGACAAGCAGATCGGCGCCCTGCGCCTGCGGGACATGACGATCGTCAAGTTCATGCTCTCCGCCATCTTCGTCGCCGCGGTGGGGATTCACCTCCTCCTCGACCTGGGGCTCGCCACGCTGTCGGTCAAAGCCACTGTTCTGGGTGGGGCCGTCGGCGGGGGGTTGCTTTTCGGGCTGGGCTGGGGGCTGCTGGGCTATTGCCCCGGGACCGCCATGGGGGCCATCGGCGAGGGACGCTGGGACGGCATATGGGGGGTGCTGGGCATGCTGGTCGGCGCCGCCGTCTATGCGGAGGCGTACCCCCTGATGAAAACGACCGTGCTGACCTGGGGCGACTTCGGCAAGATCACCGTGCCCGGGGTGTTGGGGGTGAGCCACTGGGTGGTCATCCCGGTGCTGCTTCTGGCCGGGGTCGGCCTTTTTCGGGCTCTCGAGCAAAAGGGCCTTTGACGCAGCGCTGAAAGGAGGCAGGCATGGGAGAGGAAATGGAGGTCGGCTGTGCCCGACCCACCGGCGGCCCGGTCGGGGAGGCCATCGATGAACCGACCGCAAAAGAAGCCGCACCAGTCAGGGAGGGCGCACGCATGATACAGGTCGGCAAAAAAGCACCGGATTTCGTGGCCCCGGCCTACCAGCGGGGCAAGTTCGTTTCAGTGAAACTTTCCGAGTATTTGGGCAAATGGGTGCTGCTGTGCTTCTACCCGGGGGATTTCACCTTCGTCTGAGCCACCGAGATTTCGGCAGTTGCCGAAAAATACGCGGAATTCCAGAAACTCGGCGTCGAAATCCTCTCCATGAGCATCGACAGCGTGTTCGTCCACAAGATGTGGAACGAGAACGAGCTTTCCAAGATGGTGAAGGGCGGCGTCCCTTTTCCGATGCTCTCCGATGCCGGCGGCCGGGTCGGCAAGGTGTTCGGCGTCTTCGACGAGGATGCCGGCGTCGAAACCCGCGGCAGGTTCATCATCGACCCGGAGGGCGTCGTGCAGGGCTACGAGGTCCTGACCCCGCCGGTCGGGCGCAACGTGCATGAGAGCATCCGCCAGGTCCAGGCCTTCCAGCTGGTCCGGGACAGCAAGGGCAAGGAGGCCACGCCTTCGGGCTGGCGTCCGGGAAAGGTCACGCTCAAACCCGGCCCGGAGCTGGTCGGCAAGGTCTGGGAAGTCTGGAAAACGGAAATGGCGTTCGACTAGAATTCCTTTTCCCAACGGAACCGTATTTGTATCCGGTCGGCCCGGGCAGGGGCTCTGGCGTGCCCGGGCCGGCCGCGAATAAGAGGATGAGCCATGTATTTCAACCAGATTGCCGTACCGGGCCTCGGCTGTTTGTCCTATGCGATCGGCTGCCCGCGGGCGAGGGCCATGGCGGTCGTCGACCCCAAGCGGGACATTCAGGATTACCTGAACATCGCCCGCGAGGAGGGCATGCAGGTCACCCACGTGTTCAACACGCACGTGCACGCCGACCACGTCAGCGGGGACCAGGAGCTGCGGCTGGCCAGCGGCGCAGAGATCTATATCCACGAAAGCGCCCCGGTCGCGTACCGGCACAAGGACCTCAAGGCAGGGGACGTCTTTGAAATCGGCGCCGCCCGGATAGAGGTCCTGCACACACCGGGTCACACCCCGAACGCCGTGTCACTGCTGGTCACCGACACGCTGCGTTCCGCCGAGCCCCAGATGCTGCTCACCGGCGACCTGCTGTTTGTGGGCGATATCGGCCGGCCGGACCTGCCCGGGGACGAAATCCTGGAGGAGCAGGTCAGGAACCTGTATCACAGCCTGTATGTCACCCTCGCCGGCTACCCCGATCACCTGGAGGTGTTCCCGGCGCACGGGCAGGGCTCGCTCTGCGGGCGGTCCATGAGCGCCAAGAAGAGCTCGACGCTCGGCTACGAGCGCCGGGCCAACCCCATGCTGCGCTTCGCGTCTTTCGATGAGTTCAAGGCCGAGGTCATGTCCGCTTTTCCGGTCCGCCCCAAAAGCTTCGCGCACATCATCCAGACCAATATCGCAGGCGCCACCACGTTGGACACCTGCCCGATGGACAAGGGTCTCACGCCGCGCCAGTTCGAGGAGATGGTGTCCGGCGGCGCGACGGTCATCGATGTGCGCAATTCAGCCGCCTTCGGTGGGTTTCACATACCGGGGAGCATCAACATCGGCTTCGAGAAACAGCTGGCCAACTGGGTCGGCATGGTGGTCGACCCGAAATCCGAAATCGTCCTGGTGGTGGACGACCAGAACGACTATGACCGGATGGTGACCGAACTGCACCGGATCGGTTACGACCTGATTTTCGGATATCTCTCCGGCGGAATCATGGCCTGGCTCATGAGCGGCCGGCCCGTCAGTCAGCTGGAGCAGATCTCCCCCCATCAGCTTGCCGAGCGCATCGACACCGTCGGCATGCGCGTGATCGACGTGCGCACCCCGGCCGAATGGGACGCGGGGCGCCTCGCCCGGGCGGAGCATTTCCCGCTCACGGAAATCCTGGAACACCGCCTTCCAAAGGCGGAAAAAGACGAAGAGCTCGTACTGCAGTGCGGCAGCGGGTATCGATCCAACATCGCCGCCAGCATTCTGCGCCAGGCGGGCTACTCAAATGTCAAGTCCCTGGCGGGGGGCGTGTTTGCCTGGTCCAACGCAGGCTTTCGGCTGACGACATAAAAACGCACTCATCGATCGGGGCGGCGACGGAAATGGATTTTCACAAAGCCAAAAGCCGGATGCTCCGGCATGTGACCATGCCGAGCAATCAAGGCACCATCGCGGACCCTTCCGGCCGGGCGACAGGGGTCGGCAGCTGCGGCGACTCATTGGAAGTGACCCTCAGTGTCCAGGGCGAGCGGATCACCGAGATTCGACACCAGCCGAACGGCTGTGCGTTCACCATCGCCTGCGCCAGCGTCATGAGCGAGCTCGCCCGCGGCCGCACCCTGGACCAGGCGCTGGAGATCACCCCCCAGGACATCGAGACCGAGCTGGGGGGACTTCCGGAGGACCACCTGCACTGCGCCCGGTTATCGGTCAACACGCTGGGGGAGGCCGTCGCCGACTGCTACCGGAGACGGCGCTCCCCGGCACCCCAAGCGAAGAACCACCCCGAGGAGGAGGTAACACCCGATGCCCATATTTGACATCCACTGCCGCGACTGCGGCCATCAGGGGGAGCTTTTGGTGCTGTCGGCCCAATCGTCCCTGAATTGCCCGAATTGCGGGGGCCTTGCCGTTGAAAAGCAGATGTCGCCCACCAGCTCCCTGACCGGCGCGGCCCGCCGTTCCGTGCCGGGTCCGGCGGACCACGGCTGCTGCGGCAGCAGACCGGCGGAAGCCGGCTGCGCGGGGCCCGGCTCCTGTTGCGGCCGAACCCATTGACCCTGATCTCAACGCCCAGACGAAGGTGATCGCGATGCATCGAATCCTGGTGGTCACACCGGATCAAAGACCATGGGCCGCGTTTGCGGAAGCTTTGAGTCGAAAACCGGAACATCCAGCTGGCATGGGCAAAGACCGGAACGGCCGCCTTGAGCGATGTCACGCGGCACCCACCGCTTTGCGTGGTGGTCGACGACACCCTGCCGGACATGAACGCCCTGGAACTGTTGCGCCGCCTGCTCACGGTCAATGCCATGATCAGCACCGCCGTGCAGAGCGGGCTCGCGGCCGAAGAGTTCCACGAGGCGAGCGAGGGGTTGGGGGTATTGCTCCAGATCCCCTCGGCACCGGGAAAAGAACATGCCGCGGACCTGCTGGCGAGCCTCGAGCGCATCGGAATGCTCACCCCCGGCTGACCCGATCCTCGCAGTCCCGGTGCATGATCAGCCGCCGGGTCCCCTTGATCTGGCGAAAGTTCGCGCCCTGGCTGATGCCGCGCAGGACCTGCGCGGTATCGACGACGCGTGTTCCCGCCAGGGCATGCACGCCGTAGTCGAACAAGACGGGGGAGAGCGGTACGGTGTCACCGGAGCTGAAAAATCCAGCGTCGAAAGCAGGTCGTCCAGGATCCTCAACCAGCCTCCAAAAATTCTGACCCGGCCTTTTGTCGAGCCAGGGCCGCGGCCACCGCAAGGCGCCGGGCCGGTGGTGTCGGTGCCGGGAACCCACAAAGCGCTCGCCAACCCCACCGCGTGCGGCGGGGTTGGCGAGCGAGTCAAGCAACGACCCCCTTCCTTGCGGTCGAATATTCCCCACAGCTTGCTGCGGGGGATTTAATTCTTCTCAGGCGGTTTCCAGTGCGCGCCGGTCGGCCATGTCCACCAAAACCCGCGTCCGGGAGCGGTCGATACCCAGGGCCTTGCGCTTCTTGTCGATGTGGGCGATCATTTTGTGAGCGTGCTTGATCGGGTCCGCCTCCAGGTCCCACATCCCGCCGTACATTTTTTCAAACTCCTTGAAGAGGTAGTCCCGGAACACGGGGGCCCCCGAGACCGGCAAGGTGACGCCGAAGACCGTGTAGACGCCGGAGGCCACGAAGTAGTGCCCGATGCTGATCGCCTTCTCGCTCATCCACTCCGGGGCGCTGCCGGCCGCCGGCAGGTCGCTGATGTCATGGCCGAGGCCGCCGGCCTTGACCACCTCGGTGGCCGCCAGCAGGATGCGGCTGTTGTCGACGCAGGAGCCCATGTGCAGCACCGGCGGGATGCCCACGGTTTCACACACCTCGGCCAGCCCCGGTCCGCAGAACACCTTGGCCGACTCGGGGGTCAGCAGCCCCTCCATGGCGCAGGCAATGGCGTTGCAGCCGGTGGTCAGCACGATGACGTCGTTTTTGATCAGCTCCTTCACCACCTGCAGATGCCCCTCGTTGTGACGCGTGCGGACGTTGTTGCAGCCCACCACCCCGCCGATCCCCCGGATGCGGCCGTTGATGATGTTGTCGTTCAGGGTGAAATAGGAGCCCCGGAAGGTCCCGCCCAGATGGTATTCGATGGACTCGACCCCGAAGCCGGCCACGATCGGGGATTTGTGCTTCGGGATCATCACCTCCGCCCCGCGGTTCTGGAAATTGTCGGCCGCCAGCATGACGATCCGCTTGGCGTCCTCCAGGGCGTGGTGCTCGTCGAATTCGATGTGCAGGACATTCTCCTGCTCCATGCGCGCGATGGGGTGGGTGGTGATGAGCTTGGTGTGGAAGCACTTGGCCACGTTCGCCAGGTTCTGGAAGATGCATTGGATGTCCACCACCATGGCGTCGCAGGCGCCCGTGATGATCGCGAGCTCCTGCTGCAGGAAGGTGCCGCAGAGCGGTACCCCGTGCCGCTGCAGGATCTCGTTGGCCGTGCAGCAGATGCCGGAGAGCTGAATCCCCTTGGCCCCCTTGGAGCGGGCATAGTCCTGCATCTCCCGGGTGGAGGCGACGGCCACGATCATCTCCGAGAGCACCGGCTCGTGGCCGTGGATGACGATGTTGACCATGTCGGCCTTCATCACGCCCAGGTTGGCCTCGGAGGCCAGCGGAGTCGGGGTGCCGAAGAGGATGTCCTGCAGTTCGGTCGCCAGCATCGACCCGCCCCAGCCGTCGGCGATGGCCGCACGGGTGCCCTGCTTGATCAGGTTGCGGTAGTCCTGGTCCACCCCGATGTGGGTCCGGTGCATGATCTCGACGATCTCCCGGTCGATGTTGCGCGGCACCACACCGTGTTTTTTCCAGAGCTCGTAGCGGGGCTTGGGGGCGCGCTCGGCGAAAAGGATCTCACCCTCGGCCTTGCCCCACTCGTTGAGCGCCTTTTCGCCGACCTCGACTGCGATCTCATCGATCTCGCGCTCGAGCGTGTTCCCGTCGACTTCCACCGTGGTCGCCACCCCCAGCCACTTGGCCACTTCGAGCAGTTTGCGGGTGTCCTTGATGCGGTAGGCGTCGGTTTCCTTGCGGGCGGCGCTCAAAAACACCTCGGCCACGGAGCGGCCGTGGTCCGAATGGGCCGCCGCGCCGCCGGCGATCATGCGGATGAAGTTGCGCGCGGCGATGGTGTTGGGGGTGGCCCCGCAAATGCCCTTGCGGACGTCCTCGCCCTCGATGCCCGCCTTCGGCAGGGGCAGACGGCAGGGCCCCATGCCGCAGTTCTTGCAGCAGATGCCCTGGGTCCCGATGTTGCACGGCTTGAGGGTCACGGCCCGATCGAAGGCCGTTTCGATTCCCAACTCGTGGGCGCGTTGAATCATCTGCTGGGTGGCGGCGTCGATCGACGCTTCCACGGGATCGGCCCATTTCTTGTCCTTCGTCTCCACTGTCTGCTTGGCCTCAGCCATCTGTCATCCTCCTGCCTGCTTGGAATGGTTTCAGGTCTTTCCCCCCGGTCTCAATAGTGGGGAGGGTAGTATCGAATCCCGATGCGGTATCGAGTCGGTTGTCCGTGGCCCACCGCCCGGCCCCATCTGGCCTCGCCCAGCGCCACTGTCCTGAAGCCCGGATGGAGGGGCTTTCTTTGCGCACCGGCCTGGTCTTTGTCCATGCGAACATAGATGCTCGTTCCGGGACGGATGGCGTGGCCGGTCTCCGCGCAAAGGCCATCCTGGCTGTAGTTGATCAGCCGCGCTTCGAATACGGCACCCTGGTTGAAAACCGAAATCGTCAGGAAGGCCGGGTGCTCATACCGGCAGGCCCCACGTCGCTCCCGCCGGGGCACCACGCTGCCGGCGGGAGCGCCCGGTGATCTCCGTTTTCTGTTTTCGGAAAACCCGCGCTCTCCGCCGACGCCGACCCCGCCACCCGGCGCGATCGCCACCGGCCGGCGGAGGGTCCCGCGGACGCTGAGCGGGTTTGTCCCGGAAATGGAAAGGTCTTCAACACGCATGATGTCTTCTCCCGGCTCAAGCCGCCCTTTAGTGCCCATCCATAAACGGCGTCTTTCGTCCCAGGCCTGCGTTCTGGCTCTTGGCAATCCTCGCCGTAGATCGACTACGCCTGCGGTTGCCAAATCGCTGCGGCCTTGGCCTGAACCGAAATCCACCATCTCTGGACGGACACCCGTTAGGAATCATGGGGCTGTGGAAGAAGGGTGTCGCAAGCAGCGTGCCAGTGCCTGTCGGCTGTTGGCGGAAAAATAAAAATTCTAAAGATTTCAGCGTATTGGGGTTTTGAAAGGTGTGAAGGAAAATCAGGGGATAGGCAGAAGAGGCGGTTTATATGGCAATTTGCACGATTAGTTCCGGCGACCGCGCCCGTCGATTTCCGGGACGTCGATGCCCAGGCTCTTGATTTTGCGGTACAGGGTGCTCGGGTTGATGCCCAGGTCTTCGGCGGCCTGCCGCCGGTTGCCCCGGCGGCTGCGGAGCACTTCGGTAACCAGAAGCCGTTCCATCGCCTGAAGGCTCATCGGGCTGCAACCATCCGCCGGCGACGTCGCCGCCGGCCGCAGCTCGGGCGGCAGGTGGTGCAGTTCGATGATGCCGCTGCGGCAGAGCACGAAGGCCTGCTCGATGATGTTTTCGAGCTCCCGGACGTTGCCGGGGAAATCGTGCTCCATCAGGCGCGTCAGGGCTTCCAGCGAGACGCCGGCAATGTCCTTGCCCTGCAGGCGGTTGAACTTGGCCACCATGTGGTCCACCAGGAGCGGGATGTCCTCCCGGCGCTGGCGCAGATTCGGCAGGGGCATGTGAATGACGCGGATCCGGTAATAGAGGTCGTCACGGAACTTTCCGGCCCGCACCAGCCTGGCCAGGTCCTTGTTGGTCGCCGCCACCACGCGCACGTCCACCGGGACAGGCTTTGACGGACCCCAGCGGCTCCACCACGCGCTCCTGCAGGACCCGCAAAAGCCGCACCTGCAGGGCCGGGGAGACGTCGCCGATTTCGTCCAGGAAAATCGTGCCCCCATCGGCCAGCTCGAAACGGCCGGCCTTGTCGCGCCGGGCGTCCGTAAAGGCCCCGGCCTTGTGCCCGAACAGCTCGCTTTCGAGCAGGGTGTCCGGCAGGGCGGCGCAGTTCACGGCCACGAATCGATTCTTCCGTCGCGGCGACAGGTGGTGGATGGCACGGGCAAAGAGCTCCTTGCCCGTGCCGCTCGGGCCTTCGATCAGCACCGTGCTGCTGCTGGCGGCCACCTGGGGCAGGATTTCGAACAAGCGCGTCATCGCCGCGCTGCGGCCGACGATGTCCTCGAAGCTGTAGCGGCTGTGCAGCTCCTTGCGCAGCTGCTCCACCTGGCTCAAGTCCTGAAAGGTCTCCACCCCGCCGATGACCCGGCCCGCGGGGTCCTTCAGGATCGCGGTCGAGATGCGGATGGGGACGCGCTCGCCGTTGCGGGTGACGATGTGGGCGGTGGCGTTGACGACCGGTTTGCCGGTGTCGAAGGTGCGCTTCAGGACACAGTTTTTTTCGCAGATGTTGGCGTGGAACACGTCGCTGCACATGCGGCCCAGGGCGTTGCGACGGGCGATCCCGGTGATGCGTTCGGCGGCGCGGTTGAAGGAGGTGACCCGCCAGTTCCGGTCCACAGTGAAAACACCCTCGTTGATCGAATCCAGGATAATGTCCTGCTCGCCGTCTTCGTGTCGCCGGGGCATGGCGGCCCCTCCTTTCGGATTTTTCGGTTATTGCAATTTGAACGCTTCCAAGCACCATATTATTGCAGAATGCATTATCGCTGTCAACCACCCGCCGGCCGGGAGGCCCGCAACCACCCCTTTTCCCGGGTGGTGCGGAAAGACGGGGCGTTGGCATGGCGATTGCTAAACTCATCAGGCATGAAGGTCGCCATCCCTCACTGGCAAGGACGCATATCCCCTCTTTTCGATGCCGCCGACACCCTGTTGCTGATCGAGATCGAAGACGGCCGCGAAGTGAAGAGAAACAACTTCAACCTGTCGCGCCGCGACCCCCTGCGACGCGCCCAGGAAGTGGCGCGCCTCGGTGCCGACATGCTGCTGTGCGGCGCTGTTTCGCGGGAGTTGGAAACCGCCCTCCTGGGCGCCGGCGTTCAGGTGGTCGGGTTTATCTGCGGTGAGGTCGACGGCGTGATCGCCGCGTTTCTTGGCGGAAAACTCTCGCATTCACGCTTTCACATGCCCGGCTGGGAGAAAAAGCAGCCGGACGCCACCCGCACCGGGCGCGTGAGGGGCCGTGGAAAGCGGCACCCGGATCGCAGCAGCGCCGGGAAGCGGTAACCGGTCCGCGGCGCGAAGACAACCTGTTTACCCAAGGAAGGACAGCCATGAAAATCGCCATCAGCACCAGCGGAACCCATCTGGACGCCGCCGTCGACCCTCGCTTCGGCCGCTGTCCCGGCTTTTTGATCGTCGATACGGAAAACCTTGCCGCCGAAGCCCTTGAAAACCCGGGCGGAGGTCTCGGGGAGGGCGCCGGAATCCAGACGGCCGAGCTCGTGGCCGCCAAAGGGGTCGCCACCGTGCTCACGGGGAATTGCGGACCCAAGGCCCACCGGGCGCTGACCGCGGCCGGCATCACGGTGGTGACCGGCTGCGCCGGAACGGTCCGGGAGGCAGTCGCACGTTTCATGTCGGGAGAGCTCCCCGCCGCAGAGCGCCCCAATGTGCCCGGTCATTTCGGCGACAAAAGCCAGGCCCCCGCTGCCGACCGGGGCGCCGGCGCCCCCGACGCCGGCAGAGGGATGGGGAGAGGAACCGGGCGCGGCATGGGCATGGGCCGCGGAAGAGGCGGCGGCCGCGGTATGGGCCGGGGACGCGGATAACCCCCCGGGGGGCCGGGCCACGCGGGCGTGCACCTGCCGACCCCGTCTCCACCGGGTTCCATCCCGATCGACACCTGCGGATCGCTGCATCCCTGAACATCTCACCGACGGCCGCGCCCCCGGCAGACCCGGGCGCACCGTGAGCCGACACGCGGCTTTGCGGCTCCGCGCCTTGGGGATGACCCGATGACCGCGGCCATGCTGCGAATCTGAACAGCGTCCGGCCGCGCTCCGGCAAGCGCATCGAACCGGGTTCCCCGGCGGCCCGCCCGTGCCCGCAGGCCTGCCCTTTGCTGTTTCTTGCCTCCCCCTCTCCTCCTACCGAAAACTCTGGAGACAGAGGCCGCCCGCGTGTCAAATCCCTATACTGTAAAGTATCACTTGACACTTCATTATATTTACTTTAAAGTGCCCGCAACATCTGACGGACACGCCCCCACCGCCACCGCCAGAGTGTCCGAGCTCCGTTCGGGTCCCGGACCGCCGTACCCGTCAGGAACGACCCGATGCCCATGCGGGCGGCCTTGACCGCAGGCGGTGCGGGGCGCTTTAAATAGAGAAGGGAGACCCCCACGCAATGGTCAAACCGCCCAAGAAATCGCCCGGCCTGAGGATGAACGCGCTCGTTGCGGCCACGGGAGTCCCCAAGTCCACCATCCTGTTTTACCTCGCCGAGGGGCTGCTGCCGGCGCCGGTCAAGACCAGCCCCAACATGGCTTATTACGACCCGGCGTGCGTGGAGCGCATCCGCTTGATCCAGCACCTGCAGGGGCGGCACCGGCTGTCCCTGTCCGAGATCCGGTGCATGCTCACGTCCAGTGACCCGACCGATCTGTCCATGCGGCTTGAGCTGAGCGACATCATCTTCGGCCGCGGCCGTCAGACCCCGCTGCTCGATGCCAAGGCGTTCTGCCGCCGGACCGGGTTGAAAGCCGGCCAGCTCAAAAAACTCCTCGACGCACGGCTCCTGCAGCCCCTCGAAAGGGACCGGTTCGACGCGGAAGACCTCGGCATGGGCGAAATGTACGGCCGTGCCCTTGATTTCGGAGTCCGGGTCGAGGACCTGGACTACTACGTGAGCCTGGGTGAAAAAATCGTCGACCGCGAGATGGAGCTGCGCCACCGTCTGACCGGTCACCTGAGCGACGCACAGGATGCGGCCACGACCATCGAATTGGTCAAAAATGCCCGCATGTGCCGCGCCTACGTGATCGACCGGCTCTTCCAGCACCGGGTGGCGGCCATGCCGGACCTCAAGGAAAAGGAGGGCAAGCCATGACCCGTCTTTTCGGGTATGCGCCGGCGGCAGCCGCCACCGCCTGGGTGATCCTCGCCAAGCTCACCGGGTTTGACGCCCCCCCCGCGCGCATGGCCGCCCTGGCGCTGGCGGCCGCGGCGTTGTCCTCGGTGGTCTTTCTCGAAGCCCGCTCCGAAGCCTCCCCGATCGACAAGGGGATGACCGCCTTCACGGCGGCGGGCACGGCGTTCGTCTGGCTGTGGCCCCCGACGGCGGGGACGTGGGTGGGACGCTTCCCGGTGACGGCCCTCTATGCCGTCCTGTTCCTGGTCGCCGCCGTGCCGCCGCTGCTCAAGAAAGAGCCCTTCACCATGTATTTCGCCCGCAAGACCACCCCGGCGGCGGTCTGGGACACCGAGATCTTTCTCACGATCAACCGGCACCTGACCGCCCTGTGGGCACTGCTGTTCGCCGCCGCCATGGCCGCCAGCGCGGTTCCCGGGCTGACGGCGCGGCGCGGACTCGGCTGGGAGATGCTCTTCGAAGGGCTGATCCCCGCCGGCCTGATGATGCTCGTCGGCGTCCAGGCCAACAAGCGCTACCCGTCCTACCACCAGAGGAAACGGGGCCTGGCACCGGTCAATGGGGCGGGTGCCGGTGCCGCACCGTCCTCCGGTGACGAAGAAAAACCTGAATCAGATCCGATTGCGCCCCAGGAGGAAAAAGAGATGAACGCCAAGCCCACTGTCGTCGCCATAAACGGTTCGCCCCACGCAGGGGTCGGCAACACCGCCATGATGCTCGAGATGCTCCGCCCCGGACTCGCCGCCGAAGGGTTCGCGCTCGAGGTCATCACCCTGAGCGAGCACCGGATCGAGTACTGCGTCGGGTGCGCCTTCTGCATGGAAAAGGGCAAGTGCTGGATCCCCGATGACCACGCCGGCATCGCCCGGCGGCTGCTCGACGCGGACGGCATCATCTTCGCCTCGCCGGTCTATTTCTTCCAGGTGACGGCGCAGTTCAAGACCTTCCTCGACCGCAGCCTGGCCTTCGGTCACAAGCCGCAGGCGACGTGGAAGCCGGGCCTGGCGGTCTGCGTCTCGGCCGGCTCCGGGGAAACCCAGGTGGCCGAATACATGGCCTTCCTGCTGCGGGTCTACGGCGCCTTTGCCGTCGGGCGGCTGACGGCCATGGCGACGGCCCCGGGAGAATTCTCGGCAAGGAGGCCGTCGAAGCCCGCGCGGCCGACCTGGCCCATGACCTCGCCCGCGCCATCCGCGAAAAGCGCCGCCACCCGGTGACCGACATGGACCTTCGTTTCTACCATTTCATGGGCGCGCTGGTCCGGGACAACCGCGACTCGATCATGGCCGACGACAATGCGCACTGGGAAAAGCTCGGGCTGGACCAGGGATTCGAAGCCTACGTCCAGCAGAAACGGGAACAGGCCCCGTACGACCCTGCCCTCCGGAAGGCATGGATCAAGGAGCTGATGGCGCAGCACAAGGCCAAGCGTGAGGCCGCCGGAACACCGGACCGCAGACCCTCCACCAAACCCAGACCTGCCGCCGCCACCTGCCGCGAGCTCCTGCATGCGATGCCGCAGGGATTCAGCACTGAGGCCGCCGACGGCCTCGAGGCCGTCTACCAGTTCGAGGTCAGCGGCGGGGAGGCCTTCACGGCGCACCTGGCGATCGGCGGCGGCAAGTGCGCCTTTCACGCAGGCCCGGCCCCCGCGCCCTCGGTCGTGATCAAGACCCCCGCCGATGTGTGGCTTGCGATCGCGCGCGGGGAGCTCGACGGCCAGCAGGCCTTCATGACCGGCAAATACACGGTGCAGGGGGATCTCTGCACTGCTGATGCGGCTCAAGTCCCTCTTCCCCGCCGGCTGACGGGAAAATCGTTCAATGAGATTTGCGGCGTTGATGGATAGCCCTTCTCACTGCCGAGTCGAGAGAGGACCGGCCACAAAGCAATTGACAGCTCCGAGGGTCAGGGGATAAGTTCAGGCGGTCGTCGAATCCCTCTCACCAAGGCAGGACCGTCATGCACAAACCCTGGCTGCGCCACTACGGCGAAGGCGTGCCCCATGCGCTGACTTATCCCGATCATCCCGTGCCCCGGCTTTTGGTCGACACCGCCGCCCGCTGTCCGGAGGCCATCGCGACCACCCTGTACGGGACGGACATCACCTACGGCGAGCTCAACGCCAAGGCGAACGGGTTCGCGCATGGGTTAAAAGCCCTGGGCGTCGGCAAAGGCGACCGCGTGGCCCTGATCCTGCCCAATTCCCCGACCTACGTCATCGCCTACTACGGGGCCCTGAAAATCGGGGCGGTGGTCGTGAACATCAACGTGATGACCCACGGGGAGGAACTGTCCCGGTTCCTCAACCACACCGCGGCCAAGGTCGCCGTGACGCTCGACCTGTTCGCGGGCAACCTCTGGAAGGTCCTCGAGGAAACCCCGGTCCGCCACGTTCTGATCCACTCGGTCTTCGGCAAGGAGAAGGAATTGCCGCCGATCGCCGGCGGCGCGGCGATGCTGATCTTCAACCCGTTCGTGGCCGCCCACCCCGCGGACGAGCCCGACCCGGTCGCGAGCGGCGCCGACCCCGCCGTCCTTCAGTTTACGGGCGGGACGACCGGAACGCCCAAGGCGGCGGTGCTCACCCACCGCAGCATTGTGGCGAACGTGATCCAGGTCGGGTCCTGGCACCCGACGAGCGAGCCGCCGAACGCCGCCGTGATCTGCATCCTGCCCTTTTTTCACGTCTTCGGGATGATGACCTGCCTGAATATGCCGGTCTCCAAGGGCTACCGCATGGTGCTCGTCCCCATGTTCGACTGGTCCAACATCCTCGACTTCCTGGAGCTGATCAAGAAATACCGGCCGATCTCCTTTCCGGCCGTGCCGGCGCTCTGGGCCGTCATGGTCTCCCATCCCCGGGCGGGGGAATACCCGCTTTCCGAGATCGAGGTCGCGATCAGCGGCGGGGCGCCGATCTCCCCCTGGGTCCAGGAAAAATTCAAGGAGCTGGCCGGCCGGCCGCTCTGCGCCGCCTACGGGCTGACCGAGGCCTCCTCCACCACCCACATCAACCCCTTCCACCTCGACCCCCGGCCGGGCAGCATCGGTCTGCCCCTCCCGGACACCGACGCCCGGATCGTGGACATCGAGAGCGGAGAGCGGGAGTGTCCGGTCGGGGAGGTCGGCGAGCTCGTCGTCAAGGGCCCCCAGATCATGTCCGGCTACCTCGACCACCCCGAACTGACCTCAAAAGCCGTCCGCGGCGGCTGGCTCTACACCGGGGACCTGGCGCGCATGGACGCGGAGGGTTTCTTCTATCTCGTCGACCGCAAGGACGACATGATCATCACCGGCGGCTTCAACGTCACCCCCAGCGATATCGAGGAGATCCTGGAACGCCACCCGCACGTGAAGGAAGCGGCGGTCGTCGGGGCGCCCGACCGGGTCAGGGGCGAAACGGTCCAGGCCTTCGTCGTCCCGCAGGAAGGTTCGCCCGCGGACAAACCGGCCCTGCTCGCCCACTGCCGGGAGCACCTTGCGGCCTTCAAGGTCCCACGGGACATCACCTTTGTGGATAACATCCCCCGCTCGCCCGTGGGCAAGCCGCTGCGCCGGCTCCTGCGGGAGCGCCTCGCCGGGGGCCGCAGGCGATGAGTGACGAGACCCGAACCGCCTTTCGGCGCCCGTCGAAGAGGAGGGCCGCGGCCGGCCTTTTACTCTGCGCGCTCCTTGCGCTGGCCGCACCGGCGGCCCTCGCCCAGCAAGCCCCGCCGCAGGAGGTCCCCGACCGCTACGGAGTAGGGCTCACCGCCGGGCACACCGTCAACCCGGTCAGCGACATCGGCTTCCTGATGCTGACCGGGACAGCGCTCTTCGACTACGAGAAGGTCTGGCGCCACCCGGCCCCGGACGCGCTGCGCTTCAAGGTGGAGGCGAACGTCGGCGGGTCGGTCACGCCCGATCGCGACTTCATGGCCTCGGCCGGCATGCTCGCGCTCTATTTCATCGACCCGCTCTCGAGCCCCACGTTGAAGCCTTACGTCGAGGCCGGGATCGGGCTGATCTACACCCAGCATCGGGTGGATGACCAGGGCCTGCATTTCAACCTGAACCCCCAGATCGGGTTCGGGACCGAGTTTTCGTTCGCCGACGGCGCGACCTATTACGCATCGCTGCGCTGGCACCACCTCTCCAACGGCGGCCTCGACCACCAGAACAGCGGGGTCGATTCGATCGTGATCGTCATCGGTCGCTATTTCTGGTAGCCGGCTGTCAAAGGGTTATGGCGCACGGCGCCACTTGATCATCACATATTAATGGTTTCATAATAACCCAGAGGCTCTCCGAAAATCCCTCCTGACCTCCCTTTACCAAAGGGAGGGATCACCCCTCTTTGGCAAAGAGGGGCAGGGGAGATTTTACAGAACGGATCCATTCAATTCCGAAACCGTTAATAAGTTCTGTTTTTTTGCGGGAGCGGTTTCCAGCCACGAAATGATCGCGGCAAGCTGTCGCTCCCACAAAACCAAGGCCCCACACAAACAGGAAGTGCCCGGGACACGGAAACCCATGCGACGGATAGAACCCCTGCGCCTGAAAACGACTCGGCGTGGTCCTTGTCGTTCTTCTGGCGGCGGCCTGGAGCCGGCCGGCGTCAGGCGCCTTCCCCGACTGGCGCCGATACCTGGAAGTCCTCAACCCGACATCCGCGACGCTGCAGGGAACGGTGCAGGGCTTCTCGGGGGACCCGGCGGGGGCGGTCGTCGTCGTGCTCTACGACGCGGATCAACCGGAACGGGGGCTTTTGGGTTCCGGGGTCACGCCGCCCGGGGGCGAGTTCCGGTTTACCGTCAAGGCGCCGGGGCGCTATCGCGTCATGGCCTTCGAAGACCTGAACGGGGACCTGGTTTTTCAGCCCGAGGAGCCCGCGGGAATCTGTGAAAGCCCCTCGCCGATCGTCGCCCGACCGGGCGAGACGCTGACGAATCTGCTCGTTCGCGTAGCAGACCCCGGGGGCCGTCCGCGTTCCGCTGAGAGTGGATCTGAGCCGCGGCGGCGCCGCCGAGATCGCCGCGGAGCTCGACCAATACCGCATGGGGGAAGTCGTCAGCCTGGACGACGCCCGCTTTTCACCGCAGAATGTCCGCTGGGGCCTTTGGGTCCCGATCGAGTTCCTGCCGGACACCGGGGCGGGCCTTTATTTCCTCCAGGCGTACGCAGCCGGAGAAAATCCCCATCCTCTGCGTGCACGGGTCCGGGGGCAACCCGACCGACTTCCGCTTTCTGATCGAAGGCCTCGACCGCTCGCGCTACCAGCCCTGGGTGTACTTCTACCCGACCGGCATGCGCCTCGAGCGCCAGAGCGAGCTGCTCTACCGCATCGTCGCCACCTTGCAGGGTCGGCTCGGATTCCGCCGGCTATGCGTGCTCGCGCACAGCATGGGCGGACTCGTCGCCCGGGGGTTCATGGCGGAAGCGGCCCGCCAATCCTCACCGCTCGAGTTCCCGGCCTTCATCACGCTCTCGACCCCCTGGCGGGGCCATGCCGGCGCCGAGAAGGGCGTGGCCAAGTCCCCGGCCGTCGTCCCCGCCTGGCGCGACATGGCGCCCAGCAGCCGGTTCCTGAAAAAAATCTGGGAGACCCCCTTGCCGAAAAACACCGCGTATTACCTGCTCTTCAGCTACAGCGGGGATTTCAGCCTGATGATCAGCCGCAACAACGACGGCGCAGTGAGCCTGGAAAGCGAGCTCGACCCCCGGGCCCAGACGGCCGCCCGCCGCGTGTTCGGGTTCAACGAAGACCACGGCGGCATCCTCACCAGCCCCGCGGTCGCGCAGGTGGTCCACACGATCTTGAGCGGCAGCGAGGTGCTCTCACCATGGGTTGAAAGGAGGACGGAGTAGCTGAAAATAAGTTTTTGTTTAATCGACGGCCGTACTATGGTATGTGAGTAGGCTCTTACATTCGGATACGAAGCCCGCCATCGGGACCCCATCGAATTCAAAAACAGGGTCCGTCCTGGCAACAAGCCTTCCTGATCCACAACCTAAAGAAGGAGGAGGTCGCGTGAAACACTTAGTCGCCATCTGCTGTTCCGTCGTTGTATTGGCCATGATGATCACGGTGCCGCTTGCCGAAGCCAAAAAGGATACCTTGGTGGTGGCGTTCGACCGGAGGATGATGACCCTCGACAACAATGAGACGACCGACAGGTCCTCATTGGTCCTCTACCATAACTGGGGCGACACCCTGGTGTACCGGGACCCCGTCAAACGCGAAATGGTGCCCTGCCTTGCCGAGTCCTTCAAGTTCCTCGACCCATTGACCATAGAAATGAAACTCCGCAAGGGGGTCTCCTTCCACAATGGTGAGCCTTTCAATGCTGAGGCCGTCAGATATTCGATGGAGATCCTGAAAGACCCGAAAACGCTTAATTACCGGTATTTCAAAGATTTCAAAGAAGTCCAGGTCATCGACGACTACACCGTCAGGCTCGTTTCGGATGCCCCCAACCCGATCGCCCTCGAGATGATCGCCAACATGTTTTCCATTTACCCGCCCCAGTACTACAAAAAGGTCGGCCGCGAGGGTTTCGGCAAGAGCCCGATAGGGACCGGCCCTTATCAGTTCGTTTCCTGGAAGCAGGATACGGAGGTGGTTTTCAAGGCGAACCCGAACTACTTCGGGGGCCCCAAGGGCAAGGCCAAAATACCGAACCTGCTGGTGCGGATCATCCCGGAAGAAGTGACCCGCGTGGCCGAGCTCATGACCGGCGGCGTGGATCTGATTCGCGGAGGCCTGGTGTCACCCGAGCAGATCCCCCTGATCGAAAAAAACCCCGAGCTCAAGATCGATTCGGACGAGATCCTGAGGACCTGGTACATCACCATGGACAGCCTGGGGCGAAGCGGGAGCAATTTCTTCAAGGACCAGCGCGTTCGCCAGGCGGTCAACCACGCCATTGACAAGAACGAGATTATCGAGACCGTCCTCAAGGGCTACGCGAAGGTCACCAACAGCGCCACCAACAATCTCCACTTCGGCTATGAACCGAATGTCACGACCTACCCGTATGACCCTGTCAAGGCGAAAAAACTTCTGGCCGAAGCAGGCTTCCCCAATGGATTTACGGTGGACTACTATGCGTACCGGGACAAGAGTGTCGCCGAGGCGATCTCGGGGTATCTGACTGCCGTCGGCATCCAGGTCAACATGAAATGGCTGGGCGGGCAGTGGGATGTCATGGACAAGAACCTGGCCGCGGGGAGTGTCCCTCTGGCGTACCTCAGCTGGGGGAGCTACTCCGTATTCGACGCGAGCTCCATTCTCAACCGTTTCTTCATGAGCGACAGCCCTCAGTGCTACGGGACCACCCCGGAAGTCAGCAAGCTGCTTGCCGAAGCGGACAACGTCGTGGATCCCGCGAAGCGCAAGGAACTCTATTCGAAGGCGCAAAAAATAATCGCCGATCAGGCGTACTGGGTACCGCTCTACAACGCCAAGGTCATCAGCGCCATGAGCAAGAGCCTCAAATTCAAACCCAGTTATGATGAAATCGATCGCTATTTTACGGCCGCATACGCCGACTAGCAGATGAGAACCTACGTCATCAAGCGCCTGCTGAACGCGCTGCTAACGCTTTTTCTGATCACGCTTCTCACGTTCTTCTTCCTGTCGCTCGCCAAGGACCCGGCCCGGATGATGGCCGGGCCCGAGGCGAGCGAGGAGGACCTCTCCGTGATCCGGCGCGAGCTGGGTCTTGATCAACCCGTGCACCTGCAGTACCTCCTGTGGCTCGGCCGGGTCGTCCAGGCGGACTTCGGCCGCTCCTATGTCGGCAAGACCGACGCCATCAACATGGTGGTGGAACGGCTGCCGGCCACCTTGTTGCTGACCTTCACGGCCATGGGGGTCGCCCTCGTCCTCTCGATACCCTTGGGGATGATCGCCGCCGTGAGGCGGGGGTCCCTCATCGACGCCTTGGTGAGCGCCCTGGGGGTGTCGGGACAGGCCATGCCGCTTTTCTGGTTCGGCATCATGCTGATCATCCTTTTCGCGGTCAACCTGAGGCTGCTCCCGGTCTCGGGGTACGGCACCGCGCTTCACCTGGTTTTGCCGGCGGTGACGCTGGGCGTTTACACCATGCCCGTTTTGATGCGGCTGACCCGGTCGAGTTTTCTGGATGTCCTGTCGCAGGACTATATTCGCACGGCCAAGGCGAAAGGGGTGCCCCGGCACCTGGTGCTGTTTAAGCACGCCCTGCGCAACGCGGCGCTTCCGATCGTCCTCATGGTCGGGATGCAGCTGGGGGTTTTGGTCGGCGGCGCCGTCGTGACCGAAACGGTCTTCGCCTGGCCGGGAATCGGCCGGCTGGCCGTGGACAGCGTGGTCACGGGGGATTTCCCCGTGGTGCAGGCGACGGTCATCCTTCTGGCGGCGGCGATCATGTTCATGAACCTCCTGGCCGACCTGGTCGTCGCGGCGATTGACCCGCGGATCCATTTTCACTAGGCCGATGAGCGCTTATGGGTAAAACGATACTTTTAAGGCGTCTGCTCAAATACAAATCGGGGAGCATCGGCCTTCTGATCGTCGTCATCCTGCTGGCCACGGCCCTGCTGGCGCCGTTTATCGCCCCGCACGACCCGTTTCAGCAGAGTCTGAAAAAACGACTGACCCCGCCGAGCTGGATGAGCGGCGGGGACCCCGAATACCTTCTTGGGACCGACCTGATCGGCAGGGACATCCTGTCGCGCATCATCTACGGGGCCAGGATTTCGCTCCTAGTGGGTGTCTGCACGGTCGCGCTGGCGGGCTTTTTCGGCATACTGCTGGGGCTCCTGGGCGGGTATTACGGCGGAAAGCTGGACTACTGGGTCGTCACCCTGATCAATATGATGTGGTCGTTTCCATTCATTCTCCTGGCACTCGTCATCGTGGCGGTGCTGGGCACAAGCCTCGTCAATGTCATCATCGCCCTGGCGGCGACCTCCTGGGTCAGCTTCGCCCGGATCATCCGCGGCGAGGTCATGGCCGTCAAGGCGCGCGAATTCGTCCAGGCCGAAAAGGCGCTGGGTGCGGGCGATATGCGCATCATGTTCCGCCTGATCCTGCCCAACGTCTCGAGCTCCATCTTCGTGCTCGCCACGATCGAATTCGTGCGGGCCATCATCCGCGAATCGTTCATGAGCTTTCTGGGGGTCGGCGTCCCCCCGACCGTTCCCTCCTGGGGCGGCATGCTCGCGGAATCCCGGGCCTTCATGCTGGTCATGTGGTGGCTTGCCGCCTTTCCGGGGCTTGCCATTTTCTTTTCCGCACTGGGGGTCAACCTGATGGGGGATGGACTGCGGGATTTGCTGGACCCCAAAATACGCAGCAAGGCGTGATCACACCATTTCAGAAAGGACGCATTTAAATGAAAATCGAATCCTGTGAGCTTTTCGAGACGCGCTTTCCCATGAAGGCCCCTTTCAAGACCAGCTTTGGGGCCGAGACCAATCGTCGCATTCTCCTGGTCAAGCTTCAGGGGGACGGGATCACGGCCTGGGGGGAGTGCACGGCGGCCGATGCCCCGCTCTACTCCTACGAAACCGTGGACACCTGTCATTATCTCATCAAGAGCTTTCTGCTCCCGGGCATCCTGGGCAAGAAATTCACCGACATCCCGAGTTTCCGCCGGACATACGCCGAGATCAAGGGACACCACATGGCCAAGGCCGCGTTGGAGCATGCACTCTGGGACGGGCTGGCCAAGGAGCGTGGGGTGTCGCTTTCAGCCTTGATGGGCGGAACCCGCACCAAGGCGGCCGCCGGGATCAGCATCGGCATCCAGGAATCGATCCCGAAGACCGTCGATGTGGTCGGAGGGTTCCTGGAACAGGGGTTCCAACGGATCAAACTCAAAATCATGCCGGGCTGGGATGTGGAGTTGATTCGCGCGGTGCGGATGCGGTTCCCCGACATCGTCCTCACCGTGGATGCCAATTCCGCCTACACCCTGGAGCAGGCGGATATCTTCAAGGAGTTGGACCAATTCGGGCTCCTCTATGTCGAGCAGCCGCTGGCGCACAACGACCTGATCGACCATGCGGCGCTGCAGTCCATGATCAAGACCGACATCTGCCTGGATGAGAGCATCGAAAGCGTCGAAGATGCCCGCAAGGCGTTCCAGATCGGCGCCGGCCGGGTCATCAACATCAAGTCGGGCCGCGTGGGCGGCGGCGATGAGTCGATTCGGATTCACGACCTGGCCCAGGAGCACAAAGTCCCGGTGTGGTGCGGTGGGATGCTCGAGACCGGCATCGGACGCGCCTACAACCTGGGGCTCGCATCGCTCCCCAACTTCCGCATGCCGGCCGACATCAGCCCGAGCTTCCGCTTCTACGTGGACGAGATCGTCGACCCGCCGCTCATCCCCGATGCCAAGGGCGAATACGCCGTCCCGCAGGGGTTGGGCATCGGGGTCGAAGTCCAGGAGAAGGCGATCCGGAAGAGCCTGCTCAGCCATGAGCGGTTCCCGCAATAAAACGCCGGCGATAGGGAGCGTGATCATTGGGTCCACTGCTGTCGGTTTCACAGCTGAAGACGTATTTTTATACCTCCGAGGGCATCGCCAAGGCGGTCGATGACGTGAGCTTCGTCCTCGCGCACGGGGAGACGCTCGGGCTGGTCGGGGAGAGCGGCTGCGGCAAAAGCGTGACCGCGCTCTCCATCATGCGCCTGGTCGATGACCCGCCCGGCAGAATTGTCGGAGGGGAAATCCGGTTGGAGGGCCAGAACCTCCTGGACCTTCCGCGTCCGGAAATGCGGCAGATCCGCGGTCGCGACATTTCCATGATCTTCCAGGAACCCATGACCTCGCTGAACCCCGTGTTCACGGTCGGGAGCCAGATCAGCGAAGCGATCCAGTTCCATCAGCAGATGGACCGAAGCGAGGTCCGGGACAAGAGCATCGAGATGCTGAAACTGGTGGGCATCCCCTCCCCCGAGCGGCGGGTACTGGACTACCCCCACCAGCTGAGCGGTGGAATGCGCCAGCGCGTCATGATCGCCATGGCGCTCGCCTGCAACCCGAAAATCCTGATCGCCGATGAGCCCACGACCGCACTGGACGTGACCATCCAGGCCCAGATCATGGATCTCATGGGCAGTCTCCAGGCGAAGCTCAAAACGGCGGTTCTGCTGATCACCCACGATCTCGGACTGGTCGCCGAGAGCACCCAACGCGTGGTGGTGATGTACCTGGGCAAGGTGGTGGAATCCGCATCGACCACGGCGCTCTTTGACGAGCCGCTGCACCCCTACACGCAGGGGTTGATGCGCTCGATCCCCCAGATCAACGAAAAGCACTCCAAGACCCGCACCCTTTGGGAGATCCCGGGCAACGTGCCGAGCCTGATCGATCTCCCCCCGGGGTGCCACTTTGCAGGTCGGTGCGACCGGCGCATGGAACGGTGCGCGGAGGTGCCGCCGCTGCTGGAAGTCAAACCGCAGCACCAGGTCAGGTGCTGGCTCTACGGGCAGGCCGCATGACAGGTGAACCCCTGCTGGAAGTGAGAGACCTGAAGGTGCATTTCCCGATTCGGGAGGGCCTGCTCTCGAAAACGGTGGGGTACGTCCATGCGGTGGACGGGGTGAGCTTCGATGTCGGGGGGGGCGAGACGCTCGGGCTCGTGGGTGAGAGCGGCTGCGGCAAGACCACCACGGGCCGGGGCATCCTGAGGCTGGTGGAGCCCACGGCCGGCGAAGTCCTTTTCGAAGGACGGGACATTCTGGCCCTCAAACCCGCCGATCTGAAAAAGTTCCGGTGCAAGGCACAGATCGTGTTCCAGGACCCCTATGCATCGCTCAACCCCCGGATGAAGGTGGGGCAGATCATTGCCGCCCCGCTGGACATTCACCGCATCGGGTCGCCCGCCGAGCGCAAGGACCGGGTCCTCTTCCTTCTCGATAAAGTGGGGCTGCGGCCGGAGCACGTGGACCGCTACCCGCACGAGTTTTCGGGCGGCCAGCGGCAGCGGATCGGGGTCGCCCGCGCGCTCGCCATCCAGCCTCAGCTCATCATCGGCGACGAGCCGTTTTCAGCGCTCGATGTGTCGGTGCAGGCCCAGGTGATCAACCTTTTCAGGAAACTGCAGAACGAGTTCAACCTCTCCTACGTGATCATCGCTCACAACCTGAGCGTCGTGCGGCACATCTCCGACCGGATTGCGGTCATGTACCTGGGTAAGATCGTCGAGATCGCCTCCGCCGACGGCCTGAACGAAGAGCCTCTGCACCCCTACACGCGGGCGCTGCTGGCCTCGATCCCCGTCCCCGATCCGCACATCGAGCGCAAACGCATCACGCTCGAGGGCGATGTCCCCAGCTCGATCAACCCTCCCGCCCATTGCAAATTCCACACCCGCTGCCCGCGTCGGTTCACGCCCTGCGACCAGGTCGACCCGGAACTGCGGGAGGTGGCCGCCGACCACTTTGTCGCCTGCCATCTGTATTCCGACCCCACCGGGCAGTCCTGAGCCACCCTAATTCCCCACCCGGCTCAGCCGATCGAGCACACTCAGGGTGCACTTGATCCCCGCATAGAATTTGTCGACATCCAGGTTCTCGTTCGGGGCGTGATTGCTCTCGTCGGCGTTGGCGTAGGGAACGAGCACCGACGGGACCCCGAGCGTGCGTGTCCAGACATAATCGGGCAGGCTTCCGCCAAGGCTCGGCTGAACCATGGGTTCCACGCCGTATGCCCGGCGCACGGCCTCGATCACCTTTTGGATCGACGGCAAGTCAGGCTGAGTGCGCGACGGTTTCATGGCCCCCATGAACCTGACCTCAACATCAGGTGCGTGCTTCTCAACGTGACGCAAGACCTTCTCGAAGACATCCTCCGGGTCCTGGTCGCCCACCAGTCGGAAGTCGACCTTCAAGACGGCCTGGGCGGGGATGATGGTCTTTGATCCCTCACCGCCGTAGCCGCTGGTAAAACCGGCGATATTGAAGGTCGGCTCCAGCATCAGCCGGCGGTAATAAGTCTCCGCATCCATGTCGAACCCGTCGTAGCCGATGGCCGCCCTTGTCTTCTCCTTGTCGAACGGCAGCCTGCGGATGAGGTCGAGCGTCGCCGGGCCGGCGGGGACGACCCCGTCGTAGAAGCCCTCGATTTTCACGTGGCCGTGACGGTCGCGCATGGTGTGCAGAAGATCGATGATCTTCCAGGCCGGGTTGGGCACGACCCCCCCCTTGTTGCCGGAGTGGTTGTCCCATTTGGCCCCCCGGGCCGTGAGCTCGACGTACAGAATCCCCCGGACCCCGAGGACAACCAGAGGCACGCCGGTCTCGTGGAGGGCGCCGTCGGATGAGTACACCAGGTCGGCTTTCAGCAGGTCTCGATTCCGGGCGACGAACGCCTCCAGATTCGGGCTCGAGGATTCCTCCTCCCCTTCGAAGACCATCTTGACGTTGAGCGGCAGCTCGCCTCGGGTCGAGAGCCACGTCTTCACCGCCAGGACGTGGGCCAGAAGCTGTCCCTTGTTGTCGCCGCTCCCGCGGCCGAAAATCTTCCCGTCCCGCACCTCGGGCTGGAAGGGCTCGGAGTGCCAGTCCTCCAGGGGTTCAGGCGGCTGCACGTCGTAGTGCCCATAGAAGAGGACGGTGAAGGCATCCGGCGAGTGGGGCCGCTCCGCAAAGACCACCGGCTGGCCCTCGGTCTCCAGGATCCTTGCGTTCATGCCGGCCTCTTTCACGATTCCGGCAAGAAGACCGGCGCACTCCCGGACCCCCACGTTCTGGGCGCTGATACTCGGCTGCCGCAGGAGGGTGAAGAGGGTCTCGAGATAAACCTCCCGCTTGCGCTCCACCTGATCGAAAAGATCGTTCAAAGCCATTCTCCTTCCTTAAAAGGGATCAGAAACGATTTCATGCCGGATCAGGCACTGGAGGGGTGTTCACTGCCCTGATTGTGATGAGTTTCATCGCGCCCCCCCGAGGCGATCATCACCGGCTGCCC